>DATFZF010000105.1:0-19310 GCA_035314705.1 Steroidobacteraceae bacterium | reverse complement strand
TGCCGATCGATTCGCGGATGCGTGAGCTTGGCGGATCTATCCGTCGGCGCGCTTGGAGCACGCTACATGACGATGCCTGGTTCGGCGAGCCGAGCGGCTATCTCTACCCGTACGAGTACATACCGCCTAGCTATCGAGTCTGATAGGGCTAATAGCCCGTGGCAATGCCCGCCTCGGTGCCGGTTTCGGCACCGAGGCGGGTGGAAATGGGGCGGCCACGGTCCCGCATTTCCAATAGACTCATCGGGTCGGCACGGTTAGTGCTGCGCCGTGCGGATCCGCCGCCATGCTCCCGGGCGCGTTCCGACAACTTTGTAGAACAGGTTGCTGAGATGGGATTGATCCACAAAGCCGCACTCTGCGGCGATTTGGCCCAGAGAGTCATTCGACATCAACATGAGGCTTTGAGCGCGCGCGATGCGTCTGCGAATGACATATTGGTGCGGCGTACAGCCGAAGATCACTCTGAATGCGCGATTTAGGCGAAACGGGCGGAAGTTCACGACCCTACCAAGGTCCATCGTGCTGATGGTGGTATGCAGATTGACCGCAATGTACCCTTGAATACACCGCGCTTGCCACGGCGCCATGGCAGGTTGCATGTCTCTAATCGCCGCTTTTTTAGGCAGCTCGTGCTCCCGGGTTGAATACGCGGACGCGCCGCTCTGCATCATCGGTGTTTCTCCAATAAGCCAAGTCTTGAAGGGTAGGGCGGCGTCCCTCGCAGTTGACTCACGCGACGCCCGTGAACCAGCCGACTAGACAAAATCTCCGTCATCATCGCCGGAATCGAAGTCGCTGTCCGCCGCATCGTCATCGTCATCGTCATCGGTCAATCGATCGGGTTCATCGCTCGCCTGAGCGTGCTGCTCGTCGCCCGAGTAATAATTGTTGACCGTCACCTCCTCAGGTGCGAACGATTGTGCTTGACCGGGCAAGGAGGCGCCGTGGGGGCCGAACAAGTTTTCGATGCCCTGGAACAAGAACGCTCCCCCTGCAACGCCGGCGGCCGTTGCCGCGGCCTGTCCTAAGAAACTGCTGGCACCGCCCCCCCGCGAGGGTTCCGTGGGCATTGCTGCGCCCACAGGCGCAGCGGCGCTCATCGTCGCCGCGGCCCGCGGCATCGGCACCGGTGCGTTCGCAGCACCCGTGTCGAGAAAATTTCGCTCCGGTCGCTGGGTGAGTTCGAGCTCGGCGATCCGTGCCTTCGCCTGTTGCAGCGCCTGTTCGAGCATCAGTGATCGTTGCACCAGCAGATAGGCCGCTTCCGGCTGACGGTCGACGGCGCGACTGATCATTGCGTCGGCCTGCGGTACTTTTTGTATTCCGTGGATTTGGACCAGCTGGTCGAGAAATTTCTCAAGCAATCGGCGTTCTTGCGGAGTCATGGCGAGTTTTGGGGTGTCCTGTGGTGTCGGGAAGAGGCCTGTATCCAGAAGCTATCGCCTCAGGACTCACCGTTGACTTACGGACCCGCAAGCTCTGTTGAGATCACAGGACGTGTTGCGGCGAGCGGCAATCGGTGAGCCAGTCGTGAGCGACCGGCCGCTAGCGTACCGAGCAACACTATCAACCAAGTGATTGCGATGCCGACCGACGAACAATTCGCGCACTCATCGGATCATGCCGGCGCACCGATCGATGCGACCGACGCGGTCCAAGCACTCAAAAACGGACCGATGGGCGCGTTCGTGGTCGCCAGCATCGCGGTCGGGCTTCTGTTGATCGGCTGGCTCGCATTCTATTTCCTCTTATTCATGCCGCGAGGCCCAAGTGGCTGAGCCCCCAACCAATCCGCTTGCCGCACCGCTGCCGGACGGCATCGTCCCCGCGGAAGTCGTTGCCCGGACCGAGCAGCGCTGGATCAAGATGATGGCGGCCATGCTCCTCATCATGCTGGTGGTCATCGTCGCGACCGGGATCGCCGGCGCGATGCACCCGCCCAGCAATGTCGAAGTCATCGATCCGACGACACTGCATCTGCGCGGCGAATTCGTCGAGAGCAATCTCGGCACCGCCGCGCAGCCCGACGGGTCCGTCACCGTGCGTCTGATAGCCCAGCAGTACGAGTTCGTACCCCGCTGCGTCACGGTACCGGCCGGAACGCCCGTGATGTTTCGCCTCACCAGCGCCGATGTCGTGCATGGCTTCCTGCTTCCCGACACCAATGTGAACACCATGGTGGTTCCGGGATTTGTGGCAGAGGTGCGCACACGTTTTGCCAACGAGGGCGAGTACGCAATGCCATGCCATGAGTTTTGCGGGCTCGGTCATCACGCCATGTGGGCACATGTGCGCGTCGTGCCGAAGGAGTGGTTCGCAAGTTTAACCGCCGTGCAAAGGACGCACTGTGAGTGACGGCAACAGGCTTGCGTGTTTTGGAGTACCGGGTGGCGATTACGAGGATCGTTAGGAGATCGGCAGAATGAGAATGGTGTGCACTCTCTCGGACAATAATCGCTTTCTCGCGGTTCGCAGGATTATCACGCTGCTGCTCTGTGTTTTTGCTGGCGGCCTTCAATCCGCCGGGGCTGTCGAGTCGCCGGCGAATGTGGATGCAGCGCGCATTACCCAGGCGGATCGTGAACCGGGGAACTGGATGACCTACGGTCGCACCTACAGCGAACAGCGCTACAGCCCGTTGACCCGGATTAGCGCCGACAATGTGAAGCAATTGGGCCTCGCCTGGTATTCCGACCTCGACACCAACCGCGGTCAGGAAGCGACGCCTCTCATCATCGACGGCGTGCTTTACGTTTCCACCGCCTGGAGCATGGTCAAGGCGTTCGACGCCAAGACGGGCAGGCTGCTGTGGTCTTACGATCCGGCCGTACCGCGGGCGCTCGGGGTCAGAGGCTGCTGCGATGTGGTCAGTCGCGGCGTTGCCGCTTGGCAGGGAAAGATATTCGTCGCTGCGTTTGACGGTCGGTTGATAGCACTTGATGCGCGGACGGGTAAGCCGGTGTGGAGCGTCATGACCGTCGATCCTGATAAACCCTACACGATCACCCAGGCGCCGCGGGTCATCAAGGGACGTGTCGTGATCGGCAATAGTGGCGGCGAATACGGCGTGCGCGGCTATATCTCGGCCTATGACGCACAGACGGGCAAGATGGCTTGGCGCTTCTATACCGTGCCTGGCGATCCTGCAAAACCAGCGGAGAACCCGATTATGGCGGAAGCCGCAAAAACCTGGCATGGCGAGTGGTGGAAGGGAGGCGGCGGCGGCACGGTCTGGGAAGCCCTCTCCTACGATCCAGCGCTTAACCTCATCTATTTCGGCGTCGGCAATGGACTTGAGTGGAACCAGGGATATCGGAGTTTGGGACAAGGCGACAACTGGTTTCTGTCGTCGATCGTCGCGATCAATGCCGACACCGGCGCCTATGCGTGGCATTACCAGGCCACCCCCGGTGAGGAATGGGATTTCGATGCGGTCCAGCAGTTGATCCTGGCAGACCTGACCATCGACGGGGCGCGCCGCCAAGTGCTCATGCAGGCCAACAAGAACGGATTCTTTTATGTGATCGACCGCAAGACCGGTCAGCTGATTTCTGCGAAGAACTTCACGCCGGTGACTTGGGCGAGCGGCATCGATCAGAAGACCGGCCGACCGATCGAAAATCCGGGGATCCGCTACGACAAGACCGGCAAGCGGGCGGAACTGCTGCCGGGCGCACTCGGCGCCCACAGTTGGCAGGCGATGGCGTTCAATCCAAACACCGGTCTCGTGTATATCCCGGCCCAAGAGATTCCGATGTCGTACGAATCGGTGAAAAATTACAAGCCATACCCGATGGGCTGGAACGTGGCGACCGCGACCACAAATTTGCCCAAGGTGAAGGGTTATCTCATCGCTTGGGATCCGGTGAGTCAAAAGGAAGTATGGCGCGCCAATTATCTCGGGCCGTGGAACGGGGGCATTCTCACCTCCGCCGGTGATCTTGTGGTGCAGGGGAATGCGGCCGGCGATATCAGCGCCTATCGCGCGAGCAGCGGCGAGAAGTTATGGTCGATGTTCGCTCAGTCGCCGGTCATGGCAGCGCCCGCCACGTACGAGGTCGACGGCGAGCAATACATCGCGGTGTTATCCGGATGGGGCGGCGCCTATCCCTTGCTGCAGGGGCAGACATCAGATAAGTCCGGAAATGAGCGCA
Source organism: Steroidobacteraceae bacterium (assembly GCA_035314705.1). GTDB lineage: Bacteria > Pseudomonadota > Gammaproteobacteria > Steroidobacterales > Steroidobacteraceae > Bog-1198. The sequence goes on along the minus strand of DATFZF010000105.1, from coordinate 15,153 downwards.
ATGTCAGCCGCTTGTTGGTATTCAAGCTCGGTGCGAAGGCCGATCTGCCGGCTTTGCCGCCGGATCCCACGCTGGTCATCGATCCGCCGCGCGAAACCGCAAGTGCGGCGCAGCTGGCGGCGGGAAAGGGGTTGTTCGATCAATTTTGCTCCGTGTGCCATGGCGAAGCCGCGGTGGGCGGCGGCGTCACCCCGGACCTTCGCGGCTCGCCCTTCATCGCCGTGGACGCTTGGTTCAGCGTAGTGCTGGACGGCGCGCTGCAGCAAGGCGGCATGGCCGCGTTTGGGCCGGTATTGGATCGCCCGAAGGCCGCGGCGATTCGCGACTATATCGTCCATCGCGCCAATGAGGAACTCGCGGCGCGCGGCTCCGCGAGCCAACACCAGGCTGATCATAACCAGGGAGCAGTCATTGCGGCGCAAGGCACCGCGTCCGGCGCCCCGGCGTGCGCGCAATGCCATGCGTTTTCCGGCGGCTCGGATGGCAGCGGCGCGTTTCCGCGCATTGCCGGCCAATCGGCATTTTACCTTTCGAGACAGCTGCGGGATTTCGCGACTGGCGTGCGTTCAAACTCGATCATGACGCCGATCGCGCGCGCGCTATCCTCCGACAACATCGACGATGTGTCGGCCTACTACGCCAACACGCAAGCGCAATTTCCACCGTTGGCGAAAGCGGATCCTACGCTCGTGAAGCGGGGCAAGGAACTTGCCGAAGAGGGTATTGGCGCGAAAGGCATTCCGAGCTGCGGCGCCTGCCACGGCGTGGCTGGCGCGGGTGAATTGCCTACGGTGCCGTATCTTGCGGGACAGTATGCGCATTACACCGCGTTTGAGCTGCAGATGTGGCAACGCGGTTTCCGCAGAAACAGTCCTACCACGATGACACTCTTTGCCAAGTTGCTTGACGATCAGGAGATAGCCGCGCTCGCCGCGTACTACCAGGACCTTCAATCGTCCTCCCCGCCCTTGACGCAAGCAAAGCAATGATCACGATGCTTTCGCTCGCGACAAGGAGCCAGCTGTGAATCGCAGTAAGGGCCTCGCAATCCTCCACTATTGGGTGGCCTTTGCCACGTTCCTGGTGGCGGTCCTGCTCGGGGCCTGGCAGATGCTGATGCGCAGTCCGCTGCCGGCACCGCTCGATGACTCCGCCACCTATTACGCCTCGGTGACATTGCACGGGACCGCCATGGCCTATGTGGTCACAACGTTTTTCACCATGGGTTTCGGCTACGCCGTGGCGGCGACCAGTCTCGGTCGTGCCATTCGCGGCATGACGGCCGCCTGGATCGGGTTCGGGATTTGCCTGGTGGGCACGCTGATGGCGGTCGGCGCCATTCTCTCGGGCCATGCATCGGTGCTCTACACGTTCTACCCGCCGCTCTTGGCGAGCGGTTGGTACTACGGCGGCGCGTTCCTGCTCATTGCCGGCTCGATGATCTGGGTCGTGCTGATGATTCTCAACATGCGGGACTGGAAGCGGGATAACCCGGGTAAGCCCGTACCGCTGCCGATGTTCGCCATCACCGCGACCGCCATGCTGTGGGCGTGGGCGGCGAGCGGTGTGCTCCTCGAGCTAGCCGCAATTTTGCTGCCGCGGGCCTTTGGTTGGAGCGATTTGATTGATGCGGGACTCGCGCGCACCTTATTCTCCGTGACGCTGCATGCCATCGTCTATTTCTGGCTGATGCCGGCGTATATCGCCTTCTATACGCTGGTGCCGCAGGCGGCGGGCGGGCGGCTCTACAGCGATACGATGGGGCGGCTGACCTTCATCATGTTTCTCATTTTCTCGCTGCCTGTCGGGATGCATCATCTCTTCATGGACCCCGAACACGGTTCGGGCTTCAAGTTCCTGCAGTCCGCGCTCACCTTTCTGGTGGCGCTGCCGACTCTGCTCACCGTCTTTTCAATCTGCGCGAGCCTTGAAATCGCCGGCCGCGTGCGCGGTGGCCGCGGACTCTTCGGTTGGATTCAGGCGCTGCCCTGGAAGGAGCCGATGGTGCTGGCGGTGGGCTTGTCCCTCGTGATGCTGGGTTTGGGCGGATTCGGCGGTCTCATCAACATGAGCTACGCCATGAATTCGATGATCCACAACACCTCGTGGGTGACGGCGCATTTTCACCTGATCTTTGGCGGCGCGGTGGTGATCATGTACTTCGCCATCGCGTATGACATGTGGCCGCGGATCACCGGCACGCCGCTGCGCTCGAAAGCTCTCGCGCGTACGCAGCTGTGGCTGTGGTTCTTCGGGATGCTGATCACCACCATTCCCTGGCACATCGCGGGGCTCATGGGACAGCCGCGGCGGGTGGCGGCGTTCGACTACACCGATCCCTTGATGTCGCGCATGGGGCCGCTCGTCATCATCTCCGTAATCGGCGGCGTGATCTTGCTGAGTTCGGCGATCCTATTGATCGTCATCCTCGTGCGCTCGCATTTTGGCGAGCGCACCGCCGGTGAGCCGATGCGCTATGCGCTCGCCGTGAATCCGCCGGTTCGCGTGCCGCCGGCGCTGAACGGATTTGGCCTCTGGAATGCGATCGTGTTGGTCCTGATGGTCCTCGCCTACGGCTATCCGATCGGGCAGTTCTTCTTCTTGAAGCCGCATTCAGTTCCGGCGGTGGCGGAAACCACGCTCACCGACTCTGGCGGACGACCGTAATGGTACGCGAGCAAGGGCCATTCAAGCTCAGCCATCCCTGGTCTGGCATTGCCTGGGGCACGGTTGCGGTGGTGTTCATTGTTTCCTTCCTTCTCGGATTCATTGTGCTGGGGCGATTTCAGGTCAATGGTCCGAAGCTCGGTACCTGGGCCGCGATCTGCCGCGCCATCGGCTTAAGCGCCGACCGAGACCCAGCCAACGAGCCGCAACCGCCGCTGCAGACGCCCACCCGAATCGCCTGGACGCAAGCGACGCTGGCGCGTATCGCGTCGGGCAGCGAACAGCACGGCGAATTCGTGGCGCTCAATTGCACCGCCTGCCATGGCGATCAAGGCGTGAGTTCTTCCACTCTCATTCCCGCGCTTGCCGGCATGAATTCGGCGGTGATCTACAAACAGCTCGATGACTACCGCTCGGGCAAGCGCTTGTGGGGCGTCATGAGCGCGATCGCCAGCGCCTTGAGTGAACAAGACTCGGCCGACGTGGCGGTGTATTTTGCGCGCCGTCCTGATGGACTGCCGCCGATTGCCGCTGAGGGCGCTCCTGAGGGCGGGCGCAGTCTTCGGCAACGCGATCCTACGATCCGCCTGGTTTTTGCCGGGGATCCTGAGCGTGGGATCCCGCCGTGCGCCGCCTGTCATGGCCCTGGCGCCCAAAAACTCGGCGCCCCGGCGCTGCGCGGCCAGCACGTCGCGTACCTCGAACGCCAACTCGCCGCCTTCGCACAAGGTATGCGGCAGAACGACATCAACCAACAGATGCGGGTGATTTCGCACGAGCTGAAGGCCGACGAAATGCATGCGGTTGCCGTTTACTACGGGGTGGCGGACGGCCACGAATGAGGTGCAGGCGAGACCTCCGAGCGCATTGCCCGGTGTGCCATCCGTGAGTGACATCGATCTAGTGTGCACTCATGCAGCCCCGTCCACCGCTCCAAGGCCCGTGGTGCCGTCCTGAATGTGCCGAGCGATCCACGGCGCGTTCAATTGGCGGTGGTCAGAACATGGCGCTGTTCGTGGTCCTCGGCGCGCTCGTCGGTCATGCCCACGCCGCCGATTCCGGCGTTCTGTCCTACGAGGAGGCACGAACCACGCTTTATGATGTGTCCGATGCTCTGAAGGCGAGCGAGGCCGCCGTGAGCAGAAATCAGGACGAGGCGCATGCCGCCAAGACGCTGGGCCTGCCGGATTTATCGGTGAACGCCATCGAAGTGTTCGGTGAGAAGACGGGGACCATCGAGGGAACGCCGCTGGGCAACCTTCCTTTCAGCGATAACTTTCGCGGCCCCCGCTCCTCCTTCAACACCACCTGGTCGATCTATTCCGGAGGCCGCATTACCGCGACTCAAAAAGCGCTGGCGGCCGGGGTCGAGGCGGCGCATGCCGAATTGAGCCACACCGAAGAGGGCCTGGACGTACTGCTCGCCAAGGAGTACTTCGGGTTGGAACTTGCGGCGAATGTCGAACGCACTCGCGCCTCGGTGCTTGAGCAGGCGGATCGGCAGCTCGATCGAGCAATGAAATTCGAGCAGCAAGGAATCATCCCGCGCGTCGAGCGATTGAGCGCGCAGGTCGCGCGCGACGAAGCCGCGCGTGAGCAAATCAGCGCGCAACGTGATCGGGAAATTGCCGAGGCAAGTTTAAGGCGCCTGCTCCACCGGGAGGCAGCCGTCGGCACCAGCACGCCCTTGTTCATTTCCACGCAACCCCTGAAACCGCTCACCGAGTGGCTGCGCCTCGCCGAAAGCACCAGCCCGACGCTGGCCGTGCTGGCAGCGCGGCGCAACCAGGCCGAGCAGGGCGTCGCGTTGGAGCAGTCCCGCTGGAAGCCGGAAGTCTTCGCCTTCGGCAGCTACAGCATGATCAGGAAATATCAGACCTTGATCGAGCCGGACTGGATCGCCGGAGTCGGTGTGAATTTCAAAATCTTCTCGCGGGAGGACCGCGCCAGCAAGGTGGGTGCCGCGCGCGCGACGCTGCACCAGGCCGAGTCCTTGCAGGCCGCCGCCGGTACCGGTATCGCGACGGAAGTCGAGGCGGCCTTTCGCCGGGTGGAACAGGCGCGCGAGCAATTCAAGCTGCTCGATTCGACCATCGCCCTGGCGGAAGAAAATCTGCGCCTGCATGAACGGGGGTTCGGCGAGGGTCAGGCGACCAGCCTCGATGTGAGCGATGCCCGCAACGCCTTGGCAAGATCGAAGACGGCGCGCGCACTGGCTGCGTACGACTACGTCATCGCACTGGTGCAATTGCTGCAAGCGTCGGGTCAAACCAAGACATTTCAAGAGTTCATCCAACAAGCGGACATCACGTTATCCCCATGAACGCAACAACCCCAGCCGTGGCAAAACACCCCTCGCCAGTCCGAAAGCTAGTGCCGGTCCTTGTGGTGCTGGCCGTGGCGGTATTCCTCATCTACGGCCTGTACCTTGCCAACCGTGAGGTCAAGGCGCCGCTGCAAGGGCAGATTGATGCCCGCTATATCGATGTGTCGCCAAAGATTCTCGGGCGGGTGGCGAAGCTTCAGGTGCGCGAAGGCGATGAAGTGCAACCGGGAACTCCTCTGGTGGTTCTCGACAGTCCGGAGGTGCAAGCCAAGGTGTACCAGGCGCAGTCAGCCCTCGCGGCCGCATCGGCCCGGCAGCAATTGCTCGACGACGGGATACGCCGCGAGGATGTCCGCACCGCCGAATCGACGTGGCAGCGCGCGGTATCGAGCGCCGATCTTGCGCAAAAGACCTTCAAGCGCATGAACGCGCTTTACGCTCAGGGTCTGATTTCGCAGCAGCGCATCGACGAAGTAGAAACCGCTTTCCAGTCGGCAACGCAAGCCGCGGATGCGGCGCGGGCGCAGTATGAGCTGACCATGAATGGATTTCGCCGCGAAGAGCGCGCGGCTGCGGCCGCCGTGACCCGCGGCGCGGGATTCGCCGTCGATGAGGTGGATGCCCTGGCTGCGGATATTTCCTTGAAGTCGCCGATATCCGCCGAAGTGGACAAAGTCATTCTGCAGCAGGGTGAGCTCGCCCCGCCGGGCTTTCCGATTATGACGCTGGTTAACTTGAATGACGTATGGGCGGTATTTAATTTGCGCGAAGACGAGCTCGCCGCCGTCAAGATCGGTACCGCGATCACCGGCAAAGTTCCGGCGCTCGGCGGCCGAGCCGTGAAGTTTGCGATCTACTACATTTCGCCCAAGGGCGAATACGCCACCTGGAGAGCCACGCGCCAGTCGAGCGGTTATGACATCAAGACCTTCGAAGTGCGTGCGCGGCCGGTCGAGAAGGTCGACGGACTGCGCCCTGGCATGTCCGTGCTCATCGAGCGGAGCTGAAGCATGTTCCTCGCAGGCGTACGCGGCGCCTGTACGCGAGAGATTCAGTATCTGCGGTCGCACCCCTGGGACTTAGCGCTGATCAGCTGGTTTCCCGCGCTGACCTTGGCGGCAATTTGGGCCATCTTCTCCGCCGGCGTCAACACCAAGTTGCCGATCGCATTCGTCGATGAAGATCACTCTGCAGGCTCGCGGCAATTGGCGATTGCTTTGGACGCGGTACGCTCGACCGCCATCGTCGCTCGCCCCGACAGCCTGGACGATGCCTGGTCGCTCGCGCGCCAACGGCGCATCTACGCCATTCTTCAAGTGCCGCATGATTGGCAGCGCCGCGCTGAGCGCGGCGATCCGCTGCCCATCGTGCTCTACACCGATGAGCAGTTTCACGCTGCCGGAACCTCGATATCGAACGACGTGCTCGGCGCGGTGGGCGCCGTGGACGGTGGCAGGGCGCTCGCTGGATTGGCAGCTCTCGGCGGCGGATTCGTCGGGGCGCAGTGGCGCGCGACCGCCGTGCGCGCGGAGCTGCGCAGTCTGTACGGACCGCAGCTCTCGTTCGAGCGCGCGCTGACCGGTGCCTTCCTGCCGACCACGCTGCATCTGTTTGTGCTGGGGGGGGCGGCATACGCCATCGGGCGGGAGTTTCGGGACCGCACCGCCGGCGCGTGGCTTAAGTCGGCCAAAGGCAACGTGATCGCCGCCCTGGTGGGCAAGCTGCTTCCCCTGCTCGGCTGCTTCGTGCTGCTCGCGCTCGCGATTGTGGTATGGCTTGCGGGGTATCGGGGATGGATGATCAACGGCAGTCTGCTGGTGTGGTTCGCAGGGCTCGTGAGCCTGATACTGGCCTGCTGCGCCATCCCCGCGATGCTGGTCGGTTTGACCGGCACCTTGCGGGTTGCCGCGGCGGTTTGCGCTATCGCCAATGTCACGGCGGTCTCATTTACCGGGTTTACCTATCCGCTGTATTCAATGACCACGGGGGCAAAGATCTGGAGCCACCTGCTGCCGTATCACTATTTCTTTGAAATCGAGCAGCAGCAGTGGAACATGGGCGCGCCCATCGCCGCATCGCTCATTCCCTTCGCGGTTCTTTGGGGATGCTTCATCCTCGTGCCGCTCGTCATTGCGTTGCCGCGGCTCGCGAGCCGCTGCAATGATCCTAGCGGCTGGGGTGAGCGGTGAATTTCTGGCAGGCATTCAAAATAGCGCTGCTGGGCGTCTTGCGCGACAAGGGGGCCGTCGTGCCCATGGTACTGGGGGGCCTGGTTTACAGTTTCTTCTACCCGCTGCCGTATCGTCCCGAGGTTGTTGAGCATGTTCCGGTGATCGTTGCGGACTACGATGCGAGTCCCTTGTCGCGGCAGTTCGAGCGCGACCTCGATGCCACCCGAGCAGTGCGCGTGGCCGGTGTGACGCGCCGCGTCGAGGATGCCGTACCGCTGATGCAGCGCGGAGAGATCGGCGGGATCGTGGCAATTCCACCGAATTTCGATCGCGACGTCTTGCGGGGTTCGCCGACCGGCGTCACCGTCATGGGCAACGGCGGTTACATCGTGGTCGACGGCACGATACTGGAAACGGCAGCCGAAGTTCTGGTATCGACCACTGCTGCGCCGCTGGCCGCACACCTGGTCGAGTCGCATGTGCCGCCGGCCGCCCTCATGCGGGCGGCGCACGCGGGGCCGGCGCTCATCAAGCAGCCGATGTTCAACACCGTACAAGGATACGCAAGCTACGTCGTACCTGCATCCACGGGTCTCATCGTGCATCAACTGCTGATCATCGGCATTTGTGTGGTGATGGGCACGTGGATCGAGCGCGGGCGCTGGACGATCGCTCCGCAAGGCAGATTGTCGGTGCGCGCGTTCGGCGGGATGCTCGCGGGATTCTGGCTTTTCGTCTGGTGCGCCATCCTGTTTTGGATTGGCTTTGTATTCTGGATCTATGATCTGCCGCGGGCGGGCAACTTAAGCGCGGGCATTGTTATCGGCGCGCTGTATGCGCTCGCGATAGCCGCCCTCGGAGTCAGTCTGGGATGCTGGATGGCCGATCGCGAGCGTGCGTTTCAGGTCATTGGTGCCGTGTCGATTCCGCTGCTGTTCTTGAGCGGCTTTGCCTTCCCGGTCGAATCCATCCCCGCGCCCATGGTCTGGTTTTCCTATCTCTTGCCGAGCACGCATGGCATACAGGCGCTGCTTAAGTTCAATCAAATGGGCGCCACCTGGCGGGAGGCGAGCCCGCAAGTCATCCGGCTTATCGTGGTGACCCTGGCTTACATGGGTCTTGCATGGTGGATGGCGTCACGGAAAGCTCCAGGCACTGCCTTGAGTTCGCGTCGTGTCAGGTAGGCTCCCGGCTCTCCACTACCCCACGAGGCTGAATCCGCAACGGATATTCGCCATCACGGTTCTTGGCCTTGCCGCATGGCTGCTGAGGAGTTTTCTCGTCCCATTCATGTGGGCCATCGTCATTGGCGTGGCGAGTTGGCCTCTGTATCGGCGCGCTACGCGATTGTTGCCGGAAAGATTGCGAGCGAGAGTCGCGCCCGCACTGTTTACCGCATTGATCACCTGCGCGGTTCTTGGACCCCTGGTGTTCGCCTTTGCTGTAGTGACCCAAGAGGCGCAGGCGTGGGCCGCTCAGATGCTCGCTGCGGCCCACAGCGGACTGCTGGTGCCGGCGTGGCTCAAGGATATTCCGCTGATCGGCGATTCGCTCGCCGACACCGTGAACAGCGCGGCCACCGCGTGGGTGAATCGCGATGCAGGCGCACATCTGCGCTCCATGCAATCGGCCGGTCAATTTCTGGCGCACCATGCGTTTGTCGTGAGCATCACCGTCGTGGCGCTCTACTCGCTGTTTCGTCACGGCGAGTCCCTGGCAGCTCTTATCGCTCAGGGAGTCCCGCACCTGTTGGGTGAGGCTGGAGGGTCATATGTCGGTATTGCCATTGCCGCATTGCGCGCGACTACCCAAAGTATGGTGCTGGTCGGATTGCTCGATGGGATGGTTTTGTGGGGCGCTTACGCCGCAGTACATGTGCCGGCGGCGGCAGCGTGGGGGGCTGTCACCGGAATTGCAGCGACCCTGCCGTTCTTAGGGTATCTCGCCGTAGCTGTTGTATGTATCGAGTTGCTGGCGCGCGGTGCGGGATCCTCCGCACTGCTCATCGCCATTCTGGGTGTGGGCATCCTGTTTACCAATGACAAATTCGTACGCCCGGTGTTGATCTCCGGGCGAGCGCGGCTCAACTTTCTGGAAGCACTGATGGGCACCATTGGGGGATTGCAGGCCTTCGGCTTACTGGGGCTTTTCATGGGACCCGTGGTGCTGGCCTTGGCGGTGGCAATTTGCCGCCGATGGCTGCCTGTGCCTGAGCGCCATGCCGCGCCACTCAAGCGCACGGCGACTCCGTTAGCGTGATAAGGCCTCGGCGGAGCCGCCTAGGCCGTACGTCAGCGCAATTCTCGCCGCCGTCACGATCGGCCAACGAATCCGTGACCAAAGCATTACCGCGCAATCACTACTTTCCCACGCATCGCGCCTAATCTCGCTTCCGTGTTTGGCATTGCGGGAGCAGTCACATGTTGCAAAGCACTATTACCTCAGCGAATTTAGGGCGTCCTTGGTCGGGCTCGGGCGATTCTACGCTCGCAGCTACCCCCGTTACCGCTCGCGCATCGATCGAGGCTGCCTGGGGCGAATTCGCGGAGCGCGGCGACCGAATGGGTCAGCTGCTGACTGCCGCGGCGATGGTGGAGACCTATCAATTTGAATGGTCGAGCTTTGCGCCGGCTCATCCTTGGATCGACCGTCTGCAGGCCTGCCTGGATCCAGAGCCTGCCTTTCCGTCCCGGGAGGCGGAGTTGCAAGTCTACGCAAATCTGCTTTTCACGATTGCTCGTGTGCGCCCGGCACCCCGCTTAGCGCCGCTGTGCATCGCGCGATTGCGTGCGCTTATGGATGCCGACTTGGAACTCGATGATCGCCTGTTCGCAGGCCGTTCATTGCTCATTGCCTCGACTGTGGATCCTGAATTGGTTTGGCCCAAGGATGTGATACGGCGGCTCCAAGTCATGCTTCAAGAAGAGGGCGGCTCACCGGCCGCACGCGTGTCGGCTCTCAATGCCATGGCGTACGGGCTTTGGCTCGATTGCGCTTACCCTGAGTCCGCGGCGGTGCTGCGAGAGGCCTTAGGTATCGCCAAGCGTTTCAATTTGAGCACTGCGGACCCTCTGCACTATCAGACGCGTCATTTGGTTGCATTTGCGCGCCGGGACCTCAATGAGATGGCCGAGTGCATCCATGCCATGAGGCAGGTGATCAATCCAACCTGGCACGGTGGGATGGCCCTGCTGTCGCACGCGTTGGCTGAACAGGCCACGCTTCGCGCCGATCAGGCCGGTGCCTTGAGTCACTGGACCAACGCAATTTCCCGCATTGATCAATCCGGTGCGGTGCCCATGCAATTCTGGCTGCGCCTCACGCTCTCAGCGTGCCGAGCGGGACAGGGCGACCGTGCGGGAGCCGCCGAAGCATTACAGCAGGCACAAGCGCTCTTTGGAGATGCGCTGCCGGTGGAACTTAAGTGCAATGCCGAGTTGGTGGGCGCGTATATGGCGTTACGCAGCGGCGAGCATCCCGAGTGCCATCGAATGCTCAGCGCCGCGCTTGCGACCGCATCCCTGCCAGGCCCCTCGATGCAGATTGTTGCGCTGCTGCCGAACGCGATGGGGGAGCTGTGCATGGAGGCGGTGCGTGCAGGAACGGCCGTCGAGCCGGTCCACGCTCTTGTAGAGCGCTATCGATTGCCGCCACCGCAGAGTGCGAGCCGTGATTGGCCGTGGCCGTTTAGAGTCAGTGTCCTCGGTACTTTCCGGCTGCTAAAAGGCGACGCACCCATCCGCTGCTCGCGGCGCACGCAGAAGAAGACTCTGGAGTTGTTGCAAGCCCTCATCGCATTTGGCGGTACTGAAGTGGCGGCCGGAAAATTGATTGACGCCCTATGGCCTGACTCCGAGGGCGATGCCGGGTACCACGCGCTGGAGAGCGCACTGTATCGACTGCGGTTGCTCCTAGGCGCTCCCGGCGCCGTAATCATGGCCGGCAGCAAACTGAGCCTTGATCGACAGTACTTCTGGGTCGACATGTGGGACTTTGAAAAAGAACTGCGCTCGAGCGCGGATCACAACGACATTGCGGTGCGTTTTGCCAGGATCCGGGACCTGTACCAGGGTCATTTTCTGCAACAGGAAGCCGATAAGCCGTGGACGGTCATGACGCGGCAGGCACTGCGCGGCAAGTTCCTGCGCGCGCTTCGAGATGCCGCGCAAGCCTACGAAACTAGACGGCGCTGGCAGGAAGCGGCGGACGTGTATCAGGCGGGGATTGAGCTCGACGGTACATCGGAAGACCTTTATCGCGGATTGATGATCTGCCATCGGGAGCTTGGGGATCATTGCGAGGCGCTCCAGGTATACCGACGCTGCCGTGAGCTGCTGAGCAAGGTCTTGGGCGTGCAACCGAACCCGAAGACTCTGGCCATTTATCACAGTGTAAGACACCTGCATGCGGAGATCGCCTGAATGGCCACGGTCAACTTGTCACGAACGGGCATGAAAAACCAGCGTGATTGGCACACGTACCTGCGGGCATTGCGATTGCTCGAGGCAAGTGCCGAGCCCTACTTGTGCATGCGTGCCAATGCAAGGTCATTTCGCCGCCGATCGCCGATTAGTTTCGAAGCATGGTTTGGCAACCCGGTAGGGGTAATCGTTGCCGGCGGATCCCTCCGGGCGCGAATTCAACATTGCTCGACCGTCTAGAGAGCGAGCGCAACGTGCGGACACAAGGCGGCGCGCCGCGCGTGGTCATCATTGGCGCAGGATTCGCCGGCGTGGCGGCCGCCCGGGCGCTGCGAAAATGCAATGCGGAAGTGGTATTGATCGATCGGCGCAATCATCACATCTTTCAGCCTCTTTTATACCAGGTAGCGACCTCGGTGCTTGCGCCCGCCGAGATCGCCGCGCCGATCCGACAATTGGGGCGCACGCAAGCAAACCTCTCGGTAATGATGGGTGAAGTATCCAAGTTGGAGCTGAAGGCGCGCTACGTGGAGGCCGCCTGCCCAGGCGCGGGAGTCACACAGGTCGAATTCGATTATTTGATCATCGCGACCGGCGTCCAATCGAGCTACTTTGGCCACGATGAGTTCGGGAAGTACGCGCCGAGCCTGAAAACCATTACCGACGCCGAAGCGATACGAGCCAAGATCTTAAGCGCCTATGAACGGGCGGAATTGTCGGATGACCCAACGGAGCGCGCGCGGCAAATGACCTTTGTGTTGGTGGGCGCGGGCGCGACCGGCGTCGAATTGGCGGCTTCGATTGCGCAGATGGCCACCGTTACCTTGCGAGCGAACTTCAGGCGCATCGATCCCGCAACCTCTTCAATCGTATTGCTGGATGGCGCGCCGCGCGTTCTCCCGGGCTTCGCCGAGTCCTTATCCAAACGAGTGGCCGCGCGGCTCGCGCGCCTCGGGGTCCGAATTATCACCGGCGTCAAGGTGGAACACCTCGATGAGCAGGGTGTCATCGTGGGCGGAGAGAGAATCGATAGCGCCACCGTATTGTGGACGGCGGGAGTCGCGCCCTCACCCATTGTCAAGATGCTCGGCGCACCGACCGATCGGGCGGGGCGGGCCTGTGTGGGGCCATTCCTGGAAATTGCGCACGACACCAGGATTTTTGCGATTGGTGATGCCGCTGCCGTCACGCAAGATGGCCGGCCGTTGCCCGGCGTCGCGCAGGTGGCAATCCAGGAGGGCCGCTATGTCGGACGTTTCATCGCGGCGATGCTCGAGGGCCGCACCATCCGCCGTTTCCGCTATTTTGACAAGGGCAGCATGGCGGTCGTCGGCAAGAATTTCGCGATTCTGGAGCGCGGTTCAGTTCGACTATCGGGGTTCATCCCCTGGTTGATTTGGGCGCTCATCCATGTGGGGACTTTGCCACAGCTACAGAGCCGCATGCGCGTGCAGATTCAATGGCTGTGGTCCTACTTCAGCGGGCAGCGCAGTTCGCGGCTGATTCCCGAACCGCCTCGGGGATGAAAACGATAGCGCCGCAGCGCCGCATGGGCTTTTGCGAAACGGTGTATTTGCAGTGAGCCTCCGGTCGATATTGTTCCGCTATCCGAGCAGCAACCCCAGGCGGGAACCCTATGAAGATTCTTGTGCCAGTCAAACGCGTCGTCGACTTCAACGTCAAGATCCGGGTGAAGCCCGATGGCTCGGGAGTCGACGTAGCCAACGTCAAGATGTCGATCAATCCATTTGACGAAATCGCCGTCGAGGAGGCGATTCGCTTGAAGGAGAAGGGCAGCGCAACTGAAGTCGTCTGCGTGTCGATCGGGCCGCCCCAGGCGGAAGAAACGCTGCGCACGGCGCTCGCCATGGGCGCGGATCGCGGCATCCTGGTCGGCTTCGACGGTGAAATGGAGCCGCTTGCCGTCGCCAAGATCTTGAAAGCGGTTGCCACCGAAGAGAAATCGGATCTGATCATTCTCGGCAAGCAGGCCATCGATTATGACTGCGATCAAACCGGTCAAATGCTGGCCGCACTGCTGGGTTGGCCGCAGGGAACCTTTGCCTCCAAGGTCCTCATCGAGGCGGACGGACTTACCGTCACGCGCGAGGTCGATGGCGGCCACCAGATTGTCAAGCTCAAACTGCCGGCCATCGTCACGGCTGACCTGCGCTTGAATCAGCCGCGCTATGTCAGTCTTCCCAACATCATGAAGGCAAAGAAGAAGCCGGTGGCCAAAAAGGCGCTCGAAGCCTTCGGCATCGACGTCCGTCCACGGCTTGAAATTCTGAAAATGGCCGAGCCTCCGCACCGCAAAGCAGGCGTCAAGGTCGCCTCGGTCGCGGAACTTGTCAAGAAACTGAAAACTGAAGCCGGAGTTCTACAATGACCATCTTATTGCTCGCCGAACACGACAATGCATCGCTCAAAGATGCGACTGCCCGGGCGCTCACCGCCGCAACAAAAATCGGCGCCGGGGTGCATGTGCTCATCGCAGGTCATCAGTGCCGTACCGCGGCGGAATCGGCCGCCAAGCTCGAGGGAGTGGCCAAGGTTCTGCTGGTTGATGCACCGGCCTACGCGCACAGCCTACCCGAGCCGCTCGGCGCATTGCTGCTTTCTTTGGCGCCGACCTACGATGTGTTGCTCGCGCCTTCGACCTCGTCGGGAAAGAATGTCATGCCACGACTCGCGGCGCTGCTCGATGTCATGCAGGTCTCGGACATGATGGCCGTGATCGCGCCCGACACGTTCGAGCGCCCGATCTTCGCCGGCAATGTCATCGAGACCGTACGTTCGAAGGACGCGAAGAAGGTGATCACGGTACGAACCACCGCTTTCTCCGCTGCCGCGAACCGTACGGCGGGCGCGGCGCCCATTGAAGCCCTCAACGCGGTCGCGGATCCTGCGATCTCGAGCTTCGTCGGCGAGGAGTTGTCAAAATCCGCGCGTCCCGAACTCACCACGGCGCGCATCGTGGTGTCGGGCGGACGTGCCCTGCAGAGCCACGATAATTTTGTCAAATACATCGAGCCTCTGGCCGACAAGCTGGGCGCCGCCACGGGAGCGTCGCGGGCGGCCGTGGACGCCGGATACGTACCGAACGACTGGCAGGTCGGTCAGACGGGAAAGATTGTCGCGCCCGACCTGTATGTGGCCATCGGTATTTCGGGCGCCATTCAGCATCTTGCCGGCATGAAGGACTCGAAGGTCATCGTAGCCATCAACAAGGACGAGGACGCACCGATTTTCCAGGTTGCCGACTACGGGCTCGTTGCTGATCTGTACCAGGCGCTGCCCGAGCTTGCGGCAGAGCTTGGAAAGCTCGGCCGCTGATCCGATGGTAAACATGCAGCACCTGCCCCGGCGCTCCGATCGGCATAGAACAGGCAAACGAACATGATCGAAGTCAAAGAGCGACCGAAGACGCGTTCCCAGAGTACTGCGCTTCCCATTCGCAAGATCGGAATTATCGGCGCGGGACAGATGGGCAGCGGGATTGCGCATGTGACTGCACTCGCCGGCTTCGAGGTGAAGCTCAACGACCTCTCCGCCGATCGCGTCAAGG
>DATFZF010000104.1:0-2763 GCA_035314705.1 Steroidobacteraceae bacterium | reverse complement strand
AGCTGTCGCAACAGGCACTGCCCGAAGTGCCAGGGCGCGGCAGCGCGCGAGTGGATGGCCGCGCGCGAGGCCGAGCTGCTCCCGATTCCCTACTTCCACGTCGTCTTCACGCTGCCGTCGGCGATTGGCGACATCGCCTACCAGAACAAGGCCGTGATCTATGATCTCCTGTTCAAGGCCTCGTCCGAGGTGATGCTCAGGATCGCGGCGGACCCGAAGCACCTCGGAGCCCGCATCGGCATCACGTCGGTGTTGCACACCTGGGGCTCGGCAATGACCCACCATCCGCACGTGCACATGATCGTGCCGGGCGGCGGGCTCTCCGTGGACGGCAGCCGGTGGGTCTCATGCAAGCCAAACTTCCTCCTGCCCGTACGCGTTCTCTCGAAGCTGTTCCGGCGGTTGATGCTGGAGAAGCTGATGGCGGCGCACGAGGCGGGCAGGCTGCAGTTCCTCGGCTCGCATGCGCATCTGGCCGACGCCAAGGCGTTCACGGCGTTCCTCTCCCGGCTCAGGAAGAAGCGCTGGTTCGTCTACGCCAAGCGCCCGTTCGCAGGCCCGAAGGCCGTGCTCGCCTATCTGTCGCGGTACACACACCGCGTAGCCATCTCCAACCGCCGCCTGATCGCGCTCGACGAGCGCAGCGTCACGTTCAAGGTCAAGGACTACAGGGTCAAGGGGCCCGGCCGCTACACGACGATGACGCTCGACGTCGGCGAGTTCATCCGCCGGTTCCTTATCCATGTGCTGCCCAAGGCCTTCCATCGCATTCGGCACTACGGCCTGCTCGCCAGCGCCAATCGCGCCGAGACGATCGCGCGGGCGCACGAGCTCTTGGGTCTGGCCGCGCCGGCCGAGGAGGCGGTCGAGATCGATCCGGCGGAGGCGCAGGCACTCGCCCACCCTTGTCCCTGCTGCCGCGGCCGCATGATCGTCATCGAGACCTTTGAGGCCGGCTGCCAGCCACGCCACCGGCCGACTGCGCCTCTCGGCACAATCAGGATCGATACCTCATGAGCGCGAGCGCCACATCCCGCACCCGCATCGTCGAGCGCGTTCGCGGCTGGTCACAAACCGGCAACGTCGACCCGCGACCGGGCGCCTGCAAAGCACCGCTTTCCACGGCGCACTCTTCCCCGAGGGCTATCGTCATCGGCGCTGAACCGAGGCCGACCGGACCAACCAGCGGCCGCAATCACCTAACCGCCACGCCCGCGCGCCTTGCGCCTAGCCTCATCGCCGCGATCAAATCGCCATAGCGCGCGGCACCGTCGGCACCTCACTTCCCGCGGGTTCCTTCCTTGGAGGCTTTCGGACGACGGCCCCGGTGCCGGCTGCATCGTTGCGATGGGCCGTCATCCGAAACCCTTCACATGTGTGGACGACGCCCGCGTTGCAAGAAGACTCTGACGGTCGGGTGCAAGTCATGTGTCCGGCCTGTGTGCGCGGCACCATGACCGCTGGCCCTGATGTAGTCCGCGGATCGGGTCCCAATCATTCGCACGGGCTTTTACGCCCATGACCCAGAAGCGGGTTGTCCCAATCGACGGCTCGACCGTTTCGCATCACGCCATCATCACCCTCGCAATTCGATTGTCTTGCTCCGCCGTCGCCTTACGCTCCCATTGCCAAGCCTCTTCAGGTGGCAGCAGCAAGCTCTGGTGCTCGATAGGATCCTCCCTTGGCCATGATCGCCCATGCGATGCGCGCCATCTTGTTGGCAACAGCAACCGCGACGAGCTTGGCCGGCTTCTTGGCCAGCAGCCTCATAATCCAGGGATGCTTTTGCGGATGCTGCCGGGCGTGTCGAACAACTGCCGTTGCACCGATGACAAGCAACCGCCGGAGATAGCGATCTCCCTGCTTGGAGATGCCGCCGAGCCGTTCCTTGCCTCCCGTCGAGTGCTGCCGCGGCACAAGTCCGATCCATGCTGCAAAATCCCGACCGGATTTGAAGTCACTCGGGTCTGTGACAGTGGAAGCGATGGCCGTGGCCCCGATCACGCCTATCCCGGGCACGGTCTCGAGGCGGCAGCTCATATCATTGGCACGATGATGGGCGTGGATGGCGCGATCCAGAGTCACGATCTGCAATTCCAGAGCAGCGAGTTGATCGACAATGGCCTGCAGCGCCTGTTTCATCGCAGATGGAAGAGCTTGACGATTACTCTCGTCCGCGATGATCTCGGCAAGCTGCGCGAGACCTTCGCGTCCCGTCTCCGCAACGAGGCCGAACTCGGCAAGGTGGGCTCGGAGCGCATTGATCAGCTGCGTGCGCTGACGGATTAAAAGATCCCGCGTTCTATGCAACATCAGCAAGGCTTGCTGATCTGCCGACTTGATCGGCACGAACCGCATCGATGGGCGTGTCACGGCCTCACAGATGGCGGCCGCGTCGGCAGCATCGTTTTTCGACCGTTTGACATAGCCCTTCACGTAGCTCGGCGGCATCAGACGCACCGTATGACCGAGCTTGGAGATTTCACGCGCCCAATGATGAGCGGTTCCGCAGGCTTCCATGCCAACCAGGCAAGGAGGAACCTTGCTAAAGAAGTCGATGACCTGCTTGCGCCGCAACTGACGGCTGATGACAACCTTGCCCGCACTATCCACGCCGTGCACTTGGAACACGTTCTTGGCGAGATCAACGCCGATGGTGCTAACTTGCATTTGGACGACCCCCTCCGGTGATTCGTTGTTCAACGATCACCCTTTGGCACATTCGATGCCGGGAGCGGGCGTCGTCCACCACATCAATCGCGT
>DATFZF010000103.1:0-4177 GCA_035314705.1 Steroidobacteraceae bacterium | reverse complement strand
CATAAACCCAGAGAAGGTTGCAGTCACCGCGTTTGCGCGCCCCATCCGTGCAACACAGTCGCCGCAGACGCAAAGCGGTTCGGAGCGCAATGTTCCTCGCCCGGTTTTCGTGCCGGCGGCCGATATCTATGAGACCGCCGAGAGCCTTTTGGTGATGTGCGAGATGCCGGGAGTTGGCCCCGACGGTGTCGACATCACGTTGGAGCGCAGGGTTTTGACGATTCGGGCGCGCTCCGCCAATCAGCAGCACACCGGCTATCAGCGGGTCTACACCGAATTCGCTGATGGCGATTACGGGCGTGTCTTTACGCTGTCCGAAGATATCGACCGTGATCGCATCGAAGCGACGGCCAAGAATGGCGTATTGCACCTCGTCCTCCCTAACCCGACTTGAACACCTTGTTTAGCCAAGCAACTGATATCACGGGGATTCTGGCGAAATTCGGGTGGCCGTGGCACTACGTCTCGGGCGGCCGCGGGGTTTTGGGGCGGGTTTTGGCGGCGGTGTCGCGGGCGGCGGCGCGAGCGGCTTGACACGCGGCGGTAGGGCGATCTTGGCGTGGCGGAACACCGCGGTAAGGGCGGGTGCGGCGTCGGTGCGAACCAGCCAGTCGGCGCCGCGGTGGCGCATGCGCAGCTGCTGCAGGCGGTCGAGATCGCGCAATAGCGTCTTCCATTCGAGGGTGGTGCCGGCGGCGTCTGCCAAATCGTCGAGGCGCTTTTGCAGCAACAGCGCCAGGAACGAGCAGAACACATGGCCGCGGATCGCGGCGTCGCCGGAATGGAAGATCGGCCGGGTGCGCATCACCGCCTTGGCGCGGCGGAACAGATCCTCGACCCGCAGCAGATCGCGATAGCGCAGTACCGCTTGCAATGGAGTGAGCCGGGCGTTGGTGCGCAATACGAAGATGCCGTCAAAGCGCCCGGCCTCGGCCAGCTTGCCAGGATCGATCTCGAAGGCCGGCTGGCCTTTTACTGCAGTGGTCTTGCGCAGATAGCGGCGGTAGCCGGCATTGCCGATCAGCGCCTTGTCGCCGCGCCGGAGCTGGGCATCGAGCGCAACGACGATTGCTTCGCGAGTGGCGCGGTCGTTCTCGGCTTCGGCCTGGTTGCGACAGACGATATAGCGGGTGCCGGCAGTATTGACCTCTTTGACAAAGAGCTGGGTCTCGCCCTGCCGCCGCTCGATCGCCAGCGGCACAAAGGGTGCAGTGTCGTCGAGTACGATCTGGCGCACCCGCTTGTCGGTGTGCTCGCGCGCCCCCAGGATGTAGTCGAGGCCGCGCGCCTCGAGCCCGGCGATGGTCTCGGCCGAGATCATGCCGCGGTCGGCAACGACGCAGACCCGGCCGATGCCGAAGCGTTTGCGCAAGCGGTCGACGATCGGCAGCAGCACTGTCACATCAGCAGTGTTGCCGGGCCACATCTCAGTGCACACCGGCCAACCGGCGCCGTCCATCACCAGACCGAGGATCATCTGCCGAAGGTCGGGACGGAAATCCTTTGAGTAGCCATGCTCGCCCAGGCTGGAGCCGCCATCGCCCTCAAACGACAGGCTGGTGGTGTCCATGAACACTACCGAAAGATCGGTGAACAGGTCGCGGCGGCGCTCGAACAGCCGCTCTTCGACCAGATCCTTGACGCAGCGCGGCGCCAAAGCGCCCGGCTCGGCCGGTGCCGCCTCCTCACCGAGCCATGCCATCGTTCGGTAGAAGTGATGCAGGGCGAGGTCTTCGGCGCCGGGGATGTCGTAGTCCGCCACCCATGACGCGCAGTCGCGGTCGGAACCCGAGACAAACAGACGGTGCAACGTGGCGACAAACACGGCACGTTCGACGGCAAAGCCGAAGCTGCGCTCGGCCAGCAACCCATCCAGCACGGCGCCGATGCCGAGCTCGTGCCACAGCCGCTCGAACAACAGCGGGCCGCCGATGCGTTTGCCGTCAAGCGCCAGGCTGCCGTCGTCCTCTGCGAGCGCCTGAAGCAGCAAGACCTGGTTGGTGAGTTTGGCGCCTGAAGCGAGCAACGCGGCCAGCGCACCTGAGGCGATCAGTTGATCGGCGCGGCCGAGATTGGCGATCACCGATTGGCGCACCGCGCCGCCAATGCGCCGGTTCGCGACGATCTGCAGATAGCCGCGCCCGCCCGATTTCTTGACCCGAAAGAACATCGCCGCGCCCCCACACGGAGCACTACGATACCATCACGGCATCAACTGTTAAATAGGAAAATCCGGAATTTCGCGGCACTACGTTCTAGCTATTGTCCCCATCCGCCTCAACTACATCAATTGTTTGCCAGTCCATCGACCGATCTACTGTTCAAGTCGGGTCTCACTGATAGAAAAGTCCAAATTTCTCACCGATAGAAATGACACAAGGAGCATGACAGGTTATGGAAAATCAGGCGACGAAGGGCCGCTCCCTTACGCGCACATATGGCCAGTTTGGCTTTGAGTAATCCGTATATTCTTCATCGTATCCTATTAATTCAAAGATAATTAAATACATCAAAGTCGTCACACTATTTAGGTCATCTCCCTATCCGGCTAGAGCAGGTTGCGCAACCGGCGCGGGAGAGCGCCGGATGCGGTTGGCTCCATCTGGCAGGATGCCAGCCGTGAGCTGGTCGTAGGTGATGGTGGCGCATTCGACGGCGCGGCGGATCAGGTAACCGTCCAAACCATCGGGCAAATTGCGACGATTGAACCGGTAGGACCATTCCCGGAGATACCGCGGCAGGTGCTTGGCGCTGACGCCGTGATGGGTGCCGACGAGCCAGGCTTTGATGTTGCTGAACAGGGTGTGGATGATCGGGAAGAACTCGCCGGCATTGGCGCCGTCGTCCTCGACCACCGGGGTGTGCTTCAAGTGCTCGTCGAGGGCGGCGTCGCGACCGCGATAGCCGGCAAACCCGTCGGTCAGGAGATGCGACCCGGCGGTGACGTTTCCGGTCAGAAAGGCGCCGAGCTCGGCGCCCGTCGCGGCCGGCAGCACGGCGATCCGGGCGTTGCCGGCAAAGAAGCCGTGCTGGCGCTTCACCGCGTGCCCGTGGTTGCCCTTCCTGTTCTTTGGCGCCGGCACCTTCTCGACGACGGCGACGACCAGGCTTTTGTCGGGGCTGGTCGTGCTGCGTCCGCGACTGCTCGGATCGCCGCGGCCACCAATGAAGGTCTCGTCCGCCTCCCGAAAGCCGCGCAGCGGACGGGCCGGATCCTCGCTCAGCCCGTGGCGCAGCTTGTGCGCTATGGTCCAGGCCGTCTGATACGCCACCGCCAGTTCACGCTGCAGAAATTTGGCTGAAACGCCGCGCTTGTCGCGGCCCATTAGGTAGGCCGCAAGAAACCACTTCGAGAGATCCGTCCGCGTCCGATGAAACACCGTTCCCGCGGTCACCGACTCCTGCCGATGGCAGGTGCCGCACTCATAGACCCGCGGTCGAGCCTTCAGCCGCCAAGCCTGCCGTCCGTCACAGCCGGAACACACAAAACCGTCGGGCCAGCGAAGCCCGGCCAAGTGCTCAATGCACCGCCGCTCCGTCCCGAACCGCGCCGCAAACTCCAGAAGCCGAGCCATCCGATCCCCTTCCGCCGATCCGGGCTATGCTACCCAAAGGCGAAATGAACGGCTAGAACATTTAGCGAACCTGCGCTACCTGGAGAGGGAGGTAGCCCGATATGAAACTTTGTATAATCAAATAATAATTTCACCTTTTCATATTCAAATCTCGCCATTTCCGCCATATTTTACCCTTCCGAAATGTCAGCAACCGCAAGGACCCCCGTTGGCATCGGCTGACAATGAAAACGTGCTCGCTCGGCTGCGCGGTAAGTAGCGGATCGCCGCGAGGACGATGCCGGTCGGAACCACCATGACGCTGGCGAAGCGCACTGTCAGGCGATGCTCCAATTTCGCAAAGCGCAACAGCACTCGCTGCTCCAATGCCTGCATGTCCGCCCTCAGGACACTCTCGACGGGATGTAGATCCTGCTTGGTGACGACGCTGTCGTGGATCGGATCGAAGATCTCGGTAGCGATGCGCTCAGCTTTCTGATGTTCGATATTGGCGTCCGCCAGGGCGTTGGTCAGTGAAAGCCGGTCGGTCATCGAGCGTCCCGCCAAGTAGCCATCGCATCCGCTCCGCGAAAGGCCTCAACGAGCTTATCAGGGTAATTCAG
>DATFZF010000102.1:0-18260 GCA_035314705.1 Steroidobacteraceae bacterium | reverse complement strand
GGGGCACAGAGAAAACTCGACAATATGAGAGCTGATATTGTCAAGATGTGGCGGCTGAACATCCTGTTCTCCGTAAGTCGCAGTGTTTTTATCCCAATCCCCATCATCTGCCCGAACAGCCCTTTCGCGCGTGATGAGTATCACGCAATAGGCTTGCGATTAGGTTGTTTGAAAGGTTAGTCGCCCGGAGCGATTAGCGTACCGTAAGAACCGAACGGCCGCTTCACGGCGGTGGGTTCCGGGCTGTCAGTGCCCGCTGTTGGCCGGTTGGAGCCCGTGGCGTCGGTGGCGAACGCCAACGCGTACTCCCGACCTATTCTGTTGAAAAACTAATTCCCTGCGCGCTGACGATTTTGCAGATAAATCATTCTGCGGCTGAAAACCAGGCATAACCACGCACACTGGCAAACATAGAGCAATTGGGAGCGGAGATCGAGGGAAGCCGCTGGTCCTTCGGCTCGTTCAAATTTCGGCCTCTTTAAAGCCTTTAAATTTTCCGGTCAAATCTCCGCATGGAGTTTTTCAACAGAATAGACCCTCTGCTGCCCATCGCCAACGGCAGCTTTGGAGGAACTCACGGTTTCAGAATGCTCTCGGAAACAAGTGCCGATAACGTCGTAACTTCAGTCTTGGGGAATCGGCTTTATTGGTCAATGCGCCGGCTTCAGCATGCCATGCATGCCGATCCAGCGGACATAGGAGTCGAACCAGCCGGTGCTGGTCGTCTCCTTCGGGTACATACCGAAACCGTGCCCCCCCTGTTCGAAGAGATGGTACTCGGCCGGGCGTTTCGCCGCCCGCCAGGAATCGATCAGTCCACTTCCGGAATTGCCAAAAATCGGGTCGTCCGCAGCAAGCGCTGCGAACAGCGGGGGCGCATCGGCTGGCACCGTCACTGAGGCCATAGGGCCGTAGATAATCCCGATGGAGGCGGGCTTTGCATCCTGCCCATGGAGCGCCGTCATCAAGGTCAGCGCCGCACCGGCCGAGAATCCAACCATCCCAATTCGATCGGGATCAATATGCCATTCCTTGGCGCGCTGGCGGAGCAGCGCAAAGGCGGCGCGCGCATCGGCAATCTGTGGAGCTAGCCGCGTCGCGGCATCGTCCGCGCTGGGCTGCGGCGGCCGGACGGCCGCACCGGAGAACATCCGCTGCATCGAGCGTTCGAAGCCAGGCAGATCGGCCGGCGTCTGATTCAGCCGGTATTTGAGTACGAAGGCCGCAACGCCCTTGACCGCCAGCGCTTTTGCGACATCCCAGCCTTCATTTTCCATCGACAAGCTCATGAAGCCGCCGCCAGGCGCAACAATCACAGCTGCGCCGGTCGCTTTCCCCGGTTGGGGGAGAAAAGGAGTGAGCGTCGCGATCGTCACGTTGCGAGCAAAGACGCTGCCATATTGGCGGTGCCAAGATTCCTGCGCCTTCGCGTCCGGAAGCGCTCCGGTTCCCAGCTCGATCGCATTTGGCTGGGCCGGAATGGCGATCGCCGTCATCTTGTCGCCTTGCGCCTGAACCGGCGCCAGGCCGAACAGAATGGCTATTCCAGCAACGGCGAGACCTACTCCAGATCGCAACATGATCGCGGCGATCGCATCAATCCTTCCCATCGTTTCGTTCCCTTGGGACTATTGTGCGTCATGCTAGTTCGGCCCCATAGCGCTAGCAACACTTTTGTCTGACAATTTACAGCCTACGCGATGCAATGAATTGATCTTGTTGCTAGGAATTGAACGCGCTCAGCAGTTGCGGCCGATGCTCCCAAGCTCACCGAGAGTGCGCTTGAGGGCCAATAGCTCCTCCGCCGGCAGCGGCGCAAGCGACCGCAGGTGAGCTCGCGTTAGTACCGATACGTATGTGGCCGCCGGCATGCCCCGGGCCGCCGCGCGGTCCCGCAAGAGAATCTGATCATCGGGGCGCAGCCGGATCATCAATCGAGCGGTCTTCCGGCCTACACCGATTGGTGTCTGCGTGATTATTGGAGACAGGCCAGCCTTCAGCAGCACCAACGGCGCTCTCTATTCGCCGGCGCGGGCCCTATCACGCGCGGCATTCGTCGGTGACGTGGCAGCTCATGCTCGGAAAAAATCTGCTCTGGGTGGCGAAGCAGCACGGACACAGTGTCGAGGTGATGCTGCGCATGTACGCCGCGTGGCTTGAGGGAGCAACAGAAGCCGACATTCACGCGATCAAAAATGCGATGGAAAAAAGACCCTCTGCGCGCTCTCCATTTCTGGATTCTCGAACGGCAATTTCTTCAATAAATGCGGCGAGAAATCACGTCGCGCAGATCGTGATTCGTCCCCCAAAGTCCCCAGAATTTGGCAGTAGTTTGGCAATAGGAAAGTCCGGTACTAGGTTAAGTACCGGAAATGACTTGGAAAAGAAGTGGCGGAGAGGGTGGGATTCGAACCCACGTGCCGGAATTACCCGACCATCCGATTTCGAGTCGGCGCCGTTATGACCACTTCGGTACCTCTCCGGTTAACTTAAAATTCTGCGGTATTTACTTAAGTTTCTACGGCGTTAACTTAAAGTTTCCTGCAGTGTGACGCGATAGTCAGCGATGATAGAAACACATTTGTCAAGGGCCCGCAGGTAGAAATAAAGGATTATTCTAGCGCATCGGCAACGGGCCTGCCTCAACAACAGAACTCGCCCCGCCTCACGGAATCCAATAGTTCACGACCGTGCGTAAACAGAACCTCCCTATCGATTGGCAGCGCTGGACGAAAGTCATCATTTCGGTGTCGGCCCTCACGATGCTGGGCACATGCACTCCCCTGCCGAGTCTCATCGACCAGATCAAGACTCTCGGAGAGTTGCGTGTGGTCACCCGCAATGGTCCCCTCGCCTATTATCGCGGCCCCGACGACATGCCTGAGGGCCCGGAGTACGAATTGGCGCGCCGCTTCGCTGATGAGCTCGGCGTTAAGCTCAAAATTACGCCGCTGCGCAGCTATTCGGAAATCTACCAGGCGCTCATTTCCGGACATGCACATCTGGCGGCGGCGGGCTTGAAAGTACCGTTGCAAATCGTCCCGGGAGTCGAATTCGGCCCCGCGTACCAGCGGGTGCGAGAGCACTTGATCTACCGGCGCGGCGCGGTGCGTCCGCGTTCGCTTGCTGAGATCGGCGGCGGAGATCTGGAAATTGCCACCGGCAGTTCGCACGCGAAAACCTTGTATGAGGCGCGTAATCTTCTGCCCGATCTGGTCTGGGTGGAAAACGCCAGCACGGACACCCAGGCCCTGCTCGACGGCGTTGCGGACGGGACCGTCGACTACACCATTGCCGATTCCACGGAATTCGCGTTGGCGCACGACGTGCATCCGGAGCTGCGCATCGCCTTTGACTTCCCGGGCAGCCAGTCGCTCGCGTGGGCCGCAAGTACGCGTGACCGCGGATTTTTGCGCGACATGGGCAGCTATTTCGCGCGACTCAGCGCTGACGGCGAACTGGCGGCCATCGTGAAGCGCTACTACGGCCGCTCCGAGGATCTGGAGTTCGTCGGGGCGCGCGGTTTCATGCGGCATTTGCAAAGCCGCCTACCGCTCTACAAGAAATGGTTCGAAGAAGCGGCTGAACAAAGCAGTCAAGATTGGCGCTTGCTGGCGGCCATTGGGTATCAAGAATCGAAATGGAATCCCAGCGCGGCGTCGCCCACGGGCGCCAAGGGCCTGATGCAGCTGACGGTCGATTCGGCCACCGAGGCCAAGGTAACTAACCCCACCGACGCCAAGCAAAGCATCTTCGGCGGCGCACGTTATTTCCGGCAAGTGTATGAGAAAATTCCCACCCATGTGCCCGAGCCGGACCGAACCTGGTTTGCGCTGGCGGCCTACAATATCGGCTACGGCCATTTGGAGGACGCGCGAGTATTGACGCAGAAGGCCGGCCGCGACCCGGATTCGTGGCAGGATGTGCGTGAGTTTCTGCCCCTGCTTGAACAGGAACATTGGTACTCGCAGACCGAGAACGGTTACGCCCGCGGCTGGGAGCCGGTGCGATATGTGGACAATGTGCGGGGCTACCGCGACCTGTTGGAATGGGCCTGGGGCGCCGGCGCCGCCACCCTGAATTAGCGCCTGGTCTCGAAGAAAGCCCGCAGCATGGCTGCGCTTTCGTCGCTGCATACGCCACCGAAGACGTCGATGCGATGCGGCAATCTCGGCTGACGCGGCAAATCGATGAGGCCGCCGCATGCGCCCGCTTTTTGATCCCATGCGCCGAATACGACCCGCGACACGCGCGCGTTGAGCGCAGCGCCCACGCACATGGCGCAGGGTTCCAAAGTTGCATACAAAGTGGTGCGTTCGAGCCGATAATTGCCGAGCCGCTGTGCGCCGGCGCGAAGCGCAACGATTTCCGCATGTGCCGTCGGATCGTGGTCCACAATCGGGCGGTTCCATCCCTCGCCGATCACTTCCCCATCCAGCACCAACACGGCGCCGACGGGCACCTCGTTATCCAGAGCCGCGCGCTGCGCGAGCGCGAGCGCGCGCCGCATGAAATCGGTGTCACTGCACGAACTCATCTGAGTCTCCCACGCCTGCTAACGTCCCCGAATGGCTCGCCCGGCAAAAATCGCCGCATACACGAGCAATAGTGCAGCAGCGCTGAAACTCAGCGAGTTATGAATGCCGACGGCTGACCCCAGCAAGCCCACACTCACGCCGCTGAAGGTGCGCAATCCCATGGCCGACATCGAAAATACCCCGAGCACCCGCCCGCGTATTTCGCCGGGTGCATTCAGTTGCACCAGGGACTGAGCCATTGAATTGAAGCCCAATTCGACGAATCCGGCAACGAACAATAGAGCAATCGCCACGGCGTAGGTATTTGACCGCGCAAACCCGATGAGCGCGCAGCACCAGATCATCGCCAATACGAAAGCCGTGCGTACGTTCGGCGGCAACAATCCGCCGCCCTCCAGTATCAGACCGGCTGCGAGGCCGCCCGCTGCATCGGCGGCCAATATAGTGCTATACGTGAAGTCCCCCCGGCCGTGCCCTAGATCGAGGGCAAAACCGGGCATTTGGGCCTGATAAGCGTTGCCGACGAAAAAGCCCGCGGCGCCGACCAACACCGTCATGGAGGCCAGCACCGGATTCTTTGCCATCACAAGCATCGTCGACCAGATATCCGCAAATCCGTTGACGCCTTGGGGCGCCTGTCTCAAATCCGAATCCTGCGGACCGTAAGGTACCTTGATCAACCACACGAACATGGGTACGTAGATCAGTGCATTGATGAAAATGCCATAGATGGGGCCAAACGCCTGCAATAGGCCGGCGCCGACTACGGGCCCGATCAAAAATGCCAGGTAGCGGCCGGTCGCGGTGAGGCGAACCGCACTCGGTAATTGTTCAAACGTGACTATTCTGTGGATCAACACCTGGGATGCGGGAATCCAAATAACGCCGGCCAGTCCGTGGATGACGAGCAAGACCTTCGCCTCCCACGGGGCGACCGAATCGGTCATGAACAGGACACCCCAACAAACCGACACGCCGATGAATAGCAGCATGCCGGTTTGGATGAGGCGTCGAATATCGAAGCGGTCGGCCATTCTGCCGGAAAATGCTGCGAAGACTAAGTACGGCAACCAGTGCGAAATCACCGCAAATCCGCCCAGAGCGGGCGAATGAAATTTCTGGAAGATTACCCAGTAGCTGATGACGTGCTCGATATTGTCGGCCATCATCGCCGCGGTGGCCGCGAAGAGAAAGATCCGAAAATCGCCGTTGGACAGCGAAGTAAAGGCTCGATGCTTGGGCGAGGCCGGACGCGAAACGCGGTTGTCGGAGTTCAATTGCCTCGGGTGCCTCGATGGCGTAGACGTGAGTGGATTGTAGCGGAATCCAGAGAAGACTCGGATGCCGCCAGGTAGAATCGCACGATCGCCTTGCGCCCGACACCTAAGAGAACGAGGATTTCATGCGCCGATTCGTGCTGGTACTGGCTTGTCTGGCGGCTGTGCCCGCCGCAGCCGAAGAGGGAATGTGGACGTTCGATAATTTCCCATCGAGCACGGTGAAGCAGCGGTTCGGGGCCGACATTACACCCGCCTGGCTCGATCACGTGCGCCTGTCCACGATTCGACTCTCCAACTGCACGGCCTCATTCGTCTCGCCCGAAGGCCTGATCTTGACCAATCACCATTGCGTCGAGTCCTGTCTCGCGGAGCTGTCCTCCAAACAGAAGAGTCTGGTGGAGCTCGGTTTCGCCGCGGCGAGTCGCAACGAGGAACAGCGATGTCCGGCACAGCTCGCGGACGTGCTGGTCGGCACCGAAAACGTGACGGATGCCGTTTCCAAGGCGATCGCCGGATTGAACGCCGCGGCTGCCAACGACGCACGCAAAAGAACGTTGACCACGCTGGAACAAGCCTGCGAGCAAGCGAGCATCAGGGCGATTTCGGGAAAACTAAGATGCCAAGTGGTGACGCTGTACCAGGGAGGCCAATACTTCCTGTACAAATACAAGCGCTACGACGACGTGCGGCTGGTTTTCGCCCCGGAGGCCGACATTGCATCATTCGGCGGCGATCCGGACAATTTCCAATTTCCGCGCTGGTCGCTCGATTTCTCCGTGCTGCGAGCCTACGAAAAAGATAAACCCGCGATCACACCGCATTTTTTGCCCATCAATTTCAACGGTCCAGTCGCCGATCAGCTGGTGTTCGTTGCCGGTCACCCGGGGTCGACGGCCCGCCTGCAAACGCGCGCCCAGCTCAAGTTCGATCGCGACATGCCCCTGCCCATCACATTGATGCGCGCTTCGGAGCTGCGCGGCCGATTTATCCAGTTCGGTATGACCAATCCGGCCGATGATCGCATCATAGAAGCCCCCCTCAACAGCTTGCAAAACGCAATCAAGGTGCGCCGCAAGGAGCTCGACGCGTTGAATGACGACGCGATGTTGGCGGGCAAGACGGAGGCGGAACAGAAGCTGCGGGCGAGCGCCCGCTTGGAGGGCGCCGATCCCTGGCGGGAAATCGAGGCGGCCTCCACCCGCGAGCGCGCGTTGTACCTGCAATATGTATTTTTGGAAAGCGGCGCGGGTTTCAATAGCTCCCTGTTCCGGGACGCGCGCCTGCTGTTGCGGGGCGCGGATGAGCGCAAGAAGCGCAACACCGATCGATTGCGGGAATTTACCGACGCCTCCCTCCCGCTGATACAGCGCGAATTGTTCGCGCGCGTTCCGGTGTATTCCGAGGTCGAAGTACTGACGCTGTCGTTTTCGCTCGAACGCATGCGCGAATGGCTGGGCCCCGATCATCCCGTGATCCGCAGATTGCTGGCCAAGGAATCGCCCAATGCGCTGGCGACACGGCTCATCGCCGAGACCAAGCTCGACGATGCGGAGGTGCGCAAGCAGTTATGGCACGGCGGCAAGGCGGCGGTCGACGCGTCGCTCGATCCGATGATCGAGGTGGCGCGCGCCGTCGACGCCGACGCCCGCGCCATCCGGACGCGATACGAAAACGAAGTAGAAGCGCCGATTGCGGCAGCGGCAGAAAGAATTGCGGCGGCGCGCTTCAAAGTGTATGGCACGAATGTCTACCCGGACGCGACGTTTACTCTGCGCCTCAACTACGGCACGGTGCAGGGGTGGGTGGAATACGGCGTGCCCGTCGAACCGTTCACATATCTTGGCCGTGCGTTCGAGCGCGCGACCGGGGCGTCGCCCTTCAAAATCCCGGATCGCTGGATGGCGGTGAAGGACCGTCTCGATATGCGCACGCCGTTCTGCATTTCGACCAACAACGACATCGTCGGAGGAAACTCCGGCAGCCCGCTGATTGCCGCCGACGGTAATATCGTCGGCCTGATGTTCGACGGCAACATTTACTCGATTGCCGGTCACTATTGGTTCGATGCCTCGAACAATCGAGCGATCGCCGTTCATCCGGCGATCATTCGCGAGGCCCTCGACAAGGTATATGCCGCAAAATCGCTCCTGAGCGAGCTCAACGCAAATTGAAACCGCCGGCGACATGACTGCTTGCCGGCGATGCCGCCGGCCATTCATTTGGCGAGGAACTCGGTGACAAGGGTGATGGTCGCCTAAGACATCGATGTCGTCAACCAAGCGCGTCATTCCCAGTCGGCGCGCGAGCTGCTCGGCCTCGCGCAGCTTCTGGAGACCAAGACGCCGCTCTGCGTCTTCCTGTCGCGTAACCAAAAGACCCATGAGTTGAATTCGAGACGCCTCCACCGAAATTCGACGAGCGAACGCGGCCAGCGGCAGCATGACGAGTAGTAGGCGGTGAAGGATTTTCATCGATGTTCCCCTTTGAATTGGTGTTGGTCGTTCTCGGAGGGAAGGTACTAGCGGCGGCGAAGGGCGACCATCACCAGAATTGATGAGAAAGCGGCCTAGGCCCGTTTGATCTCGCGTATTCCCTTTCCCAGGCGGCGGCGCAGCAGAGTGCGCAATGTGACGCCGTCCGAGTAGCCCACCCTCTCGGCAATCCGATCGACGCTCTGATCGCTCGTCTTCAGAAGATGAACCGCGCGCTCGATTCGCAGGTCCTGAACGTACGCGATCGGCGTCTTGCCGAGCACGTCGCGCAGTCGTCGCGCCAGAGTGCGCTTGCTGGTGGCGAGTTCCCGCGCTGCCTCCTCCAGATTGAAACCGCTGCTCATGGTACTGCGTGCCCAGCGGTCAAAGCGCTCGACCAGGGGATCTGAGTGGGCCAGATGGTCGGCTATCACATACGCCGACTGGGCGGGCCGAGAGTCCACGATCAGATACTTGGCAACGAGCGCCGCCAGTTCCGGACTAGCCTGCCGGATGAGCCACAGGGTCATGTCGATATGGCTGAGAGCGGCACCCGCCGTGACGAATTGACCTGAGCTGACGACCATCCGTGTGGCATCCAGGCGCACTGCCGGGTAGCGCTGCCGAAAAAACGACGTGAGCCACCAGGTGGTGGTCGCCTCATGTTCGTCCAGCAACCCGCTCTCGGCGAGGACAAATGTGCCGATGCAGGCGGCGGCAATCCGCGATCCTCCCGCCGCCCACTGGCGCAGGGCGCTAACCGCCTCGGCGACATCTTCCCGCCCCAACGCCAACTGCAGGGCCGCGGGCATCTTATAGCCCACCGCCGGCACGATCACGCAGTCGGGCCGCGGACAGCTCCCCACCGGCAACACCGGCACACCGAGCCGCTGAGCACTGCGCACGCGACGACGCACGCCCACGATTTGTACGTTGAAATGCGGACCCGGGCAGGCGAACAAGCGGCCCAGCTCGTTCGCCGTGGACAAGGCATCGAGCACGGTCGCAAGACCGGTGTCGAACACACCCTCGAGGGCCAACACCGCGATGTTCATGGCTTGATCAATACCATAGATGTCAATTACGCCAATTTGCCAGACGCCGGACCGCGCGTAAAGTCAGGCCCGTCGTCGCTCGAGAGCGGCCATCAAACGCAAAGGGGAACTCTGTGATCAAACTGGCACTTCTCGCCCGCCTGGAGGCAAAACCCGGCAAGGAACACGAGGTTGCACGATTTCTGGATGCGGGACTCGGCATGGCCAATCAGGAGGCGACGACGCCGATCTGGTTTGCGCTAAAGTTGTCGCCCGGCACTTTCGCCATCTTCGATGCCTTCGAGGACGAACCTGGCCGACAGGCGCATTTACAAGGACCCATCGCACAGGCGCTGATGGCCAAGGCGGGCGAACTGTTGGCAAGCCCGCCGAAAATCGAAGCCTGCGAAGTGCTCGGCCTCAAGAATCAGGCGCGCACGAAATAAGCGGCACGCTGGCACGGACCACCAATGTACGAGAAAAAACTCATTGCCGGATGGGGCGACATGGACTTCAATTCGCACATGCGCAACACGGCTTTCCTGGATAAGTCGGCCGACGTGCGCATGATGTATTTCGCCGACTGCGGCTTTCCCATGTCGGAATTCATGCGATTGCGCCTCGGACCCGTGGTCATGAAGGATGAGGTCGAATACTTCCGTGAATGTCATCTGTTGGACGAACTCAGCGTTTCCATATCGCTCGCGGGACTGTCCGAAGACGGCAGCCGCATGATGATTCGCAATGACTTTGTCCGCGGCGGAACACTTGCAGCGCGAGTCACGTCGACAGCCGGCTGGTTCGATCTGACCCAGCGCAAGCTAGTTTGTCCTCCTGACAAGCTTCTGCAAGCGCTGCGTGACCTTGCGCAAAGCGAGGACTTCAAGGTGCTGCCCAGCAGCCGCCGTTGACCGGGCAAAGGGAGAACGCATGGCTGTCAGGATCGTTCGGCTCGGCTCTGCACGGGAACGCGGCGAAGGCCTGCGAATCGGCACGGTGCGCCGTCCGCCGCGGGGCGTTCCGATGACGGAGTATGCGACCCGCGATTACTACGATATCTGGCTGCCCAATCTGGCGCCCGCCGCAGAGCTGGTTACCGAGGCCAAAGCGGCCGCCGGCGCGGCCGACTGGAACAGATTTGTGCGCCGGTATCGGGCGCAAATGAACGCACCTGACGCGAGAAGGCTGCTCGATTTGCTGGCCGCGTTTTCAATGTCCACGAATTTTTCCGTCGGCTGCTACTGCGAAGACGAGAACCGCTGCCATCGCAGCGTATTGCGGCAGCTGCTCGCCAAGCGAGGCGCAGTCATCGCGTAGACGTTTCGCTACAAGAAATCGTAGGAGAAATGGCGCCTCGCACGGCGGACGTGACCGGCGGGGGGATCCGGGAAATGGGCGGGATACAGCACGGCGTTGTTGTCCGCGCACTGTGCGAGCAGGCGCTGCCTGGTGGCGCAGGCCTCGGCAGGGTTTTCGTCGGCGAAGAACGCGATGTCCGGTCGAACGAGCTGGATCAGGTGGTGAACCACGTCGCCCGTGAACACCGCCCGCGACCCGCCGCGTTGGGCGTTCACGAGGACGCTACCCGGCGAGTGACCGGCCGCATCCTCGAGCCAGATGCCATCCTCGATCTCACGATGCACACAGTGGCCGCTGTCCACGATGTCGGCAAGTCCGGCCGCGACCACGGGCAGCACCGAATCGATGTAGGACTCTCGATTATGGGCTTCGTGAGTCTGCCGACCAAAGAACTCAAAGTCCTTGCGGCTGAAGACGTAGCGGGCGTTCGGAAACGTCGGGACCCAGCGCCCATCCTCGAGGCGCGTATTCCATCCGACATGGTCTGCGTGCAGATGCGTGCACAGCACGAGATGAATATCGGCGGGATCGCAGCCTGCGCCGGCAAGATTGTGCAGCCATTGTGACTGGAGTCGATGCGCCCAGGGAACACTGCGCTCCTTGTCGTTGCCGCAGCAGGTGTCGACCAGCACATTAAGACCATCGACGTTCAGCAGATAGCTGCGTACCTCGATGCGGAAAATCGCAGCCTGAGGATCCATCGAGAGTTCATCGCTCCAGTACCACGCCTGCAGCGTCGACAGGTCTTCGCCGGTCACGCCCGGTACGGCGAACTGCATGGGCATGCGGCCCTCGCCTTCGCGAACACTCTTGACCTCGAGCTTGCCCAGTTGCCGTCTCATGAACTCTCCCCTATCGTCATCCCCCCCAATCCTCTCACAGCCTACGTCGGGCGGATAAGCCTCGGACGCTCAATTCGTGTCGCCGCGGCGTATCATCGCCGTGCACGCGATGTTGGGGCGAACAGAGGGATTGATGGCAGATGTTGCACAGGGGTTCGACTACGTCGTGGTGGGCGGTGGCACGGCCGGCTGCGCATTGGCCGCCCGATTGTCGGAGGATTCCCGCCGCACGGTCTGTCTGCTCGAGGCTGGCGGCTCGGGCAGGAGCGTATTCGTCAACGTACCGGGCACCATCGTGATGGCGCAGCGGTCTGACGCACTGAACTGGCGCTTCCGGTCCGTGCCTCAGCCGCAGCTCGACGGCCGCCGGATTTCGGTGCCTCGGGGGCGCGGCCTCGGCGGCTCGGCGCTCATCAACGGGATGGTGTATTTCAGGGGAAATCCGCGGGACTATGACGCGTGGGCGGCCGCCGGAGCAAAGGGCTGGAGCTACCGCGAAGTCCTGCCGTACTTTCGCAAGAGCGAACACAACGAGAATTTCGGGCCCAGCGTCTACCACGGCAGCGGTGGCCCAATGAACGTCCGCAAGGTGACGCGCCCAAATCCTCTCAATTTCTCGTTCTTTGACGCACTTACGAGCCTCGGTTACTCCTTCCGCGAAGACTTGAATGGCACAGACAGCGAGGGGATGGGTCTGCGCCAACTCTCGATCCGGGGCGGCACGCGCGAGACTACGGCAAGCGCCTTGCTGCGGCCGGCGCTCGGACGGCCGAATCTGGTCGTGCTGACCGGCACTCAGGCCACCCGCATCGTCCTGGAGGGCCGCCGTGCAGTGG
Organism: Steroidobacteraceae bacterium; assembly: GCA_035314705.1. Classification (GTDB taxonomy): domain Bacteria; phylum Pseudomonadota; class Gammaproteobacteria; order Steroidobacterales; family Steroidobacteraceae; genus Bog-1198. The sequence continues at coordinate 5,900 of DATFZF010000102.1, read as the reverse complement.
CGGTCGAGACACGCTCGGCAGGCGTGAACCTGAGCGTGAAGGCGCACCGGGAAATCGTCCTCGCCGCAGGAGCGATACAGTCGCCACAGCTACTGATGCTTTCCGGAATCGGCGACGGCGAACACCTCGCCGCCCTGGGGCTTACGGTACGTCACGAACTTCCGGGCGTCGGGCGTAATCTTCACGATCACCTTGCAAGTCCGGTGCACATGCGCATGCGGAATCCCGTGTCCTACGGCCTCTCGCTTCGGGCCATGCCGCGAAATCTCTGGAATATCGCCGAGTATTTATTGTTCCGTCGCGGCCCGTTGGCCAACAACGTATTCGAATCCGCGGCGTTCGTGAAGTCGATGCCGGGGCTCGACAAGCCCGATATACAACTCGTCTTCCAGCCGGCCAAGCGCCCCGGCCCATCGTTTCCATATCCAATCGGTCATGGCTTTGCGATCAGCCCAGTCGGCCTCTATCCCCGCAGTCGCGGGCGCGTCACTCTGGCGAGCCCCGATCCATTCGATGCGCCGCTGATCGACCCGAACCTTCTATCCGCACCGGAGGACCTGCCGCCGCTGATTAGCGGCATACGCCTGGCCCGCAAGATCTTCGCGTCGGCCGCGTTCTCGGCGTACCGAGCCCAGGAAGCCGCTCCCGGAAGCGGCTCGGTTAGCGACACCGAACTTGCCGCCTATGTCCGCGCTGAGGCCTACACGGTCCATCATCCCGTCAGCACCTGCCGCATGGGCAATGATGCCGCCGCCGTGGTGGATCCGCAGCTGCGGGTCGTCGGACTGGAGAACCTGCGCGTCGCAGACGCCTCCGTGTTTCCGTGCATCATCGGCGGCAATACCAACGCGGCGGTCGTCATGATCGCTGAGAAGGCCTCCGACATGATCCTCGGCCGCCCGTCGCCGGCGCCGGAGACCTTCGAGGCCTAATTCTTTTGATCACCATGCAGTGGAGCTCGCAATGACCCAATCACTCAGCGCCGCGGAACGTGTCGAGATCGAACGTGCCTGTGAGCGCATCGTCTATGCCTACTCACGTGCCCTTGACTTGGGCGATATGAGCGCCGCAGCGGACTTCTTTGCCGAGAACGGCTCGTTTGCCCGGCCTATGGCACCGGAGAAGGTCATTGAGGGACGGGAGGCCATTCGCGCGGCCCTGTTGACGCGACCGAAGACGTTGCTGACCAAGCACCTTGCCACCAATGTGATGATCGAAGTCGTCAGCCAGGATGAGGCCCGTGGGCTCTCCTACCTCACCATGATCTCGACGACGCCGGGCGATGCCGCCGCACCGTATGTTTCCGCCGGACCGGTCTACTTCGGCGAATTGAAGGATCGCTTTGTGCGCCAGGGCGGCGAGTGGAAATTCCTCGAGCGGCGTGGCTCGATCCAGATGAAGTTCTTCGGCACAACGGCCCTCTGATCATCCCTAGCCCATGAGCGCCAGCGGTTTTGGCAGGCGGGCCAGTAGTTCTTCGCTAAAGCGCGCGTCGATGTGGAAGAACGCAGCGCGGGCGATCACATCCGAGCGATTTTCCCAGGCGTGCTCCGTGCCCCGCTGCACCACCACATCCCCCGGCTTCAGGATTACCTCGCAGTCGTCGAGTATCAGGACGAGTTCGCCCTCGATCACGACGACATAATCGAGCGTCCGCGTCCGATGCATCACAGTTCGCAAGCCGCCGTCCTTGAGCGGACAGACGTCCAGGATCCGCAGCAGATGGCCCGTCGCGGGCATGATGATGAAGGGACGCTCGTTCGGCTCCCTGGCCACGGTCGAAGACAGTTCTGGAATCGTCTGCGCATCGCTCCACATCTCATGGAAGTCCGCGCCCACGCCTGAGCCGCGCATCGAGTGATGCTGGGGCGGCGAACCGTCCGACAGGACGACCGATTTCCCGCGTGAATCGTGGCCCGTGACCACGCGCCTCGTGGACTTCGACATCGACGCTCTCCTTACATGGTTTCCCCGGGGTGCCAGGACAGTATGCCCTATGCGGAATTCTGGGCCATCGCATCGACCGCACCCAGGCAGAGCTTACGGCGAAGCGCAAGCGCGTGCGAATTTCCTCAAGCGCGGCGGCAAGCTCTATGAGATCCGGCCGCAATCGCGATACTCTCGGTTTGTCTGGCGCGAGCATTAGCCGACGTGCCGCTGGCATTACGACCAACCTAACGTTAGAGGAACACGGAAATGGACTCGACCCAAATATTTTGGATGCAGCTTCTTACGAGCGTTGTCGTCTTCGGCATCGTCGCGGCGTGGTACGTTTGGCCGTACCTAACCAAACTTTCTCGTAATTCTGCTCTAATTCCGCTGCTCTTTGTGCATGTGCCGCGCTATGTGGGAATGACTCTATTGGTCGCGGGTATGGTCGATCCGACACTGCCCAGAGAGTTCCGTTCCGGTGCTGCTTACGGTGATCTCTTAGAAGCGGCGTTGGCCTTCGCTTCCATCTTTGCTCTGCGGGGCAACTGGCGTATTGCCGTTCCTCTGGTGTGGGTGACCAACACGTGGGGATTCTTGGACTTGCTAAACGGAGTACGCGGCGTCCTGCAGTTGAACGTGCCGAGCTTCAACCTAGCCACTCTTTGGTATGTCTATACGTTTTACGCTCCCCTGGTAATCGTCTCACACTTGATGATCTTTTGGATTTTGATCAAGTCCAAGTCGTGGAATAAATAGCCCAAACCAGGATCACGCTGCATTGTGGTCCGCAACTAAGTGAAAGGGAGTCTTAAAGAACATGCGAAACGACATCGTACCTGGAGCTCGTTTTCCTGATTACGAGCTAACCGACCATACGGCGACACGGCGGAAATTGTCCGAACTCCAAGGAACGGACCCTATGATCGTCGTGCTGAGTCGCGGAGGCTTCTGTCCAAAGGATCGACGCCAGGCTGAAGGACTTGTCCAGCTACACCGTGAAATGGAAGTAGGCTATTGCCGACTTGTCACCATCAGCACGGATAGCCTCACGGAGACGAACGAATGCCGTAGCGGAGTCGGCGCTCACTGGGCCTTTCTATCCGACGCGCGCCGTGTTGTCCAAAAGGATCTCGACATCGCCGAATATACAGACCCTTTGCACAATCCAATGATCCCTCACGTTGTTGTTCTTGAGCCGGATCTCATTATCCACAAGATCTACAGCGGGTACTGGTACTTTGGAAGGCCGACCATGGAGGACCTGCGTCAGGATTTGCGCGCTGTCACCCAGAAATGCAGGCCGGATTGGGACATTACGACGCCCGAAATGAAACGTGCGTGGCAGGAAGGCCGCAAGGAACTGTTCTACCCATACGGCAAGACATATGCCCAAACGATCCACGAGCAGGATTGATTCGACCGTCGAACCGCAACGGCGCGCGAGACGTGTAGACATGAATAGAATCGCACCGTGTCCCCGCGGCTCCATCCGCTTTGCCGCCTGCTGAGCAACAAGAAAAGCACCGAAAGCATTTACAGCGACGCACCTCTCTACGGCCGCAGGGTCGAGGTCAGCTAGCTTTCCTGACACGCGAGAGCCGGCGTTGTAGATGACAACGTCGGGCTCGGCGAGTAGCCGCTCGGTGTCGAGGAACAGCTTCGCCACCGCCGGGGGGTCGGAGGCCTCTACGGCGAAAATCTTTGCACCGGTCTTACCGGCCAGTCCGTTGAGCTTTTCGACATCGCGAGCAGCGAGGCCAACGGTCACCCCGGCGTCGATAAACGACGCGCAAGTGAGGCGCTGATGCCGGGCCCGGCGCCGACGATGAGGGCAGTCTTATACGGAAATTTTGCCATCACCATATCCTACATCGGTTGCATCTCTCGATATTCCAATCTGCTTCATGCCGTCAGGCGCGCTACGTAAGCGATTGGTCGCATTCCCTGCGCGTTCCAGCTCCACCACCCGACTTTCCAACTGTCCAATGCGATCGAGCGTGTAGTCATACGGGCCATAATCCATGAGTTTTTCCCAGCGTCGCCAGGCATTGAAGAAGCGTCGGATAGCACCGACGCGAGCCGGCGCATAGGTGGACGCCTCGGCGGTAGCGTGCGCGTCGTTCTGTTTGTTCATGCGACTCCCCCTAAGTTGTCGTTCGTATAGTGCTACTGCGCCCAAGCGCTTCGGTCTATACAGCCGTCAGGCCGCCATCGACCAGCAGGTCGATACCGGCGACGTAGCTGCTTTGGTCTGAGGCGAGGAACAGAGCTGTGGAAGCGATCTCCTCGGGACGCGCCAGGCGCGCGAGAGGCGTCATCGCCATGATCTGCTGTCTGGCTTCGGCGGCGCCGTCCTTGGACGGGAACTGCTCGTCGAACATCGGCGTGTCGACCGGGCCAGGGCTCAGCACGTTGGTCCTGATCCTCGCACCAGCAAAAATAACGTCGATCTTGCCCTTGTTTGCAACGGCCTCGTAGAGGCGGTCGAGGTCATCGAGCTTTGAGATGTCGGTCTTTACGCCGGTGACGTTCCTGCCGACGTCCGCGACGGCCTTGTCGAGCTCGGCCTCGCGTCGACCGGCGATGAACACATAGGCGCCCTCTTCAACGAACCTCTTGGCCGTCGCCACGCCGATGCCGCTGCTACCCCCGGTGACCACAGCGATCTTGTTTTTCAATGAAGACATCTTGTTTCTCAGAGTTGCGACCAACCCCCGTCGACCGGAAATTCGGCGCCGGTCGTGAAGGTCGCGTCGAACGCGAGGAAGAGGACGGCCTTGGCGATCTCGTCCGACGTCCCGAAGCGCTTCATGGGAATAATGCCGACGGTGTGCCCCTTGACCTTTGTACGCATCTCTTCCGTAGGGAACACCTTTTCGAGGATGCCCGTGTCGATGGGGCCGGGCGACACCGCGTTTACGCGGATCTCCTGAGGAAGCAGCTCGTCGGCGAGCACCCGGGCGAATGACCGCAGCGCAGCCTTGGCGGCTCCGTATGTGGCTTGGCCCGGCAGTCCCTTGACGTTGGCGATCGAGGTCGTGAGGACGACGGAGCCTCCTCGACTGATCAGCGGCGCGAGCTTCTGGACCGCGAAAAACGGCCCTTTGGCGTTCAGGTTGAACATCTCATCGTAGATGGCCTCGGTCACGCTCTCGAGAGGCGTTGGAATACTGAACCCGGCGTTGACGAAAAGCAGGTCGAAGGTGTCGAACTCGGCCTTCACCCGGGAGGCAAGAGCGTCGATGTCCGTCAGCGAGCGCGCGTCGCTCGAAACCACGAGGGCACCCTTTCCGAGCTCCTTCTCCGCCGATTCCAGGCCGGCCTTCGAGCGACCCGTAACCAGAACGCGCGCACCCCCATCGAGGAGCATCTTCGCCGTCGCGAGCCCCATGCCGCTCGTGCCGCCGATAATTACCGCCTTTTTGCCTTGGTGCCGTTCCATGTGTATTTTCCTCGTGAGGTTAGGCTTGCTTTGCTTATTTCGAACTGGTTGGTACGATATTAGACGCAATGACCGTGGTCAAGGACGTTTTGAACTATTTATTTCAAAATACGGTAAGGCCCCGCGAAAATCGACGCCAGAGACATTGACGACGGCCTGCCACGCAGCTTCCTGGTTGGCGCCATCGTGGAGGTGTAGGTGGCGCTGCGCCTCAATTGGGCCTGAGAACTTCCCTTGAGCCGAGGCGAAGAATTGCCCCGAGACGTCGGTTCCGAACTCCGAAGCCTGGAGGTACCGACGGGCCGCGGTCTCCGGCGTCTGATTCATGCCGGGAATGAGGTTCACGATGGGGATAAACACATACCTCAACATCGGGCCAGCGCTTCGCACCACCTTGGTGGCGGTCGCCCCACCGGGCGAGACAGCGTACACGGCCATGCCGGAGGGTAGCCGGCGCGCCAGCGCCGCGACCCACCAAGCAACGATGAGCTTCGCGTCGGCATACGCATTGTTGGGCACGTACTTC
>DATFZF010000101.1:0-3874 GCA_035314705.1 Steroidobacteraceae bacterium | reverse complement strand
AATTTCGACAAGGAGTGCCGCATCGCCGAGCGATGGGCCCGCCGTCCATTTCAGAATGCGGCGTAATCACCCCCGGGTTCTGGACGGTCTCAGCCCTCACCGCCGAACGTGCGCAGGAACGGAAAGACGTGTTCGTCGACGACCTTGAACATCTCTCGCGCCTCGAATGACTTGAACCGCGACCAGCGCATGTCCTCGTACGCGCAACCGCCATCTTTGCCGAGGCCATCCTTCCCTTCCGGAAAAATGCGGCGTTCCATCGGAATCTTGAGCTGCGCGGATTTTCGCTCTTCAGCGGTGTGCAGCTCGTCAAGGCGTTTGATAAAAAGCAGATAGGTTAGTTGCTCGATGACCGACAGCGGGTTCGAGACACCGCCTGACCAGAAATCATTCCAGATGCTGTCGATTTGTGACCGTATCTCGCCAGTCAGCACGTGCCGTCCCCCTCGTGTTGGATCGTTTGCTCGGTCAGCGCTGCGACGGAAGCGAGAGCAACATCGAATTCCGGCCTCTCTCCATACGACATCGCGATAATGAAGTCACCGTATCGCGTACGGTATGCCAGATCGGTGCGCAGGGCATCGAGCGCCTTCCGGGTTTCGCCGGCGATATCGGTGACATAGGCCGGATATTGATTGCGGAATTCTCTGGCATCAGCCGCGGCGATGTTACGGGCGAGCGCCGCAACCTGACCGGGTTCGATGTGCCCCTGCATCAGGTGCAGATCATAGATATGGCGCACGAGCGTCGGGTCCGGATCGCGGCTCAGCCCCGCCAGCTCCATTGCAATGCGGCGGGTGAGCGCCACCAGCTTCTCGGCCGCCGTTTCCGTCACGCTGACGCACGGTATCCGCGCCACTTCCGGCGGCCGGCCGTACGCCTCGGCCACGAACGAACTCACCGGCAGCGTCACCGCCGCTTGCCGCAGCGGGGCATAGGTGGTCTCGATCTGGATGGTCGGGCGGAGCCCCTCCCCTGCCCCGGTGTTCCCGGCGTAAGGAAGCTGCCAGACCGTGTAGCGGTTCTCGTTCTGCGAGCGGGTGCAGGCTTCGTCTTTCGGATCGAACGCAAAGCCGGCCGCTTGCAATGCCGCCGTCACCTGATCGCCGAGCTTGCCAAGCGCGCGCCGGATGCCGCTGCGGCTTACCGGCGCTGTCGGCAGCGGCACGATCTTGAAATCCACATCCTCCGACATGCGTCGGACGAGTTTGTGCGCGCGGGCGAGCGCGGTGCCGCCGCCGAAGACGAGCGTGAACGGCGCGGCGTCGATCGCCGCTAAAGCCGCGATGGCCTTGACGACGTAGAGGTCCTTCTCGACCAGGCCGATGCTCGGCAGCCGGAAATGTTCCTGGACCTCGCGGAGCTCGCGCAGCGTTTCATCGCTCAAGCCGCAACTCCGTATCCTGATAGCGCAGACGACGCACGAAACGGCCCTTCACGCGCACGGCCGGATTGACCGGCACCTGCGTCGAGCGGCCTTCGTTATAGGCCCGCTGAAATTCCGTCGGCTCCCATTCGACGCCGAGCTTGTCGAGCGCCTGGCGCGCCGCGTCGATGAAACCGCCGCGCGCCGCCAGCATCGGCTGGCCGGAGAGTTGGGATGTTTCGGCGCGGCCATAGACGCCGTAGCCGAGGCGCACGAGGGCGCCGTCCCGCACCAGCCCGCGCAACGCGCGCAGCACCTGGTCCTCGCCGCCGAGATCGCGGAACTCGCGCGTCAGGAACACGTCGTCCCGTCGGCGGGCGATCCGTTCCCCGATCCTCTCGCGTAGTGTCCGCCGCCTTGGCACCGTCAGCCCCCGTGTTGCAAAAACCCGACACTAATTTACACAAAAACCCGACATTATGCAAGAGAAATAATAGTCAATTCAAGCAGTAAGCAGCGACGGTGCTGCCGCTTGCGCCGGGCGCGCCACAAGGGTGCGGCGCGCTGTGGCGCGCCCGTGGCAGGCCACGCCCTTGTCCCGCGCCGGCTTCGCGGTCTTCGGGGGAGATAGGCCGGAGAAACAAGGAAATGAGGGAGGGCATGGCCCCCGTGTTTCCGGCAATCCCGAAAGGAGCGTCGAACAATGCAGGACACAGAAATTGAATTGCTGAAGGCCAGCGTGAGCTGCGCCGCGCTGCTCGAGCGGCTGCCGCCGGTATGGCGGCTCGACCGCGCCGAGAGTACTCGCCGCAACCTCAAATACCGCCGCGGCGAGGGTGAAATCGTGATCGTCAACCATGAGGGCCGCGGCTGGTGGGACCCGTTGAGCGACCACAAAGGTGACGTATTCACCCTCGTCCAACACCTCGATCCCGGCCTCAATTTCGGCGATGCGCGCCGTGTGCTTAGCGGTTTCGCGGGGATCGCCCCGACTTTTCCCGAGGCCCTCCGAACGCAGCGGGCACGCGCATCGCATATTCCGGTCGCCCAGCGGTGGGACTGGCGCCCGCGTCTGTCATGCGGCTCGCCGGCCTGGCGCTATCTCACCGAGCGGCGAAAATTGGCTCTGCTAGCGAACTTTGGCCCAGTAGTGCTGACGGATTTTGGCCCATCTCCGGTCCCTCAACCTACGGTCGCCCGACTGGATCGGGGGACCTGGCGTGGATTGGAGAGCCAAAGTGGATTTGTTTGAGCAGCTTCGTCGTGAGCATGAGTTTGGGATCGGGACGATCGCGGGTGTCGCCGCGAAGTTCGGCGTTCATCGCCGCTTGGTGCGCCAGGCGATTGGCAGTGCGCTACCACCGAAGCACCGCTACCCGGAACGCGCCAAGCCAAAGCTCGGCCTGGTTGCCGGGTTCATTGACACGGTTCTGGAAGCGGACCGTTTGGCGCCGCGCAAGCAGCGCCATACTGCCCGGCGGCTGTATCAGCGCATCCTGACCGAATTCCCTGACGCCGCGGTCGCTGAGTCGACGGTGCGCAACCACGTCCGCGAACGCAAACGCCAGATGGGTCTGGTACGGCGGGAAACGTTCGTGCCGCAAAGTTACAGTTGGGCGCAGGAAGCCCAGGTCGACTGGTACGAAGCCCGGGTCAATCTCGGCGACGAGCGGACCAAGGTGCAGGTGTTTGCGATGCGGTCGATGGCGAGCGGGGCGGCGTTCCACCGCGCTTATCTGCACGCAACGCAGCAGGCGTTCCTCGAGGCGCACGAGCACGCTTTCGCCTATTTCGGCGGTGTGTTCCGCCTGCTGCGCTACGACAATCTGGCGAGCGCGGTGCGTAATACCAACGGCCCTAGACATTGACCGTTGCCCATTCCCTGGTGCCGATTGATCGAATGCGCTCTGTGTCGCTAGCGAACCAGTTCCAGGCATCTGCGCAGGCGGCCAGGATCTCGTCGTAGCCGTCCCAGACGCCGGCCGAAAGTTTGTTGGCGCGCAGGTAGTCCCAGACGTTCTCCATCGGGTTCAATTCCGGGGCATAGGGCGGCAACGGCAACAGCACGATGTTATCCGGTAGCTTGAGTTCATTCGCGCTCTGATGCCAGCCGGCGCCATCGCAGATCAAAGCGGCGATCGAGCCCGGGGCAACCTGCGTGCTGATCTCTTCGAGGTGGAGGTTCATGCATTCGGTGTTGGCGGCGGAAGTGATAACCGCCGCACCGACACCGCGTGCCGGACAAATCGCGCCGAAGATGTAGGCGTTGTCGTTACGGTTGTCGCGCACCATCGGCGGGCGTGAGCCAACCGGCGCCCAGACGTAGCTGAGCGATCCCTTCTGTCCCACTCTGGCCTCGTCCTTACATGGTAACTGCTCAACCCATACCTATTGCCACAAGTGACTGAAACACATAGATTTTATCGAAAGGCACGCTGTGTTGTCACAACAGTATAGAATTCATGATAGAGTAACGCTTATGGCTATAATATTTGTATCTTCTTCGTC
>DATFZF010000100.1:0-9432 GCA_035314705.1 Steroidobacteraceae bacterium | reverse complement strand
GCGGCCGGACGTCGCCCAAGCCGAGCGCAAGGTGGCCGCGGCCAACGCGCAGATCGGCGTCGCGGAGTCGGCGTTTTTTCCGAGCCTGACCCTGGCCGGCTCCGACAATTACTCGAGTCCCAAGAATGCCTGGCTGTTCAGCACCCCGAACCGGGTTTGGGCCTTGGGTCCGGCGCTGGCCGAAACCTTGTTCGATGGCGGCCTGCGCCGCGCCCAGGTGGCGCAGGCGCGGGCGGCGTACGACGCGAGCGTCGACACCTATCGGCAGACGGTGTTGACCGGCTTTCAGCAGGTCGAGGACGAGATCGTCACCCTGCGTGTGCTCGAGCAACAGGCAGTCATCGAGGACGCCGCCGTGGCGGCGGCCAGAGAGGCCGAGAAACTCACGCTCAATCAGTACAAAGCCGGCACGGTTCCCTACAGCAGCGTGATCACCGCGCAGACCACGCGGCTGAGCGCCGAACAAACGGCGCTCGCCGTGCTGTCGAGCCGCTTGCAGGCGAGCGTCGCGCTGATCGAAGCCGTGGGCGGCGGCTGGAGTGCGTCGCAACTGCCCCTGCCGTAGGCGCCCCAGCCGTAGCGCGCCCCTGGCGGCACACCGCCTCGCGCTCGACCTCGATCAGGGTTCACCGCTGCCGATTTCGGCGCGGCGGCGCGCGACATAGGCGTCGAGTTCTTCTCGAATGGCGGGATCCATCGCCGGCTCTTGGTATTCCTTGAGCGCCAGCTGCCAGATGTCCGTGGCGCGCTGCGTGGCGTTCTTGCCGCCGCTCAACTGCCAGTTCTCGTAGCTCTGCCAGTTGGAGACGAGCGGCCGGTAGAAGGCGTGCTCGTATCGCTCCATGGTGTGCGGTTCGCCGAAGAAATGTCCGCCCGTCGGAACGCCCTTGACGGCGTCGAATCCGAGCTCCTGCTCATTGACGGCGATGGGCTTCAAGAATTCGATCATCATCTGCAGCATCTCGACGTCGAGGATCAGTTTCTCGAATGACGCCGTGAGCCCTCCCTCCTGCCAACCGGCCGCGTGATACACCAGGTTGCCGCCCCCCAGAATTGCGCCCCACAGGGACATCTCGGTTTCGTAGGCGCCCTGGGCGTCGGCCGCGTTGGAAGCGCTGGCATTCGACGTGCGGTACGGCAGCCCGTAGCGCCGCGCCAGCTGCCCGCTCGCGATGTTGGCCTTGGCGTTTTCGGGAGTGCCGAATGCCGGTGCTCCCGAGCGCATGTCCACGTTGGAGGTGAACGCGCCGTACATCACCGGAGAGCCGGGCCGAACCGCCTGAGCGAGAGCAATCCCGAACAGCGCCTCCGCGTTCTGCTGGGCGAGCGCCGCCGCCAGCGATACCGGCGCCATGGCGCCCATCAAGGTGAAGGGCGTGATGATCACGGCCTGGCCGTGCTGCGCCATCGTCATCAATCCCTCGCACATGGCTTGATCGAGACGGCGCGGACTGTTCACGTTGATGATGGTCGCGACGCCGGGGCTCGAGGCGAACTGCTCGAGGTCGAGGCCGCGCGCGATCGCCATCATACGGATGCCGTCGAGCGCCCGCCCCGCCCCGATCGCCGTACAGTGAAAGACCTTGTCGCAATACTGAAGATTCGCCCGATAGGTATCCAGATGCCGGGAGTTCGCCGGCAGTTCGATGGGTGCGCACACTTGATTGCCGATCAGATGGATGGCGTTGAAGTAGTGCGCAAGGCGGATGAAGTCGCAGTAATCGCGAAAGTTGCCCGGGCGGCGGCCGCGCTCCAGATCGTGCACGTTGGGCGGACCCGCGACCAGGCCGAAGTTGACACGATTCCCGCCCATGAGCACCCGCCTGCCGGAGTTGCGCGGGGTGAGGATGAAGGAGGACGGTGCGCTCTTCAGCAACTGCGCGAGGAGGCCGCGATCCAAGCGCGCCGTTCTCTTACTCAAGTCTATTTGGGCGCCCGCCGCCTCGAGCACGGCGAGTGCGCGCGGCGACATCACCTCGATGCCCAGCTCCTCGAGAATGCGCAGCGACGTGAGGTGAACGGCCTCGAGCTGATCCGCCGACAGCACCTCCATGGGCGGGTAGGGATTGCCGACCTCGGTCCAGGGCAGCTGAGGAACGTGGGTTTCGTCCAGGCGCCTACCGCGGCCGCCTGGACGCCGCCGGGTCGACTCCATGATTACCACACGTCGAGCATGGCTAGGTTACGTCCAGCGCGAGAGGAGCGTGACGCCGCAACAGCGCGGTCTGCACCTCCCATTGCTCCTGCGCCGGAATGTCTTCGAGGTAGTGAACTTCGTCGGCCGCATAAGTCGCGATCGGAATTCCGTCGCGGTACAGCAGCCGGTTGCCGGCGAGCGAAGCCAGCCGGGCGCCGGGCGTGATGATGCCGATCAAATTCAAAGGATCGGCCCCCGACAGCGACAGGTATTGGCGCGTGTGTGGCTTGCGGCGCACGTCGCGCAACAGACCTACGGCTTCCGGCGTGGCGTACTGCTCGCCGGAGAATCCCGCGACGAACCGGCCGCCCCGAATCTCGCCTCGCGCCTCCAGCCGGCGGCAGCACATGAGCAGCTCGCGCCACGGGGGCAGCCAGTCCGCCTCGCGCGCGAGCAGTCTCCAGAAAATCACGCCCCAGCGGCGCAGCAGCGTGCGCACGATGAGTTCGACCGCCTCGTCGCGCCGATGGGCCGCGGCCGCCGCGGGCCGCCGCACCAGCGCCCAGCGTCCCGCATCCGCCATTCCAAACAGCGCCAGCCGGCGCTTATGACGCGAAGCATGGGCAGCCGGCCTGCCGCGCCGCTCGCCCGGCAGCAGCAGCGCCCGCAGACCGGCAAAACTGTCGGAGTTCACCATGCCGATGGCGACGAGTTCGGCGAGCGCATCCTCCACTTCCGCCGGCAGCATGCCGACATGCTCCGCGATTTCGTCGAAGAACGAAGCGCCGTGTTCACGGATGAACTCGGCCACCGCCCGGGCTCTAGACGTCAGTTGAGGCGGATCGGATTGATCGGTGAATGACGCCCACAGCGGCACATTGCGCCGCGCCAGCAAGGCGATGGGGGTGGACTTGATCGGCGAGGCCGCGCGTGCCGCGGACTGCGGCGGCGCCCGCGCGGCCAGCCGCGTCCAGATGAACCGGCCAGCGCGGCAATGCTCGTCCAGCCAATGCGGCTCGTAGGCGGGGATGCGCGACGGGATGATCTCGGTCTCCCACCCGCCGGCGGGTGCTTCGAAGCCCTCGAGCTGCGTCAGCACCGCCGCCAGCGCATCGGATCCCTGCATCCGCGACTCCGGCAGCACGCGCTGCCATTCGCAGAGAAACCGCAGAAAATCCCGCGCCTGCACCGGCTCGATCTCGGCGCGCAGGCGCTTGACGGTGTAGCGATGGATGCGCGCCAGCAGGCGCCGCTCGCACCACTCCTCTTCTTGGGCGCTCGGCGTGTAAGACCCGCGCATGGCGAAGCCCTCGGCCTCGAGCCTTCCCAAGGCGATGGCGATCCGGGACTCGGTCAGCGCCAGCGAATCGGCTATGGCCCCAGCGGTGACCGGCCCAAGACCCTCGAGCCGGCCGCGTACGATTTCCACCAGCGACTCGTCCGACGGCGGCTTTGGATCGAACAATGCGGCTCGTTCCGTCGCCACCCACAGCTCGGCGCGCTCCCATGCAATCCGCGCGACGCGTCCCTGCGCGGCGAGCTCGTTCATCATTGCCGGCCACGCCGCATTGCGCCGCCGCTCCTCCTCGGTCAAGAACGTCAGCCACGTGAGCGCGTCGTGCAGCTCATCGGGCGTCGTGGCGTCGGGCCACGCCTCGGCGCGCACCCGCGCGATCGCTTCGGGGTCGAGCTTGCCCAAATCGGCGGCGGACTCGGGGTCTAGCCAGCGCCGGCTCATCACAGCCTGGGTGCGCCGCTCCTCGAGCGGCGCATCGTCGAGATAGGCGTAGGGGCGCGCATTCAAGCTCTCGAGCGCCAGCGGCGAGGGCTCGGTGAGATCCCGCGCCACGACGCGGATGGCGCCGCTTTCGAGCCGGCGCAGCACGGCTTCGAATCGGTCGATGTCCATCGCGTCTTCCAGACAGTCGCGAATCGTCTGCCGTACCAGGGGGTGTTCGGGTATCTCGATTTCGCCGGGCAAGTTCTCGGCGCAGGCCACCTGATCAGGAAACACCGACGCCAGCAGATCTTCCGCGTTCATGCGCGCGATCTGCGGCGGGATCTTCTTGCCGCCGCGGTAGCGCGGCAGCGCGAGCGCAATGCCCGCGTCCCAGCGCCAGCGCACCTCGAACATCGGCGCCGCGCACAGTGCCTGTACCAGGACGTGACGGACCGTGTTCGAGTTCAGGTAGCGCGCGGCCTCGGCGAGTTCGAAACTATGGGCGTGGGTCAGCGACAGCACAATGTGGTTTTCGGTCGCAGCGGCCTGCAATTCAAAATTGAACGTGCGGCAGAACCGCTTGCGCAGGGACAAGCCCCAGGCGCGATTCACGCGGCTGCCGAACGCAGAATGGATGACGAGCTGCATGCCGCCGGATTCATCGAAGAAGCGCTCGAACACAACGGTGTCGAAATTCGGCAGGCAACCGAGAGCCGCGCGGCCCGCACTCAAGTATTGAACGATTTGCAGCGCCGCGGCCTCATCGAGTCCCACGGCCTCGATGAGCCACCGCATGGCTGCGCCAGGCTCGCCCGGCGCCTCGGGCGTAGACGGCAGGCGCTGCTCGATTTCCTGCAGAAGCCGCGACACGGCCGCCGACAGCTCCAGCGTGCGGCCCGGCGCCTCACCCAGCCAGAACGGTATGGACGGCGGCTGTCCGTGCGCATCCTCGACGCGCACGGTGCCGCGCTCGACCCGCAATATCCGATACGACGCATTGCCGAGCTGGAACACATCGCCCTGCAGGCTTTCGACGGCAAAATCCTCGTTGACGCTGCCGACCAGATGGGCTTCCGGCTCGAGCATGACCTTGTAGTCGGCGTTGTCGGGGATGGCGCCGCCCGAGGTGAGCGCCGTCAGCCGGGCGCCCTTGCGCGGACGCAGCATCTTGTTGACCGAGTCGTGATGCAGCAGCGCCCCCCGGCGCCCGCGGCGGGTACTGAACCCTTCAGCCAGCATGCGCACGCACTCGTCGAATTCCTCGCGCCGCAGCTCGCGGTAGGGATACGCGCCGCGCATGAGATCGAACAGCGCATCCTCGGCCCATTCGCGCGCCGCGACTTCGGCGGTGATCTGCTGCGCCAGCACATCGAGAGCATTCTGCGGAATGACCAGGCGATCCAGCTCTCCGCGGCGAACCGCGTCGAGCAGCGCCGCGCACTCCACCAGTTCGTCGCGCGACAGCGGAAACAGCCGGCCCTTCGAAACTCCGCCGACCGAATGGCCGGCGCGGCCCACGCGCTGCAGGAACGCGTTGATGGAGCGCGTCGAGCCTATCTGGCAGACGAGGTCGACGTCCCCGATGTCGATTCCGAGCTCGAGCGAGGCGGTCGCCACCAACGCCTTCAACTCGCCGCGCTTCAAGCGCTGTTCCGCGTTGAGGCGCCGTTCCTTGGAAAGGCTGCCGTGATGGGCGGCGACGTTTTCCTCGCCCAGGCGCTCGGACAGATGACGCGACACGCGTTCCACCAGCCTGCGCGTGTTTACGAATACCAGCGTCGTGCGGTGCTCCCGGATCAGTTCGGCCAGCCGGTCGTAAATCTGCGTCCACACCTCGCCCGACATGACTGCCTCGAGCGGCGCCGGCGGCAGCTCCAGGGCCAGATCGCGGCTGCGCGCGTGGCCGCTGTCGATGATGGCGCAGCGGCTCGCATCCGCGCCGACCAGAAACCTCGCCACCTCCTCGATGGGCTGCTGGGTCGCGGACAATCCGATTCTCGTCAATGCGCGCCCGGTCAGCGCCTGCAGGCGTTCGAGGGACAGGGCCAGATGTGCGCCGCGCTTGTTCCCGGCGATCGCGTGAATTTCGTCGACGATCACCGTGCGGCAGGTCGCGAGCATGTCGCGGCCGGAAGCCGAGCCGAGCAGGATGTACAGCGATTCGGGAGTGGTGACCACGATGTGCGGCGGCTTGCGCCGCATGCCCGCGCGCTCGGCCTGCGAGGTGTCGCCCGTGCGCACCACCGCGCGAGCGGCGACGTCGGGCAGGTTCATGGCCGCGAGTTCTTCACGAATGCCCGACAGCGGCGCATCCAGATTGCGTTGAATGTCGTTCGACAGGGCCTTGAGCGGCGAAACATAGACGATGCGGGTCTCGTCGGGCAGACCGCCCTCCAACCCTTCCTTGACGAGCTGGTCAATGGCCGCGAGGAAGGCCGCGAATGTCTTGCCGGATCCGGTGGGCGCGGCCACCAGCACATGCCGCCCCGCCTGCAGCGCCGGCCAAGCGCGCGCCTGCGCGGGGGTGGGCGCATCGAAGGTCCGCGAGAACCAGGCGGCGACCGCGGGATGGAACGAATCTAGGGACTTCATGGAGGCCTTCAGCGGGCGATTCCAGCATAACCCGTCGCGCCGCAAGCCGCCACGGTCGTCGCGCACGGGAATGCTCGGACAGGCCCCTGGTCGGTTATCATCGGCGTCCGTCGAAAACTAAGGGGGGAGTAAGCATCATGGCAGTCTCAATTCATCCGTCGGTCGACAAGGGCGTCAAGCAGGGATCGAAAGACTTCGCGGGGGGTACCTTGACCTGCAAATGCGCGGACAAGCCCGTCAAGGTGTCGATCGGCGCGCAGATCGCGCACAACCACGCCTGCGGCTGCACCAAGTGCTGGAAGCCGAAGGGTGCGCTGTTCTCGGTGGTTGCGGTCGTATCGAAGGACAAGGTGAAAGTCACCCAGAACGGCGACAAGCTTGGAGTAGTCGATCCGTCGGCGACCATCCAGCGGCATGCGTGCAAGGTGTGCGGCGTGCACATGTTCGGCCGGATCGAGAACGGCAAGCATGCGTTTTTCGGCCTCGATTTCATTCACCCCGAATTGTCGACCGAGTCGGGCTGGGCGGCGCCGGGGTTTGCGGCCTTCGTGTCCTCGATCATCGAGTCGGGCGCGGACCCGGCGAACATGGGTGCGGTGCGTAGCCGGCTGAAGGAGCTGGGCCTGGAGCCGTATGACTGCTTGAATCCACCGCTGATGGATGCGCTCGCAACCCATGCGGCCAAACTGTCGGGCGTTCTGAAGGCTTAGAGCCTGTCTGAAGACCGGCTGCTTCGTGTCAGGATCGCCGCCGCCTTGGGTGATGCGGCGCTGCCCGGAAGGGCGGCGCCGCGCGGCCTGGGCGCTCTGGCTCGCGCTGCTGCCGATCGCAGCCCCTGGGACCTCGGCCGCCGCCGCGCCCGCTGATCCGCCGCAGGTTCTGTTCAAGGACTTGTTCATTGCGGTGCAGGCCGCGCAAATCTTTCCGGACGGCAAGGCGTTTCCCGACGCCATTCCGAAGTCGGCGCCGGAGGATATTCTGAGACAGTATCGCGCGGAGCGGCCGGAGTCGCCCGCCGAGCTGCAACGATTCGTCGCAGACCATTTCGTGTTGCCGTCCGAGGTCGGCGCAGCGCCCTCACCGCCCAGTCAAGTATCGATCCTCGCGCATATCGATGACCTGTGGGATTTGCTTACGCGCACCACCGCTACCGCGCCGCCGTATTCGTCGATGTTGGCGCTGCCGCAACCCTACGTGGTGCCGGGCGGCCGTTTCCGCGAGATGTATTACTGGGATTCGTACTTCACCATGCTTGGGCTCGCGACGGGCGGCCGCCGCGACCTGGTATCGGGGATGGTGCGGGATTTTGCCTACCTGATCGATACGTTCGGTCATGTGCCGAACGGCGCGCGCACCTATTATCTCAGCCGCTCGCAGCCTCCCTTCTTCTTCGCCATGGTGGGTCTGGTGTCGCCGGACGATCCGCCGGCCGCGTACGCGCAGTTCCTGCCGCAGCTGCGCCGTGAATACGCGTTTTGGATGGAGGGCGCGCGGGGCTTGAAAGCGGGCGCCTCGCGGCGGCGCGTCGTGGCGATGCCCAACGGTTCGCTGCTCAATCGTTTCTGGGACGATAGGGATACCCCGCGAGATGAGGCGTACCGCGAAGACATGCAACTCGCGCAATCGAGTCAACGTCCCGCGCCGCAATTGTTTCGCGACATCCGCGCGGCGGCGGAGAGCGGCTGGGACTTCGGCTCGCGCTGGTTCGCCGACGGGCACAGCCGCGCGACCATGGACACCACGGAAATCGTGCCCGTCGATCTCAACAGCCTGCTGTTCGGCCTGGAAAACGCCATCCGTGCCGGCTGCGAACGCGGCGGCGACACGGCTTGCGCGCGCGAATTCGAACGCCGCGCCGCCGCGCGGCACCGGGCCGTCGACCGCTATCTCTGGGATGCGCGCGCGGGTGCCTATCTCGATTATCGCTGGACGAGAAATGCCCGCTTGCCGCGGGTGTCCGCGGCAACTCTCTACCCGCTGTTCGTCTCCCTGGCCTCCCAACCCCAGGCAACCGCGGTGGCGGCCGTCACGACGCGGGAATTGCTCAAGCCCGGCGGCATCGTCGCCACCAATGAGGACACCGGCCAGCAGTGGGATTCTCCGAACGGCTGGGCGCCGCTGCAATGGATCGCCATCGCGGGCTTGCGCGGCTACGGTCAAACCCCGCTCGCTGCGACGATTGCGTGCCGGTGGATGGCCAACGTCAATGACGTCTACCGGCAAAGCGGCAAGCTGGTGGAGAAATACGATGTGGTTACCGTCGGCCGCAGCGGCGGCGGCGGCGAATACCCGCTGCAAGATGGTTTCGGCTGGACCAACGGCGTGATGCAAAGGCTCATCGCCCTCTACCCCGAGGACGCCGCCCTGTCGATGGCCGAGCGCTGCCCGCCTGCCGTAAACTGACAAGGAAGGAATGCACCTATGCCCATGCCTAAGATTCTTCTTTGCGTCATCGCATTATTCTTGACTGGCTGGGCGGAAGGGCCGCGCGCCGACCCCGCCGCGGCCGAGCGCCCCCTCGAGCGGCTTCCGTATTCGCCGGGCTTGGACCTCGCGGCGATGGATCGATCAGCGAACGCCTGCGTCGATTTCTACCAGTACGCCTGCGGCGGGTGGATGACTCTCAATCCGATCCCCTCTGATCAGGCAAGTTGGGATGTCTACAGGAAGCTCTACCAGGACAATCAGCGGTTTCTGTGGGGCATCCTCGAAACCCTCGGGCAGGCGACCGCGCGCCGCACGGCCGACCAACAGAAAATCGGAGATTACTTTGCGGCCTGCATCGACGAGAACGCGATCGAGCGGCTCGGCGCGGCACCCCTTGCGCCCACGCTGGCGCGCATCGAGGCACTCCACGGCGTGGATGAATTACCCACGCTCCTCGCACTGCTGCATCTGCAAACCGCGAGCAACGGCTTTCTGTTCGATTTCGGATCGAATCAGGATTTCGCGGATTCCAATCAAGTCATTGCCTTCGCCATGG
>DATFZF010000099.1:0-7158 GCA_035314705.1 Steroidobacteraceae bacterium | reverse complement strand
ATCGTCGAGGCGTTCGTCTCGAAGCTGTTTGCAGGCATGCGCGTCCGCGGCTGCTATCAATTCCGGGTCACCCGCAACAGCGATCTATTCGTCGAGCAGGAAGAAGTCGACGATTTGCTGCGCGCGGTCGAAGGCGAGCTCGCCTCGCGCCGCTTCGGCGACGCCGTGCGGTTGGAAACCGCGCACGACTGCCCCGACGAAATTCTCCGCTATCTGCTCGGCCAGTTCGGCCTCACCGGCGAGGATCTTTACAAGGTCTCCGGACAGGTGAACCTGAATCGCTTGATGGCCGTGTACGACTTGGTGGACCGCCCGGAACTCAAATACGCCCCATTCGCGCCCAGCATCCCGGAGCGCCTGCGCACCGGCAACGATCTATTTGCCACGCTGCGCGCCGGCGACGTGCTGCTGCATCACCCGTTTCAAGGCTTCAGCCCCGTCACCGATTTCATCAAACAGGCGGCGAACGACCCGCAGGTGCTGGCCATCAAGCAGACCCTGTATCGCGCCGGCAGCGATTCCACCATCGTCGACGCGCTTGCCGAGGCGGCGCAGGCGGGCAAGGACGTGACCGTCATCATCGAGCTGCGCGCGCGGTTCGACGAAGAAGCGAACATCGACATTGCGACCAAGCTGCAGGAGGCCGGCGCCCATGTCATGTACGGTGTCTTCGGCTTCAAGACCCACGCCAAGCTCGTGATGGTGGTGCGGCGCGAGGAAAAAGGCCTGCGGCGCTACTGCCACCTGGGCACGGGTAACTATCATCTCAAGACCGCGCGGCTCTACACCGACTACGGCCTGATGACGGCCGATGAATCGATCGGCGAGGACATCCACGGGATTTTCCTGCAGTTGACGGGACTCACGCGCGTACCGCGCCTGCGCAAGCTGCTGCATGCGCCGTTCAGCCTGCATCAGGCGCTGCTCGCCAAAATCGAGCGAGAGAGCGCTCATGCCGGTGCAGGCAAGCCCGCGCGCATCATTGCCAAGCTCAACGCACTCACCGAACCCGTCATCATCCAAGCGCTTTACCGTGCTTCGCGCGCCGGTGTGCACATCGACCTGATCGTACGCGGCGTGTGCTGCTTGAGGCCCGGCATGCCGGGAGTCTCCGAACGCATCAAGGTGCGCTCCATCGTCGGCCGCTTTCTGGAACATTCCCGCGTCTATTATTTCGAGAACGACGGAGCGCGCGAGATCTACTGCGGCAGCGCGGATTGGATGGACCGGAATCTATTCCGCCGCATCGAGGTCGCGTTCCCGGTGGAAGCGGCCGATCTTCAGTCCCGGGTGGCCGAGGACTTGAAGCTGTACTTGGCCGACGACACCCAAGCCTGGGTTTTGGATTCCAAGGGCCGCTATGCGCGCGCCGTGGTCACCGATCATGTGTGCGCTCAAACACGCCTCTTGAGCCTGTACGATGAGCGGGTCGCGCTCATCGACGCCTGAGCTTGCGGCGATTCTCGGCCGGCCTTTCGGCCGTCAAACAGTGTTCAGACGAAAGCCGGCGTCCTTCAAGTACAGCCGTTCCTGCTCCAGATCCTCCATGGTCAGCGGGTGTTCCTTGATCCAGCCCGGCGGCAGCTTCATATTGACGGTGCGGCCCTTGACGTCCAGCAGCACGTCCGGCAGGGGCTGCGGGCTGCGTCCCCGGTGCAGCAACACGGCGAGCCGCAGCAGCACGATCAGGAACTCCGCCAGACGGTCCCACGGCGGCAGCAAATCCTCCAGCGAGTCGAACGACAATTGCCGGCGATGGCCTCCCACCAAAGCGGACACCAGCAGCTGCTCTTCGCGCGGGAAGCCCGGCATGTCGGCATGCTGCAGCAGGTAGGCGCTGTGCCGTTGATACTTCGAGTGGGCGATGTCGAGGCCCGTCTCATGCAGCCGTGCCGCCCAGCGCAGCACGTATTCCGCCAGAGGGTCTTCCAATCCCCACTCTGACTCGACCTGCTCGAGCAGGGCCACCGCCGTCGCCTCGACGCGGTCCGCCTGCATGCCGTCTACGTGATAGCGCTTTTCCATGGCGCGCACGCTGCGCACGCGCGCATCTTCGTCGGTGAAGCGACCCATGAGATCGTACAGCAGCCCCTCGCGCATCGCGCCTTCGGCCACTCGAACCCGGTCGATACCGAAGCTCTCCACGACTTCCAGCAGAATCGCGAGCCCCGCGGGAAATACCGGGGCGCGCTCCGCGTCCACGTCCGGCAGGTCGAGCTCATCCACATGGCCCGCGGCGATCACTCGTTCGGCCAGCAGCCGCAGATTGTCCAGGGTGATGCGCGGTGAGTCGGAATTGAGCCGCCGCAGCACGTCGCCGATGACCCGCACCGTTCCGGAGCTGCCGAATGCCTGCAGCCAACCGAGCTTGCGGTACGCTTCCTGGATTGGCTCGAGTTCGAGCCGCACCGCGGTGCGCGCCCGTTCGAAGCGCTTCTCGGAAATCCTGCCGTCATCGAAGCAAATTGCGCTCAATCCCACACAGCCCACCGACAGGCTTTCGAGCAGCAGCGGATTGAAGCCCTCGCCGATCACGACCTCGGTCGATCCCCCGCCGATATCGATCACCAGCCGCTTATCCGGGCTCATGGGACTGGTATGCACGACGCCTGAATAGATCAGCCGCGCTTCCTCCAGCCCCGAAATAATTTCGATGGGATGGCCGAGCGCGGCGCGGGCGCGTTCCAAGAACCAGCGCTTGCGCTTGGCGCGCCGCAGGGCATTGGTGCCCACCACGCGCACGCTGTCGGCGTGCATCGCCCGTAGGCGCTGACCGAATCGCTCCAGGCAGCGCAATGCACGTTCCGTCGCGGCGTCGTCCAGCCGGCCGCTGTCGCCCAGGCCCGCGGCAAGACGCACCATTTCCCGGAGACGATCCAGAATGACCAGCTGGCCGTGCGAATGACGCGCCACGACCATGTGAAAGCTATTGGAGCCTAGGTCGACGGCGGCAAGAACGTCGGGTACGACACGGCCGCCGCTCATCTACGCGGTCAACATTCTTAGGCCGAGAATGAAGACCCGCAACCGCAGGTTGTTTTCGCGTTTGGGTTACGAATGACGAACTGGGCGCCCTGCAGGTCCTCTTTGTAGTCGATTTCCGCACCCATGAGGTACTGCGCGCTCATCGGATCGACCAGGAGCTGCACGCCGTGGTTTTCGACGCAGAAATCGCCATCCTCGATCTTTTCATCGAAGGTGAATCCGTACTGAAAGCCCGAGCAGCCCCCGCCGGACACGAATACCCGCAATTTGAGGTTCGGATTTGCCTCCTCGCGGATGAGCTCGCCCACCTTTCCCGCCGCGGCGTCGGTGAAAACCAGCACATCCGGCGGGGGCGGAGCCGAATTGTCCGCGAAATTTGGTTCTGTTGAAGCGCTCATAGCTGCATTCTACCCCGCTGGCCCGTGGCCAATCAAAGTTCCGAGCTCTCTTTGGGACCGGGTTCACCCATGCCGGTTCCCGAACCTGCCCGATGGATCAGCTTTCCATTGATTTGGGCGCCGACCGCGGTTTCAATGATGGTGTAGTGAACATTGCCCAGAACGCGCGCTTTTCCGCCGAGTTCGACCCGATCGCTGGCCTCGATGTCGCCCTTGACGACGCCGTTCAGGATGACATTGGGGGCTACAACCGAGCCTTCTATGCAGCCGTGCTCGCTCACCGACAAGAAAGTGCCTGCCTTCGAGTCGCCCTTGACGTTGCCGTTGATATAGCCGTCGAGATGCAATCCGCCGGTAAATTCCAGATCGCCGTTGATCCGCGTCTTGGGGCCGATCAAGGTATCGACCGTCGCGCTCTTACTCTGTTTCCGTTTGAACATCTACATCACCCTTGCCCGAAGGATTGGCGCCCGCCTCCGTCTCGACCGACATTCCCTGCGCCTTCCAAACGAAAGCCTGTCGATAACTGTGGCTGGCATCTCTGTCTCTGCCGCTGCGAATTTCGACCCCCACGCGCGTCGGTTCGAACCCCTGCGGCAGCTGTATGGGTTCATCGTAATCCTGAAAGTAACGGAAGGAGTATGCCAGGCTGACGCGCTTCGAAGGCGCCGCTTGATCGAAAGTCAGGCTGAGCGGTTTGCCGCGCATCAGCCCATCGAGGGTGATCGTGGCGCTGCCCGTCACCGTGTTGGCCGGCTTGCCGGACTGCATCAAGACGAATTTCAGCCGGTATCGACCCGCGGCCGTCTCCGGCACGATCTGCATTTGCTGGACTTTCACATGAATGACCGAATCCGGCTGCACCAGGCCGCGGTAGAACGACAAGTCCTGATTCAGCCGCGCGATTTGGCTCTGCATGTCGCCCAGGCTGCGCTCGACCTGCTTGTAGCCCTCATGATCGACGCGGCGCGCCACGTCGGCCGCCTCCAGCTGGGCGCGCTGCCGCCCATTCTCCGCTTCCAGGCCGCGGATGCGCGCGCTCGCCGACAGCGCGCCGCGCACGGAATCGACCACGCGAAACCCCGCGTCAAATCGGCCGAGTTCGAACGCCGCGTACAATACGGCCAGGCCGCCGAGCACCGCCAGGCCCAACAGAACCGCACGCCTCTTTGGAGCATGCGGTCTGACCACCAATTTGCCGAACGAATCCGCCATACTCGACTCCACACCGCAAAGCCCCGAGCGTAGGAGACATTACACGAAGCAACGCCCCCTGAAACAGACCCATAGGGACTTTCATGCTCTGGCTTAAAGCATTTCACATCATTGCGGTGATCACGTGGTTCGCCGGCCTGTTCTATCTGCCGCGCCTCTATGTCTATCACGCGGACGCCAAGGACGCGGTCAGCATCGAGCGCTTCGTGATCATGGAGCGCCGCCTGTTCGCGCTCATGAGCATCGGCGCCGTTGCAGGCTTGGGATTGGGCGCGGCCATGGTGGTGGCGGCGCCCGCTTACCTCGCCATGGAGTGGCTGCGGATCAAATTGCTGCTGGTGCTGTCGGTGATCGCCTATCACCTGTTCTGCTACAGGCTGCTGCGGGATTTTGCGCAGAATCGCAACGCGCGCAGCGCCGGGTGGTACCGCGTCTTCAACGAAATACCCTCGCTGCTGCTGATCGCCATCGTCATCCTAGCCGTGGTCAAGCCCGGTTAGCTGCGCACAAAGCCCTGGGTGACCATCCGTGGTCACCCGCGCGACGCCTGCGTCGCACCCCTCCGTCAGGTGTTGGCCGCCTGGATTTCCGGCCACCAGTCCGGATATGGCGGCAGCCCCTCCGGAAACATCAGCTGGCCGAGATCGTGCAACGCACGCACGTAGACACGCCGCTTGAAATACACGACTTCGCGCACCGGCGTCCAGTAGTCGGACCAGCGCCAGCGGTCGAATTCCGGCGTGGCGGTGGCATCGAAGCGAAGTTTGGATTCGTCGCCGACGAGTTTCAGCAGAAACCAGCGCTGTTTCTGTCCGATGCAGCGGTCGCGCACATATTGGCGCGGCAGGCGGTAGCGCAGCCAGCCTCGTGTCGAACCCAACACCTGCACGTCCCCGGGTTCCAGGCCGATTTCCTCCTTGAGTTCCCGAAACAGCGCCTCTTCCACCTGCTCGCCGCGATTCACTCCCCCTTGGGGAAATTGCCAGCCGCGGCCCCCGACGCGGCCGCCCAGGAACACTTCCCCGGAACCGCGAGTCAGCACGATCCCCACGTTGGCGCGAAAACCGTCCTTGTCGATGTAATCGATGGCTGGCTGGATGGACATTGCGTCAATTGTTCCATATCACCGGCCGCTTGTGGTCGCCGGACGGATTTCGCCCTAAGGGGGGCACCGTACAGACGGGACGGCGCACCTCCTGCAATTCTTACAACTCACCACCCAGCCGAGGAAGCGGATCGATGGGAACGGACACGCAAGCTCAGCAGCAGATTTTCGTGGAGTTGCGCACGGAACCGTCGCCGGCCGCGGACGCAGTCGTCAAAGCCGCGTCGGACGCTGCCGACAGAGCACGTTCCGAGGAAAACATCTTGAAATGGAAGTCGTACCTGCCGGCGGACTGCGTCGAATCCATGATTGCCATGGGATGGGACGTCAGTACTTGAACGGTCTCACTGTGCGAGCGTGACGGCCGCGTTGCGTTGCGGCGCCGGCTTCTCGGGAAGCAGCCGGTCGTACTCTTTTTTCACCACCGCATAGCACTCACAGCTGCGCTTCTCCAAGCCATCGCGATCGAGCACGGTAATGTGGCCGCGCGAGTAGCGAATCAGCCCGACATGCTGCAGCTTGAGCGCACCCTCGGTCACTCCTTCGCGCCGCACCCCCAGCATGTTGGCGATCAGTTCCTGCGTCATGACCAATTCATTGCCCTGCAGACGGTCCAGACTGAGCAGCAGCCACCGGCACAATTGCTGGTCCACCGAGTGATGCCGGTTGCACACCGCCGTTTGCGCCATCTGGGTGATCAGCGCCTGGGTATAGCGCAGCAGCAGGTGGAGCACCGGACCCGCTCGGTTGAATTCGTCCTTCATCACCTGCGCTTTCAGCCGTAGGCCTACTCCGGCGCTTTGCACGACGGCACGGCTCGGCGTGGATTCGCCGCCCATGAACAGCGAAATGCCGACAATCCCCTCGTTGCCGACCACGGCGATCTCGGCGGAGGCGCCGTTCTCCATCACATAGAGCAGCGAGACGATGGCGGTGATCGGAAAATACACATGACTTAACGTGGCGCCCGACTCGTATAGGACGAGCCCAAGAGGCATCTCGACGCGTTCGAATTGCGGTAGCCAGCGCTGCAGCTCGGATTCCGGCAGCGCTGCGAGTAAATGGTTGGTCAAGAGATTGAGATCCAGAGTTTTCACAGAATTCCGTGGTGTATTGAACTTGAGTCCGACGCCTCGCGATTCGCGAACCGCCGCGCGAACCGCCGCGCGAACCGCCAGCATAGTACGAAACCGAGTTCCCGTAAGTACGTCAGCGCACAGACGCTCCTGCAGGCGAAGCAGAGCATATTCCCAACAGTTTCGACGCCGTGTACCGCACCGGCGGTCCGATTCTAAACCCTGGAAACCTGTCATGGCGATGGATCCGGCATTGTTCGTTGCAGCGACATCGACCTCGCGGGAGCCCGGCGCGTCGTCCATCCATAGGTCGTGATGGCAGCGAAAAAGGGAATTCCGCAGCGTCTGCCCAAGATCACGACGGGCATCCATGGATTCG
>DATFZF010000098.1:0-209259 GCA_035314705.1 Steroidobacteraceae bacterium | reverse complement strand
AACTGCCGCTGCTCGATGCGTCGCGCCGTAGCGTTGGCGCGCTCGGCATGCAGTTCGCCTACCAGCCCGATTCAGACAAGAAAGCCCTGGAAGCGGCTGCCGCCGCGATTCGCGATGAACTCGCACGCCGCATCTCGCATGTCGCCAATCTCGTGGAACCCGCAACTTACGATGCGCGGGTTCCGCTCAACAGCTACGGTCAAAGGCTGGTGGATGACATGCTCGCCGCGCATCCGGAGATTCAAATCCTGGCGCTGCATGCCAACATTCCAAAGACGGACGACAACGTCATTGTCGCCTCGAACATCGGCCGCATCGGCAAGAAGGGCGACGAGGATGATCTGCGGCTCATCAAGACGGAGAAGCCGAATCTGGAGATCAATGACGAGGGTAATCGTTTCGAAGCCGAACTCGTGCTGCGCGATGTGTCGGGCACCAATATTGGCGCGGTCGGCGTTGTATACGGCTACAAGACGGGGGACGACAAGGTCAAATTGCAGCGACAGGCCGAAGAGGTGCAGGCAGCCCTCGGGCGGCGCATCACCAACGCCGGCAATCTATTCGAGCCGGTGCCGTATGTTCCCAGTCCTCCGCAGGCAGGTTTTGCCCAGCACCTGGTCGACGCCGCCATGGAAAAGCATCCGGAGTTGCTGATCCTCGCTTTGCATGCGAAGCCGCCGGGCTCGCCCGACGTTGTCATCATCGCATCGAGCATCGGGCGCATAGGGAAGAAGGCGGACGAGGATGACATGGGAGTCATCAAGACCGAAAAACCCGTTCTGGAAGTCAACGAGGCTGGGAATCGCTTCGAAGTGGAGTTGGTTTTGTTGGATTCGGCCGGTCACAACATCGGGGCGGTCAGCCCGGTGTTTGCCTACACGCCGGGCGCGGACCGCGAGGCGTTGCACCGGCAGGGAGAGCAGATCCGCGATGAGCTGCGAAAACAGATCCCCTCGCTGGCCAAGTTGTTCGAGCCCACCACCGGGACGTTATTGCCAACCGCCGGGACGCCGCCAACCACCGGGACGCCATTGCCGATCGCGGCGGCGGGCGCCGATTCGCCGGCTGTGCTGCGCGCCGCGGGCCGAACCGAACTGCCCGGATATAGCGGCGATTTCGATCATTTCGGCGTCGACCTGGCGGGCAATCGATTATTCCTTGCCGCCGAAGACCACGGCACTCTCGAAGTGTTCAACCTGGGGAGCGGCGCGCACGAGAAGACAGTCACGGGCGTAGAGACTCCTCACAGCATTTTCTATGTGCCGGATTTGAACCGCCTCCTGGTGACCGACAGCGGCCCGGGGATGACCAAGGTTCTGGACGCGACGACCTACCAGGTCACGGGATCGATCAAGCTGGTTCCCGGAGCGGACTCGATCGGTGTCGATGAGCCAAGGGGCCGGCTTTACGTGGTCACCGGCGGGAAGGACGTGAACATGCGGGAGTCGGTCCTGGCGGAAATCGACCCGCGCACGGGCAAGCAGGTTGGCGCGATAAAGTTTCAATCCAATCATGTCGAGGCAATGGCCGTGGAGCAGCACGGCAATCGCTTGTTCATCAGTGTCACCGATAAGAACTATACGGCCGTCATCGATAAGGACAAACGCACCATCATTGCCCAATGGCCCGTCAAGGAGGCCGAGCAGAATGCGCCCATGGTCCTGGATGAAGCCAATCAGCGGTTGTTTGTCGTGACCCGGAAACCAGGAATGCTGGTGGTGCTGAACGCCATGACCGGCGCGTCAATTGCCCGCTTCAAGGCACCTGAACGCTGCGACGAAGTGGTCTTTGACGCGGCAAATCAACGTATCTACGTCGCCGGCGGGGAGGGGTTCATCGGCGTGATTCAACAGATCGACGCCGACCACTACCGGCCGCTGGCCGATGTACCGAGCGCCAAGGGAGCAAAGACGGCCGTATTGGTGCCGTCACTGCACCGGCTGTATGTGGCCGTTTCCCCGGGGGAAGGCAATAGCAGCGGCGGCGGGATCATGTGGTTCGATGTTCTGCCCGGAGCCCGTTGACTTAGGCATCTAGCCGGCTACTCCACGGCGTTGCGCGCGATCACTTCCCGGTACCACAGCGCGCTGCGCTTGGGTGTGCGCTCCTGAGTCTTGAAATCAACGTGATAAATGCCGAAGCGCTTGCCATAGCCGTCGGCCCATTCGAAGTTGTCCATGAGGCTCCAGAGGAAGTAGCCCTTGACGGGGTAGTTCTCCGACGCGGCGCGATGCAATTGGGTGAGATAGTTACGCAGGAACATCACGCGATCGGTGTCTTCGACGCGGCCCGCGGCGTCCTTGTAATCCTCGCCCGAGCAGCCGTTCTCGGTGATGTAGATGGCTTTGGGGCTCCACAATTCGGTGACCGAGCGTACCGCCCAATACATCGCTTCCGGTCCGACGAACAGCCACGGCGATGCCATGCGCGGATACGAGGCGGGGCGCCGCTCCACTGCATAGCCGGACCGAGACGCGTCGGCGCGGGCGTACTCGGGCTGATAGACGTTGAGACCCACGAAATCGACTGGACTGCCGATGATGTCCATGTCGCCCGATTCGACTTTGGGCGCGTTCGCACCCTCGCGTTCCAGGTACTCGTTGGGATACTTGCCTTCGAGCACGGCGGTGATGAAGGGCGCATTTTCCTGACGAAATGCGCGCTTTGCGGCTTCGATGTGTTCCGCGCTCTCGATCACGGGCACATACACCTTGGGATTCTCGGCGAATCCTACCTGGGTGCCGCGGGCGGCGCCGGCGCGAACGGACTGCACACCGAGCCCGTGCGCCAGCAGCGCGTGATGCCGAATCTGGTTGACCGCGGCGTCTCCGAGCTTGAGCCCCGGCGCAAATTGGCCGATCTTGTAGCTCAAATCCGTAAAGCAGACGAATTCATTCGTGGTCATGAAATGGCGCACGCGATCCGAGAGACGCTTCGCGACGTATCCCGCGTAGTCGGCGAACGCCTTGGCCGTGTCGCGCGATTGCCAGCCGCCCGGCAGGGCCTGCGGCAGGTCCCAGTGAAACAGCGTGGCGTAGGGCGCGATGCCGTTTTTCAACAGCTCATCGACCAGGCGGTCGTAGTAGGCGATCCCTTTGACGTTGGGCTCGCCCGTGCCGCGGGGAAAGACGCGCGCCCAGGCGATCGAGAAGCGGTAGGTCTTTGCGCCGAGTTCCTTGAGGAGCTTCACGTCCTCCGCGAAGCGATGATAGGAATCATCGGCGATATCGCCGGTTTGACCTTGATGGGTCTTGCCGGGCGTATGGGAGAAGGTATCCCAGATCGAAGGGCCGCGGCCGTCTGCGGCGACGGCGCCCTCGATTTGATAGGCGCTGGTGGCGCATCCCCACAAAAAATCCTGGGGGAACTGCAGCGCATGCGGCATCGGCGTCTGGCCCGCGGCCAAACGCGGCAATGAAGCGGCGGCGGTCAAGGCGGCGAGACGTTCGGCGAATTGACGGCGAGTGAGCGGCGGCATTGTAGGCATTTTCTCCCCGAACGAATCGCAGAGGCGGCGCCTGCCGGGCTTGCGCTCGTCCTGTTGTTTGTACTATGGTAGCGGTAACATTCGGTTACAGGAAGTGTCGTCGGCGGCAACCCCCTATACCGCAGGTCGCCGATGACGCTTCCGCCTCGGACACAATGCATGCCGAAACAAACGGCTCGTCCTGCTTTTGTTCCGCTGTTGATCTCGGCCGCGCTTGCATTCATCGCCCTGACCAGCCGTGCGGGGCCCGTCTCCCTGGGAATTTTCGACGCTCAATCCGACGTGGGCGCGGTCAGGCACGCGGGAACGGCAAGCTACAATCCGCGGACGCAGGAATATTCGATGTCAGGTTCCGGCGCAAACATGTGGGCCGACCGCGACGAGTTCCATTACCTTTGGAAGCGCATGACGGGAGACTTCATTCTCACCGCCCGGATGCATTTGCTCGGTACTGCGGCCGAACCGCATCGCAAGATCGGCTGGACCGTGCGCCCGAGTCTCGACACCGGCTCGCCGCATGTCGTCGCGGTCGCGCACGGCAACGGCCTGACCGATCTGCAGTATCGGCCGGCGGCCGGCGCTCAGACCATGGAGCAAACCTCGCCCATCCAGGGTGCCGATGTGCTGCAGCTGGAGCGCCGCGGCAGCGCCTACACGCTGTCGGCAGCGCGCTTCGGCGAGCCCTTCACGGTCGAGAAATCGGTCGACGTGGCTTTGGGCGATGCAGTGTACGTAGGCCTGTTCGTTTGCGCGCACGACAAGGACCGGACGGAAAGGGCCGTGTTCAGCGACGTGCGCATCACGGTGCCGGCAAAGGTGGATTTCGTGCCCTACCGCGACTACATCGGCAGCAACATCGAGATACTCGATGTGGCGAGCGGCCATCGCCGCTCGATCTATCATTCGCCGGATTCGCTGCAGGCGCCGAATTGGACCCGGGATGGCAGGGCGCTGATCTACAACCGCAATGGCCGTCTGTATAGGCTCGATCTTGCCGCCAACAAGCCGCTCGAGATCGACACGGGTTTTGCCCACGACAACAACAACGATCATGTCTTGTCGTTCGACGGCAAGATGCTCGGCATCAGCGATCAGGGCGCGCAGGGGAACAATGTCTCGCTGGTGTACACGCTGCCGGCCGCCGGCGGCATGCCGAAGAAAATCACCCTGCTCGGTCCCTCGTACTTGCATGGCTGGTCGCCGGACGGCAAGTTCTTGACATATACCGGCGGCCGTAACGGCAATTTCGACATTTACAAGATACCGAGCGGCGGCGGAGAGGAGATTCGGCTCACGGATGCGCCGAGCTTGGAGGACGGACCGGAGTACACACCCGACGGCAAATACATTTATTTTAATTCAGCCCGTACCGGACTCATGCAGTTGTGGCGCATGAGGCCGGACGGCAGCGCGCAAGAACAGGTCACCCATAGCGACAGCAACGATTGGTTTGCGCACATATCGCCGGACGGCAAACTCATTGCGTATTTGTCTTTTCCGCGGGACATCAAGCCCGAGGAACACCCGTTCTACCGACAGGTCTACCTGCGGATCATGCCCGTCGGCGGCGAGCCGGCCAAAGTGATCGCGTACGTCTACGGCGGACAGGGCACCATCAACACGCCCTCTTGGGCTCCCGACAGCAAGCGCCTCGCTTTTGTGAGCAATAGCGATACGCTTGCCGGACGATGAAGCACTGCCTATTTCTGGATCAGGATTTCAAACGGCCCCGCGGGCAATCCGGACCGATCATAAAGATTGCAAATGGGGGCGTCGCCCCAGCAAAAGCGCACCCGCGTCGGCGGCGGCGCATCCGCCGCGTCGAGCAGCACCCGATTGGCCTCAACGGCGGCGTCGACGAATCGGCAACTGCTCTGATCGTCGCCGCATAGTTCGAACCCGACCGGCCGCCTGGCGCTATACGCGACCAGCGCGCCGTCGACGTCATTGAAGGTCACCACCACGCGTGTGTTGTCGCGCCGCGCGGAGAGCGGCACCGGTCCGGAAGCCGACAGGGGTTCCGCATAAATGAGGTGCCTGGCCGCGCGCGCCAGACGGCGGCCGACCTCTTGTTTATTCGGCGGATGCAGTTCATGGCGATCGCCGGCGTCGATGGTCACTGCGAGCGCCGCATGCGAATCGGCGGCGGCGGCACGGCGCTGCGCTTCGCGCAGGCTCGCCCAGCCGGACGCGGCCGGCGCCGCGGGCGGTAAGCCGAAGTTGGGAAGTTCAACGATGAGAAACGGCAGCTCGGCGCCGAATTTATTGCGCCAGTCGGCCATGAGACGCGACAGCAGCGCCTGATAGGGACCGGGGTCGCCGGCATTGGATTCACCCTGATACCACAAAACGCCGCGCAGCCCGTACGGTTCGAGGGGTGCGATCATGGCGTTGTGCAGGCTCGTCAGCCCGCCGATGGATTCCCACGGCGCACGCGGCGGATAACCCATGCTCTCGGGAACGAATTGGTAGCGCCATTGCCCTCCCAAGGCGACCGGAGCGCCCTGCGCGAAGCGCAGCGCCATGTGATCAGGGGGACCGTACATTCCACCCGCATCCCAGGTACTGAGCACATTGACGACGAGGGAATTCTCACCGGGGTGCAGTACGCCGGCGGGCAATTTGTAGGTGCGCTCAGTCCCCCAACCGAAGGAATTGCCGACCGCTCGGTCATTGACCCAGGTCTCATCGACTTCGTCGATCGCACCCAACGAGAGGCTGGCGGATTGCGCCGCTTGCTCGGGAGTGAGAACAAATGTGCGGCGGAACCACACCATGCCGTCGTGGTTCGCGAGTTCGGGAACGCCCCATGTTTTCCAGTCGCGCATGGGTTCCGGCACATCGTGCCAGTCCTTGGGATCCTCGACCACGGCTTTCCAGGGCGCCGACCCGGCGGGCGCGCGCGTGCGCCACCAGCGCTTCCACAGGTCGGCCAAGCTCTGATTTCCGGCATCCGGATCGCGCGCATAGAGGCGCAGCAAATCGAGGCGCTCGTCGAATCCGCCCACGCCGCGCAGTCCCGCTTCGCTGAGCCAGGGTTCAATGGCCGAGCCTCCGAACGATGAGTGAATCAAGCCCATGGGTACCGGTACGGACTTCTGCAGTTCGCGCGCGAAGTAGTAACAGACTGCCGAAAACTCGCTGATCGTGGCCGGCGCCGCAGCCTGCCAGGAGACGGGCGCGGCAAATTCTTCCAGCGGCAGGGGGCTGCTGGCGTGCGCCACCGTCAGCACGCGGATCAAATTGTTGGTCGAACCGCTGATCTCATGTGCGGCATCCAAGGCCCTCGACACCGGCAGCTCCATGTTCGACTGGCCGGAGCAGAGCCACACATCGCCCACGAGCAGATCCGACAGCGACTGGACGGCGCCGGAATGCGCGCGCACTTCGAGCGAATAAGGGCCGCCCGCCTGCATGGCGGGAAGAACCGTCCGCCAGTGACCCGAGGCGTCGGCGCGCGCATGAACGGTGCCGGCGTTGATGGAAACGGCGAGTTGATCACCGGGGTGCGCCCGGCCCCAGATCGGGATGGGCCGGTCCCGCTGCAGCACCGCGTGATCCTGAAACATCGAATCCAGCAGCGGCGGCGCGGCGGCATCGGCGGCCGGCACCTGAGCCGCGGCCAACACACCTAGCATCGCCAATACGGGTCGCCAATCAATATTCATGCGAGCCTCCAAGTAAACGGGAATTGCATACTGTCATGTCGGTGTGGTCAGCGGCGAAACGGCGCCGCGGTCCAACCGGGATTTCCGGGCGCGTAGGGGAAGGACATGGCCTGGTATTCTTCAAGAGTGTGTTCCGGCGGCGTGAGCCCCGGCGCAAGAGGGCGCTGGGAAATGCTTTGGAAATAGGTCAGCATCGCGTCGCGCCACCAGCGCGCCTCCTTTTCTTGAATGCCCAAAAACGCCGCGACCTGAGCATACCGCTCGGCATCCACGAATGGCGCAAGATCCGCCCAGGTCTTGCGCATTTGCCGCACGTATTCCCAGCCGCGGGTGTAATGCATCGCCAGTTCATCCCATAGTGTGGCTCCGGACGGCATGCGATGGTCCCAGGGCAGGTGATGAAACCAGAGCAAGTATTTCTCGGGCGTGCGCTCGGGGTCGTTGAACATCGCCGCGAGCGGCGGCGCGTATTGCGAGACGGCATTGCTGCCGCCGGCGCCGCGGTCGAAGCCGATCCCCTGCGCATCGGCACGGTGATAGTAGGGCGGGGTCCAATCGGCGCGCGCGCCGCCGTTCTGCCATGCCCCGGGACCGTAGTGATGGCCGCGCGCCATCAGATGCGCGAGTCCCAGCGGCGTCATGTAGTCGACCACCGCCTCGCGCGAGCCCATCATCATCGCGATCACCGGGTCGACGAATCGAGCATCGTTCGAGAACGTCATGCGCACCCACTCCTCGGCGATGCCGCGCGCAGGCAGCCCCGGATCCCATGCCAGACGTCCGAACGCGTACCAGTTGGCCTGATCGAAATGAGAACCGGTCCAATTGCGGTCGGTCCCGATGTTCGACACACCGGCCATGCCTGTTTGCGAGTGTCCGTGCAAGGACCCGTCGATGACTTTGGCGACCGTCGAGCCCGCGCCTTGCGCGTAGGTGTCGAAGTCCAGGGTTTCTTGGAACAGCGGACCCAAATACGCGAGATGCGTGGCAAATCCCAGGTACTCCTTGGTGATCTGCAGTTCCAGCATCAGCGGAGTCTTGGGCATGGCGCCGAAGAGCGGATGCGCGGGCTCGCGCGGCTGGAAATCCAGCGCACCGTTCTTCACCTGCAGCAATACGTTCTTGCCGAACTGTCCGTCGAGCGGCACGAACTCGCGGTAGGCTTGCTTGGTGCGATCCTCGAGCGGATTGTTCGAATACACGAATGCCCGCCACATGACGATGCCGCCATGGGGCGCCAGCGCAGTGGCGAACATGTTGGCTCCGTCGGCGTGCGATCGCCCATAGTCCTGGGGACCTGGTTGTCCTTCGGAATTGGCTTTGATCAACAAGCCGCCGAAATCCGGAATATGACGATAGATCTCATCGACCTTTTGCCGCCACCACAGGCGCACGGCGGGATCCAGCGGGTCGGCGGTCTGCAGCCCGCCAATGTCCATTGGCGCCGAGAACCGTGCCGATACATACACCTTGAGACCATAGGGCCGAAATACGCCGGCGAGCGCTGCGATTTTCTCCAGGTACATCGGGGTCAGCGCCAGGGCGTCCGCATTGACGTTGTTGATGACCGTGCCATTGATACCGATGGACGCGCAGGCGCGGGCGTAGTCCAGGTAGCGCGGCGCGAGGTAGCCGGGCAGCTTGTGCCAGTCCCACATGGATGCGCCGGCGTAACCCCGTTCGACCGTGCCGTCAAGATTGTCCCAGTGGTCGAGCACCCGGCGCTGCACGCGGGGCGATGAACGCAGCGACAAATGTTCGACCGGCTGGTGGGTTTGCAGCAGGCGCAAGAGGTGGAAGACCCCGTGAATCACCCCTGCATCCGCGTTCGCGGCGATGGCGGTGGCGCGATGTCCGTCGAGCATCACGCTTTGCAGCGCATAGCCTTCGGAACCGAGGCCAGTGAGGTCAAGTTTGAGACGAGCGATCGAGACGGAGGAGCGCGGCGTTCCAAACACGATGGCGCCGTCCTGGGTGACCTGAAGTGAGATGGGCGGTGTGGTGCCGAGCAATCCCACCATGGCGCGCATCAGTTCGGTTTGCGCCGCATCGCCGGTGCCGGGCGGCGCCGCCACCAATTCGCGGACCGAGTTTCGGTAGCGCTCCGCCCACGGCGCCTCCAAAGGGCGGTAGCGCAGCCATAGATCGTAGCCATCCTCGGCGTGCGCCGGCAGCAGGCCGCACAAAGCCCACGCGAGCCAAACCAGCCGCGCCGCCGAGCGGCGCCTCGAGCCTACGCGGCGGGCCGGCGCCGCAACCGGCTGGCAGACAGGCTGCACGGGCGGATTTTCCTCGCTCATGGATCGGATCCGGTTGATTGTCAGCGCCAGCATGCGCTGCGCGCAAGCTGCTTGCTCACTCGGGTTTTGCTTCCGGCGATTTGATAGCGCTATCATAACTGCATCAGACCTGTTTCAAGGGGACGTTCAGATGCAGATCCGCTTGTCCGACGCCGCGTGCTAGAGCAACGCGAAATCACCGCCGACGCTCTCACTCTGGCGCATGGCGCGGATCGCTGCGAACTGCTGCCGCATTTGGGTGGAAGCATTGGCGGTTGGACGGTGCAAGGGCAGCAGATGCTGCGTTCGGCGAGCGCCGCCGGCGTCGCGGCACGGGATCCGTATGGTATGGCGAGCTTTCCGCTGGTGCCGTTTTCCAATCGCATCGGCAATGCGGCGTTCGAGTGGGGCGGGAACGTCATCGCGCTTGCACGCAATTTTCCCCCGGAGCCGCACGCGATTCACGGCGTCGGCTTCGAGCGGCCGTGGCAGTGTATCGAGCGCACCGGGCAGTCTGCGCTGCTGGCGCTGAACCATCGACCCGACGCCGCGTGGCCGTGGGCCTTCGAGGCGCAGCAACGCATCACGCTCGCGGAACGGATCCTGACGCTGGATCTCTGCGCCATCAATCGCGCAACCCACGCCGCGCCGCTGGCGTTCGGCCATCATCCATATTTCCCGAAGAGCGGCGCCTCTCTGACATTTGGCGCGCGAGGCGTGTGGCTCGCCGGGCCGGACGGCTTGCCGAGCGAGCCCGTCACGCCGAGCGGCATGTTCGATTTTTCGCAGCCGACACCCGTGGACAACTTGAATATCGATCATTGCTTCACCGGGTGGAGCGGGTCCGCCTATGTCGCCTGGCCGGATAAACCGTGGGCGCTGCAAATCAGCGGCTCCCGCACCTTGCCCTGCGCCGTCGTCTATATCCGCAGCGGCGCGGCAACCTTCTGTTTCGAACCGGTTCCGCACATCAACAACGCGCTGAACCTGCAAGGGTTTGAACCTGCGATGCCGATCATCGCTCCCGGCGAGGCGTTCAAGGCCAGCATCCGCTTTCGGGCGATCGCGCGTTGAAGGCGCCGCTCCTTGCGGCGTCCATCTTGTGGTTCGTGGGGACGCAGTTGGCGCTCGGCGCCGATGCGTTCGGTGCCGACAGCGGCGGCGCGGCAAGCTTCGCGTGGGTGTCCTACGCCGGCCGCGATCCGGTGGAGCTGCCGCGGCCGGCGACCCCGGCCGAGTATCGCAACCCCATCATTCCCGGGTTCCAGCCCGATCCGAGCATCGTGCGCGTGCGCGATGACTACTACCTGGTCAATTCGAGTTTTGCGTTCTATCCCGGCATTCCGGTTTATCACAGCCGCGATCTGGTCAATTGGGAGCAGCTCGGCAATGCCTTCGATCGGCCGGGCCAATTCGATCTGTCCGGCTTGGGTATCGCGCGGGCCATGTTCGCGCCGACGATTCGCTGGCACGACGGCGTGTTCTACATCATCGGCACCTGCATCGAATGCGGTTTCAATTTTCTGATCAGCGCCAAGAATCCGCAGGGACCCTGGTCCGATCCGGTGTGGCTGAAATTGGTCGAGGCCATCGATCCGGATCTGTTCATCGACAGCGACGGCCGGGCGTGGATTGCGGCCAATGGGCCGCCCGCGGGGACGCCGGCCTACGCCGGGCATCGCGCAATCTGGCTGCAGCAGTTCGACCTCAAGACAGGGAAAATGCGCGGCCGGCGCCGCATCATCGTCAACGGCGGCGTCGATTTTCGAGCACACCCGATTTGGATTGAAGGGCCTCATTTGCTGAAGAAGGACCGCTGGTATTACTTGATCGCGGCCGAAGGCGGTACCGCAAGCGGGCATTCCGAAGTGGTGTTTCGCAGCAGGAAGGTGACCGGGCCCTATGCGCCGGGACCCGCCAATCCGATATTGACTCAACGCGACCTCGATCCGAAGCGGCCGTTCCCCGTCGCCGCGACGGGCCACGCCGATTTCGTTCGGACTCGCGACGATCACTGGTGGTCGGTGTTTCTCGCCACCCGGCCCTACGAAGCCAATTTGTCCAATCTGGGCCGCGAGACCTTTCTCTTGCCCGTCACCTGGCGCCATGGTTGGCCGCAAATACTCCCGCCGAAGACGCCCGTTCCGCTGATACAGGCCCGGCCGCAGCTGCCCGAATCCTTCATCGTCGATCGATCCAGTTGGCGCGATACCTTCGATTCATGGCCGCTCGCGCCCGACTGGGAAATGATGCGGACACCTGCGGAAACCTGGTACACGGCCGGCGCCAACCCCGGCGCCTTGACCGTCCAGGCACGCGGCGTTTCGATCAGCGGCAACGCCAATCCATCATTCCTCGGCAAGCGGCAGCGGCACGCCGACGCCGCCGTAGAAACGGAATTCCGCTATGCCCCGACGCGTACCGGCGATCGCGCGGGCCTGGTTGCCTTTGCCGACGAGCGGCATCACTACTTTCTGGGCCTGTTGCAAACGCCCCAGGGTCCGATGCTGGTGGTTGCCATGCGCAACGGCGCGGATGATCCGGATGACGGCCGCATCATCGCGGCCGCCGCCTACACCGGCGCGGCCGGCGGGGCGATTCGTCTGCGCATCAGCGCGCGGGGCCCCGAATACGATTTCTCGTATGCATTCGCCGGTGAGGACTGGCACACGCTGCTCGCGAACGCCGATGGCAGGATACTGGCGAGCGAACCCACGAATCAATTCACGGGTACATTGATCGGCGTCTATGCGGCGCGCAGCCCGCTCGCTCAGTGACGCGGCACCGCGTCCGAGTCACGGTGCACCAAGGTGAAATCCAACAGGACGTGTTTGCAGTCTTCGTCCTTGCCGGCCCGCCGCGACCTGATTTTATGCACCAACAATTCCATGGCGGCGCGCGACATGTCCGCGATCGGCTGATGGATGGTCGTGAGTTCGGGCCAAATTGAGCGGGAGAACTCGGTGTCATCGAAGCCGCAAACGGTCAGGTCCTTGGGCACGTCCAGGTGCAGGCGATGCGCGACCGTCACCGTGGCGGCGCCCATGTCGTCGTTGCTCGCGAAGATGGCGGTGGGCGGCTGCGCCAGGCTCAACAATTGTTCCGCGGCCTTCAGGCCCGAACGGTAGGTGAACAGTCCCTGGGCAATCAACGATTTGTCGATGGCGATCCCGGCCTCGCCGAGCGCGGCCTTGTAGCCTGCGAAGCGCTGCGCGCTCGCCGTTTGATTGGGGTTGCCGATGATGAAGCCGATGCGCTTGTGGCCCAACGACAAGATATGGCGAGTCATCGCAACCGCGGCCGCGTGATCGTCGATCCGCACGGCCAACAAGCCGGCGCGCGGACTCGCGCTCGCCACCGCGACCGCGAGCGCGCCGGCCGAGGTCAACACGGCGTGAATGCGTTTCGAATCGCACAGCGGCGGCGGCAGGATGATGCCGTCGACGCCCGTCGCGAGCAGTTCCCGGACGACTTCCTCCTCGTGCTGTTTCGCGTCGCATTTCTCGACGACCAGCTGCACGTGGCTCAGGCGCGCCTGTTCCAAACTACCGACCAAGAATTCGCTCAAGTAAGCGGCGCTGGGATTGCTGTACAGCAGGCCGATGCGCACCTGTTCGGCGCCCGCCAAGGTGCGCGCGGCCAGGTTGGGCGAGTACTTGAGCTTGGCGATCGCCGCCTGCACCGCCGCGCGCGTCTCTTGGCGCACGTTGTTCTCGCCGTTGATCACGCGTGAGACGGTCATCGGGGCGAAGCCCGCGTAGGCGGCCACATCCGCGATCGTCGGCGCGCCCCGTGGGTGTTTGAGCCGCCGCTTGGCATGGGAGCCCATGCGCTTGTTTGTTGTTCTCGTCGTCATCTCGCGCCAGATTACAATAAAAGGCCGACGCCCATTTGGCGCTTGGGATGGCAATAAAAGCAAATGGAATCGATGCGATCCACTGCGAGCCGTTCGGGCGGCGAGCGCCTGCGGCGCCGCCACGCGCCATACAATTGACAAAAGCGGCGTGGTTCGCTCATGGTAGCGCTATCAGAATAATCAGCTCGGGCAGTCTTAAGGGAGTCGGACGATGCACGCATCCATCATGATTCGGCTGGGGAGCGCGGCCGTGGTTTTCACGTTCGCCGATCTGGCGGCCGCCGCCGCGCCGAGGGCGGTCTACCAGGATCCCGCTGCGCCCGTCGAGGCGCGGGTCGAGGACTTGCTGTCGCGCATGAGCTTGGAGGAGAAAGTCGCGCAGATGCAGAGCGTCTGGGATGAGAAGAGCGAAGTGTTCGATGCCCAGCTCGAGCTGGATCCGCTCAAGATGGCGCAAAAATTTCCCGACGGCATCGGCCAGTTCGCGCGCCCGTCCGATGCGACCGGTCCCAAGTCGCCTCGCGTGGTGCCGGGCCGCGACGTGCGCGGCACGATCCGGCTGGTGAACGCCTTGCAGCACTACGCTCTCGAGCATACGCGGCTGGGGATCCCCATCATGTTCCACGAAGAGGGGCTGCACGGCTACGCGGCCTTGGGCGCCACCAGTTTTCCGCAGGCCATCGCGCTGGCCTCCAGCTGGGATCGCGAATTGCTGCGCGAAGTCAATGCGGTCACGGCACGCGAGATTCGCGCGCGCGGCGTGAGTCAGGCGCTGACGCCGGTGGTGGACGTGGCGCGCGATCCGCGCTGGGGACGGATCGAGGAGACTTTTGGCGAAGATCCCTACCTGGTCGGTGAGATGGGAGTGGCGGCGGTGGAAGGACTGCAGGGCGCGGACAAGGCGCGCGACTTGAGGCCCGGCAAGGTGTTTGCCACCCTGAAGCATCTGACCGGGCACGGCCAGCCGGAAAGCGGCACCAACGTCGGTCCGGCGCCGTACTCGGAGCGGACCTTGCGGGAGTTCTTCTTTCCGCCGTTCGAGAAGGCCATTGCCCGCACGGGGGTCAGTGCCGTGATGCCTTCGTACAACGAAATCGACGGCGTGCCGAGCCACGCCAATGTCTGGCTGCTGCAGAAAGTTCTACGCGGCGAATGGGGATTCGGCGGCGCCGTGGTCAGCGACTACTATGCCATCGACGATCTCGCGAACGTGCATCACGTGGCGGCCGACCGCGCCGCCGCCGCCCGGCTTGCTCTGGCGGCCGGCGTGGACATCGATCTGCCGAGCGGGAACGCCTATGCCACCCTGACCCGCCAGGTGCGCGATGGGCAAGTACCCATGGAGAGCATCAATAGCGCGGTGCGCCGGCTGCTGGCCCTCAAATTTCGGGCGGGGTTGTTCGAAAATCCCTTCGCCGATGCCGACAAGGCGGTCGCGCTCACCAACAATGCACAAGCGCGGGCGCTCGCCTTGAAGGCGGCGCAGCGAAGCATCATCCTGCTGAAGAACGACGGCACGCTGCCGTTGCGGCTGCCGGACGCGGGAGGCGCGAAACCCGTCATCGCCGTGATAGGGCCCAACGCCGCCGTCGCCCGGCTTGGCGGCTACTACGGTCAACCACCCGTCACGGTGTCGATCCTGGATGGCATTCGGGCGAAGGTCGGCGCGCGGGCGCGTGTCGTGTTTGCCCAGGGCGTACGCATCACGGCCAACGATGATTGGTGGGCCGATGAAGTACAGCTCGCCGATCCGGCCGAAAATCATCGGCTCATCGATGAGGCCGTGGCCGCGGCGCGCGGCGCCGATCAAATCATCCTAGGGCTGGGCGACACCGAACAGACCAGCCGCGAAGGCTGGGCCAAGACGCATCTGGGCGACCGGACCTCGCTGGACCTCGTCGGAGAGCAGCAGGCGCTGTTCGATGCGCTCCATGCGCTCGGCAAGCCCATCTCGGTGGTGCTGATCAACGGGCGTCCCGCGTCGACCGTGACGATTGCCCAGCAGGCGAACGCCTTGCTGGAAGCGTGGTATGTGGGCGAACAGGGGGGCAATGCGGTGGCGGACGTGCTGTTCGGCGACGTCAATCCCGGCGGCAAATTGCCCGTGACCATTCCGCGCAGCGTCGGACAGCTGCCGTCGTTCTACAACGTCAAGCCCTCTGCGCGGCGCGGTTATTTGTTCGATACGGTGGAGCCGCTGTTTCCGTTCGGATGGGGCTTGAGCTACAGCAGCTTCGACATCGGCGCGCCGCAATTGTCGAGCGATCACATCGCCCCGGACGGCTTGGTGACGGTGAGCGTCGTGGTGCGCAATACCGGCTCGCGCGCCGGCGATGAAACCGTGCAGGTGTACGTGCATCAGCAGGTCGCGTCGGTGACCAGGCCGATCAAGGAATTGAAGGCGTTTCAGCGGGTTGCGCTGGCGGCCGGTGAATCCAGGACGCTAAGCTTCGTGTTGGGGCACGAGGCCTTCCAGATGTGGAACGTGGCGATGCAACGCACGGTCGAGCCTGGCGCCTTCGACATCATGGTGGGCGGCAATTCCGTCGACCTCAAGAGCACCGTGCTGCACATCGGCGGCTGACTACGTGGTGTAGCGGCTGACGATATTCTCGAGATATTCCTGACGGCCGGAGCGCGGCACCGGAGTCACACCGTCGGCAACCGCGGCATCGGCGATTGCCGCCAAGCTGGTGCGGCCCTCCAGCATGCTTTTTGCCGAGGGCTGTTGCCAGCCCGCGTAACGCTGCTCCACGAAGGATTTCAATTCGCCCCCTTCGAGCATCGCCGCCGCGCCCAGCAGGCCGCGCGCCAGAATGTCGATGGCGCCTATGTGGCCATAAAACAGGTCCGCCGCATCGATGCTTTGGCGCCGCACCTTCGCGTCGAAGTTATTGCCGCCGCTCGTGAAACCACCGCCTTTCAGCACGTAGTAGAGCGCCAGCGTGATCTCCCTCAGGTCGTTCGGAAATTGATCCGTGTCCCACCCGTTCTGCGGATCGCCGCGGTTCATGTCGATCGAACCGAATATTCCGAAGTCGACCGCCATCGCGATTTCATGCTCGAAGCTGTGGCCCGAGAGCGTGGCATGATTGGATTCGATGTTGACCTTGACCTCCTTTTCCAGGCCATGGTGCTTCAAAAAGCCGTAGATCGTATCCACGTCGAAATCGTATTGATGCTTGGTGGGCTCGTGCGGCTTGGGCTCGATCAGGATCAGACCCTTGAAACCGATCTTGTGCTTGTGTTCGACCACCATCGAGACGAAGCGTCCGAGCTGGTCCTTTTCCTGTTTCAGATTGGTGTTGAGCAGCGTGTCGTAGCCCTCGCGGCCGCCCCAGAGCACGTAGTTCTCGCCTTTGAGACGCTGCGTGGCCTCGAGGCAGTGACGTACCTGCGTGGCCGCAAAGCGGAAGACCTCGGGATCGGGATTCGTGGCGCCGCCCGCCATGTAGCGGGGGTGGCTGAACAGGTTCGCGGTGCCCCACAACACCTTGATGCCTGTCGAGGACATCTTGCGCTCGATTTTCTCCACCATGTGCAGGAAGTTCGAGACATGCTCGCGGATGGTGTGCGCCTGCGCCATGACGTCGACGTCGTGAAAACAGAAGTAGGGCAGGCCGAGCTTCGTGAAGAAGTCGAAGGCATTGTCCAGCTTCAGATCCGCTGCGGCCTGATCGAGCGGCCCCCCGTGCCAGGGGCGGCGGAAGGTGCCGGCGCCGAACACATCGAAGCCGTCCCAGTTGAATGTGTGCCAGTAGCACACCGCCATCCGCAGCTGCTGCTCCATGGTCTTTCCCAGAACCACGCGATTCTTGTCGTAGTAGCGGAATGCCAGTGGATTACTGGAGTTCGGCCCCTCGTAGGCAACGGGGGCGATATCGCCGAAATATGAGCGGTTCAATTGAGTCTCTCCACGAATAGGTCTTTGAGGTTTCGATACAGGTTGCGGTAACGGCCGATCTTTTGCGCATAGTGATCGGCGAGCCGGTCGTCCGGCTCGACCACGTGCAGAATCGGCGGCGGAGTGCAGATTTCTTCGATGCCGGCGTTCTCGGCGCCCATGCGTGCCAATCGCGCCGCGCCATACGCGGGACCGACGGCGCCGCTGTCCCGATAGGTCAACGGCCGGCGCAGCACCGAACTCAAGATCCTTCCCCAATAGGCCGAACGGGCACCGCCGCCGATCACCGAGATGGATTCGATGCGGGTGCCGCTCGCGAGCAGCGCATCCATGCCATCGCGGAAGGCGAACGCGACGCCCTCGAGCACGGCCTCCGCAATGCTCTCGGCGGAAGTCTCGTGGGTCAATCCGAACAGCACACCCTGCGCATTCGGATCGTTGTGCGGCGTGCGCTCGCCGGACAAATAAGGCAGAAAAATTTCGCTGTCGGCGGGGCGGTTGCGGGCGGCGGCCAATGCGAACATGGCCTCGGCATTGGCCACGCCGCACAAACGCGCGGCCCAGTCGACGCAGCTGGCCGCGCTCAATATCACCGACATCTGATGCCAGTGTCCGGGCACCGCATGGCAAAACGTGTGAACGCCGCCCGCCGGATTGGGGCGATAACCGTCATTCGCCAAAAATAGGACGCCCGAGGTGCCGAGGGATAGAAATGCATCGCCGGGGCGAACCACGCCGACGCCGATCGCTCCGGCCGCATTGTCGCCGCCGCCCGCGGCCACGGGTACGCGCGACATGCCCCAGGCTTCGGCGAGTTCGGCGCGCAATTTTCCCGTAATTTCGTTGCCTTCGTACAGCGCCGGCATTTGCCGGGCATCGAGCCCCGTGCCCGCCAACATGACCTCGGACCAGCGGCGCTGCGCGACATCCAACCACAGCGTGCCCGCGCTGTCCGACATATCGGACGCGGTGTCGCCGGTCATGCGCAGCCGCACGTAGTCCTTGGGCAGCAGCACCATGGCGGTTTTTGCAAAAATATCCGGCTCATGCGCGCGCACCCACAGAAGCTTCGGCGCGGTAAATCCCGGCATGGCGCGATTTCCGGTGATCTGCGTCATCGCGGGCAACGCCGTCTCCAGTTGGGCGCATTGCTCTGCGCTGCGGCCGTCGTTCCACAGAATGGCGGGCCGCAAAACGCGCGAGTTTTTGTCCAGCAGGGTGGCGCCGTGCATTTGGCCCGACAAGCCGATGGCGCGCACCGCCTTGCGCAGCGGCAATTGCAAATCGCTCACCGCGATGTTGGTGGCGGACCAC
Organism: Steroidobacteraceae bacterium; assembly: GCA_035314705.1. GTDB lineage: Bacteria > Pseudomonadota > Gammaproteobacteria > Steroidobacterales > Steroidobacteraceae > Bog-1198. The sequence continues at coordinate 190,751 of DATFZF010000098.1, read as the reverse complement.
CAGTCCGCCGGGTCTTGTTCCGACCACAATGGGCGCGGCCGCGATATGTCGAGCGGCGCACTCGCCTGGTCAGCCACTTCGCCGGATTCGTCGACGATGACGGCCTTCACCGCGGATGTGCCAATATCGATCCCCATGTACATGCGTCAGCCCTTGCCGGCCGCAGCCGGCGAGAGGGCGCCCACAGCGAGGAAATGAGTCAAATTGTCCAAGCCCAACCCCACAAAATACTTCTGTTTCGCAATTACGGTAGCGCTATCATTCTATGCCTGATTTGCTTGTCCGTGGCTACCAATAATAAATAATCGATTTTTCAAGACGCCGCACGCGCGCGCGGGGGAGATACAGTTTGAGCAAGAATCCGGATGCGACCGTCAACCTGCCTTTGGTGTCCGCCATCGTCGGCGTCGCCACCATCGGCGGCTTCATGTTTGGCTACGACAGCGGTGTGATCAACGGCACGCAGGAGGGCCTGCGCAGCACATTCAATTTGAGCGACGCATGGCTCGGCGTCACGGTGAGCGCCCTGTTGCCGGGCTGCGCCCTGGGCGCTTTTTTGGCAGGCAGATCGGCAGACCTCTGGGGCCGGCGGCGGGTCATGGTGGCCGCGGCAATTCTCTTCGTCCTGAGTGCGCTCGCCGCGGGCGCCGCGCAGTCGGCCCTCATGATGATCGCCGCGCGCTTTGCCGCCGGCGTCGGCGTGGGCGCGGCCAGCGTGCTGTCGCCGGCCTATATCAGCGAAGTGACTCCGGCGAGCATGCGCGGGCGCCTGTCGAGCATGCAGCAGGTGATGATCATCGCCGGCCTGACGGGCGCGTTCCTGGCGAATTATTTTTTGGCGGACTTCGCCGGAAAGTCCACGGATGCACTGTGGCTGGGATTTGCCGCCTGGCGCTGGATGTTCTGGATGCAGATCTTCCCGGCCAGCGTTTTTCTCGTGACGCTGCTGTTCATTCCGGAGAGTCCGCGCTACCTGGTGGCGCGCGGGCGTCACGACGATGCCAAAGCCGTGCTCACCAGGCTTTTCGGCGGCGCGACGGCCGCGTCCAAAGCGCTGGAAATTCGCGGCTCCCTGGCAGCCGACCATGCACCGCGTCTCTCCGATCTGATCGACAAATCGACGAAAAAACTGCGTCCCATCGTCTGGGTCGGTGTCGGGCTCGCCTCTCTGCAGCAGCTGGTGGGGATCAACGTGGTGTTTTACTACGGAGCGGTCCTGTGGCAGGCGGTGGGGTTCAGCGAGGCTGATTCCCTGAAGATCAACATTTTGAGCGGCACCCTGTCGATCGCCGCGTGCCTGGTGGCCATCTTTCTGATCGATCGCATCGGACGTAAACCGCTGCTGTTGATCGGCTCGATCGGCATGGCCGCGACTTTAGGCGTGCTGACGGTCGCTTTCGCCACCGGTGATATGGTCAACGGCACCCTGCATTTGGCGCCGAGAGTCGGCCTGTTGGCGCTCATCAGCGCAAACCTGTACGTCATTTTCTTCAATCTGAGCTGGGGTCCGGTGATGTGGGTGATGTTGGGGGAGATGTTCCCCAACCAGATTCGCGGCTCGGGCCTGGCGGTGAGCGGCGCGGTGCAGTGGACGACCAATTTCTTGATCAGCGTGAGTTTTCCGGTTCTGGCCGCGGACGTCGGTCTGCCGATCACCTATGGCTTCTATACCGCCTGCGCGCTCGGTTCGATTCTCTTCGTGGTGAAAATGGTACATGAGACACGCGGCCGGGAACTGGAGGCCATGGTCGGGTAACTGGCCGTTTTTTGAGACATTTTCAAGAAAAATAGTAGCGCTACCATAAAAATGTTTGCCAAAGACGAAATTCTCTGCAACTATGGTAGCGCAACCATAGATTGTAGGCGGTCCTTCCTGAAGGGCCGCTATCGAATAAGCCGATTTGAAGCCGGGGAGCAACAATGAACGAAATCGTATCGAACGGTTATCTGCGCCAAGTAGTCCACGCGATCTGCCTGGGCGGTGCATCCACTCTCACACTGACAGCGCTGACTACGCCAGCCAACGCGGCGCCTGCGGACTCGACCGCGGCGACGGACAGCGAACTCAGTGAAATCGTAGTCACAGGCCTACGCGCCTCGCTGCAAAAGAGCTTGGACATCAAGAAAAACTCCGACGGAATCGTGGATGCGATTTCGGCCGAGGATATCGGCAAGTTCCCCGATGCGAACCTCGCCGTCGCCATGGAGAGAATTCCGGGCGTGACGATCAGCCGCGCGGCGGTGACGCTGACCGGCACAGGCAGCACTTCGACCGGCGGCAACGGGACGCAAATAACCGTGCGCGGTTTTGGTCCGCAGTTCAATGAAACCTTGTTCGACGGCCGGCAGGTGCCGACCGCGCTCGGCAACCGCGGCTTCGACTTCGGATCCGTCGGCTCCGAGTTCATCGGACAGGTGGACGTCTTGAAGACCCCCGATGCGAGCCTGTCGAGCGGCGCGATCGGTGCGACCATCAATATCAAGTACCCGAAGCCCTTCGATCACCCCGGCATGCAATTGGCGGGCTCGCTCTCGGGAACCGATTCGAGCGGCGACAATCAGAAAACGCCGAACGCGAGTCTGTTGTTCAGCGATACCTTCGCAGACGATCGCTTCGGAGTATTGATCGATGGGGCCTATGCGGACACCAAGGTCCGCGGCAATCACGTCAACATTCAAGGCTGGGAAGGCGGCCGCGGTGACGGCAATTCGGGCTTGGCGGCTTGTCAATTGGCCGGGAACGGTCCCTGTGCCACGGCCCCGGGCTCGGCCACCAACCCACCCACCATCAAGGATTGGTTCATCCAGGACTACGGCATCTATCAGGAGCACACCGAGGACAAGCGCGTCGGCGGCCGGTTCGTGCTGCAGGCCAAGCCGATGGATGGCTTGGAACTCACCCTCGACGATAACTACTCCAAGGAAACACTGACCCAGGTGCAGCAGGGCTTCAGCGCCTGGTTCAACAACGGCACCCTGACCAATGTGGTTCAGGCGCCGGACGGCACGGTGACGAATTTCACTCAGGTGGGCACGCCCACGGACTTCCAGGCGCAGATCAACCAGGCAGTGAATCAGACCAACACGGTTGGATTCAATGTGAAGTGGGACATGAACGCCCATAATTCGTTCATGTTCGATGCCTATAACGCCATCGCCAAGCTCAATCCCGGCGGCCAAACCAGTTTGGACGCGGACGTGGGCTATGGCAACGGCCCCAACGGCACCTCGCTCGGCATTGTCGTCCCCGGCGGCAACAACCTGCCGTATCCGGTGGGCTATGGGCCGGGCGGCAATGCCGCGAACTTCGCCAACCCCGCGTACATCGGTTCGCACGTGTTGGTGGAGTCCTACAATCAGAACAAGGACAGCATCAACCAGTTCAAGCTGGAAGGCCAATGGCACGACGATCAGCTGAAATTCAAGTACGGCGTGCAGTACACGCACGACGACGAAGAGTTGCGCTCATTCACCGACCTGCCCTACACCTGGCAGATGTACGCGGGCTACGGCCCGGCCCCGGTCGGTTCCGGCGGCGTCGCACCCATACCGCCCAACTTGATTTCCAGCACCTTCGGCACGGGCTCGAATTTCATCAACGGCTGGGGTAACGGCGGCAATCTGCCGCCGGCGATCATCGCAGCCAACGGCTACTCGATTTTGAACTACCTGCAGGGATTGAATGGCGCGGGGATGAACGTCAACGCCTGCAGCAACCTGTCCGGCGCCACGCCGTGCACGGGCAAGTACATCATGTACCCGAATATTGGCGGGACCCAGGACATTACCGAGAACACGGTGTCGCCGTACTTGAACATGTCGACAACGTCCAAGATCGAGGAAATGCCGTTGAGCATCAACCTCGGGATACGCCTCGATGGCACGCACGTGACGTCGGCCGGTCTCGGCACTTTGCCGACGGGTCAGCTGTACATTCTGCCGACCGACAAGACCGCCTACGGCTTCAATTCCACCGCGGCCATCCCAATCAGCACCAAGAGCAACTACCGCTATCTCTTGCCGAACATCGATTTGGGCTTGTTCGTCACCGACACCATCAAGGTGCGCGTCGATGCCTCGCGGACCTTGACCCGTGCGCCGCTGAACCTGTTGACGCCGGATCTCAATGTCCCAGCGGGTCAGCGCGTGGGAGGGCTCAACGCCACCGGCGGCAATCCGACTTTGCTGCCGTACCTGTCCGACAATTTCGATCTGGGCGCGGAATGGTATTACGCGCCGAACTCTTACGTGTCGGTCGACGGATTCGTGAAGGAAGTGACCAACTTCATCGTGGGCGGCACGATATCGCAGCCCATCAATGGCGTGACTCTGCCGAGCGGCGCGCCGGCGATTTTCAGCGTCACCTCCAATGTCAACGGGCCTTCGGCCGAGGTCCGCGGCATCGAATTGGCGTGGCAGTACACGATTATGGACACCGGCTTCGGCTTCCAGGCCAACGCTACATTCGTAAGCACGAACAAGCCGTATGACCCCAATAATCTCAGCGTCTCTGGTTTCGCGATCCCGGGCGTGGCGAATTCCTACAACATCATCCCGTTCTACGACAAGTACGGCTTCCAGGCGCGTGTCGCGGTCAATCATCGCAACGAGTACCTGGATAGGTTCGGCCAAATTCAGAACAACTCGCAGTTCGGCACCGAGCCCACCTTCGTCAACGCCGCCACGTACGTGGATTTCAGCACCAGCTACCAGATCAACAAGCACTTCAACGTCTATTTCGAGGCGCTTAACTTGACTGATCAGGCGTACGCCACGCATGGCCGCTTCAACGAGCAAGTGCTCGATGTGGTCGACACGGGGCGGCAGTACACCCTCGGGGTGCACGCCAAGCTGTAGCCGGCGACCTTGGCCAAAAAAAGGGCCGCCTCTCCCAGGCGGCCCTTCCTTTTTTACGGCCGTGCGATAATCGCGCCAACATGACTCAACGCGTTCAATCCATCGTGATCGTGGGAGGCGGGACGGCCGGATGGCTGACGGCAGGCATCATCGCCGCCCGGCACCAGGGGCGCATGAAGAGCGGCTTCACGGTCACTCTGGTCGAGTCGCCCAGTGTTCCCATCATCGGCGTCGGCGAGGGTACCTGGCCGACACTCAGGTCCAGCCTGCAAAAGATGGGCGTCTCGGAAACCGAGTTCTTTCGCAACTGCAACGCAGCATTCAAACAGGGCGCCAAGTTCGCACGCTGGACCACCGGCGCCGACGATGACGCCTATTACCATCCCTTGATGCTGCCGCAGGGATTCACCCAGGTGAATCTCGCGCCCCATTGGTTGGGCGGTAATTCCGGGCGCACGTTTTGCGAGGCCGTGTGTCCGCAGGGCCAGCTCTGCGACGAGGGACTCGCGCCGAAGATGATCACGACGCCCGAGTACCAGGCGGTCGCCAACTACGCCTACCATCTGGATGCCGGAAAATTCGCGGGCTTCCTGCAGCAGCACTGCACGACTAAGCTCGGGGTGCGCCATGTGCTCGCCGACGTCACCCGGGTCAATCAGTCGGAGCGCGGTGACATCCGCAGCGTCGACACCCAGCAGGCCGGCGAAATTGCCGGCGACCTGTTCGTCGACTGCTCGGGATTTTCGGCCCTGCTCCTCGGCAAGACGCTCGGGGTGCCGTTCAAGGATTGCAATGATGTGCTGTTTTGCGATGCAGCCCTGGCGCTGCAGGTTCCGTATGAAACGCCGGACAGTCCCATGGCGTCGCACACCATTTCCACCGCTCAATCGGCGGGATGGATCTGGGACATCGGCCTGCCGAACCGGCGCGGCACCGGCCATGTGTATTCGACCCGGCACAGCACCGACGATCAGGCCCACGACACGCTGATGCGCTACTTGGGGCCCGAGCATGCGCATCTCACGCCGCGAAAGATCTCCTTCCGGGGCGGGCATCGCGAGACCTTCTGGAAGAATAATTGCGTCGCGGTCGGGCTCGCCGCGGGATTTCTCGAGCCGCTGGAATCTTCCGCCATCGTGCTGATCGAGCTGTCGGCAAAGCTGATCGCCGAACAGATGCCCGCCAATCGGGAAGTCATGGACATCGTGTCGGCGCGCTTCAACGACGTGACGCACTATCGATGGGGCCGCATCGTCGATTTTCTCAAGCTGCACTATGTGCTGACGCGGCGCACGGACAACGCCTTCTGGCGGGATAACGTCGACCCGGACACGATTCCCGACCGGCTCAAGAATCTATTGCATCTGTGGAAGTATCAGTCGCCCTGGTTCTTCGACGAGTTCGACCGGCTGGAGGAGGTGTTCCCCGCCGCGAGCTACCAGTATGTTTTGTACGGCATGGGTTTTCGCACCGAGGTCGAGCCCGGCGAGAATGCCGGCACCGAGGCCATGGCCGCGAGACTCATGAATGACAATGTCGCGCTGACCCGCCACATGCGGTCGCAGCTGCCGAAGAACCGTGATCTGATGAAGAAGATCTTCGAGTATGGCCTGCAGCCGATCTGACATCAGCAGGCGGCGGGCATGAGCAATATCGTGCTGCTCGACAGTCAGTCGCATCGCAAGCTGCGCGTGCACACCCAAGCAGCGGCGCGCTTCGGCGACAATCAGCGCTTCGTGGCCGTGGTGGTGAACGAATTCCATGTGCTGGCGATGCACTATCCCATCTTGTTCTCCAAGGACGCCGACACCGGCCAGTTCTATTGCGGCGCCATGCTGGGCTTCGACGCGGGCGAGAACTTGTTCTTGGACGAGCATCGCGCTTTGAGCGCGTACCGGCCCCTCAATTTGCAGCGCGGACCTTTTCTCACTTCGGGGCCGGATCTGGCCATCGACTTGGATCACCCGCGGGTGGCGCCGTCGGGCGATCAAGAGCTGTTCACCGAGGCGGGCGAACCCAGCAATTATTTGCAAAGCATCATGGGATTGATGCGCGATTTGCGGCCGGGACTCGAGCGCACGCGCATCTTCATCGACACGCTGCTCGGCCTCAAATTGATCGAGCCCGTGACCATCTCGGCGCGCTTCGATGACGGCGTCAATCGCGAGTTCACGGGGCTGTATACGGTCAATCGGGATCAACTGAAGGAACTCGCCGATGCCGCGGTGCTCGATCTGTTCCGCCGCGGCTACCTGCAGTTGATTTATCTGATGCTGGCCTCGCTCGACCATGTGTCGGTGTTGGCGCAGCGGAAGAACCGGTCCTTCCTGCCGTGACCCAGGCCCTACGCGAAGTCGACGGCCGGGAGTTTTCGAGTCCGGCGCAATTCTCCCGGGAGGTGGTCGAGCCGTGCCTGCCCGTGGTCATGCGCGGATTGGTCGGCGGCTGGCCGGCGGTCCATGCGGCCACGCGTTCGGCCGAGGACTTCCAAGACTATTTGATCCGCCTCGACAATGGCGGTGTGACCGAGGCCTTCGTCGGCGATCCGAAGATCGCCGGCAAGTACTACTATGCCGAGGATTTCAAGGGGTTCAACTTCGAGCGCCGGCGCATGCGCTTTGCCGACGCGTTGACCGCCATGGTCGCCACCCGCGGGCAAAGCGGAGCGCCAACCATGTACGTGGGTTCTGTTCCGGTCAACGACCACCTGCCGGGATTCACGGACCAAAACGTGCTGCATGTGCTGGAAGCACGCGTCGCGCCGCGCATTTGGCTGGGGCACGCATCCAATGTCTCCGCGCATTTCGATGCGTACGACAATGTGGCCTGCGTGGTGGCGGGAGCCCGGCGGTTCACCCTGTTCCCCCCGGAGGCCATCGAAGGTCTTTACGTGGGTCCTCTCGACAACACCATGGCGGGACAACCCGTCAGCCTCGCCGCGTCGGCCCCCCCGGACGACGAGAAGTATCCGCTGTTCCGCAAGATGCGCGAGCAGGCGTTGTGTGCCGAGCTCGGGCCCGGGGACGGAATTTATATCCCGAAGCTCTGGTGGCATCAGATCGAGTCGACGGCGACTTTCAACGGCCTGGTCAATTACTGGTGGGACGCCTTCGTCGGGGGTCCGGATGCCCCCTACACAGGCTTGCTGCTCAGCATGATCGCCATCGCCGAGCGGCCCCCGCGAGAGCGGCAGGCCTGGAAGGCCTTCTTCGATCACTATGTATTTCGCAGCAACGGCCACCCGCTGGCGCATCTTCCCGCCGAACAGCACGGCATGCTGGGTCCGCTCAAACCGGACAATTACGCCAAGATCCGCGCCAGCGTCATGCACCGCCTTCGAGGAGGCGCAACGTGACCGCGCGACGCGCTTTCCTGGCGGGATTCGCGGCCTTGACGGCGTTGCCTTTGTTGTCAGGGGCGGCGTCTGCCGACGGGCGCATCGAGCCGTCCAAGATTGATGCGGCGCTCAATGGCTTCATCCAGTCGCAGGCGCTGGTGGGCGTTTCGGCGCTGGTGTACGAAGACGGCCGGGAAGCCTATTTCGGCGCCTTCGGCGCGGCGGACCGCGAATCGGCGAAGCCAATGAGCCGCGATACGCTGGTGCAGATTTTTTCCATGACCAAGCCGATCACGGGCGTCGCCTTCATGATGTTATATGAGGAAGGCAAATTCCGGCTCGACGATCCGCTCGAAAAATACGCCCCGGAATTCGCCAACATGCGCGTCTATGCGGGGATCGATCCGCACGGCGAGGTCATTTACGAGCCGGTGCGCAGGCCGGTGACCCTGCGCGATATCACGCGCCACACCGTGGGGTTCTACAACGGCACGGATCATACGCCTCTGGCCGAAATCGTTCGCGCCGCCGACCCCGGCAGCAAGACCAATACTCTGGCCGAAGAAATCAAGAAGCTGGGCGCGTTGCCCCTGCTGTTCCAGCCGGGCACGCGCTGGCTGTACGGTCCTTCGGTCGATGTGCAGGCGCTGCTGGTGGAACGCCTGTCCGGCATGCCCTTCGACCGCTATCTCGCGGAGAAGATCTTCAAGCCCCTGCGCATGAAGGACACGCGCTACGTGCTTACCCCCAAGGATCGCGCCCGCATGGCGGCGCTGTACGATTGGCATGAAGACGGCTCGCTGTCGCGAGTGCCGGATGCGGCCGCGCTCGAGTTCAACAGCCGCGACTGGCCGATGAAGCCCGGCAGTTATGGCTTGGTGTCCACCCTGGATGATTACATGAGATTCGCGCGCATGCTGCAGAATGGCGGCGAACTCGACGGCAAGCGGCTGCTCAAAGCGGAGACGGTGAAGCTGATGGCCACCGACGCCATGCCCAGGGAGGTGACCGACGTGTCGTGGCTGCCGAGCAAGGGATCGGTGGGCTTCGGCATCGACTTCGCCGTGCGCGTGAGGCCGCCGGCGAACGCTCAGGAGGCGTCGGGAGCGGTGGGGGAATTCTTCTGGGACGGCGCCGCGGACACGTTGTTTTGGGTGGACCCGAAAAACAAGATCACCGCCGTCCTGTTCACGCAGTACATTCCATTTGGCAAGGTGCCTTTGCACAAGGCATTTCGCGACGCCGTATACGGCAACATACCGGATGCTCTAGCCCATTAGGGCGCGGCGGAGGCGGAACAGTTTTGCTTGATGTAGTCCTCATGCGCGGGCATTGACTGTGCGCATCGATGCACGACATCGCGGATGTTGGCGAGGTTGTCGCTGACGAGCCGTGGGTCGAGCATGTTGACCAGCGGGTCATCGCTTTCCGGCATGATGTTCTGGCCGACCATGACGTAAAGCCAGCTCTGAGTCGGGAACAGTTCGAAGTCCTCACGCAGAATGCGGCCATGGCTGCGGAACAGCTCGATTCTCTCCTTCAGGCTGTCCGGCTTCGAGACGTTGCGGCAATACCGCCATAGGTCCGTGTCATCGCGCTCCGACGTACTGTAGTGCAGGACCAGGAAGTCCCGCACGCGCTCATATTCGCCGCCCAGGATCTTGTTGTAGCGATCGATCTCGGAGGCACTGAAATTTCGATCGGGGAAGAGCGTCAAGAGCATGGTAATGCCGCGTTGGATGAAATGGATGCTGGTGGACTCCAGCGGCTCCAAGAATCCCGCCGACAAGCCGATCGCCACACAATTCTTGTTCCAGAAGCGCTTGCGCCGGCCGGTGGCGAACTGCAGCTTGAGCGGGTCGGCCAATGCCTTGCCCTCGATGCTCGACAGCAATTCGTCCTGCGCCAGAGTGTCGCTCAAGAAACCGCTGCTGTAGACATAGCCATTGCCGACGCGGTGCTGCAAGGGGATGCGCCACTGCCATCCCCCCGCCTTGGCGGTGACCCGGGTGTATGACGACAGCACCTGGGTTCTCTCGCAGGGCACCGCCGCCGCGCGATCGCAGGGCAGCCAGTGATTCCAATGCTCGTAACCCGTGTGCAGCGCGTCCTCGATCAACAGTCCGCGAAATCCGGAACAATCGACGTACAGATCGGCCTCGATCCGCTCCCCGCTCTCCAGGGTCAGCGCGTCGATGGATCCGTCGCCGGACTTGAGCGACACGGACTTCACCCGGCCCTCGGTTCGCTCGACGCCGCCGGCCTCGGCAATGTTGCGCAGATACCGTGCGAACAGCGATGCATCGAAGTGCAAGGCATAGGTGATTCCCGCCAGGGGGGAATTAGCCGCCGGGACCGGCCGCATGAATTTCCCGGCGTAGGCCGCCACCGCCTGCAGCGAATATTCTTCCAGCCTGCCCGCCTTGCCCTCGCGAAGGGCTTTCAGCCAGTAGGCAGAGAAAGCCAGGGGCCCCATGTCGAAGCCTGTTTGGCCGAACGGATGCATGTAGGAATGGCCGATCCGTGTCCAGTCCCTGAACTCGATGGCCAGTTTGAACGTGGATTTGGTCTTGCGGACGAGGTCGTTCTCATCTATCCCGAGTCCGCGTATGAATTCCATGATCGGGGGGATGGTGGCCTCGCCCACGCCAATGGTGCCGATTTGCTCGGACTCGATCAGCCGTATGCGCACATTGAGTTTTTTCAGGAATTTGGCGAGGCTCGCGGCCGTCATCCAGCCGGCCGTGCCGCCGCCCACGATGGCGATGCTCCTGATGGGGCTGGCCGCGTCCGCCACATATTCATTGATCACCACGCCGCGAATCATGCATGAAGGGCGAGCCCCTGCCAATTAGAGGTTGCCAAAGCCCATATTCCTTATACAATGGTAGCGCAACCATTATAGGGTTGACGACTCAATGTCGCTACCAATAAGTATCGAGCCTGCGGCCCAGGCAGGCGCCCAGAATGGCTGTGCAGTTCATGCTACAAAAAAGCACCGCGAACGACCCGGTAGAGGCGGCCGAAACCGGCGGTCCGCACCTATCCGGCACGAACCTGGAGCGCGCCGGCGACCACAACCAGCGGGTCACCTTGCATGCCGTGCGCGTCACTGGACCGGTCACACGCGGCGAACTCGTCTCGCGCACCGGCCTTACGCCGCCGGCGATTGCGAACATCACCAACCGGCTGCTGCATGAGCGGCTGATTCTGCGCGCCGGGCGAGTGCTCGGGGCCCGCGGACAACCGGCGAGCAAGTTCGTGGTGAATCCCGACAGCTGCTTCTCCGTCGGACTCAACGTCGACCGGGATCACGTGACCCTGGTGGTGGTCGACTTCGTCGGCAAGGTGCGTGCGCGAGCTTCGCGGGAGATTCATTTTGCAAAACCCGCAACCGTCCGCACGTTCTATCAACGCTCGATCAGGCAGATGTTGGTCAAGGCGGGCATCCCGCGCAACCGGCTCGTCGGTGTCGGCGTCGCATTTCCCGATGACATCGCGCAGGCGCACCTGCCGGATCAGCCGGCGGAATACGCGGCCTGGGCGTCGGTGAAGATCGACGATCTGATCCGCGACGTGCTTGGAATTCCGATCTTCATCGAGAACGACGCCGCTGCGGCCGCCATCGGCGAGATGCAGTTCGGGTTTGGTCACCGCTATCGAAGTTTTTTTTATTTGTTGGTGACTGCGGCATTGGGGGGCGGACTGGTGGCCGACGGGAGCTATTTTCGCGGCGCCAACGGGCGCAGCGGTGAAATCGGCTGGCTGCGCGCGCGCAATGGGTTGGGCGAGGACAGCGAACTGCAGAACATCGTCTCCCTGTCGTGCGTGTACAGCCGTCTCGCCGAGCATGGTTTTCGCGTAGCGACGCCGCGCGGTCTCATGCGCCTTGCGCCCAAGGCGCGCCTGATCGTGGATCGCTGGATCGAGGAATCAGCCGCGGCGCTGGTGAACTCGATTGTCGCGATCAATTGCCTGATCAACCCGGAAGCGATTCTCGTCGGCGGCCGTCTGCCCGCCGCGCTGGTGGACAAGCTGGCGGCTTCGTTGAACCAGCGGATGGCTGCATTCGCACCGCAGATACCGGCGATCGCGCCCATAGCTCGCGCCATGACGTCGGTCGACGCGCCCGCGGTCGGCGCCGCGATTCTGCCGTTCAGTCATCGGCTGCTGCCGGCGCGCTTCGCGCTGCTCAAAACGGCGTAGAATCGGGTTCTTAAGCTCGTGAGGTTGCCTATGAGCGGACGGTGGCGGTGCGGTGGGCTGTGGTTCGTGAGCGGCGCATGGTTGCTCGCGTCGGCCGTGCACGCGGATATATTCTCCAAGGTTTATTATGATGCGCGGACCGACCAACTCGTCGTCGTGATGCGGTATCGAGGAACGAACCCTGACCACCAGTTTTCCCTGAAGTGGGGAGAGTGCGTGGATCCAGGGCAGGGCGGGCTGCCGGAGGTGTCGGTCGAAGTGTTGGATGATCAGTGGAGCGATCAGGCACAACAGGACTTCAAGAAGACGAGCCGGTTCGGTCTTGCAGAGCTGCCATGCCGGCCGGCAAAAGTGACGCTCAGAACGGCGCCTCGGTTCTTGTACACGGTAACGATCCCAGCCCGGTGATCGCCTAGTGAACTAGAACGGACAGCTGACCCGGGATCCGCGCCAGCACTCTTGGCGCCCTCTGCCAATGCCGTCCCATGACCAGTTTCAGCCTCAGGATCCTTTTCTCTATCGCGTCGGCCCGGGCGATGATTTTCTGCAGAGTCGCAGGATCGCTCTGATGGTCGATGCTCGCATAGAGAGCCTTCATTTCGGCGACGAATGCGGCGTACCATTTTTGATGGCGCCAGGCCTTGATCCACCATTGCTGCTCTGCGATGTTGCTCATGCGCTGGAACTCTACACCGGCCGCCGCTCGAACGGCTGTGACAGAATTCCCACTGGCGACGCGCAATCACACGCCGCCGGCGCCCTCCTCACACGGCGGCGAGCGCGGCATCCAGGTCCGCGAAAAGATCCTTGATGTGCTCGAGGCCGATCGACAAGCGCACGGTGTCCTCGGAAACGCCGGCCTTGGCCAGCTCGTCGGGGGACAGTTGCCGATGCGTGGTCGATGCAGGGTGGGTGGCGAGCGAGCGCACGTCGCCGATGTTGACCAGCCTCGTAAATAGCCGCAATGCGTCGAGGAAGCGCGCGCCGCGCTCGCGTCCCAGACCCGCCGGTCCCTTGAGTCCGAAGGTCAGAAGTCCGGACGCTTTGCCGGATAAATATTTACCGATCAATGCATGATCCGGATGGTCCTCGAGGCCCGCATAATTGACCCAGGCCACCTTGGAGTGCCCTTTGAGGTATTGCGCGATCTGCAGCGCGCTGTCGCTGATGCGATCCATCCTCAGGGACAGCGTCTCGATGCCTTGCAGGATCAGGAAGGCATTGAACGGCGAAATGGCCGCCCCCGTGTTTCGCAGCGGTACGACGCGCGCCCGCCCGATGTAGGCGGCGGGTCCAAGCGCCTCGGTGTAAACCACGCCGTGGTAACTCACGTCGGGTTCGTTGAGCCGGCGAAAGCGCTGCTTATGGGCGGCCCAGGGAAACTTTCCCGAGTCCACGATGGCGCCGCCCACACTCGTGCCGTGGCCGCCGAGATATTTGGTGAGCGAATGCACGACGATGTCGGCGCCATGTTGGAAGGGCCGGCTCAAGTAGGGCGTCGGCACAGTGTTGTCGACGATGAGGGGAACGCCGTGCCGGTGCGCGATGTCGGCGAACCGCTGCAGATCCGTGACGTTGCCCTGCGGGTTGCCGAGCGACTCGACGAATACGGCCTTGGTCTTCGCATCGATCAGGGGTTCGAATGTCTCGGGGCGGCGATAGTCGCCGAACCGCGCTTCGATGCCGTATTGCGGCAGGGTGTGTGCAAACAGATTATAAGTGCCGCCGTACAGAGCGCTGGATGCGACAATGTTGTCGCCCGCTTCGGTAATGGTCAGGATCGAATACGTCACCGCGGCTTGCCCGGACGCCAGCGCGAGGGCCGCGATTCCTCCTTCAAGAGCGGCCAGACGCTGCTCCAAGACGTCCTGGGTAGGATTCATGATGCGCGTGTATATGTTGCCCGGCACCTTGAGATCAAAAAGATCGGCGCCGTGCTGGGCGCTATCGAAGGCATAGGCGATGGTCTGATAAATCGGCACCGCGACGGACTTGGTGGTGGGGTCCGGCGAGTAACCGCCATGCACCGAGATCGTCTCGAAACGCCAGTTTTCGCGGCCGTCGGGTTGTGCCATTGGAAGTGCCCCGGTCAAGAGGAGGCGCCAGATTAGTGAACCCGCCCGCCCCTGGCTAAGTAGGAATCATTATAAGCATATTCAGCCCGCCGCCAGGCTCGTGCCAAGGGGCGGTGAGCTCCGGCCGAGCCATTAGGGCATGTTGAACGACTGTCGTATGATTCGTCCATGTCCAGCGCCCCGCAAAGCACCACCGATGAAAACGCCCGTTACAAGCGGGCCATGCGCACCGCCGAGGAGTTATTCAAGAAGGTGGGCTTTCGCGCAGTCACCATGGAGCTCGTGGCGCGCGAAGCCAATGTGGCCAAGGCCACGCTCTATAGCTACTTCAAAAACAAAGATGAACTTTATCTGGCGGTGTGCGCGCGAATGGCGCGCCTGCTGCGCGGCGCCGTGGAGCAAGCGCTGATGAAACCGGATGCACCCCTCGATGCGCGTCTGATCGAGGCGGTGATCTCCAAGCAGCGTCCGATATTTACCTTGGTGCGCGGCTCGCCGCATGCCGCCGAGCTGTTTTCCTATACGCACAGCATGGCGGGTGAGATTTTCGCTGAATTGGACGCAGCCATTCTCGAGATGCTGCGCGCGGCGATGGCCGAAGATCCGGAGCTCTCGCCGAATGCGGCGCAGCTCGCCCGCGCTCTGTATTTTGGCAGCGGCGACCTCGCCCATCGCAGCGCGACGGTGGCCGAGATGGAAGTCGAGCTCAAGGCATTCGCGTCCATCCATTTGGCCGGCGTCAGGGCGCTCGCCAGACGGGACCTGGCCAGGGGCAATTCGGGGGCATCAACCTAGCGCCCCGGGCAAACGGCACGGCAGGCATCCATGGTTGACAAATTGAACGAATATCGTATGATTCGTTCATATCAACCAGAGGAGATGCCGTTATGTCGCTCCGTTACTCGAAAATCCGCTCCGCGCGCCATGGGTTGCTTCTGACACTGGGTCTCACCGGCACCTTGGCCATCCCTCATTGGGCGGCGGCAGGAGCCGAAATCATCACGGATACCCCGCCGCCGCCGGATCGCGTCGAACACGCGCCGCCGCGGCGGGACGGCTATGTGTGGGGCGCGGGACATTGGGAGTGGAACGGCCGCTCATACGTCTGGATTTCCGGCACCTGGATCGTGGAGCGCCGAGCGGCTCACTGGGTGGCCGACCGATGGGAGCAGATGGGCTCGCAGTGGCATTACGTCCCTGGCCACTGGCAGCGTTGACCCTTCGAACACGGTGCTACCGCGGCCAGAGCCAGCCGAAGACTCCCGCCGTCAAGAGCGAATAGATCAATCCGTCGATGAGGTAAACGACGGTGGTCCTCCACGCCTGCCGGTACCAAATCGACTGGTGGGGGTGGCCCAAGGCATAGGCCATGAACGCCGCGACGGTCACAATTTTGAACACCCCCGGGTATGGCGCACCGGCGGGAATCGCGTGATGTGCGACATAGGCGATGAACACCGAAATCACCAGCAAGTAGATGAACCACTGCAGCAAGGATTTGCCCATGCCGGTATCGGGGCCCGCCGCGAGCGTCAGGAATATCGCCGGTCCGCGCTTGCGCTTTTCCACGTAGTCCGGTTGCTTCATCTGCGCCGGTGTATTGGCAAACGGCGCGAGGTACTGGCCGGACGGAATGTTCATCGAGCGCAACGTTTCCAGCAACGCATCCTCCTGCGGCAGCTTCTCGAAGTCGCGGCGATGCAGCGGCACAAACATGTGCACGATCCAACTCGCCAGAAAAACAATCACGGCCGATATGAGGACCGGCAACCATAAAGAGGCTAGGGGCACCATGGATCACTCCTTGATTATTGATTTTTCAGCGGCCATCCCATGCTAGTCCCCCGGCTTGGTATTGGGCAACGGCCGGACGGTCATGGTGTAATGTGGCGATTACAGGCCGAGGAGATGAATGGTGAACGCCAAGACTGGGAAGGCCCCCGGACCCGATCATCCGATCCGCATCGAGGCAAGCCGTTCGCACATCGTCGTGTTGGTGGCCGATATCGAAGTGGCCAATAGCCGAGGCGCACTGATTCTGCGCGAGGCAAGTTATCCGCCGGTTTTCTATCTCCCCAGAAAAGATGCCGATATGGCTCTGTTGCAGAGAACGGCCCATTTAACCTATTGCCCGTACAAGGGCGAATGTTCCTACTACAGTATTCCGGCCGGCGGCGCCAAATCGAACAACGCCGTGTGGACTTATGAGGATCCCTATCCGGCCGTGGCCGAAATCAAGGGGTTTCTCGCCTTCTATCGCGACCGGGTCGATTCGATCACGGTTGACCCAGGCTCTTGACCTTCAAAGACATGGCGCTGGCATGTGTTTCGTGTGAGTATTGACCCAGCATCATTGACTTGGCATTACGTAGGAGTGTCGAAATGAAATGGGAAACCCCACAAGCCGTTGAATTGCGGTTCGGTATGGAAATTACGATGTATGTGTCCAATCGCTGAATAGCGAGGGTGCTCGCCCGCTGCCGCGGGCGGTGCCTACGGGCAGCACCTGTAGTTGCGTGAAAATTCGGGTTCTGGGGTCCGCGGCGGGGGGCGGTTTTCCCCAATGGAATTGCAATTGTCCCAACTGCTCAGGGCTTCGAGAGGGCACGATGCGAGCCCGTGCCCGTACCCAGTCTTCCATTGCGGTCGCCGGCGGCAGCTCCTGGGCGCTCGTCAATGCCTCACCCGACATCTTGACACAGCTGAACTCGAATCCCGATTTGCAGCCGGGGCGGTCCGTGCGCGACACAGCCATCGTGGCGATCGTCCTCGTCGACGGCCAAGTCGACCATACCACCGGCCTTTATATGCTGCGCGAATCGACCCGCCCCTGGCCCATTTGGTGCACCGATAGCACCTTCACGGATCTTACCCGCGGCAATCCCGTGTTCGGCGTGCTTGGCTTTTTTTGCGGCGTGGATCGGCGCCGTATCGATCTGGATGACTCGGCTTTTACGGTTGATGCGGTGCACGGCGTGCGCTGGCGCGCGTTGCCGGTCGCCAGTAAACCCGCACCCTATTCTCCCCACCGCGACTCGCCGATCCCGGGCGACAACTTGGCGCTGGTGATCGAGGATGAAGGCACCGGGCAATCGGCGGTGTATGCGCCGGGCTTGAGCGCCATCGATGAGAGGATTTGGAGCGCCATGCAATCCGCCGCCTGTGTGCTCGTGGACGGCACCTTTTGGACCGACGATGAAATGATCCGACTCGGGATTTCGTCCAAGCGCGCCCGCGATATCGGACATCTGCCGCAGGACGGCCCGGGCGGGATGCTGGAGTGGCTGGATCGCCTGCCGTCCGCGACGCGCAAAATCCTGATTCACATCAACAACACCAATCCCATACTCAACGAGGCTTCCGCGGAAGCGGCGGAGCTTTCGCGCCGCGGCGTCGAGGTGGCGTGGGACGGCATGGAGATCGTGCTGTGAACCCCGGCGCTTGGGGTCGGGAGGAGTTCGAAACCCAGCTGCGGGCTCTGGGGCGCGCCTATCACATCCATCATCCCTTCAATAAGCTGCTGAATTGCGGCGCGGCAACCCCTGAGCAAATTCGGGGCTGGGTTGCGAACCGCTTCTACTATCAGATCAACATCCCGATCAAGGATGCGGCCATTCTCGCCAATTGCACGGATCGCGCGGTGCGCCGCTCGTGGGTGCAGCGGATTCTCGACCACGACGGCCACGGCGAGGATCCGGGCGGAATTGAATCGTGGCTGCGGCTGGCGGAGGCGGTGGGACTGTCGCGGGAGTCGGTGGAGAGCCTCGCGGACGTGCTGCCGGGCGTTCGTTTCGCGGTCGATGCCTATGTCAACTTCGCGCGCCGTGCGCCGTGGCCCGAGGCCGTGTGCTCCTCGCTGACCGAGCTTTTTGCGCCGGAGATCCACCGGCAGCGGCTCGCGAATTGGCCGCAGCATTATCCGTGGATCGACCCGACCGGATTGCAATACTTTCAAAGCCGGGTCAGCCTGGCGCGCCGCGATGTTGAATTCGGCCTCGCGTTCACGCTGGATCGCTTCGACACGCGTGCCTCGCAGGAGCGAGCGCTCGATATCCTGAAATTCAAACTCGATGTGCTGTGGCAAATGAGCGATGCCATGGCGCTGCGCTATGTGATCCCCGCATGAATTCGCCTGCCATAGATGCCATGGCGCGGCCCGCCGTCGGGCGCGGTTTCCGGCTGCAATGGGAAGCCGCGCAAAATGCGCACGTGCTCCTGTACCCCGAGGGAATGATCAAGCTCAACGGCAGCGCCGGCGAGATCTTGAAGCGCTGCGACGGTACGGCGTCGATTGCCGACATCACGGCGGATCTCGAACGCGCTTTCGCGGCCGCCGATTTATCCGAAGATGTCATGCGCTTCATCAGCATGGCGGTGGAAAAGAAATGGCTGCAGATCCAGCCCTGAACCCGCCGGCGCGGCCCGGACCGCCGCTGTGGCTGCTGCTCGAGCTGACCTATCGGTGTCCCTTGCATTGTGTCTTTTGCTACAACCCGACGGACTTCGCGCGCAGCGGCGCGGAGCTCGGCACCGACGAATGGCTGCGCGTGCTGCGGCAGGCGCGGGCCCTGGGCGCCGTGCAGCTGGGGTTGTCGGGCGGCGAACCGATGGCGCGCGACGATTTGGAGGTGATCGTCGCGGAGGCACACGGGTTGGGTTTCTACACGAACCTCATCACCTCCGGCGTGGGCTTGAACGAGCCGCGCATCAAGGCTCTGAAGACGTCCGGGCTGGATCACATTCAGCTCTCCTTCCAGGACAGCACGCAGCAGATGAATGATTTTCTGAGCAGCACCCGCACCTTCGATCTGAAATCCTCGGTGGCCGCGCTGATCAAGAAATACGACTACCCCATGGTGCTCAACGTCGTGCTGCACCGGCTCAACATCGATCACGTCGAGGATATCCTGGAGATGGCGCTGCGCTTGGGCGCCGACTACGTCGAGTTGGCGAACACCCAGTACTATGGCTGGGCCTGGCATAATCGCGAGCAATTGCTTCCCAGCCGGGCCCAAGTGCAGCGCGCGGAGCAAACGATGCAGCGCTTCCGCGACCGCGTCGGTCGGCAAATGCAGATTTTCTTCGTCGTGCCGGATTACTTCGAACGCCGGCCCAAACCCTGCATGAACGGGCTGGGCTCGATCTTTCTGACCATTACGCCGGACGGCACCGCGCTCCCCTGTCATGCCGCGCGCATGCTGCCGGGTCTCGAGTTTCCCAATGTGCAAAGCGCCGGCATCGATGAGATTTGGTACGACTCGGCGAGCTTCAATCATTTTCGCGGCGATGCATGGATGAAGGAGCCTTGCCGCAGCTGTCCGGAAAAGACGCGCGACTTCGGCGGTTGCCGCTGTCAAGCCTACCTGCTGACGGGCGATGCCGCGAACGCGGATCCGGTGTGCGATTTGTCGCCGCACCACACCCTAGTGACCGAGGCGGTGGCTCGAGCCGAGCGGCCCGCGGCCGGCGCACAGCCTTTGGGGCCGGTGGAGAAGCCGCTGGTGTTTCGCAGCGAACGCAATTCCTCCAACTTGTTCGTCAAGCAACATGAGAGCTGACACGATGCCGTGGTTGACTTGGGCTTTTCTCATTGCCCTCGCGGCGGAGACGGCGACGCGGCTGTGGCTTGGATCGCGTCAGATCGCGGCCGTGCAGGCGCATCGCAACGAGGTGCCAGAGCTGTTTCGCGGTCAGATTGCGCCGGCCGACCAGCAAAAGGCGGCCGATTACACCACGGCCCGGGTACGGATGGGGCGATGGGCGACTCTCGTCGAGGCACTCGTGAAGGTCGCTTTGACCCTGGGCGGCGGCCTCGCGGCAGTCGATGTGCTGTGGCGCCACTCGGGGCTGGCGGAGCCGTGGCGCGGTGCGTGCGTGGTGGCCACGCTGTTGCTGCTGCTGCAGCTGGTCGGCCTGCCGTTCTCGTTGTGGAGGACTTTCCGGATAGAAGCCCGCTTCGGATTCAACCGGATTTCGCCGCGGCTGTATGTGGTGGATCTGGCCAAGCAGTGGCTGCTCGCCGTATTGCTCGGCGGCCCGCTGTTGCTCGCCACTCTCACACTCATGGAACGTGCGGGGGCGCGCTGGTGGATATGGGCGTGGTTGATCTGGCTGGTGTGGACCTTGAGTCTGACCTGGGCGGCTCCCAAATTCATTGCGCCGTTCTTCAATCGATTTTCGCCGCTCGCCGACGAAGCGCTCAAGAAGCGGGTCGAAATTCTGCTCGAACGCTGCGGATTCGCGGCCCGCGGCGGCGTGTTCGTGATGGACGGATCGCTGCGCTCGGCGCATGGCAATGCCTACTTCACCGGTATCGGGCGCAACAAACGCATCGTGTTCTTCGACACCTTGCTGTCGCGCATCGAGGCGGGGGAAATCGAGGCGGTGCTGGCCCATGAGCTCGGGCATTTTCGTCTGCACCATGTGCGTCAGCGGCTGGTGGTGTCGGTGCTGCTGACGTTCGGCGGCTTGGCGCTGCTTGCCTGGCTTGCACGGCAGCCCGGGTTCTATGGCGCCTTCGGCGTGCCGGCGCCTTCCGCCGCGATGGCGCTGCTGCTGTTCGTTTTGACCGTGCCGGTCTTTACGTTCTTTGCGACGCCCGTCCTGTCCTGGTGGTCGCGGCGGCATGAGAGGGAGGCCGACGATTTCGCCGTCCGATACACCGATGCCGCCGATTTGGCCGCTGCCTTGGTCAAGCTGTTTCGCGACAATGCGTCCAGCCTCACGCCGGATCGCATCCATTCGGCGTTCTTCGATTCTCACCCGCCGGCGCTCGAGCGTATTGGGCGATTGAAGGCGCTGGCATCGCCTTGAGTCCCGCGGCGTCAGCTAAGGTGAAGCGGGTGTAATCACGGGAAAACCGGCGGCTTTCCACGCGGCAACCCCGCCGGCCATGTGAGCGGCGCTTGCTTGACCGGCAGCGATGCGCCGCTGCGCCGCGATGAGTGATCGCTTGCCGCTGCCGCAATGAAAAACCACTTGCCGCGCTCCATCGTCCGGTAGAACCGAGGCGTCGAAAGTCGAGAGCGGATAGAGAAGGGCCCCGGGAATGCGCTCGGCGGCATACTCGGCCGGCTCCCGCACATCTATCAAGAGTAATTTGCCTGCCTTCAGGAGCCGCGCGACCTCGCCGGCATCCAGCGTCTTGACGGCTGTCGCCGGCGTGATCATCGGGGAGATTCTCGCGCATCATCGGTGGGCCTGATGATGAGAACGTCGCATGGCAAGGCCTCCAGGATTCTCGACGCAGTGCTCCCCGCCACCATGCGGTGCCACCTGCCGTGCGACGACCCGCCCATCACCATCACATCGGTATGGTATTCCGCCACCGAGCGCGCCAAGCAGTCCCCCGGGGTTCCCATCTCGACGTGCAGCCGTTCCGGCCGCACGCCGCAGGCGCCCACCAAGCGCTCGATCTGACCGCATCTGAAGGAATTTTCGACCTGCAGGGCATCCCCATATTCGGGCGTCATGCGCAAAGCGCCGCTCGCAACGACGGCCGCGAACGCCGTCGGCACGAACGTGTGAACGACATGCAAATCGCCGCCCAAGCCGCCCGCGAGCGATGCCCCCCACTTCAAAATTTGACGGTTCAATGCAGCTGCCCCCGCGCTTTCGCGGACCGGATCGACCGCGGCCATGACCACCGGCGGTTGCCCCCAGGCATTGTCCTTGGTGAGCAGCAGCGGCATCGGACAGCCGCGCACCAGATGCCAATCCGTAGTCCTCAGAAACACCCGCCGGGCGCTGGAATGATGGTGCGTGTGCTTCACGACGAGGTCGGCGGTCGACCCGTGCAGATAGTCGAGCAGTGAATCATGCAAGGAATTGCCGTATATCACCCGCGCCGTGACGTCGATCCCGGCTGCGCGCGCGGGAGCCGCCAGCTCATCGAGCAAATTCAGCAGTTGGGTATTTGACGCATGCGTCTTGCGGACGAACAGTGCGGAAGCGGCGTCGTCGTCGCGGGATGATTCGATATCGCAGATCAGCAATTCGACGCAGGCCCCCAGTCGTTGCGCCAGCAGCGCCGCCTTGTCGACCGCCGACTGGCGGCCTCCCGCCGAGGGATCGACGATGACCAGGATGTGCTCGAATCGACTCACGTGTTTCCCTCGACCGGCGCGGTGCGCCAAACCGCCGCTGCAATCATCGTGGATGGCGGCGGTGTCGGCCATAAGGGTTTGTTCGTACCGACTCCGGACCACTACGGATTATTTCAATGAGGCGGCGACACTTGACTGATTGGCTGCGCTCCCAAACAACCTCGACTTCAAGAATTCCAAGCCAACCAGGCAGACCGCACCGACGGTCGCGCAAACAGCGAGATCGTTCCAGTGCAGTTTCCCAAAATGAAACAGCGACTGCGCGGGCTGCCAAGAGACGGCGATGCCGAGCAGCACGGAAACACCCCCCAACAACATCCAAAGGGCGCGATTGGGCCGCAGTAAGGCGCGGACCAGCGACGATTCGAAGGACCGATTCACCAGGATCAAACCCATGTTGATGAGTACGAGCGAGGTGAACACAAGTGCGCGAAGGTCGGCCTCCGCCATGCCCATTCGTGATGCGCTGATGAGGACGCCGGCGAGGATCGCCAGTGCAATGAATCCCTGCAGCAGTGCCCAGAGAATCCGACGACGCAGCAGCAGCGGACTCTTTGGGTCTCGCGGCGGGCGGCGCATGATATTCGCCTCCTCCCCTTCGGCCTCGAAGACCATTGAACACGCCGGATCAATGATCATTTCCAGGAACGCGATGTGAATGGGCGTGAGCATCAAGGGCATGCCGAGCAGCAGCGGCAGGAGTGCGAGACCCGCAATCGGAATGTGCACCGCGACGATGTACTCGATCGCCTTGCGCAAATTATCGTAGATCCGCCTCCCCAGGCGAATGGTTTTGACGATGGATCCGAAGTCGTCGTCCAGCAGCACGATGGCGGAGGCCTCGCGGGCAACGTCGGTACCGCGGCCGCCCATGGCGATGCCGATGTGGGCTGCTTTGATGGCCGGCGCATCGTTGACGCCGTCGCCGGTCATGGCGACGACTTCTCCGTCGGATTTCAGACACTGCACGATGCGGAGCTTCTGATTGGGACGGATGCGCGCAAAGATGGACGTGTGCCGGACATGGGCTACCAGACTCTCATCGGTCATGGTGTCGATCTCGTCCCCCGAAAGCACGTTCGTCGCGTCCAATCCCGCTTGGCCCCCGATGGCGCGCGCGGTCGCAGGATAGTCGCCGGTGATCATCAGCACCCGGGTTCCCGCGGATCGGCACTCCGCGACGGCGGCAGGGACATTGGGGCGGAGAGGATCGGCAAAGCCGATGAGACCGATGTATTCGAAGTCGAACCCGCGCGGCGAATCGGGCAGGGCAGCGGCCTGATTTGGGGCGATCTTTGGCGACCGCGCGACCGCCAGCACCCGGACTCCCCGATCGGCCAGTTCATCCACTTGAGCACGCACGGACGCGAGCCGATCGTTCGATAGGCGGCACAGTTCGCCGATCGCTTCCAAAGCGCCCTTCGCGTAGACACGCGTGCTGTGCAGCGCTTCATCGCTGATCACATTGGCCACGGCAAATAAGTCCGGGCGAAGGCCATAGGCACGAATGAGCCGGCCGTCAGCATGCTTCTTTGCCACTGCATGCACCGCAAGGTCCATGGGATCACTCGGCTCCCTCGCGCTGGCCGAGAGTGCGGCATCCACCAGGTCCTGCGTCGCGGGGGGAGGCAATTGTTCGGTGTCCTTGTCCCAGCGTCCAGCGGCGCTTCTCAGGGACACGACGGTCATCCGATTTTCCGTGAGGGTCCCCGTCTTATCGGTGCATAGAACGGTGGTTGCACCAAGCGTCTCGATTGCCGACGCGCGGCGCGTCAAAACCCGAGCCTGTGAGATGCGCCAGGCTCCCATGGCCATGAAAACGGTCATGACCAACGGAAACTCCTCCGGCAACAGCGACATCCCCAGGGCGATGCCGCCGAGCATGGCTTGCAGCCAGGAACCGCGGAGAAATCCGAACAAGAGTATTACCAGAGCGCCTGCAACGGCGCCGGCGACGGCAAAATCGCGGATCAGCCAGCTCATCTGGCGCTGGAGGTGCGGCTGCTCGGTCTCGATCGCACGAAGATCCTTGCCGATCTTGCCCATTTCACTATTTGCGCCGGTGGCTCGGACGAGCGCCTTGGCGGTACCCCGCACGACCAAGGAGCCCGCAAATACGTGGGGCGAGTCTTCACCGCCGGCAACTGCGAGGACCGACTCCAGTGGGAAGTCCGCGGCAACCGCCGCCTTGCGCACGGGCAGAGACTCGCCGGTCAAGAGCGACTCGTCGAGCATGAGCTCATCGCCTTCCACCATGGTTGCGTCCGCCGCAACCCGATCCCCCTCCGAGATGACGAGAAGGTCTCCGCGGACGACTTCCCGGCCGGCAACTTGTATTCGATTGCCATCCCGAATCACCACTGCTCGCGGACTCGCAAGATTGCGCAGTGCTTCCAATACCCGCTCGCTGCGGGATTCCTGAACGATCGTGATCACGACGGAAAGCGACGCGAAGGCGAGCAAGACAATAGCCTCCATCCGATCACCCAGAATCAAATAGACGGCGCCGCCCGCAAGCAGCAGTGCGAACATGGGTTGCCGCAACACTTCGAAGGCGATCCGAAAGGCGCCTCGACGCTCTCCGGCCGGCAATTCGTTGTAACCGTCGGATTTCAGTCGGATAGCGGCGTCGGCGGCAGTGAGGCCGCTCAATTCCGCGGCCGCACGACCAAGACGTCGCACTGTAGGGTGTCGAGCACGCGCTCAGCCGTATTACCGATGAAAATCCGCTTCAACCCGGAGCGGGACATCGCACCCATGACGACCAAGCCGGCACGCATCGAGCGGGCCAATCCGGGAAGTGCGGTTGCCGGATCGCCGCAAACCAAGTGCGCCTTTTTCCTGCCAATTCCATGGCGGGTGGCCGCGTCGTGGAATCCGCGCCGAATCGCGGCCGTATATGATTTCTCCTGCGCCGGAATCGCGGCCGCCGCCGCCTCGCTCATCGGCACCGCGGCAAAATAACTCGCGAAAGGGCGGTAAACATGCGCGGCATGTACGGAACCGTGAACCACCGAGGCGATGGCCTGCGCGGCATCAATGATTTCCCCGTCGAGTACGCTCGGCTTATCGTGGGCATGAAACGGATCCAGAGCCGCCAGGATGCGGGGGCTGCGCCAGGCCGCTAGTCCTTTGACGATCAGCAGCGGAATCGGGCAATGTCGAATGAGCTCGAAATCAGTCTGGCTGAGCAGCAGACGGGCGAAGAAGCTGTGCTTGCGCGCCTCGATGATCAGCAGGTCAGGCTTGGTGCGCCGTACCTGGCGCAGGATGGCTTCGTGGATGGGATAGCCGGTCTGGACGCTCGTGGTGACGATGATTTCTTCTCGCCGCAACCGGTTTGCCGTGCGTTCGAGCCAACCGCCGGTTTGCTCCGCCTCATAACGAGTGAATTGTTCCCCTGAGGCGTGGGCAGGACCCAAAGACATGACCTGCGGGATGGCATGGAACAACTCGATACTGGCGCCCGTCGCGTGAGCCAGTGCGCGCGCGCGCCGCACCGCCTTGTTCAGCCCCGCCGCCGGATCGGCGATGGCAACGAGAATCCGGTCAAATTTTCGGCCCGACATTTTGTCCGCCCTCCGGATGTTCCCTTATCGCGCGCCCTCGGAACGGTTCAGATCGAGCAGGGCTTCTGAATCGCCGAGACGCGAGATGTAGTCGGCGAGCGCATCCTTTTCCTGCGGGCGCATGCCCCGGAGTGCGCTGGTCATTTCTGGCGGCGCGAGATCCCTGTGCAGAGCCGCAGCCTCCTCGATTTGCCGCCTCAAATAGGGATAGTGTTGCCCGGCTATGCGTGGCACCCGGTTGCCCGGCTCGCCTCCGCCTTCGATCCCGTGACACGCGGAACAGATGTGCGTGTAGAGCTCCTGCCCTAGGCGCAGATGCTCTCCTGAACCCTTGACCGGATGAGGGTTCGCATCCAGTTTCGATAGATAGCTCGCAAGCGTTACGATATTGTCCGGGTTGTCGAACGTCGGGTGCGCCGTGACCACCTGCATCGCCAGGTCTACGCGTGCCCCCGATGAGAATACGGCGAGCTGCTTTTCCAAGTAGCGCTTTTGCTGGCCGGCAAGGTTCGGGATGACTCCATCGGGCGAACCCCACGCCTTCGGCGCATGGCAGACCCCGCAGGGCGCATAGAGGCGGCTTCCGTCCGCGGCGTGTGCTATGCCAAGGATTGCCAACGTCAGGAGCGCCGGAAGTGCCCGAACACATCGCGGATAGGGTCTTTTCATTAGGATATCTTAGTGGCATCCATCGTTTGCGCACTGAGGGGAATTACCTATAAGCGCCCGAAATCCCGAACCCGAGATCGGCGCAATCACTCTTCAATGCATCATGAAGACCGGCACATCGGCGTGCTCGATGAGCGCCCGGGTCACGCCGCCGCACACGGCTTCGCGCAGCGGACCGTGCCCGTAACCGCCGACCACCAGCAAATCGGCATGGAGCTCCGCGGCTTGTTGAGCCAGTTGTACGGCTGTGGATTTCGACTTGCCGGCAAGAAATCTCGTCTCGGCGGCGATGCCGTGCCGCTTCAGGCGTTGTGCGAGGTGCTCGAGAGTCTCGAGCGTGGCGGCGTGGCTTTCCTCCACGCTGAGCAAGACCACCCGCCGGGCTCGTTCCAGCAGGGGCAAGGCGGCGGCCAGGGCATGAGCCACTTCGGGAGTTTCCCTCCAACCGACGATTGCAGTCCCAGTCACTTGCGCCGAGGAGGATTCGGGAGCGATCAGGATGGGACGCCCACTGCCCAACAGCAACCACTCAATGAGGTTGTAGCGCATGAGGTCATTGCTGTGCCGCCGGCCCAGCACCGTCAGATCGCTGTGCCGGGCGTGAAACATGAAGTGCTGTTCCGCCTGATCGGTCTCCTCGATCCAATTGGCGGAAACATCGTCCATAGCCGCCGAAGTCTGCCCGACCGCAATGGCATTTTCTGCGCAGAATTTCTCGAAGTGATTGCGGGCAACGGCGGAGAGATTGTCGTCTCGCTGCTCCAGGTCGGCGAGCGCGCCGTTGAGCGCGGGGCCGGCACAAAACTGCACGTGAGGTGTGCGGGCCGCGGCCTCGCAGACCGACAGGCGCTGGTGATAAACATCCAGATGCGCCGCCAAGGGCCTCGCCACGGCCAGCGCGGCGGCAAACACGGCATCATCGGTCTGGGTGCCGCTCGCCGGAACGAAAATGGTCTTGATCACGTCAGCCTCATTGCACGGCGCCCCTGCGCCGGTTGGCATGCATATTTCACGAGATTGTCCTCGCGTTCCATAGGGGATTGTCCGTAAGAAACTGCGTGCCGCGGCGGCTGCGGCCGGAAAGCACAATCGGGTCGAAATTTACGCCGTGGTTCCTTGCAGTGAAATACGTATATTCGCGAATCGCCAAAATCCACAGCCAAGTTCAGCATGGTGCTGCATCTGTTATGACCGGTTGTCCGGTCGCACAAGGAGAAATGTATGAGCTTGATACGTTGGGATCCGTTCGGCGATGCCGATACATTATTCAGCCGCTTGGTGCCGGGCAGCGTTGCCAACTGGCCGCGCATGGCCACGCAAGGCAATGGCAGAAAGCTCGATTGGGCGCCTTCCGCGGACATCAGCGAAACCGACAAGGAGTACATGATCAAGGCGGAATTGCCCGCCGTGAAGAAGGAAGACGTTCAAGTCACGCTGGACGATGGAATGATCACGATCAAGGGCGAACGCAAGCAGCAAAACGAGGACAAGAGCGAGAAATACCATCGCGTAGAGAGTTTTTACGGCAGCTTCGAACGCTGCTTCTCGCTTCCGGAGAATGTGAACGCGGATACCATTCGTTGCGAGAGCAAGGACGGCATCCTCACGGTGCACATTCCGAAAACGGAAGCGGTAAAGCAGAAGGCGAAGCAAATCACGGTGCAATGACCGTTGTCAGGGCGGGCGCGTCCGCCGGGCGGCAGCGCAGCTGCGCTGCCGTTGGATCGCGGTAAAATAGTCGGGAGACCTTTCATGTACGGCAAAATCTTAGTTCCAATCGACGGCAGTGAAACATCGACACGCGGGCTCAACGAGGCGATCAAGGTCGCCAAGAGTCAAGGCGGCCAGCTCCGCCTGGTGCACATCGTGAATGAGTTCATTTTCGATTACTCCTACACGCCGCCTCTGAACGCGGTCAATGTGATCGAGTCGCTTCGCAAGGCCGGCAGAGCCATTCTGGATGCCGCCCAGGCAGCCGCGCAGCGACAGGGCGTCAAGGTCGAAGCTGTGTTGCTCGAGTCCATCGGCGGGGCTGCGGCGGATCTGATCCTCGCGCAGGCAAGAGAATGGCCGGCGGACCTGATAGTCATGGGTACGCATGGCCGCCGCGGCCTTGTGCGGATCGCCATGGGCAGCGACGCCGAGCAGGTGGTGCACGGCGCCGCAGTTCCTGTTTTGTTGGTGCGCGGCATCGCGAAACAGGGCAAGAAGGGGGCCGAGGTCGCGCCGGCCGAGGCGTCCGCTGCCTGAACCATGGGGCCGGACAGCGTAGGGGCGCACGCAGCCAATGGGCGTCGCGCCCCACCTTACGGCCGCCGGCAATTCGCCAATCCACTAACAATTCATGGTCAAACGTTGATGGATGGCCTCGAAGGCGTCCTCGCAGGCTTGCGGCGCCGCTGTGTCGACCTGGATGACGTCGGATTTCTCCTCCGCGATCAGCGGTTCGAGATTCTGCAACTGTCGATTCAGCACCTCTGCGTTTGCGTCCGACGTGTCGACGTGTTCCTTTGCCCGCTTCTCGACGCGCCGGCTCAAAGTGGCCGGATCCGCCTCACAGGCCAGGATGATGAAGCGAAATCCTTCGCGCATCGCCAAATCGCGAAACAAGCGCCGATCCGCAACACGGAGGAACGCAGCGTCCACGATCATGTTAATGCCTCCCTTCAGACAGCTCTCCGCGCATTCCAGCAGACGCGCGTAGGTTCGGCGGCTGATTGCGGGCTGGTATAGCCCCTGCGCAAAGCCGGTGCCGTGCACGGCGGATGCCGGGACGCCGCTCAGGCGCTTGCGCTCAACGTCGGATCGAATGCGGACCGCCCTCAGCCGCGATGCGAGTTGCCCGCTCAGCCAGGACTTTCCCGAACCCGACGCGCCGTGCATGATGATGAGGGTGGGAGCGGATCGGCTTATGAGGCCGGCCGCGGTCTTGACTCGGGTCTTGAGCCGAATTTGAAATTCTTGCCGGCGTCCGAGGTCGCCGTCCGCGCCGATACTGTCGACCATCGCCCGGACCAGCGCACGGTACACCGAATAGAAGGTCAAATGCCGCAGGCCTTCGAAGTCGCCGGTGCGCTCCAGATAGGCATTCAGGAACGCAAACGCCAGATCCTCCCGGCCGTGCGCGCGCAGATCCATCACCAGGAAGGCCACGTCGTTCATCACGTCGATCCAGCGAAGTGCCGGATCGAACTCCAAGCAGTCGAACGGCACCAACCGGCCGCGCCAACGAACGACATTTCGCGAATGCAAATCGCCGTGACACTCGCGAATGCAGCCGGATTGCTCGCGCCTGCGCAATGGGACCAGCGACTCGTGCAGATAATCATGCGTCCAATCAACCAGGAGACCCAGCTCCGGCAGAGCCGTGACCGCGCCGAGGTGCGACAGCAGAACGGCCAAATTGCCGAGTACCGCGCGGTGCAAATCATCCGTATGCGGGAAACCCAGACTGCAGGACACGGCGGGCGCGGTTTCATGAAATTCGGCCAATTGCTGCGCGAGATCGACGACCTCTGGTTGACTCACTGCGCCTCGCTCGAGGAGCGCCGAGAGCTCTTGCGAGGCTTCGAATTGCAGCATCTTCACCGCATACTCGATGACCCGGCCATGGCCGCCGACGCGCAACCCGCCTGCTTCCCGAGTAATGGCGACCACATCCACATAGAGGTCAGGCGCAAGTCGCCGGTTGAGCCGTAATTCCTCCTCGCACAGATGGCGCCGCTGCCACAGGCTCGAGGTATCGATGAATTCCAAATGCACGCTCTTCTTGATCTTGTAGGCAAACGGTCCGGTAAGAATCACCCAGGAGATATTCGTCTCGCGCATTTCCAGCCTGTTGGTGGGATGCGGAAATGCCGACGGCCTCAACAGGTCCGCCGGATCGAACCTCGAAGAAGCAGCGTACGGAACGCAGTCGACTGCGGTGATGCTGGTCATTGTGTACCCTCGCGGCAAGTGTTGAGGGGGAGAGTACTCTTGCCGCGGACCCGCGATATTCGAGGATTTCCCGTCCCACTAAGGGATATCCGGGATATCGCCGCGCGGCAACACCGCTTAAATTATCGACACTGGCCGTTGTTCCCCATTCACGGGAGAGACTCATGAATTCAGTGCCGGTGGTTTTGTGCGATTATTTAGCCTGGTGCGTCGCCCCGCATTTTCCCGAGAATCGCCGGGCCTGCATCGCGGCGGCCGCGTACCGCAAGGCTGAGCAGCGCGGCTTCGCTCCCGGCCACGAACTCGATGATTGGCTGGCGGCGGAAAATGACGTCGATCAACGCCTGGCCGGTGAAAGTCACGTGTTCTGACGGCGCACCATGAGCTGCGCGAGGGCGCACGAGGCCAGGCGCGCGGCATCGCCGTCGGCCCGGCTCGTCAGTATGATTGGCAGGCGAGCGCCCAGAACGATGCCGGCGGCCTGCGCGCCGGCCAGGTAAATGAGCTGCTTGACGAGCATATTGCCCGCCTCCAGGTCCGGTACCACGAGAATATCGACGCAACCCGCGACCGGACTCAAGATCCCCTTGGTGCGTGCGGCTTCGCTCGAAATGGCGTTATCGAAAGCCAGCGGTCCGTCCAGCAACCCGCCGCGGATCTGCTGCCGCTCGGCCATCTTGCACAGCGCGGCGGCATCGATGGTCGATGGGATCTTCCCGCTGACCGTCTCAATGGCCGATAGAATCGCGACTTTGGGGGTTGGAACACCCAGAGCGCGCACCAGGTCGATCGCGTTCTGAACGATGTCCCGCTTGACCTCGAGATCCGGCGCAATGTTGACGGCCGCATCCGTGAGAAACAGCGGCTTCGGATAATGGGGCACTTCGAGCGCGAACACATGACTCATGCGCCGCTCGGTGCGCAAGCCGCCGGCCTCGCGCACCGCCGCCGCCATCAACTCATCGGTGTGCAGCGCGCCTTTCATGAGCGCCTCTATCTTGGCCTCGCGCCCCAGGGCCACGGCGCGTTCCGCCGCTGCATGGCTGTGCGGCACATCGATGATCTCCACATCCTTGATGTCGCGCCCGGCGTCCGCCGCGGCCTTGAGGATCTTGGCGGCCGGTCCGATGAGCACGGGGATAATGAGACCGGCCGCAAGGGCCTCCATCGCGCCGGTGAGCGACGCGGCGTCGCACGGGTGCACGACGGCCGTTCGAATCGGGGAAAATTGACGCGCCGCGTCCAGCAGTTGCCGGTATCGGGTGCCGGTGGGAAATAGCGCGGCGTCCGCCGGCACCGCGCGAGGGCGCCGCAACTTGATGGCCGGTGCGATGACGCGCGCCTGGCCTTCGAGGAGAAGCTCTCCGGATGCTGCCACACACTCGCAGCTCAAGGTCACCTGTTTGGTCTGCGGCACCATGTCGCGAACCCGGACACGCACGGTCACGGTGTCCGCTACGCTCGCGGAGCCCCGAAAGTGCAGCGACAGATCAAGGTACCTCGTACCGGGTCCGGGCAGCTCGGTTGACAACAATTCGGCTATGCCATCCCCGGCGGCCTGCGCCACATCCTCCGAGCGCAGCGTGCGTTTGCATTCCGCCGCATCCCCGATGTGGAGTTCATCGAAGGTCCTGTTCTCGATGAACTGCATGCGTCCGTTCAGATGACCCGGGACATGACGGCGGGGCGCAATTCGACGACGTTGAGATAGGCATCGAATGTCATCGCAACGTTGCGCATCAAGAGCCTCCCGAGGGGCGTGAGCGCGATGCTTCCCCGGCCGAGTTCGACCAACCCATCTTTCTGCAGCGCCACGAGGCGCTGCCGCTCATTGGCAAAGTATTCGTCGAACACGATGCCGTATTGGGATTCAACCGCCGATATGTCGACGAACCGGTGGCACATGATGGCATTGATGACATCGCGGCGAATTCGGTCGTCGCGGCTCATGGACTTGCCCCGATTCGTAGGCAACTCGCCGCGCGCGACCGCAGCCTCGTAATCCTGCAGCGACTTGTGATTCTGCACGTACAAGTCGCCGACCTGACCGATCGCACTGACGCCGAACGCGATCAGGTCCCGGTTGGCGTGGGTGCTATAGCCCTGAAAGCTGCGATGCAGCGCGCCCCTTTGCCTTGCCTGGGCCAGGGAGTCGCTGGGAAGCGCGAAGTGATCCATGCCGACATAGTCATAGCCGGCTTCGCTCAGTTTGCCGATGGCGAGTTGTAGAAGCGACAGCCGCAGAGCGGCATCGGGCAGTTCGTCGCCGCGGATTTGGCGTTGGGCTTTGAAGACGCGAGGCATGTGCGCATATCCGTAGACGGCGAGCCGATCCGGCCTCATGGCGATGACGCGATCCAATGTGTTGGAAAATGAAGCGACGGTTTGCAGCGGCAATCCGTAGATCAGATCGAAATTGATGGAACGAAACCCGAGCTCCCTGGCAGCCTCATACACTCTTGCCACCGTGGCTTCGGGTTGGACTCGATTCACCGCTCTTTGCACGTCCGGGTCGAAGTCTTGAACACCGAGACTGATGCGATTGAATCCAAGAGCCGCCAGCACTTGCAACATGCCGGGATCAGCGGCGCGCGGATCGATCTCGATGGAGTAATCCCGGTCATCGGAGCCGCTCAGCTGAAACTCGCGATCGAGGCTGTCCATGATCTCGATAAGGCGCCGTTTCGGCAAGAATGTCGGAGTGCCGCCGCCGAAATGCAATTGGTCGATGACTCTGCCCTTGTTGAAATAGCGGCCCCGCAGGGAAATTTCCGTCAGAAGGTGCCTGACATAGCCATCGATGCGGTCGACGCGGTGCGTGATGATCTTATTGCAGCCGCAATAAAAGCATGGGCTGAAGCAAAACGGAATGTGGAGGTACGCAGAGAGCGGCTGTTCGTCGCGCGCGCCGCTGCTGGTCGCGGCCGCCCACTCGTAGGCGTTGGGCGCGATCCCCTCGCCGAACTGCAGTGCCGTCGGATAGGAGGTATATCGAGGCCCCTCTCGGTCATAGCTGCGCATGCGCTCGATATCGAACGGAACGGTTGTCGCTGGGCTCATATCAGGTATCCTCCCGCCGGAGTCGGACACTCGAGCGTTGTAGGGAGATATTCAATGAGCCGGAAGGGCGCGCCAATAGGTACATCCGCGAGATCGATCAGATGTTTCCCTTACATCTATATGGGACCGTTGATGCCAGGATTTCGGATACTTCGAGGGTTCGCAAGGGGGGCATTGTGAACAAGAGCGTATATCCAGTTCCGGAGACGGTTGCGGCAACGGCGCGTGTAAACCATGCGGACTACAAGCGAATCTACGCCGAATCGATGGACGATCCGGAGCGCTTCTGGGGCGGTGTCGGCCGCCGTCTCGATTGGATCAAGGAATTCCATCGCGTCAAGCACTCAAGCTTCGCCGCCGACGATTGCCACATTCGATGGTTCTACGACGGGAAGCTCAATGTCGCCAGCAATTGTCTGGACCGCCACCTGGAGACCCGCGGCGACAAAACCGCCATCATTTGGGAGGGCGATGACCCGAATGTCGCGGCACACATCAGCTACCGTGAACTCTATGAGCGCGTCTGCCAGTGCGCGAATGCCTTGAAGTCGCTCGGCGTCGGCAAGGGGGATCGCGTCACGATCTATCTGCCGATGATTCCGGAAATCGCCATCGCCATGCTCGCCTGCGCGCGGATCGGAGCGATTCATTCGGTGGTATTCGCGGGTTTCTCATCCGAGGCATTGGGCGGACGCATAGCGGACTGTGATTCGAGTTTACTCATCACCGCGGATGAGGGACTTCGCGGCGGCAAGCGCATACCGCTGAAGCAATATGTCGACGGGGCACTCTCCATCGAGGGCACGGAATGCGTAAAACACGTGCTGGTCGTGCGCCGCACCGGTGCGCACGTTCCGATGTATGCGCCGCGCGATTGCTGGTACCACGATGTGGTGGGGCAGCAGGCAAAATCCTGTCCGGCCGAAGTGATGGATGCGGAGGACCCGCTTTTTATCCTTTACACCTCCGGGTCGACGGGCAAGCCCAAAGGAGTCCTGCACACCAGCGCAGGTTATCTCGCGTACGTCGCGTTCACGCACCAGACGGTGTTTGATTTGCGCGAGGAGGACATTTACTGGACGACCGCCGACATCGGCTGGGTTACTGGACACAGCTACATCGTTTATGGCCCGCTTGCCAACGGTGCGACGACGGTCATGTTCGAGGGCGTGCCGAGCTATCCCGACCATGGCAGGTTCTGGCAGGTGGTCGACAAGCACAAGGTCACGATTCTGTATTCATCGCCTACCGCCATACGCTCGCTCATGCGCGAAGGCGAAGCGCCGGTGAAGGCATGGTCTCGTAAGTCTTTGAGATTGCTGGGTTCGGTGGGGGAACCGATCAACCCGGAAGCTTGGGAGTGGTACCACAGAGTTGTCGGCGATGATCGCTGTCCGATCGTCGATACTTGGTGGCAAACCGAGACGGGCGGAATTCTGATCACTCCGCTCCCCGGCGCCACCGATCTGAAGCCGGGCTCGGCGACCGTGCCGTTTTTCGGCGTGAAGCCGGCCATTGTCGACAACGAGGGCCGCATCCTCGAGGGCGCGTGCGAGGGCAATCTGGTGTTGCTCGACAGCTGGCCGGCACAGATGCGCACCGTGTATGGCGACCACCAGCGCTTTATCGACACGTATTTCAAGACCTTTCGCGGAATGTACTTCACCGGCGACGGCGCGCGCCGCGAC
The DNA here is from genome assembly GCA_035314705.1 of Steroidobacteraceae bacterium. Taxonomy (GTDB): domain Bacteria; phylum Pseudomonadota; class Gammaproteobacteria; order Steroidobacterales; family Steroidobacteraceae; genus Bog-1198. The sequence continues at coordinate 155,246 of DATFZF010000098.1, read as the reverse complement.
GCGGACGGCTATTACTGGATTACAGGCCGAGTGGATGACGTGATCAACGTCGCCGGCCACCGCCTGGGCACCGCGGAAATTGAAAGCGCCATGGTCGCCCATCCCCAGGTGGCGGAGGCGGCGGTCGTTGGGTTTCCGCACGACATCAAGGGCCAAGGCATCTACGCATACGTCACCCTCATCGCGGGGGTGGAGCCCAATGAACCTCTGCGTGCCGAATTGCGCAACTGGGTTCGGCGCGAAATCGGTCCGATTGCCACGCCGGATGCCATCCAATGGGCGCCGGGGCTTCCGAAAACGCGCTCCGGCAAGATCATGCGGCGGATTCTTCGCAAGATCGCCGCCAACGAGCACGATCAATTGGGCGACATATCGACGCTGGCGGACCCGAGCGTTGTCCAGCAACTCATTCAGGAACATGCGCGCCGGTAAGAGCGGCGCACGCGACAGAGGGTAAACCCATGGGACGATTGGCTGGAAAAATAGCCGTGGTGACCGGAGCTTCCCGCGGCATCGGGCGCGCGATCGCGATGGCATTGGCGCGTGAGGGCGCGGCGATCGCGGTCAATTATCGCGCGAGCGAAGCCGAGGCGAAGCGCGTGGTGGACGAGTTGAACGCGCTGGGCGCAAAGACGATGCTGGCGCAGGCCGACGTCAGCAAGGGCGGCGAGGCGCGCGAAATGGTTCAGCGTGTCGTCAAGACCTGGGGCCGAGTCGACGTGATGGTGAATAACGCGGGAATTACCCGCGACAAAACCTTGCGGAAAATGACCGACGAGGACTGGTTCGAAGTCATCAACACCAATCTCAACAGCGTGTATTACGGCGTCATGGCGGTGATGCCGCTCATGATCGAGCAGAAATTCGGGCGCATCATCAACATCAGCTCATTCGTCGGCCAAGCGGGAAATTTCGGTCAGGCGAATTATTCCGCCAGCAAGGGTGCGATCATTGCATTCACCAAAACCGCGGCGCTGGAACTGGCCAAATACAATGTCACGGTGAACGCGCTGGCACCCGGTTTTACCCTGACCGACATGCTGGCCAAGGTGCCGGAAAACGTTCAGGCGCAAATCAAATTGCGCATCCCCATGGGCCGCTTCGGCATGCCCGAGGAAATAGCCAAAGCGGTGCTGTTTCTTGCCGCCGACGCGGATTACGTGACCGGTCAGCAGATCAATGTCAATGGTGGCGTATACATGTAGCGTCGCGGCGCCGCTTGCGTCAACGTTCGACGGCCAGAGCCACCCCCATGCCGCCCCCGATGCAAAGACTGGCGAGGCCTTTTCTTGCATCGCGCCGGATCATTTCATGCAACAAGGTCACCAGGATCCGGCAGCCGGAGGCTCCGATCGGATGACCGATGGCGATCGCTCCGCCATTGACGTTGATCTTCGAGGTATCCCATTCCATCTTGCGGTTGACGCCGATCGCCTGCGCGGCAAATGCTTCGTTGATCTCCATCAGGTCGAGCTCCTGATGTCTCCAGCCCGCCTTCTTGAGGCACAATTGGCTGGCCGGCACCGGTCCCATCCCCATGATTTTCGGGTCCACTCCCGCGGACGAATAGGCCTTGATCCGGGCGAGCGGCGTCAGCCCCAATTCACTCGCCCGTTGCGCAGTCATCATCATCACCGCCGCCGCACCGTCATTGATGCCCGACGCGTTGCCGGCGGTCACCGTGCCGTCCTTGCTGAACGCCGGCTTCAGCTCGCCGAGGGCGTCGGCGGTGGTGCCGTATCGAATGAATTCATCAGCGTCGAAGACCGCGGTGCCCTTCTTCGAGACGATTTCAATCGGCGCGATTTCCGCCTTGAACTTCCCCGCCTTCTGCGCCGCCTCGGCCCTCTGCTGCGAGGCGGCGGCGAACTCATCCTGTTCGCGGCGGGAAATATCCAATTGTTTGGCGACGTTTTCGGCGGTCACGCCCATGTGGTAGTTGTTGTAAGCGTCCCATAGGCCGTCGACGATCATGCTGTCGATGAGCTTGGCGTCGCCCATGCGAAATCCATCGCGCGAGCCCTGCAGTACATGGGACGAGGCGCTCATGTTCTCCTGGCCCCCGGCAATGATGATGTCCGCATCGCCGCATTTAATGGCCTGCGCGGCCAAGTGCACCGCCTTCAGACCGCTTCCACACACTTTTCCGATCGTCATCGCGGGCACGCTGTCGGGAATTCCCGAACGGATGAGCGCCTGGCGCGCCGGATTCTGGCCGACGCCGGCGGTGAGAACCTGCCCCAGAATGACCTCCGAAACTTGCGCGGGGTTGACTCCGGTGCGTGCAAGCAACGCCTTGATGATCTGGGCGCCAAGATCGGCAGCCGGCACCTTGGCGATCGATCCGCCGAATTTTCCCACCGCGGAGCGCAGCGCGGCTGTAATGACCACTTCGTTCATTGCAATCTCCCCTTGGGTATCCAACAGTACTGCATCCTACTCCGGAATTCGCCGATCACGCGGATGTGCAATCGGAATACCGCAAATCGGAATAGCGGTTGCGGTGCGCGAAGTCTTGGATCTTGCGCCTCACGCGCAAGTAACGCTCCGGCCGCGTATCGGGATAGCCGAGGCGCGCGGCGAAGGCGATTTTCATGTGCTCGGGGATGGCCAGAATGCGCCGTATCCGACTGTCCACGGCGTTGTCGCCAAAGGAGCTGAGCACTTGCATGCTGATGCCGAGACTCTCGGCCATCAGCCACAGATTCTGCATGACGCATCCCAGGCTCATGAAGCCGAGCAAATCGCCTTCCGAGGCCGGTGCCCTGAGCCGGCTGTCATGCACGACGACCATCAGCAAGGGGCAGTGCTGGATCGTTCGGCCGACGAAGGTATGGAGCGCTGCGGCATGATCGTCCTGCGCCGCCTCCGGTTCCTGCCACGATTCGGGAAACATGCTCGCCAGCAATCCGGTCTTTCTTCTCAGCAGCTCGGCCTCCGACAGGGACAGCTGGTGATAGTTTTCGCGGACGAAAGTCTCCGTCGGCGGCAGGTGAATCGCGAAGATCTCGGCCAGACGCTCTTCCTCATCGACGGCGATGATTTCGAAATTCTGCATATTGTGAGCCGTGGGAGCCCAGCGGGCGGCGTCGAGCATGCACTGCAGATCCAGCTCCCGGATCTTACGATGCGGGTCGAATGCGGCGCGGCACGAGTGTCTCTGCCAAATGACTTCGAGCAAGTCCCTCATGCCGGTAACTATTGCATCTCGCAGCCGCGGGCGTCGATAGGCGCTTCCCGCGATTGCGCCAGGACAAACCGTGCGCTGCGGCCACCCGTTCGCTCCTAGGTAGATGCCCTTATTCGCACCCGCGCGCCGCGCGGCTATCTTTGCGGCGGGAACTGAAAAACCCCGGCCTGAAGCCGGATCGTCAAGATGTGTTCGCAGACATAGGGGAATTTCCGATGATTCGCACTCGATACCAAGGGTTTTCCACGATGCTGCTTCAATGCCTGGGGCTTGCATTGTGCCTGGGGTTGGCGACTCCCAGCCGGGCGGTGCCGAGCTACGCACGCCAGACGGGCATGGCCTGCGCCGCCTGCCACACCGTGTTCCCCGAACTGACTCCCTTCGGGCGCGAATTCAAATTGAACGGCTATGTTCTCGACAACATCAAACAGGTCACCGGAATCGATACCTCCGGCGGGACGACGCTGGCGCTCAATTCCATACCGCCCATCAGCCTGATGGCGCAGATCTCTTATACCCACACGAGTAAGCCGTTGCCGGACAGTGTTCTCACGGGCGCACTGGCCAAGGACGGCGATATGCTATTTCCGCAGCAGGTGAGCCTCTTTTACGCCGGCAAGATCGCCGACGGCCTCGGGGCGTTCATTCAGCTGACCTACGACGGCGTGGGAGACAGCTTCGGGTTCGACAACACGGACATTCGCTACGCCCATCACCTGTCGTTCGGCGGCTCGAACGGCAACGGCCACGACATGATCTTGGGCGTCACCTTGAACAACAATCCCACCGTGCAGGATGTCTGGAACACCACCCCCGCGTGGGGCGTTCCATACTCCGGCAGCAGCGTCGCGCCCGGCGCGATCACCTCCGCGAAAGTGGACAACGGCGCCGGCGGCTTCGGCCAAAACGTCGGCGGAATCGGCGTTTACGTGTGGTTCGACGATCATTTCTACGCCGAGATCACGGATTACACCTCGGCGATCCGCGGCGGTGCGCATCCGCTCGACAGCACGCAGAGCAACGTGGTGCAGGGATCGGCGCCTTATTGGAGAGTCGCCTATGAGCAGCGGTGGGACCGCAATTCCCTGTCGGTGGGCGCTTTCGGATTGAACGCCAACACTCACCCGGGACTGCAGGGCGTTACCAATACGGCGCTGTCAGGCGTCACCGATCGATTCAGGGACACCGCCGCGGACGTGCAGTATCAATTCATCGGCGAGGATCATCTGTTCACATTTATGGGCACTTATATCCACGAGAATCAGACGCTCAATGCCAGTGTGCTCGATGGATTCGCCGCCAATACCGACAACAATCTGAAAACCACCAAGTTGACCGGTGAGTACTATTACCGGCGCAAGATAGGCGGCACGGTCGGATATTTCAGCACGACCGGCAGTACCGATGCGCTGCTCTACGCCCCGGCGCCGGTCAGCGGCAGCGCCAACAGCAGCCCCGACACGAAGGGTTATATACTCGAGGTCAACTACCTGCCGTGGCTGAACACAAAACTGCAGGCGCAGTATGTCGGGTACCAGAAGTTCAACGGCCAGAGCACCAATTACGACGGCTCGGGCCGCGACGCCGGCAACAACAACACCATGTACCTGTTGGTCTGGCTGAATTTCTAATTCGTAGCGAGGGAGCGAAGGTCCATGAAATCGAACTATTTTGTCGGAATCGCGCTGAGCGCGTCAATTTGCGCCGCGGGCACGGCTCACGGGGCCGATGTCGCTGCGGACGCGGTGACCGGCAGCCAGAAAGCCGCATTGCAAAAGACGATCGAGACCTGCGGCACTTGCCACGGAATCAACGGACGCAGTGTGGCGCCCACATTTCCGAACCTGGCGGCGCAACAGGCTCCGTACATCGAATTGCAGCTCAAGGCGTTCAAGGACCAATCGCGCGCGGATCCGGACGCCCAGGCCTACATGTGGGGTATGGCCTCTCAGTTGAACGACGCTCAGATCAGCGCACTCGCCGGGTATTTTGCCGCGCAACCTGCTGCGCCTCCGGCAGCAGCGCCCGGCCGGAGCGGGAATGCCACGTTGATCGCCCAGGGAAAACATCTGTTTGAGGAAGGCGTTCCCGCGCGCCAAATTCCACCCTGCGCCACCTGTCATGGGGCGCACGGCGAAGGCATGGCCACGTTTCCGCGCCTGGCCGGACAGCATGCACCCTATTTGTTCAAGCAGCTCCTGGTGATTCAAAGTGTGCTGCGCACCGCGCCGGTCATGCACGGCGTGATCAAGGATTTGTCGAAGGATCAAATGCTGGCCGTCGTGGCGTATCTCGAGTCGATATGACAGGCGGCCAATGGATCAGATCACCGATATCCTGGTCATCGCCAATCCCTTGCGGAGGGATCAGCCGGCCATCGCGAAGGCCGCGGTGCTGGCGAAGCGGCTCGGCGCCAGCGTCGAATTGCTGATTTGCGACACCAAGAGTTCACGGCAAGCGCGCACGGAAGGGGAGCCGCCGCCGGTCAGCAACGCGTTTCTCAGCGACAATCTGCAGTCGTTGGTTGAGCAGATGGCGCAGCCTCTGCGCCGCGACGGTATCGAAGTCGCGACGCAGGTCATCAGCGGCGATCCGCTGCATGAGGCCGTCACCTCATGGATGCGCAACTCGCCCGCGGACCTTGTGGTCAAGGATACCCATCACCACTCGTTCGCTGCGCGCACCTTTGCCACCAGCTCGGACTGGCATTTGATACGAGCGTGTCCCGTGCCGCTGCTGTTGACCAAAGCGAAAACCTGGGGCGATCCGCCCGTTCTCATGGCGGCCGTTGACCCGGGCCACCCGAATGATCCGTCGGCGGCGCTCGATCATCGGATCTTGGACGTGTCGGTATCGATCGGGCGCCGGCTCAAGGCCCAGGTGCATGCGATGCACGCGTATCTTCCTTCGAGCATCGCATCCGTGGCGGCCGGCGGCATGCCTCCGATGGTTGCCGTGTCGGCGCAGGCGCTAGCGGCGGAAGAGGAACTCAGACGGTCTGAAATAAGGCAATTGACCGATGCATACGCAATCGCCGCGGCAAACTTGCACGTCGATGCGGGCAGCGCTGCGGAGTACCTGCCGAGGATGGCGGCGGAATGCCGTGTGGATATCGTCGTCATGGGAGCCATCTCGCGCAGCGGCTTGAAGCGCATACTCGTCGGCAGCACGGCGGAACGGGTGCTGGAGGCGCTTCCCTGCGACGTGCTCGTGGTCAAGGCGCCGGATTTCGCGCAAAATCTTCCGTTCTGAGCGGGTTTGTGCGACGGGTGCCATTCGATGTACGCCATGGTTTTACGCGCTCGCGGAGGGCCGCTGGTCCGAGAAGAACGGCCGGATCCGGTGCCCGGGCCCGGCGAGATTCGGATTCGCATTGAGGCCTGCGCGGTGTGCCGGACGGACTTGCATCTCATCGATGGCGAATTGCCCCACATCCGCTATCCCATCGTTCCCGGCCATGAAATTGCAGGCATCGTGGAGGCGCTGGGTCCGGGTCCCGGGACTCTGAAGCTGGGGCAGCGAGTCGGGATTCCCTGGCTGGGCAGAACCTGCGGCCATTGCGAATACTGTATTTCCGATCGAGAGAATCTCTGCGACACGCCCACCTTCACCGGATATGGCCGGGACGGCGGATTTGCCACCCAGACGATAGCCGATGCGGCCTATGCAATTCCATTGGACGCATTTCCCGATCCCGTTGCCGCGGCGCCGCTGTTATGTGCCGGCTTGATCGGCTGGCGATCGCTGGTGGCTGCCGGCGAGGGTGGCAAGATCGGCCTATACGGTTTTGGCGCCGCGGCGCATGTCATTACGCAAGTGTGCCGGTGGCAGGGACGCGAGGTTTTCGCATTTACGCGCGTGGGTGATCAGGCCGCCCAGGACTTTGCGCGTTCACTCGGCGCGGTCTGGGCAGGGCCGTCCACCAACGCGCCGCCCGAACTTCTGGATGCGGCCATCATCTTTGCGCCGCTGGGCGAGTTGATTCCCGCGGCGCTCAAGGCCGTGAAAAAGGGCGGCAAAGTCGTTTGCGGCGGCATTCATATGACCGATATTCCGTCGTTCCCCTACGGCCTTCTCTGGGAAGAGCGGCAGCTCGTTTCGGTCGCGAATCTGACGCGTCACGATGCGGCCGCCTTTTTGCCGATGGCGCACCAGGCCGGGATACGGACATCGACGACACGGTATCCGCTCGCCGCCGCGAACGCGGCCGTGAAAGACCTGCGAGACGGCCGCATTCAAGGGGCCGCGGTTCTCGTGCCGATGTGAGGCAATTGCCGCGCCGGGTATGCGTCCGCATGCCCGGCGAGACATCAATCAATCGCGCCCTATTGAATGGTCAATCGATTTTCGACATAGGCAACCCCCGGTGCCGCCCACGCGGCATACGCGGCATCCTCATGTTCCTGCCATGTATGCACGTGTCCCTGCAATGTCACCGTGGAGTTGTCCACCTTGACATCGATGTCCTTGGCGTCGAGCACGGCATGCCGCCTGAACGCGTCCTCGATCTTTTGCTTCACATCGGCGGGCTTGGCGCTGGAAGCGACGACGATGTCGTTGATCACCCCCTTGACGCCCATCAGATTGCGTACGGCGCTTTCGGCGGCGGACCTTTGAAATCCCCATTGCACCTTGCCGCTAAGAGTCACCCATCCGTCGATGACGACGGGTTTGATGGGCGCTGCGCCCGTGGCGACATGCCATCGCAAGGCATTGGCCGCTGCCAGCGCGATATCCGTGTCCGTTCGCGCGCCCGCGTCGGGCATGTTGATCTGCAGCTCGTTCGCGATCGCCCTTACGCCGTTCACCCGCTTGCTGATCGCCTCGGCAGCCCATTTCTGTGCATAATGGCAAACTTCGCCCGTCAGGGTCACGACTCCGCCGTTCACGATGACACCAATCTTCTTGTCATCTACGCTGGGATCCCATTGCAGTTCGGATTCTACGTCGCGTCGAATTTCGGTATCGGTTTTCATATTGATCTCCTTGTTTCCGTCCTCACTCCGAGTATGTTGAGCCGAAAGGAGGGCACGGACCATTGGTGATTCCCCTATGAAATTGCCTGGTTCACCTAAACCGCGCGCGGCGCCCCGCCGGCACTCCGCGGAGGACGGCGGGCTGCCTGGGCCCACCGTCGGCGTCGCCCTGCGCGCGCACATTCAACGCCTGCAGCAAGCTCTTGATCGGAGCCTCGACGATCTGATCGCGGAGGTCACCGCGGATGCGGTACATGCGTCGCGCACCACGGCGCGCCGACTGCGGGCGGTCTTGAGCGCGTTTCGACGGCAATTGAATCCCGCGGCACGGCGCCGCTATGCGGCCGCGCTGCAGAGGCTGGCCCGCGATCTCGACGCGGTGAGAGATGCACAAGTGGCCGAGCAAACCATCTCGGCCCTCTCCAAGAAGAAAATGGGACTTACCCGTGAGGAATTCGACGGGCTGAAGGCGCTGGTCGTGCAAAACAGCTCCCGAGCGGTGTGGGATCTGCGATCGGTGACCGCTTCGAGCCCGTGGCACGCGCGCCTCGCGGCAATGCGAATCGTCGCCTCGGATCCAGGCCTGATCATTGAATCGCAGGAGCCGATGAGCTCGATCATTCTCGTTGTCTTGGAGCGTCGCCGTCGCCGGGTGCGGGACGCGCTGCGCCATGACGGGCGGGCGCCGAGGGCGTTGCATAAGCTCAGGCTGAAAATAAAGATGCTGCGCTACCTGCTCGAGCAGTGCGCGTCGACCCGGGAGGCAACGGTGCGGGCCGAGGTCGGTCAATTGAGGGAGCTGCAGGATTGCCTGGGGGATTTTCACGATGCATGGTGCCTGAGGCGGGCGGTCAAGGATCAATGGCGCTATCGGGGCGCGACGGCCAAGCTGCGCGTCAACCTCAAGGCACGGCAAAGGGAGCTGTTTGAAAACTTCCGCAAACACCGCAAGAGATTGCGGCGCGTATGGCGCGCGCGGCGGGATCATTGAGCAAGAGTCCATCAGGGCAGCGCGGTTTGCGCGGCGCAGCCGCGGGGCCGCTCCGCAAATCGAAGTTCGAAATTGTTTGGACCCGTTTGAAAGAACACCCCTTGGCGCGGGTCGGACCGGGACTCATCACCGGTGTCGCCGACGACGATCCGAGCGGTATCGCCACCTATTCCCAGGCGGGCGCACAATTCGGACTCAACATGTTGTGGACCATGCCGCTGGCATATCCCTTGATGGCCGCGGTCCAATACATGTGCGCATCGATCGGCCGCGTCACCGGCAAGGGACTTGCCGCGAACATCAAGGACGCGTTTCCGCCCATCGTCATCAAGGTGGTGGTGCTGTTTCTGCTGATCGCCAATACGCTCAACATCGCCGCCGACGTCGCGGCCATGGGGGAAGTCGCAGAGCTGGTCACCGGATTCAATCGTCATCTCATGACGGCGTTTTTCGTGATCGGGACGCTGCTGCTTCAGGTTTTCATTCCCTATCATCGCTACGTGCGCTACTTGAAGTGGTTGACGCTTTCCTTGCTGGCGTATGTTGCAGTCTTATTCACGGTTCATGTCCCCTGGGGTCAAGTGGTTCTGCGTACCGCATGGCCGAAATTCACCCTCAATGCCGCGTCCGCCGCCGTCGTGGTCGGTGTCTTCGGCACAACCATCAGTCCCTACTTGTTCTTCTGGCAGGCCTCCGAAGAGGTCGAGGACCTGCAGGCGACCCAGGGAGCGGAGCCGCTCACCCGCGATCCCGGGGCGGCGGAGCCGGAACTGCGGCGCATTCGATGGGATACGTGGAGCGGCATGTTCTACTCGGACCTTACGGCGTATTGCATCATCCTGGCGACGGCGGTCACGCTGCATGTGGGGGGAATCACCGACATCAATACGGCGGCGCAGGCGGCCAGCGCGCTTCGTCCGCTGGCGGGCGATTTCGCGTTCATCCTTTTTGGTTTGGGGATTCTCGGCGTCGGCCTCATCGGTGTGCCGGTGCTCGCCGGTTCGGGTGCCTATGCGCTTTCCGAAGCCATGGGCTGGAAATCAGGCCTGGAACGCAAAGCGGTCGATGCGCGAGGCTTCTATGTCATCATCGCCGTCAGCGTATTTGCGGCGCTGTTCATTCAGTACTTGCCGATCAGCCCCATGAAGGCCCTGTTCTGGAGCGCCGTGATCAACGGGGTCGTCGCAGTACCCCTCATGATCGTGATCATCCTGCTGGTCTCGAAGCAGTCCGTGATGGGACCCTATGTCGCGAGCCGGCCGATCGTCATCCTCGGATGGATTGCCACGGCAGTCATGGGCGCGGCCGCGATATGGATGTTCATCCCGGGTTAGGAGTGCCGCTTCATTTGGCGTCCGGCGCGGCGGCATTGGCGCCGGTCCGCTCATTCCACCACCCCCCGCCGAGTGCGGCGAATAGCGCGACCGTGTCCTGGTAGCGCACGGCAATCGCTTCCAGGTCGAGTATTGCCGTCTGGTGGTATTGAGTGTCGGCGATCAGGACATCGAGATAAGTCGCCAGCCCCGCCCGATAGTTGGCCTGAATCAGGCGCAGGGCCTGGCCTGCGGCCGCGAGGGCCTCCGCTTCGGCTTGCAGCGTCTGGGCGTCGTGATCGAGCGCGCGCAGGCAGTCGGCCACTTGTTCAAAGGCGCCGAGCACCGTCTGGCGATACAGGGCCATCGCCTGGCTATAATTGTTCAAGGCCGCTTTGCGCTTGAACCACAGCGTTCCGCCTTCGAAAAGCGGTGCCGTGGCATCGGCGCCGATGCTCCATGTCTTACCGTTGGCGGGGAACAGCATGCCGGTCGAATTGGTCGCAGCGCCGATACTGCCGCCGAGCGTAAAGCTGGGCAGCAGTGCAGCGGTGGCGACGCCGATGTTGGCGCTGGCCGCGTGGGCCACGGCTTCCGCGGCAAGGATGTCCGGCCGCTGACCCACGAGCGCGGACGGCAAACTGACCGGCACGTCGACCGGCAGCGTCAGATCCTTGAGACTCACGTCGGGCGTCTGCCATTGCGCCGGGACATGGCCGGTGAGAGCCGCAAGCAGATGAGCGCTTTGAGCCGACCTCTGCTGGAGCTGCGGAATCGTCGCTTGGGTCGACGCAAGTTGGCTGCGCAAGCTCAATACCGCCGAATAGGCGACGGTACCCGCTTGCGCCTGGATCTCGGCGAGCCGAACCTGCTCCTTTTGAAGGTCGATGAGTTCCTTGGTGGCATTGACTTCAGCGCGGTATGCGGCCCTCGCGATCACCGTGTTGACAATATTGCTGGTGAGTGACAGATACGCCGCCTGCTCGTTGGCACGGGCCAAATCCACTTCCGCGTGCAGGCCTTCGACGAGCCGCCGCTGACCGCCGAAAATGTCCAACGCGTAGCTGACGCTCGTCGATAACGTGAACAGGTTGAACACTCCGCCCGGCGATTTCCCCCCGATGTTGGCGGATGAGTAGCGCTCGCGCGCGGCTCCCGCGTTGGCGTCGACGGCGGGATAGAAAATTCCATATCCGCTGCGCAGCGTGTCCTGACTTGCCCGCAGACTGGCTTGCGCCGCATCGAGCCCGGGGTTATTGGCGATCGCTTCGGCGATGACGGCGTCGAGTTTCGACGATTGGAACAGCCGCCACCAATCCGGCGAAAGCGCGCCTCCGGTCTGGAATCTCTGCGCCGTGCCGTCTGCGGCAGCCGTCTCGGTGGGATCCGCACGATGGGTGTAGGTGGTGACCGGCGGCGCATCGGGGCGATGAAAGTTCGGGCCGACTGCACAGCCAGCGAGGAGATACAGGGAGGCGGCAGCGATTGCGCGGCACCTAGTTCGCGCTGACATACACGTCCACCAGTTGACCCGGGTAGAGGTTGACGGCCTTGCTGGTGGCAAAGCGAAATATCAAGGGCAGGACCCGCAGATCGACCCGCTCCTGGCGGGCATCGGACAATTCTATCTTGGGCGAAACATAGGGCTGGATGCGAGTGAACGTCAGAGGCACATGAATGTCGGTGCCGCGAATGAACATCTCGGCGCTCATCTTGGCCGGATCGGCCAAGCGGTGAATCAATATTTCATCGACGTACACGCGGACCTGGAGGTTGTCGTCCGGAGTGCTCATGACGATGAGCGGATTCATGCCTCCGGTGTATGAATTGTAGGCGCCCTGCGCCGACACATAGCTGCCCACCGCGGCTTCAATCGAGCGCACCACGCCATCGGCTGGGGCTCTGATCGAATACTTGGCGAGCAGCGCCGCGGACGCCGCATACGCTTTCGAGAGCGCCGCATATTGTCTTTCCTGATTGCGAACGTCGAACTCCCAGGCGCCGGCTCTGGTGAGCGCGTATTGCCGCTGCACGACTTCGAGATTCGCAGCCGCCATCTTCTCGGCATTGCGCGCATTGTCCAACGCGTCGCGGCTTACCGATTTCGCTTCGATGGCGTAGGACTGTTCTTGTTTCGCGAGCTGGTCCTGGGCATTCTTCAGGGCCGCCTGCGCACTATCGACTTGAGCCGCGGCGACGGCGAGACTTTCGCGGCGGGGCTCCGCCTTGAGTTCCTCCAGCATGGCCCGTGCCGCTTCCGCCTGTGACTGTTGTTGTTCGGTCGTCGCCCGCTGCACGGAATCGTCGATTGTCAGCAGCAGATCGCCCTTATGGACTTTGGCGCCCTCGGCGGCCAACACCTGTGTTACGGGTCCGGCAACCTCGGGATAAATATTGATATTCTCGCCCTGGGCCTGGACGCTCTCGATGATGCCATTGGCGTAAATCCCATTGGCATAAGGGTTGGCCGCCGGATTGAACGCGGGCGGCAGCGCCTTGGGTTGCTGGCCGGCAATAAAGGCACTGATCAGCGCGAGAATGAGGCCGATTCCTGAGACGGCGAAGATGGCCTTACTGCGCATCCAAGTTCTCCCGTCCGATACCCGTCATTTTGCCGTCTTCCATCCTCACGATGCGGTCCGCGAATTCGTAGATGCGGCTGTCATGGGTCACGATGACGATGCAGCGCTGGTCGGTGAGAATGTGCTCGCGCACGAATTTGACGATGTTCCGACCCGTATCGCCGTCGAGCGACGCCGTCGGTTCGTCGAGAATCAATATGTCCGGGCGGCTGACGATGGCCCTGGCGATGGCGACCCGCTGCTGCTCGCCGCCGCTCAGTTTCACCGGCGGCAATTGCGCGCGGTTCTTCAAACCGACGATCTCGAGATCCACTTCGGCTTCTTTGAGCGCCTCATCCCAGTTGCGCTTTTGCAGTATGAGCGGAATAGCCACGTTCTCCGCGGTCGTGAGGCGCGGAAACAGATGGAAGTCTTGAAACACGAAGCCGATCTTGTGGAGCCTGAATTCGGCGAGAGCATCGATGCTGAGACTCCAAATCTCGGATCCCTCGATCTTCACGGTGCCGCTGTCGGGGCGCAGGATTCCCGAGATCATGCTGAGCATGGTGGTCTTGCCGCTTCCCGACGGTCCCACCACGTAGAGAATCTCGCCGAGATGGGCTTCGAAGCTCACGTCCTTCACCGCGTGCGTCCGGGCCTCTCCTTCGCCGAACCATTTGTTGAGTGCCGCGGCCTCGATTGCGGTTTTTGCCACGGCTAGCCCCGGAAAATGTCGAAAGGTTCGATTTTCAGGACCTTGCGGACGCCGACGTAGCTGGAAATCGCGGCGATGACCACCACCATGAGGAAGGCCAATACCAGGTTGTAGAAGGTGATGGTGGCGGCATAGTCGGGCAGGTAGAGCCGTGCCAGCCAGATGATGGCGGCGCAGAGCCCAACCCCCATGCCGTATCCCGTCAACGACACGAAAGCGGCCTGAAAGAAAATCATGGAAATCAGCTCGTGCCCCTTGGCGCCGATCGCCTTCAGGGCGCCGAACTTCTCCAGGTTTTCGATCACAAATGTATAGAAGGTTTGCCCCGAAATGGACAAACCAATGATGAAGCTGATGACCGTCATGATCAGCATGTTGGTGCCGATGCCGGTCTTATATTTGTAAAAATTCGAGATCTTTTGAATGAATTCGTCCTTGGTGAGCGCCAGATAACCCGCCGCGGCCACTTGCCGCTTGATCGCCGCCGCATCGGCGGGAGTCTTCGGCTCCACGAGCAGGTAGGAGATCGTGAAGCGCGAATTGGGCAAATACTGGAGCGCGCGGTTGTAGGTCGTATACAGCGTCGGCACGCCGAACAAGCCGCTCGATGCAACGTGCGCGATTCCGACAATCACTCCGCGGTGATCATTGAGTTCGAATTCCGCTCCGATTTTCGGGTTCTCGAGTTTGTAGAACTCCGAATCCTTGACCGCGATGAAGGCGTTTTCGGCATAAATGTCCTGGATGTTCCCGCCATCGAGAATGGGCCTGCCGAACAGGCTGGTATCGTCCAGACCGAGGATGTTGACCGCCTGATAAGTGCCGTCCGGCAGTTTGAGCAGGGCGCCGCCGGAATACAGCGGCACGGCGTATTTGACGCCCGGGATGCTGCGCACCTCGTCGAGTACGTAGTCCGGCAACGGAATGGTGTTGGCGACCGTCTGAATCGCCGGATCCATCACCCAGATCGAGGCGCCGATGTTGATGACGGTTGCGGAGGAGCGGGTCAATATCCCGGCAAAGAGCGATGTCATTTCGATCATCAGGAACACGGCGAAGGTGATCCCCACGAGAAGCGCCGCGTACTTCGCACGGTCGTTGACCAGAAGCTTGTAGGCAATGTGCAATATTCCGCCCATTGGGCCGGGCTCCTGATGAGGGTGAACAACCCGGACAATGCGCGGTTGCGTACCTGCGGACCATGAGTACAACCCGAAGCGCGCGGTGGAAACCCCGGGAAGCCCGGCGCGGGCGGGAATGGTAAAAATCCACCTGTAAACGGTTTTGGGAGACATTGTATGTACGAGAAAATCCTGGTTCCGGTCGACGGCAGCGAAACATCGGCACTGGGCCTCCACGAGGCCATCAAGATCGCCAAGGCGCAGGGCAGCCGGCTGCGCCTGGTCCACGTCGTCAATGAGTTCGTGTTCGACTACGGCTATAGCCCGGGCGCCTACGCCAGCACGGTCATCGATTCGCTCCGCGCCGGCGGCAAGTCGATCCTGCATCAGGCCGAGATAGTTGCGCAGCAACAGGGAATTACACCGGACTGCGTGTTGGTCGAGTCGATCGGCGGGCCGGCGGCGGACCTGATCCTGGCGCAGGCGAAGGAGTGGCCGGCGGATCTGATCGTCATGGGGACACACGGCCGCCGCGGCCTGGTTCGCTTGGCGCTGGGCAGCGATGCCGGGCAGGTCGTGCACGGGGCGGCCGTGCCGGTTCTGTTGGTTCGCGGTACACTTGCGCGGAACAAGAGTGCGCCCAAGGCCACGCGGCTCGAGGCGTCCGCTGCCTGATACGCGCTGCGAGGGATGCGACACAAGGCGAGAGGGTCGAGGGTCTGATGCCGGCGATACAAGAAGGTCAGCCGATCCAACCAGATCAACGCTGGCGCTCCCGCCTTACCCGGGACGTCGGCTGGCTGCTGCTCATCAAGCTTGGACTTCTGACCCTGTTGTGGGCATTCTTTTTTTCCGGTTCACATCGATGTCGTGTGGACGGCCCGGCAACCGCGGCTCGGCTGGCGCTTGCGCCGGGAGAGATCGCGCTTCAGGGGCGCGCCGTGACTTCGGGAGGAGAGCGCTGTGATCGATATTGATGTCGTGACCCTATCGCGCCTGCAGTTCGCCTTGACGGCGCTCTATCATTTCCTGTTCGTCCCGCTGACTCTGGGTCTGTCGATGATCCTCGTCATCATGGAGTCCGTATATGTGATGACCGGGAGGGAAATTTGGAAGCGGATGACCCGATTCTGGGGCGTGCTGTTCGGCATCAATTTTGCGATGGGCGTGGCGACCGGGATCACCATGGAGTTTCAGTTCGGCACCAACTGGGCCTACTACTCGCATTACGTGGGCGACATCTTCGGCGCGCCGCTCGCGATCGAGGGCCTGATGGCGTTTTTCCTGGAATCCACCTTCGTCGGTCTCTTTTTCTTCGGCTGGGATCGATTGTCGAAAATCGGCCATCTGATCGTCACCGCGTTGGTGGCGCTGGGCTCCAGCCTATCGGCACTTTGGATTCTCATCGCGAACGCCTGGATGCAAAATCCCACGGGAGCCGAATTCAACTACGAAACCATGCGCATGGAGCTGGTCTCCTTCGGCGCCGTGCTGTTCAATCCAGTGGCCCAGTCGAAGTTCGTGCACGCCGTGGCCGCAGGCTACGTGGTGGGCTCGGTTTTCGTGCTCGCGATCAGCGCCTGGTATTTGCTGCAAGGTCGCAACACCGAAGTGGCGCGCCGCTCCATGGCGGTTGCGGCGAGCTTCGGCCTCGCCTGTTCGCTGTCGGTGGTCGTGCTGGGCGATGAATCCGGATACGAGGAGAGCGAGAATCAAAAAATGAAGTTGGCGGCGATCGAGGCGGAGTGGGAGACGGCGCCGGCGCCGGCAGGATTCACGCTCGTCGGTTTTCCGGACGTGCAGAGCCGCAAGACCTACGCGGCGGTGCAAATCCCGTGGGTACTCGGTTTGATCGCCACCCGGTCGGTCGACCGCCAGGTGCTGGGCATCATCCCACTGGTCGACCGGGCGAGACTACGCATCAAGAGCGGCATGCAGGCCCACGCCGCGCTGCAGGCGCTGCGCGCCGATCACAGTGATCAGAATGCCCGCGCGCAGTTCGATGCGCATCGGGCGGACCTGGGTTACGGGCTGCTGCTGCTGCGCTACACGCGCGATCCGGCTGCGGCGACGCCGGAGCAGATCGAGCGGGCCGCGTGGTCCACCGTTCCCAACGTGCCGGTTCTGTTTTGGAGCTTCCGAATAATGGTCGCGGTCGGATTTTTCTTGATTGCCTTGTTTGCAACCGCCTTCTACCTGGCGTCCCGCCACCGATTCGAGCGAAATCGCTGGTTTCTGCGCGTCGCACTGTACAGCCTGCCGCTGCCCTGGATAGCGGCGGAACTGGGTTGGATCGTCGCGGAGTATGGCCGGCAGCCCTGGGCCGTCGATGGGCTGTTGCCGACATTTCTCGGCGTTTCGACCACCTCGGCGACGAATGTGTGGCTGTCGCTGCTGGGCTTCGTCGTGTTCTATACCTTGCTTGCCGCGGTCGATATCTATCTGATGCTGCGCATGGTTCGTCAGGGACCCGACGGGTTGGGCTACTGGCCCGAATCGGCCGCGGCCGCCGCCGCACCCGCATCCACCCATTGAACTCGAGGGGGATTCTCATGCCCGACTATGAAACGCTTCGAGTCATCTGGTGGCTGATCCTCGGCGTGCTGCTGATGGGATTTGCAGTAACCGATGGGTTTGACATGGGCGTCTGTGCGATCTTCAGATTCGTCGGCCGCACCGATGATGAGCGGCGGGCCTTGCTCGAATCCGTGGAACCTGTGTGGGAGGGCAATCAGGTTTGGTTCATTCTGGGCGGGGGAGCCGTGTTTGCCGCCTGGCCGTTGCTGTATGCCGCTTCCTTTTCGTCGTTGTATTTGGCGATGTTCTTGGTCCTCGTTGGTTTCATCTTGAGGCCCGTCGCGTTCAATTTTCGCGGCAAGCGCCCCGATCCCAAGTGGCGCAGCACCTGGGACTGGGCGCTGTTCGCGAGCGGCGTGCTGCCCTCCCTGCTGTTCGGAGTCGCGTTCGGAAACCTGTTCATCGGCGTGCCATTTCACTTCGATTCCCTGATGCGGCCGGTGTACACGGGGGGATTCTTCAATCTATTGCACCCGTTCGCCCTGTTGTGCGGTCTCGTCAGCTTGACGATGCTGGTGATGCACGGCGCGACTTATGCGTCGTTCAAAGTGGCGGGGCCGCTCGGCGCGCGCGCCGCGGGGATCGCCAAAATTGCCGCCGTCGTCTTCATTCTCATGTTCATCGCCGCGGGCGTCTGGGTGTTCGCCGGACTGGACGGTTGGCGAATCACGTCGCTTGCCAACGGTTCCGGCCCCTCGAATCCGCTGCTAAAAACCGTCGTATACGACCGCGGCGCCTGGCTCGGGAATTACCGCGCGCATGCAATTCTTTGGCTGGTCCCCGTGGCAGGCACGGCCGCGGCCTTGCTGACCCATCAGCTCGTTCGCGCCGGTCGATCGGGAATCGCCCTCTTTACGAGCGGAGTCGCGCTGGCAGCGACGATTTTGACCGCGGGCATTGCGCTGTTTCCCTTTCTCATGCCATCGTCCACGAGCCCTGAAGCCGGTCTCACGGTTTGGGACGCGTCGAGCAGCGCCAAGACACTGTTCACCATGCTCATCGCCGTCATTGTCCTGCTGCCCGTCGTTTTGGCTTATACCGCGTGGGTTTATCGCGTCCTGCGCGGCCAGGTTTCGCTCGAAGCGATTCGCCGGCACGTCGGGCCCTATTAGTACGCGAAGGAGTCGGTCATGTGGTACTTCAGCTGGATACTTGGACTGGGTTTCGCCCTGGCGTTCGGCGTGCTGAACGCCATGTGGTACGAATTCGGCGAGGGTCAATAGGAACCGCGCGCGGAGCCGACCCGCTCGCGGTGCAAGTCCTGCAGTTGGCGCTTGGCGTTGCTGTAGGCATCGCGCAAGGCGAGATAAATATCCGCGTGCCCGGCGCCGTCGGCATGAAGACTGTCGGCGTGGATGTGAGCACCGGGCAGGCTCAGATCGATCTTGACCAGGTAGGGTGCCCGCAGGTCGCGGCGGCCATCCGGGCCTTCAAGCGTCATACGGCATTCCGCGATCCTGTCGCCGCAGCGCTCCAACCGGCGGCTCAGCTCCCGCGCACGGTCCTCGAGGGCGCCGGAGCGGTGGATGCCGCGAAAACTCAAGGTCAAGGGTGGGGGCATGGTTTTGCACCGGGGCATGTAATATGGGGTAATTATCGACACCCGCCGGCGGTTCCACATCAGGGATTCCCGACCGGAGCTAGGGGGAGCCCGCTTGCGGCCCCGGGGACGTGCTAGGTTTTTTCGTGCAGCGCCAGGTGTAGTTTCACGAGATGCGCAACCGAACGCGCGCCCATCTTTTCCATGACTTTGGCGCGATGGATTTCGACGGTGCGCTCGCTCAAATCCAAATCGATGGCGATCACCTTGTTCGCGGCGCCGTCGACCACCAGATCCATGACTTGCCGTTCCCGGGGGGTCAGGGATTCGAGCCGGTGCAGCACTTCGGCGCGGCGCGCCACCGTGCTGCGATTCTCGGCGTCTTGTTTGAGGGCGTGATTGACGCGGTCGAGCAGGTCTTGATCCCGGAACGGCTTCTGAATGAACTCGAACGCGCCTTCTTTCATCGCCTGCACGGCCATCGGCACGTCGCCGTGCCCGGTAATGAATATGATGGGCAACATGGAACCCATGCGATTGAGGTACTGCTGCAATTCCAGGCCGCTCATATCCGGCATGCGGATATCCAGCACGAGGCAGCCGGGTGAATCGGCCTTGAAGTTCGCCAAGAACTCGCTCGGGCGCGAGAACACCGTCGTGGGGTAGCCCACCGTGCTCAACAACGAGTCCAGCGCGCGCCGCATGCCGTCGTCGTCGTCGACCACGTAAACCGTGGGTGAGGCGCTGTTGTCGACAGGTTTTGCCATGAGTGCTCCGATCAGCTTGCTGCGAGCGGCAATCGGAACCAGAACCGGCTGCCACCGGCCGGTAAGTTATCAAATCCTATGGTCCCTTCATGCGATTCGATGATCGCACGGCTCGAGGCCAGGCCGAGTCCAGTGCCCTGAGGTTTGGTGGTGAAGAACGGCCGGAACAGCTGGGCTCGCAAATCGGCGGGGACGCCGGGACCTGAGTCCGTGACGCCGGTCTCGACGCAATACCGATCCGCGGATACATCGATCCGAATCAAGGGCGCGAGCGAGACTTGGGCGCCGGCGTCGACGGCATTTTGCGCCAAGGCGTACAGCACGTGCTGAATTCGCAGTCGATCAAGCAGCAAATTGGGCACGTGGCTCGGCGCATCCACTTGGACGCTGCCCTTGGCGCGCTGTGCGAGGATGTCGAGTATCGGACGCAACTCAGCAATGACTTCGGTCAGCTGGCACGGAGCGCGCCTCGGTGATTCTTGTTCGAACAGGCGGCGGATGCGCTTGATGCCCTCGCCGGCGCCGAGAGCCGCGTGGTTGATCTGGCGAAAGACGTCGAGGGCACGATCCACCATGGGGTCGGACCGGTTCAGCATCCGTTCACCGGCCTGGGAAAAAGTCGCGATCGCGCCCAAGGGTTGATTGAGCTCGTGGGCAATACCGCTGGCCATTTCCGCAAGCGCCGAGCCCCGCGCAATTTCCATCAATTGCTTGAGAATGAGATCGGGATCCGACCCGTCTGGCTTGATTTCGCCCAATGGTTGCCTCTCATCAATAGTCAATTCCCGGCATCATCCCCTAGACGTCCGCTGGCACCGGCCACTCGTGGGGAGTGTGCCGCATTGACCGGCGTCGCAAACCTGTGGCTTCCCGAAGGAACTTGCGCCGGTCCCTTAGTACCCCCGGGGCGCCGCTCCCGTGGACAGCGTTTAAATCGGCAAATTGGAATTGTGATATCGTCAATAGTCTAATTCATGCACCGGGCGAATGGCTGCTCACTCGTCCTTATTGGTATTCTTAGGACCTGTAGTGGCCGAAAACAGCTTAATTGCGCAGCGGTTACTGCAATTTTCCCCCGATGCCATCCTCGTCGTGGACGCGCAGGGCATTATCCGGTTCGCCAATGAAACCTCGAGCATCATGTTCGGGTATGCGCGCGAGCAGCTCATCGGTCAGCCGATCAAACTCCTGATTCCAGAGCGATTTCAAATGCGTCACGGCGCGCATCTGACGAGCTATATGCGCCAGCCGACCAGCCGCGAAATGGGGGCGCGGATCGTCGATTTGTTCGCGCGGCACGCCGACGGAACTGAATTTCCGGCCGGTATCCGGCTGTCGCCGTTCAACGATGGCGATCAAAGCTTCGTAGCCGCCTCGATTCGCGACGTGACCGAGCGCCGTGCCGTCAACGATGCGCTGGTTGCCGCGCGCGAGGAAGCCGATCGGGCCAATCGGGCCAAGAGCCGCTTTCTGGCCACCGCGAGTCACGATTTGCGCCAACCGCTGCAGGCGATCCGACTGATCAACGCCTCGATGCAGAAGCTGACGCAACAGTTCCCGGAACTGAGCGATCTGGTCCGCCGCCAGGAATCTGCCATCGACAGTGCGACCGGACTGCTCAACGCCTTGCTCGACATCAGCCGCCTCGAGTCGGGCGTCGTCGAACCGCAACTATCGCCGGTCAGCCTGGCTGCCGCATTCGAAGAACTCGCCCGCGAATTCGCGCCCGCGGCCGCCGCAAAGAACATACGGCTGGAATTCGCCGATAGTCCGGCCGCGATATCCACGGATCGCATGCTGTTCACGCAACTCTTGCAGAATCTTCTCGGCAATGCGCTCAAATATACCGACAAGGGCTTCGTGCGAATCTCGCAGTCCATCGACACCGACGCGCTGGTGCTCAAGATCGAGGATTCAGGGATGGGCATCCCGGAAGACAAATTGGAACGGATTTTCGACGAGTACTATCAGATCGGCCCGCACGGCACGCAGCGGCTGGGGGTCGGCTTGGGGTTGGCCATTGTTCGGGAAGTGTCCCGATTACTCGGCTATTCGATTTCGGTGACCTCGGTATTGGGCGAGGGTACCTGCGTCAGCATGCGCATACCCCGGCATCGCCTGCTGTCGGAGACGCAGGTGCCGACGCGCCGGGACGTCGATGTTCCGATCGCGAACCCGACGTCCGGGTGCCGCTTGATATTGCTCGAGGACAATGATTCCGTGCGCATGGCCACGGAATTGTTTCTGACCCTGGAAGGATTTGATACGCGTGCCGCGGCCACCGTGGCGGAGGCTGAGAGCCTGTTGGCCGGCATGCGGCCGGGCGATGTGCTCATCACGGATTACCATCTGGAGGGGACCTTGACGGGGCTCGACGTTCTTCAGCAGTTGCGGGCTCAGCAGGGCCGCGACGTTCCTGCGATTCTGTTGAGCGGCGATTTGCAGTCGATGGTGCGAGTCGTCAAGACGGCGATTCCGAATTGCCGTTTTCTCAGCAAGCCGGTCGACACCAAGGCGCTGCTCGCGGCAATTGCCGAAGTCAGCGGCAGCTAGACCGTGCTGCGGCGCTGCACCGATCAGCGGCCGCGGGCCCGTACAACCTACACAATCGGCGGATATAATCGATCGGCGGAACTTTCAAATCATGGACGTCATCGAAACCCAATGCTCGCGGAGGTTTTCATGAACACCAGTGAATTGAACTCGGAACGCCCGGCGAAGGCGCGCCCGTCAGAGCCTCGAGTCGCGGCTCGTGCCTTGGTGACGTATATCGTGCCGCACGTGGCCGAAGACCGAGGGGCGGCGATTGCCAAAGCCGCCTACCTCAATGCCGCGCGCCGCGGATTCGTGCCCGGCCACGAACTCGAGGATTGGCTGGCGGCCGAGAAAGAGGTGGATCAACGCCTGGCCGGTGAAGGCCGGGCTTTCTAAGCTGCCGTCTAAAGGCCGCCGCCTTAAGACGGCCGAGCCGCCCTCAGGCCGCCGCCCGCTGCGCGGGCGCTTCTTCGAGCGCCCGGGCGAGGACGTCGTCGATTTTCTCCGCCCAGACGAACTCGAGCTTGTTGCGCACGCTCTGCGGAATGTCCTCGAGGTCTCGGCGGTTGCGGGCCGGCAATATCACCGTGCGAATGCCGGCGCGCGCCGCGGCCACGCATTTTTCCTTGATGCCGCCCACCGGCATGACCACGCCCCGCAGACTGATCTCTCCGGTCATGGCCACATCCGCGCGCACGGTGCGCTGCAAAAGGAGCGATGCCAGTGAGGTGGCGATGGCAACCCCGGCACTGGGGCCATCCTTGGGGATGGCGCCGGCCGGCACATGAATGTGCAAGTCGCTATTGTCCAAGACAGAAGACTCTATCTTCAGGCGATCGGCCTGCGACTTGACCCAAGTGACGGCAGCCTGGGCGCTCTCCTTCATGACATCGCCGAGCTGTCCCGTGAGAATGAGTTTGCCGCTGCCTCTGACGCGGCTGGACTCTATAAAGAGAATATCGCCGCCCGCCGGGGTCCAGGCGAGCCCCGTGGCCACCCCCGGAACGCTGGTGCGCAGCGCCACGTCGCTTTCAAAGCGCGCGGCGCCCAAGATGCGCGCCACGTCGTCCGCGCCGATCGAGACCCTCTGCGTGTCGCCGGAAGCAATGGAGACGGCGGCATTGCGCAGCAGCGCACCGATCTGGCGCTCCAAGCTGCGTACGCCTGCTTCGCGGGTATAGTCGACGATGACGCGCCGCAGCGCCTCCTCGGAGATTTCAACCTGTTCCGAGGACAGTCCATTTGCCTTTAGCTGCCGCGCGAGCAGGTAGCGCCCCGCGATTTGCAGCTTCTCCTCCTCGGTATAGCCCGTGAGCTCGATGATTTCCATGCGGTCGCGCAGCGGCGGCGGAATGGCATCCAGGACGTTGGCGGTTCCGATGAAGAGCACCTTCGACAGGTCGAACGGCAGGGCGAGGTAGTTGTCGCGGAACGAGTTGTTCTGTTCCGGATCCAGGACTTCGAGCAGCGCTGAGAACGGATCGCCTTGGTGGCTGGCCGACAGCTTGTCGACCTCATCGAGCATGAGCACGGGATTGCGGCGGCCGGCCTTGCGCACGGCCTGCACGATATTGCCCGGCAGCGACCCGATGTAGGTGCGTCGATGACCACGAATCTCCGCCTCATCGTGCACGCCGCCCAGGCTCACGCGTCCGAATTTGAGCCCAATGGCTTTCGCGATGCTCTGCCCCAGGGAGGTCTTGCCGACGCCCGGCGGCCCGACGAAGCACAGGATGGGACTGCGGCCTTCGGGATTGAGCTTGCGAACGGCCAGGAATTCCAAAATACGACGCTTGACCTTCTCGAGGCCATAGTGATCCTGATCGAGAACGCCGCGGGCCTTCTCGATGTCGACCGTCTCGGGATCGAGCTTCGACCAGGGCATGGCCACCAGCCAATCGAGATAGGTGCGAATCATGGAATATTCCGCCGCCGAGTCGGGCATGCGCTCCAATCGCTTGAGCTCGCGCTGTGCCTGCTCGAGGGCCTCGGGCGGCATGCCGGCGTCCTTGACGGCTTGCCTCAGCTCCTCGAGTTCGGCCGAGGAGGCATCGGTTTCGCCCAGCTCCTTCTGGATTTGCCGCAGCCGCTCGCGCAGCACGGCTTCCTTCTGCCGTTCGTCGAATGCTTCGCGCGTGCGCTCGTCGATCTGGCGCGATACCTTCAATACTTCGATGCGCCGGCCAAGGAGGGTGATCACGTGGTCGAGCCTGCTTTTCAGATCGAAGGTGGCCAGGATCTCCTGCTTGTCCGCGGGCTTCAAGTCCATGAAGCTCGCCACCATGTCGGCGAGCGCCGGAATCGACTCGATGCCGCGAATGGCGTTGACCAGTTCTCCCGGCGCCTGCGGCAGCAACTGCACGGCCTCCAGTGCCTTCTCGCGCAAGTTGAGGCCGCGCGCTTCGATCTCGCGGTCGAGCGCCGTGGTTTCGCGATGCGGCGCGATTCGCGCCACCAGAAAGGGTTCACGGCTGACGTAATCCAACACCGAGAATCGCTCCTCACCCTGGGCGATCAGATGGTGCGTCCCGTCGGGGGCGGTGATGAAACGTACGATGGTGGCGGCGGTGCCGACCGAGTGCAGGCTCCCGGGACCCGGCGCTTCGACGCTGGGGTCGGATTTGAGCAACAGGCCGACGCGGCGCTGGGTGCGCACCGCTTCTTGAGCGGCCGCCAGCGCCGCTTTGCCGCTGATGGTAATCGGCAGTACGACGCCGGGAAACAGTACCGCGTCGTCGACGGGCAATATGATGAGCACGTCTTCAGTGGCGCCGCTTGGCGGCCGATGGTCGGTGGCGGTCATCGCGCCTCCCGGGTAAGCCGCAGATGCAAGCAGCCGCGATCCAGCCGGCGCTCGACCAGTACGTAGTGACCGGACGGCAGGTCGACGCGCCTGCGCATCCGTCCATAGGGAATTTCCAAGCGCACCACATTGATACGGGCGCTCAAAGCAGGGGGCGGCACGGTGGTCTCGATTTGCAAGCCGGTCGGCGTTATCTGCACGACCACGTCTTCAGCACGGGCGCCCGGCAGCGCGACCACGACCTGAAGTTCCGGGCCGTCCGCGAAAATGTCGGCCGGCGGTTCCCACACGGGAGGGGTCGAGGGCAGAGCCAGCAGTTCGAAAAAATGACGATGCTTGCGCTCGGCTTCATCGAGGAGCGCACAGGCTTCCGCCCACATCCAGGATTTTCTGCGGTTGGTATTCATGGCCTACATGAATGCGGCCGCTGCACCCTAAGTTCAAGGGGGGAGGCGTGCTGCCCCGCGATCCATCACCCGCACCGTGTAGCCGCCGGATTTCTCGTCCGCACGCAGCGTCAGCAGTCCGCGTTTCTCACCATCGGCCAAGAGGTCGTTGAAGGAACGAAAGCCATAGGCACGCTCGTTGAAACCCGGGTGGCGGCGCTTGATCGCCTGTTTGATCATCGAACCCCAGATCGGTTCACTCCCGCCGCGCTCCTCGGTCAGCGCCTCGAGCGTTTCGACAATCAGTTCCAGCGCGTCGCTCAAGTCCGGTCCCTTGTTCTCGGCGGCCCCGGACTCGGTGGCCGCCGCTTCCACCGCGACGGCCGGCGAGCGGGCGGCGGCCGCGGTACGGCGGCGTGCCTTGGAAGGCTCTTTGCGCACCAGGTCATCGTAGTAGATGAATTCATCGCAGTTATTGATGAACAGGTCCGAGGTCGAGTTCTTGACGCCGACGCCGATGACGGTCTTGGCGTTTTCGCGCAATTTGCTGACCAGCGGCGAGAAGTCCGAGTCGCCGCTCAAAATGACGAAGGTATCGACGTGTCCCTTGGTGTAGCACAGGTCGAGCGCGTCGACGACCATGCGGATGTCCGCGGAGTTCTTGCCGGATTGGCGCACGTGGGGGATTTCGATGAGTTCGAAAGCCGCCTCGTGCAGGCCCCGCTTGAAATCCTTGTAGCGGTCGAAATCGCAGTAGGCTTTCTTGACGACGATGTGGCCCTTGAGCAGCAGGCGCTCCAGCACCTTCTCGATGTCAAAACTCGGGTACTTGGCGTCGCGCGCGCCTAAGGCAATGTTCTCCAGGTCGAGGAAAACCGCCATCGTGGCGTCGGACGTTCGGGCTGTCATTGTGCCCAAGTTTACTCTAATTCAGGCTGCGGCAAGCGAACCGCGCGGGCGGGGCGCCCTAGAACCAGTTGTAGTTGAAGCTCACGCTGACGCGTTCGGCATCCACGCGATTCGGCACCACTTCATGCCGCAGCCAACTTTCAAAGAGCAACAATTGGCCCGCGGCAGCCGGAAACGTTCCCCAGGGCCTGGTTTCGCGCTTCGCGGTCGTCTTGCGCGGCGGCGCCGCCATGAAGCGATCCAGCCGCGGATCCTCGAATTTGATGCCGGGGGCTCCGGCCGGGACATGCACATAGTAGGTGCCGCTCAAGGTCGAGAGCGGGTGCAAATGCAGGCCATGCACCACGTGCTTCGGATTAATGTTGATCCAGCAATCGGTCATCTTGAGCTCGCGCCCCTCGAGATCCCATTCCACCGCATCGGCAAAGACCTTGACATGCCGTTCTAGCTTGCCTTGCAAGGCCTTGAAGGTGGGCGATATGCGCTGCAGCCAATGCACCGATCCATAGGAGGTATAGCCGCCTGGATAATTCGCGGCCGACCAGCGGCGCCCGGCCGCATCGTCATGACGCAGCTGCCGGCACTCCTTCAGCAATTGCCGGTTGAAGGCAGCGGCGCCGCTTCTTTGCAAGGCGGCGGTGTAGACAAAGGTCGGGAAAAGCGCATGGATGGTCATACCCTCAAGCCTAACGGGCATCGCCGCAGAAGTGAATCCGCGATAAAATCTTCCATGAATTCCGCAACCACCGAACCGCTCGCCCATCAGGGAACTTCCCTTCCCTGGCGGGTTGCGCCACCGCTCATCAGCACGGCGCTGACCATGATCGGCTCGGGTTTCTTGGGCACGCTGCTGCCGCTGCGATTCTCCGCCATGGGTCTGTCGGACGGTGTGATCGGCTTGATCGCGACCGCCGAAGCCCTCGGATTTCTGGCGGGGTGCCTATACGCCCACAAGGTGATCGCGCCGGTCGGTCTGGAGCGCGCCTATGCGGCCTTTGCCGGCGTGAAGTCGGTTGCAATCCTCGGGCTTTACTTCGCGAACAGCGTCCCGACGCTGGCGCTGCTCCGGTTCCTGATCGGCCTCAATGCCGCCGGACTTGCCATCATCGTGGAGAGTTGGCTGAATGCGCTGGTGCCGAACGAGCAGCGCGGCCGCGTGCTGACCATCTATGTGCTGGTGTACGGCTTGTTCTTCGGCGTCGGCCAGTTGTTCAGTCAATCCCTCGACGTGCGGGGCCCGGAGCTCTTGATCATCGCCGGCATTGCGACGACGTTGGCGCTCGTGCCCATGGTCGCCATCGACGTACGCGCACCGGTGCTGCCGCGCCGGGTCACGTTGGAGATACTCAAAGCCCTGCGCACCTCGCCGGTGAGCGTCACCGCCTGCCTGCTCAATGGTCTCATCTTGACCGCCTTCACGACCGTGGGGCCCCTGTTCGGCGCGCGCGTCGGTTTCGATCAACGCCACATCGTCCTATTGATGGCCTGCGTAAGCTTGGGCGGACTTTTCCTGCAATGGCCCATCGGCTATTTCTCGGACAAGATCGACCGCCTGTACGCGTTGATCGGTCTGGGCGTGGGTATCTTGGCCGTGTCGGCCGCTCTGGTGTGGGCCGACCAACGCATGCCATTCGCGCTGCTGGCGCTGCTGTTCGGCATCTTCGGCGGCCTCGCGGAAAGTCTCTACGCGGTCGGCGTCGCTCACGCCAACGACCGCGCCGTGGCGACCGATTACGTGGCGCTGTCCTCGACCCTGCTGTTCGTCTGGGCCTTGGGTTCGTCGGCCGGACCCACCCTGGGGACCTTCGCCATTCAGCTCATCGCGCCGCGCGCGTTTTTCGTCTACGTGATCCTGCTGACCCTGGCCTTCACGCTCTTCGCCGTCTGGCGGCTGTCGCGCCGCAAGGCCGATCGCGTCGTGGAGTCGCGCGAGGACTTTCTCGCCTACCCGCAGACGTCGCCGGAAATCTACGCCTGGCTGCCCTATCACCGGGACAAACCCGGCGAACCGCAGCGGGAGCGCGCCGGGGACGACGCGCCCCGCATCGAATCGAATCCTTCTTAGAACCCAATGTGCAATTCAAGGTGGTGGCCATGACCAGTCGACATACGCGTGCTTCCCGATTCCCGTCTCGCACCCTGCTCGGCGCCGCGGCGCTGTGCGCGGCATTGCCCGCCTGGGCCGCGGCGAACTACACTCCCATTACGCCGACCATGAGCGAGCGCACGGTGAAGCTCGACGGCCACGCTCTGACCATCGATCAAATCGTGATGGTCGCCCGATACGGTGCCAAGGTCGAATTGAGCGCGGACGCGCAGCAACGCGAGTCCGACAACTATGGATTGCTGCTCGAAGCCGCCGCAGAGGGCATACCCGTATACTGGTTCAATCGCGGCTCCGGCGATCAGCGCGAGACCGTGATTTTCGAGGGCGATCCTATGACCCCGAAAAATCATGCGCAGATCGCCAAGTCGCAAGCCGAAGTTTTTGGTTCCGGCGCGCAGTGGGGCACGGGACCGGAGATCGCGGACGAGGAGATCGTGCGCGCGATGATGGTGGTGCGCGCCAATGCCATGGTCTACAACGCGCCGAGTCCGCAGCTCTCGCAAATGCTGCTGGACCTTCTCAACCGGCGGATCACCCCGGTGGTGCAGTCGCGCGGCAGCCTGGGCGAGGGCGATCTCGCGCAGCTCGGAAATGTCGGAGCGGCCATGGTGGGCGCCGGCGAGGCGTATTTCCGGGGCGTGCGCATGCCGGCCGATTTGGCGCTCAAGAATGCGGGCCTCAAGCCCATCCAGCCCTTCGCCGCCGACGACAATGCGCTGACCAGCAGCAATGCCTATGCCACGGGCCAAGCCGCGCTCCTGGTCCACGACGCCCAGCTGGCGCTCGAATGGGCGGACCTGATCTATGCCATGGATCTCAACGGCATGAACAGCAGCGTCACGCCGTTGAGCCTCGTCGTGCAGCACGACCGGCCGGAGAAGTGGCTGAACTGGCACGCGGCCCGCATTCTCGACATGATCAAGGGCAGCTACATCTTCGAAAAGGATGCCAAACGCATCATCCAGGATCCGGAGAGCCTGAGAGCCTCGTCGATTCGCCAGGCCTCCGCGTGGGAGGAGTGGGCGGCGCTGCGCGACGCCGTGCTGTTCCAGGCCAATTCATCCGATCACAACCCGGCGGTCAATGTAGGCTTGAGTCCGCAGGATTCCTGGGAACTGGCAACCCCGCAGTTGATGCGCTTCTTCGTCAAAGGCGGTCCGCACAGTCACGGGTTGCATGGCTATATTGTCTCCAATGCCAACTGGGACCCGTACCCGATGGCCAATCGGATCGAAAGCTTCGTCGTCGCGCTGGCCAATATGGACATCGCAGTCATGCTGCGCATCGAGCGATTCCGGAGTCCGTTTTTCACGGGCGTTGCCGTGTCGGACGTGTTGCCCGACGTGAGCGGCGGCTTCTTCGACTATGCGCCTGTCGATCTGCAGCAGGAAATCCAGAGCTTGATGAATCCCATCGCCCCCTTCGGCAGCGCCATTGTCGGCACGGTCGAAGATCTGCAAGCGCAAACGCGACTCAAGGCGCAGCGCGCGCGGCAAGTCGTGGAGACGACGTTTGATCTCCTGAGTTTCGACTTGCTGCAGGGGAGCTTGTGGATGGATGTGCGCAAGACGCAAGATCCCAAGCGCAGTTTCGGCGCCGCGCCGACGGCGGCGTGGACGGCCTTTCGGCAGCGGATGCCGCTCAAGGAATCGAGCGCGCAGGGGGCCGTGCAGTTCTTGAAGACGACGCCCGCAGCCACGTTCTATCGGCGCGGCAGCGCGGGACCGTGACTTTCGAGCCCAAAAAGATCCGCGACTACCTCGGTCTGAAACCCGGCGCGGCGGTGACCTTTGAGCGCCTCGACAGCGGAGACATTGCGCTCCGCGCTGCACGCCCGAGCCGCAAGCCTCGGACCAGCAAATTCGCCAAGCTGCGCGGCCGGGCGACCGTGCGCATGAATACCGAGGAGATTCTCGAGCTGACGCGCGGCACCTGACCCGGGGCGCCGGACGCGATGATTCTCGTCGACACGAATGTCCTCCTCGATGTGCTCGAAGATGATGCGAAGTGGGCATCGCCGAAGGCTCTCTCACCGTAGAACCCATCCCGCGGGAGGCTCTATTTCTCGCCGGCAAGGTATTCCTCAACTATCGGCGCGCACGCCGCCGTCATGCAATGGCCGATCCTTACTCGCGATCCTCGCCGCTTTCGCACCCACTTCCCGACGGTGCCGCTGATCACGCCTGCCCCAGACGGATAGCCTTGGCCTTTGGGTGAATTCCAAACGCCTATGCGGTTGGCGCGGGCAGCGGCCCGAGCAAGCGCTCGACGCCGAGGCCGAGGCCCAGCAAGGCCCGATCGGTTCCCGCCGGCGCGTCGAACTCGATCGACACGGGCAGACCACCGCGGGTGAGGCCGACCGGGAGAACCAGCCCCGGTAGGCCGGCGGTGCTGCCGGGCCCGATATTGCGCGCCACGGCGATCTCGAAGGGCAGGGTCCGGGCGCCCACCTTGACCGTCGTTTCCTCGCCGATGCGCGGGGCCGGGACGAGCGTCGTCGGGAACACCATGGCGGCCACGCGCGTCCGGTCGAAGTATTCTCGATACAGGCGCCGCAGCGCCGGCAAGTATTGATCGCGCGCCGCGGCGTACTTCGCCTCGCTCACGAAATTGGCTCCGCCCGGCAAGACGTCGCTGCGAAACAAGGTCTGAATGTCGGAGCTGGCTTGCGCGATCAGGGTCTCGAAGTCGACGCCCGCGCCGTACTCCTTGAGGTAGCGCGGCAGCGCGATGCGCACATCGTGATTCTGCACCGGCTCGGTGGTGGGCGCGATGAGGGCTCCAAGACCGGGCATTTCGGTCTCAATGATTTGCGCGCCGGCGTCCTTGAGCCGCGCCAGAGCGAGCTCGGTGAGGCGCAGGACCTCCGGATCCAGATCGGCGAACCAGTAATCGCGCACGACGCCGAGGCGCACGCCGGCGAGCGGCGCGGCATCGAGCTTTTGCCAATCATTGGCCACGACCGAATCGAACAGCGCGAGATCCGTGACGCTGCGCGCGTGCGGTCCCACCTGATCGAAGAGCGGTGAAATCGGTACACACCCTTGAGTGGAGTAGCGTCCGGTCGTGGGGCGGAACCCCGCGATGCCGCAGAACGCGGCGGGCACGCGGATGGATCCCTCGGTATCTTCGGCCACCCCGAGCGGTGCGAGACGAGCCGCGATCGCCGCGGCCGTTCCACCGCTGCTGCCGCCGGGAATGCGTGTGGGATCGTAGGGATTGTGTACTGCGCCGAACGCCAGATTGTTGCTGGTCCAGCCATAGGACAGTTCGTGCAAGTTCGTCTTGCCGAGCACGATGGCCCCCGCACCGCGCAGCGCGGCCACCACCGGCGCATCTTCCTTGGGACGAAAATGACGCAGCGCCGGCGTGCCGCCGGTCGTCGGATAGTCCCGGGTATTGACGCTGTCCTTCACCGGTATGGGAAGACCAAACAGCGGCCCCGGCTTCGCGCCGGCGAGACGCGCCCGGTCGCAGGCGCGCGCGGCCTCGAGCACGCGCGCCGGCTCGAGGGTAATGAAGGCGTTGAGGGCGCGCGCGGATTGGCACTTCGCGAGCAGAGCCTGCGCATAGCGCTCGGACGTCAGCGCTCCTTGCGACATGTGGGCGACCGCTTCCGCCGCGCCCAGATTGCAAAGCTCGGCCGCCCCGTCCGCGGTGGCGCCGTTCACCGTCGGGAGCGCCGCGCTCTTGGCGCCGGAGGCGGACACGCCCAAGCTCGCGGCCCCCAGCAGGAATGCGCGGCGGGAGAGTTCACCGGGGTCCGACACGATCGCGCCTCAGTGCCTGACACATGCAATGCACGGCGCCGCCGCCGTTGGCGATCATGGACACCTCGGGGTCGTATACGGTGAGACCCTCGGCGCGGCAGGCGGCGACGAGATTCTTGCTCGAGGCGGGCACCAGCACGCGCTCCTCGCCCAGCGCCACGACGTTAGTGCCCAATTGCATGGCATCGCCGTAGGGAATAGGTAGAGCGCGGATCCCTTTCGAGCGCAGCCACTCGACGAGCTCCGGTTCGACCGCCTCCACGCACACGACGGCCAGGCCTTCGGCAATCATGCCCATCTGCACGTCCAGGTGCAGAAAATGCGAATCGAAGGCATAGGTGTGAAGCTCCCAACCCTCGGCCTCGAACCAGCGCTGCAATTGCCGCACGGCCGGCTCGATGGAACGTTCGCCCGAGAAGCCGCAGGCGGCGACGCCCGGTTTGAGCACCATGAAGTCTCCGCCTTCGACATTGCCCGCAGTGATCAAATCGTATATCGGTATGCCGGCGTCGAGATAGAACTGCAGGCAGGCAGCGTACTCGCCGCGGCGATAGGGCTTTTGCAGCTGCATGATCACCGCGCCCCAGGGCGTCATGACGCTGCTGTCGCGCGCGAAGATTTGATAGGGCAGCGTCGGCTCGGCCGCAAGGAAGTGCACCTTGACCTCGGCCTGCCGGTAGACGTCGACCATCTCCCCGTACTGCCGGCGCGCAACCGCGAAATCGAACTTCAAACCCACCCGTTCGGCGCGCTGGCACACGGCGTTGCCCGGCTGCCAGCTGAAATGATCGATGGGCCCGACCAGAACGTCGCGCAGCGTGCCGTATTCGCTGTCGACGCCCCAGGTGTCGAGCGGGCGGGTACCGCCGCCCTCGATTCTGGTGCGCAATTGCATTTGTGGGATCTCTCCTGAAGGGCCACCGTAGGCGCGCCCAGCATCATACCCGATGATCACGGCACGGGAGTGGCGAGAGGCTGTCCCTTGTCGATGATCCAGGTCGACACGGCGGTGCCGTCGCCGCCGCCCGTCGCGGCGGGCTCAGGTGCGGCGTGCCGGGATGCGGCGGCGCGCGTCGCGGCGGTCCACCGTCGGCTCCCATGACTTGCCGGTGCGTTCCTCGATGTAACGCCTGATCAAGCGGCGCACGACCTGCGACGGCGTCGTGTCCTCCTCCGCGCACAGCTGCTCGAACAGTTCCTTCTTGCGCGGATCTATCAGAATGGTAAGCCGTGCGGTGCGGTCTTCGATGGCCAAATGGGACTCACATCAAGTGACAAGTGAATGTGCATGAGATTATAATAAAACACCCATAGCCGACAATGGCTGTGTTCGATTTTAAGCGCCATCAACGACTATTCCCGACTACTGGGGGTCGGTGCCTAGTGAGCTATGGTTTCCTTTCGCCGTTGACACTGTGTCTGCTGCTGCTGATTGCCTGGGGCATGGTCGGCCTTGCGGGATTGGCGCGGCCGCTCAGCATCGCCTTCGTCGGACGCACGCTGTTTCCGTGCGGCGCCGTCTTCGGCGCGGCGCTGGCCGCCGTCGCGGCGATTGGTCTCGATCAACCGGCCGAACAGCTCATCTTGCCCTTGGGTCTGCCGGACTTGCCCGTGCATCTGCGTCTCGACGGCCTCTCGAGCGTATTTTTGATTCTGCTCGGCGCCGCATCCGCCGGTATTTCCATTTTTGCCGCAGGCTACTTCCGGCGCGGCGAGGGCACGGCGCCGGGACTTCTCTGTCTGCAATACCACTTGTTTCTGGCCAGCATGGGCTTCGTATTCCTTGCCGATGACGCTTACTCGTTCATGCTGGCCTGGGAGACGATGGCCCTGTCGTCCTACTTCCTGGTGACCACGCAACACCGCATTCCCGAAATTCGCCAGGCGGGGTTCTTGTACCTGCTGATCGCTCATCTGGGCGCAATCGCCATCCTCTTGAGCTTCGGCATTCTGCAGGGCGGCAGCTGGCATTTCACGTTCGACGCCATGCGCGCCGCGCACCTCGATTCCCGGTGGGCCTCGATCGCCTTTTGCCTCGCGCTGATCGGGTTCGGCGCCAAGGCCGGCCTCGTGCCCCTGCACGTATGGTTGCCCGAGGCGCACCCCGCCGCACCCTCTCCGGTGTCCGCGCTGATGAGCGGGGTCATGCTCAAGACCGCGCTGTACGGCATGATTCGCGTGAGTTTCGATCTGTTGGGGCGGCCGACGTGGTGGTGGGGACTCGTGCCCCTGACTCTGGGGCTGTTCAGCGCGCTGTATGGGGTCGTGTTCGCGGCGGCACAGACCGACATGAAACGTCTGCTGGCCTACTCCTCGATCGAAAACATCGGAATCCTGTTCACGGGGCTCGGACTCGCGATCGTATTCGCGGGGGTCGACATGCGCGCGGCGGCGGCACTGACGCTGATCGCGGTCATGTATCACGCCATGAATCATGCCTTCATGAAAAGCCTGCTGTTCCTGAGCACGGGCGCGGTGCTGCACGCCACCGGGGAGCGCAACTTGGGGCACCTGGGCGGCCTCATTCATAGAATGCCCTGGGTCGCGTGGCTGACGCTCATCGGCGTGCTGGCCATAGCCGGATTGCCGCCTCTGAACGGCTTCGTGTCGGAATGGCTGTTGCTCCAGTCCTTTCTGTTCGCCTACAAGGTGCCGCACCCGTTCATCAATATGCTGCTGCCGCTCGGCGCCGCGTTGATCGCGCTTGCCGCGGCGCTTGCGGGCTATGTCATGGTCAAATTCTTCGGCGTCATATTTTTGGGGCAGCCGCGCGAACCCGCCCTGCAACGCGCCCACGACGCCGGATTTGCCGAGCGCCTCGGACTGTCCTGGCTTGCGCTCGGCTGCATACTGCTCGGCGTTCTGCCAACCCGCATGATTTCGATGTTCGGCATCGTTACCGGGCAGCTGGGCGTGGGCGCCCTGCCGGCGAGCAACTCGCCGTGGTGGCTGCTGGAGCCCATCCCGGAGCGGCAGTCGTCCTACGCGCCGCTGGCGTTCTTCGCGGTCATCGCGGTGGTCGTGGTCTTGGCCATCGTCAGTGTGCGCTTTTTCTATCATCAGCGCGTGCGGAAAGGCGCCGCTTGGGATTGTGGTTTCGGCCGTCTCACCAGCCGCATGCAGGACACGGCGGAAGGATTCGGACAGCCGATTCGGCATCTTTTCCAGCCCCTGTTCGCCATCGTTCGGGAGCTGCCCGGTCCCTTCGACAGCAAACCGAGGTATCGCCTGGAGATCGCCGATCGCTTCTGGCGCACACTGTATCAGCCGTTGGGCAGTCTGGTCCGCCTCGCCGCCGACAAGGTGGCTTGGCTGCAGCAAGGGCGCATCGCGACTTATTTGCTCTATAGCTTCGTCACTCTGGTCGTGCTGCTGGCGCTCATGCTATGAACGTATTCGACTGGATCGTGCAATTGGCGGGGATCGCGCTGGCGGTGGCCGCCGCGCCGGTGTTCGTCGGCTGGGTGAATCAGTGCCGGGCGTGGCTGCAGAACAAGTCTGCTCCGAGTTTGCTGCTGCCGTACCGCGGAATACGCAAGCTGTTCCACAAGGACGCGGTGATCGCGGACAACGCGTCGCGGCTGTTCCGACTTGCTCCTTACGTGGTGTTCGGCGCCATGGTGAGCGCCGCCGCGGTCATTCCGACGATTGCAACCCGGATGCCGTTCACCCAAGCCGCGGATGCGATTGCGCTGGTGGGTTTGCTCGCGACGGCGCGCTTGTTCCTGTCTCTGGCCGCGATGGATGTCGGCACGGCTTTCGGCACGCTGGGCGCGCGCCGCGAAATGATGATCGGTTTCCTCGCGGAACCCGCCCTTCTGGTGGTGATCTTCGTCTTCTCGCTGCAGTTCTCGACCACGGCGCTGCCGATGATCGCGGAACGCCTGTCGGCTCAGGCCTTCGCGCTCAACCCAAGCCTCGCCTTCACCGCGGTGGCGTTCACCATGATATTGCTGGCGGAAAACGCCCGCATTCCGGTGGACAATCCCGCCACGCACCTCGAATTGACCATGATTCACGAGGCGCTTCTGCTCGAATACTCCGCGCGCCACCTGGCGCTCATGGAATGGGCCGCGGCGCTGAAGCTCTTCAATTATGCGTGCATCGGCATCGCAGTGTTCATTCCGTGGGGCATTGCGACCAGCCACGAACCGCTCGAGCTGGCCGTGTCGGCACTGTTGCTCGGCGTGAAGCTGCTGGCCGCGGGCCTGGGGTTGGCGCTGATCGAGACGGTATCGGCAAAGCTGCGGGTGTTTCGCGCACCGGAGTTTCTGGCGACCGCCTTTTTGTTTGCCGTGTTGGGGCTGCTCGTGCGGCTGTTGCTGGGGGCTTAAGATGCACGCGTTGCCATGGGATCTGCAGCTCCAGAACACGCTCGCGGCGCTTTTGCTGCTGCTGTCCTTCGCCATGCTGTCGCAGCGGCGCATCGTCGCGCTGGTCGACCTGCTGGCGCTGCAGGGGGCGCTGCTCGGCATCGCCACCTTGCTGCTGGCATGGCGGACAGGCAGCCGTCATCTATACTTTTCCGCGGCGCTCACGTTGGGGCTCAAGGTGATTTTTCTGCCCTGGCTGCTGCATCGGCTCATCCGCCGCCTCGGCGTTTACTGGGATACGGAGCCGCTGCTCAACATCGCCGGGACGATGCTGGTCGGAGTCCTGGTGGTGATTTTCGCGTTCGGATTGGCGCAGCCGATTTCGGCGCTCGCCAGCACAGCCACGCGCAATTCCATCGGCATCGCCGTGGCGGTGATCCTGATCGCCTTTCTCACGATGATCACGCGCCGCAAAGCCATGTCGCAGGTGGTCGGATTCCTATCGATGGAGAACGGACTGTTCTTCGGCGCGATGAGCGCCACCTACGGCATGCCGATGATCGTGGAGCTGGGCGTGGCGCTCGACGTACTGGTGGCCATGCTGGTGCTCGGCGTGTTCTTTTTCCAGATTCGCGAACAATTCGACAGCCTGGATTTGAAGCACTTCGAATCCCTGAAGGAGGATCAATAGCATGGAGTTCGTCATTCTTCTGGCGACACCGCTGCTGGGCGCATTGACGCTGGGTGCGTTCGGGGGACGGCGCTGGGCGCCGGAAGCCAATGTCGGCTTTTCGCTGGTCACGTTTCTCGGAGCATGCGCCCTCACGACGAGGATCGTGGCGCACGGCAATCTGCTGGTTGCGCGCGAACAATTCTTCATCGACGCCTTCAACGTGTTTCTGGTGACCCTGACCGCGTTCGTCGGATTGACCACCGCGCTGTTCTCGCGCCCCTACATGCGCATCGAGGCGCAGCATGGGCGGGTGTCGGCCGGACAATCGCGCTTGTACCACAGCATGTACCAGCTGTTCATGGCGACGATGCTGATCGCGCTCACGACCAACAACATGGGGCTCATGTGGGTGGCGATGGAGGCCGCGACATTGTCCACGGTGCTGCTCGTGACGCTGTATCGGACCCCCGCGAGTCTCGAGGCGGGCTGGAAGTATTTCATTCTCTGCGGGGTGGGCATCTCCCAGGCCTTGTTCGGCACCATCCTCATGTACTTTGCGGCGGAGAAGGTCCTGGGATCAGAGGGCGTCAGTGCGCTGCTGTGGACGCACCTGAATGCGGTCAAAGGCGAGCTCGAGCCCTCCGTTCTCGGTCTGGCGTTCGTGTTCTTGCTGGTGGGATACGGCACCAAGGTCGGGCTTGCGCCGCTGCACAATTGGCTGCCGGACGCGCATGCGGAAGGCCCCACGCCCATTTCAGCGGTGTTGTCGGGACTGCTGCTCAACGTGGCCATGTATGCCGTGGTGCGCTGCAAAGTGCTGGTCGAGGGCTCGCTGCACTCGAGCCTGCCGGGCCGCATGCTGATGGGCTTTGGGTTGCTCTCGGTCGTGCTCGCGGCGTTTTTCTTGTGGCGGCAGCGCGATGTCAAACGACTGTTCGCCTATTCCTCGATCGAACACATGGGCATCATCGCATTCGCCTTCGGGATGGGCGGCCCGGTGGCCAACTTCGCCGCGCTATTGCACATGACCGTGCATTCACTGACGAAGTCCTCCATCTTTTTTGCCGTGGGCCACGCGACGCAGAAGGCGGGCTCGCAGCTCATGGACAACATTCGCGGCCTGATCACCGTGAGCCCCACCGTGGGCTGGGGATTGATGATGGGCACGCTGGCGATTCTCGGCACCCCGCCCTTCGGCGTGTTTGCCAGTGAATTTCTCATTCTGACGACCGCCATGAAACAGCAGCCGTGGGCCACTCCCATACTCCTGCTGGCTCTCGGCGTGGCGTTCGCCGCCATCTTCGGCCGCGTGCAATCGATGGTCTTCGGCGACACTTCCGCCAAGAAGTTGCCGCATCCGCCCGCGCTTCTGCCGGTATTTGCGCACTTGGGGTTGGTGCTGTGCCTGGGGATCTTCATTCCACCCTACCTCGCGGACTGGTACCGCGCCGCGGCGCGCCTGATCGGGGGAGAGTGAGATGGCCGTGCAGCAATGGTTCGATCTGGCGGCTGAAGGTCAATCGGGCCGGGGCGGAATCATCCCGGGCGCGCCGCAGGCGGTGGGCCTGACCGTGACTCACGATGACTGGCGGGAAGTGGCCGGCGATATGGCGGCCCATGGCGGACGATTGCTGGCGCTGTGGGCGAGCCGCGATGGCGCGGATGGCCACCTGGTGCGCGCCGCGTTCATCGCCGATGCGGGCGTGCTGGTACTGCGCTTGCCGCTCACGGAGTCGGAGACTTATCCCGGCATCGAGGAATGGTTTCCGAGCGCAAACCGCATGCAGCGCGCGGTGCGGGATCTGTCGGGACTGCATGCCGTCGCCGTCGATACGCGGCCGTGGCTGCGTCATGCCGCTTGGCCCGACAGCTTTCATCCGCTGATCCAAGACGACGCGCCGCCGTCGCCGGCGCTGCCTGCCGTCGACAACTACGCCTTCGTCCCCGTGGAAGGCGACGGCGTGCATGAGATTCCAGTGGGTCCCGTCCATGCGGGAATCATCGAGCCCGGCCATTTCCGTTTTTCGGTGGTGGGCGAAAAGGTGCTCAGACTCGAGGAACACCTGGGGTACGTTCACAAAGGCATCGAACGGCGCTTTGCCGAATTTCCGATGCACGAGGGCCATCGCCTGGCGGCGCGAGTCTCGGGCGATTCCGCCGTTGCCTACTCGTGGGCCTATGCCCAGGCGCTGGAAGGCATGGCGTCCGCGCATCCGCCCCGCCGAGCCAACTGGTTGAGGGCGCTGGGGCTCGAACTGGAGCGTCTGGCCAATCACTTGGGCGACCTTGGTGCGCTGGGAAACGATGCCGGATTTGCCTTCGGACTCGCCCAGTTCTCCCGGCTCAAGGAACAGCTCTTGCGCGCGACCGAAGAAGCGCTCGGGCAGCGTTATCTCATGGATTTCATCGTGCCGGGAGGCACGCGCGTCGACCTGTCATCGGCGGGCAGCGCCTCACTGATGCAATCCGTCGAATCCATCATGGCCGAAGTCGGCACGCTGCGGGCGATTTACGACGAACACGCGGGGTTGCGCGACCGGTTCGTGGGAGCCGGAATCGTCACGCCGTCCCTGGCCGCCAAACTGGGCCTGACCGGACTTGCGGGGCGCGCCAGCGGACAAGACTTTGATTTGCGCTGCGATCTACCCTGCGAACCGTTCGGCGACCTCGCACCCAGAAAGATCGTGCGCTCGGAGGGGGATGTCGCCGCGCGGGTCGCGGTGCGCTTCGACGAAGCCGCCGAGTCGACGCGCCTGATCAAGCAATTGCTGTGGCATCTGCCGGCCGGTTTGCATCTCACGGCGCTCG
Source organism: Steroidobacteraceae bacterium (assembly GCA_035314705.1). Lineage (GTDB taxonomy): Bacteria > Pseudomonadota > Gammaproteobacteria > Steroidobacterales > Steroidobacteraceae > Bog-1198. The sequence goes on along the minus strand of DATFZF010000098.1, from coordinate 115,191 downwards.
CAACGCCGAGCGAAGGCGCGTTGGGTGTCGGATTGATCGAGGGATGGCGCGGACCGGTATTTCTCGCCCTCGAAGCCGGCGGCGGCGGGATGATCCGGCGCTGTCATCCGCACGATCCGTCGTGGCAGAACTGGCCGGTCATCGAACATGCCATCATCGACAACATCGTGCCGGATTTTCCGCTGATCAATAAATCCTTCAACCTCTCATACAGCGGACACGACCTATAGCCATGTTGAAAACCCTGCGCCAAATCGGCCGCATAGGAATCATCACGGAGCCGCCGCCGGCAAGCGACGAGACGCTGCGCATCGCCGGCGCGCTGCGGTCGCACATCGTGGACATTCTCGGCCGGGCGCTGTGCATTCGAGCCATCGACGCCGGCTCCTGCAACGGTTGCGAACTGGAGATCCATGCGCTCAATAATCCGCTCTACAACATCGAAGCGCTGGGCATTAAATTCGTGGCCAGTCCGCGGCACGCGGATCTGCTGTTGGTAACGGGGCCGGTCGCGAAAAACATGGAAACGGCGCTGCGGCGCACCTACGATGCCACCCCGGATCCGAAAATCGTGGTCGCGATCGGCGACTGCGGCTGCACGGGCGGAATCTTCGGTGAGAGCTACGCGTCCCGCGGCCGCGTGTCGAATGTCATCCCGGTCGACGTGGCGGTCCCCGGGTGTCCGCCGAGCCCGCGGCAAATCCTGAGCGGCATCTTGACCGCCATTTCGGGCCGCGGATCGGCGCGATCATCTGGCGAGTGATTTTCCGCGGACGAGCTCCCTGCCGCGCGCCGCGCGCGAGGTCTCCTTGGCGAAAGATTTGAGGATCGAGGCCAGCAGGCCCGGAAAACGCGCCTCCAGTTCCGCCGCTCGGACCCGGCTCGACAGGTCCACGCCGCGGCGTTCGCTCGCGATCAACCCGGCCTCGCGAAGGATCCGGTAGTGCTGCGAGCAGGTCGATTTCGGCATGCTGAGATCGAGCTTCAGCGTCATTTCCCGGCAATTCATGCCGGCCGGATTTTTCAGCAGCTTGTTGACTATCCCCAGGCGTGTGGGGTCCGCGAGCGCATGCAATATGCCGGCGACGGTCACGTCGTCGATGTGCGGATGCGTGAGGAGTCGCGCCATGTGCGCAGAATAACGCAAAGCTTGCGCCGGCGGTAGTTTTATAGTTCAATAGTTCACGATTATTGAACTAAGCGGCGGCCGGCGCCGCCGCATCGCAAACACCACGGAACCGACCATGACCACGCTATTCGATCCGATCAATCTCGGCGACATCAAGCTGCCGAACCGCATCATCATGGCGCCGCTGACGCGCAGCCGCGCGGGCGCCGGGCGCATCCCCAATCGCTTGATGGCCGAGTACTATGCGCAGCGCGCCTCCGCCGGGCTGATACTGACCGAAGCCACGGTGGTGTCGCCGATGGGAATCGGCTACGCCGACACGCCGGGCATCTGGTCGCCGGAGCAGGTCGAGGGGTGGAAGCTCACGACGCGGGCCGTGCATGAAGCCGGCGGTCGGATCTTCCTGCAGCTGTGGCATGTGGGCCGGGTGTCCGATCCGAGTTTTCTGAACGGCGCGCTGCCGGTGGCGCCGAGCGCCATTGCCGCCAACGGCAACGTCAGCCTGATTCGGCCGCCGACGCCCTTCGTGACGCCGCGCGCGCTCGATGCCGCGGAGATTCCGGGCATCATCGAGGCATTTCGCAAGGGCGCGGAGAACGCGCAGCTCGCGGGGTTCGACGGCGTCGAACTGCACGGCGCGAACGGCTATCTGCTGGATCAGTTTCTGCAGGACGGCAGCAATGCACGCACCGACGGCTACGGCGGTTCGCTCGAGAACCGGGCCCGCCTGATGCTGGAGGCGGCCGACGCGGCGATTTCCGTATGGGGCGCCGGACGAGTCGGTGTGCATCTCGCGCCGCGCGGCGACGCCCATTCGATGGGCGACTCGGATCTGCCCCGGACCTTCGAATACGTCGCCCGCCGCTTGGGCGAGCGCAAGATCGCATTCATCTGCGCCCGTGAATACATCGGGCCCGGCCGCCTCGGTCCGAAGCTCAAGGCGGCGTTCGGCGGCGTCTACATCGCGAACGAAAAATTCGACTTCGAAACCGCCGAACGGCTGATCGAATCCGGCGAAGCCGATGCGGTGGCGTTCGGCAAGCTGTTCATCGCCAATCCCGATCTACCGCGGCGATTCGCGCTGCGCGCGGCGCTCAATGAGCCGAGACCGGCGGAGTTCTACTCGGGCGGCGCGAGCGGGTATACGGATTATCCGAGCCTTGCGGATCATGCGAGCCTTTCGCCCGAGAGTCAGAGTCCCGACTTGAACAGGAGCCAGGCCCGGGTAAATGCCCGCGTCTCCTCCGGCGTGTAGACCCCCTGGAATTCGAAACGCTGACGCACCGCCGGCGGCGGATAGACAATGGTGTTGCCGCGGATGTTGGGTTCGAGCAGCGGGACTGCGGCGGCATTGGCGGTGGCGAAACCGATGAAGCGGGTGACCGAGGCGGAAATCTCGGGCCGCATCACGTAGTTGATGAAGGCCAGGGCCGCGCCCGGATTCGGCGAGTCGGCCGGGATGACCATGTTGTCGATGTAGAAGGGCACCATTTCGCGCACGAACGAGTAGTCGATTTTAACGCTGCCGTGGGACTCGTTCACCATTCGCCGAGCGACCATGGCGTCGCCGGAGTAGCCGATGGCCAGGCACAGCTCGCCCTCGGCGAGCTGCTGGTAGTAGCCCGCGGTGGAAATGCGCCGCAAATAGGGCTGGATCTCCTGCAGCTTCGCCATCACGGCGTCCAGATCCGCCTTGTTGGCCGAGAAGCGCGGCTGATGCAGATAACGCGACACCATGGGCAGGACATCGCCCCATGAGTCCAGCATGCTGATTCCGCACGAAGCGAATTTCGCCGCCGTTTCCTTCTTGAGCACCATGTCGAGACTGTCCAGGGGCGCATTCGGCATGATGGCCTTGATCTTCTCGCTGTTGTAGATGAGGCCGGTCGTCCCCCACATCCACGGGACGGCATATTGGTTGCCCGGATCGACCGATTGCAGCAATTGCATGATTTGCGGATCGGCGTTGCGCACATTGGGCAGGCTCGCCTGGTCGAGTTTCTTCCAGAATCCCTTCGGAATTTCGCGCGCCAGTTCGGGCGAGGCGTTCATGGTGACGATGTCGTAGCCCGAGTGGCCCACGGACAAGATGGTCTCGGCCGTCTCCGGGGAGTCGAGCACCGCGTAGTTGACGTGGATGCCGGTCTCGGCTTGGAATTTCGCGATCAGCGACTGCGGAAAGTACTCGGACCAAGCGTAGATATTGAGGACCTTCGCACGGTCCGCGGCGGCGGCGCAGGTGATCCCGAGCCAGAGACTTAAGTAGGCCGCGGCGGCCCGAGCGGACTTGCTTCCTACTGTCATGCGCACCTTAGCCGGAGATGAGGACTCACGGCCGATGATACAGGGCGATCCGGAGTTTGCACCTAGTCTTTGGTGCGGACGCCCGCGCGCAATCGGCCCCGTAGCAGGCATCGAGGCCCAGGGTGCCACTGACGCATGACAGCGCTCCCGCGATTTTGTCCGGCCCCGGCGCGGCAATGAATACGTATGCACCCATCTAGGCAGTGGCGGGGTTCCGACTAGAATCCCCCCATAAGAAATCGAGAACGACTCGATTGCAAGTAAATGAGGCCGCCGCGCGCCAACGTGCGGCATCGCCATAACGATAGATTGATCAGGGAGTGCATCGTGAAAACATTTATCCAGACATCCGGGCCGTCTCGCAGCATCCGGCACGCATTGAACATAAATTTATCCGCTTGGGCTCGCGCTGCCGCGAAAAGGCTCGTTCCCAAGGCGAACTTCGCGCTCGCACTGCTCGCCTGCGCGGGATCAATTTCCGGTTTGGCGCCGGCACGGCTCATGGCGGCCGACGCGACCACCAACAACGAGCTCGAGGAAGTCACCGTCACCGGCATCCGCGCGAGCATCCAGTCCGCGATCGAGGTCAAGCGTGAATCCTCCGACATCGTCGAGGTTGTCTCCGCCGAAGACATCGGCAAGCTGCCGGATCCCAGCATCGCCGAATCGCTGACCCGTCTGCCCGGCATCACCGCGCAGCGCTCCGACGGACGCACCTCCGACATCAGCATCCGCGGCTTCGGTCCCGACTTCAACGGCACCTTGATGAATGGCCGCGAGCAGGTCAGCACCGGGGATAACCGCGCCATTCAGTTCGACCAGTACCCGGCGGAATTGATCCACTCCGTCGAGGTGTACAAGACTCCGGACGCATCTCTCATCGGCCAGGGTCTCGCCGGCACGATCGACCTGCAGACGACCCGTCCCCTCGAATACGGCAAGCGGGCTCTCGTGTTCGACGTGCGCGGCATCAAGAACGGCAACGGCGATCTCGGCGCCGACTCCACCGACAAGCAGTACCGCGCCAGCATCTCCTACGTCGACCAATACATGGACAACACCTTGGGGCTCACCGTCGGTTTCGCGCGTCTCGACACGCCGACCGTTACCAAGGAAGTCGGACTGTATGATCCCTGGCACCAGAACGGCACCGAACATGCCGGCGTGCCGGCCGATGCCTGGGTGACCGACGGCATCAAATCGCTGGCGAGCACCGGCCTCGACAAGCGCGACGGCGCCGTGGCCACTCTGGAGTGGAGGCCGAACCCCGGCTACACGAGTACTCTCGATGCGTATTACACCAACCGAACCTGGCAGGACCAACGGCGCAGCATCGAGGCCAACCTCGGCAACTACCCGGATACGACCAATTACTCGAACCTCGTCATCGGCGGCGACAACTCGCTGATCGGCGCAACGGTCGCCAATCTCGTGCCCCTGGCGCGTAACTTCCTCTACATCACCAAGGACGACATCTTCGCCACGGGTTGGAACAACAAGTGGACGCCGGGAGACTGGACCTTATCGAGCGATTTCGGCTACTCGCGCGCGACGCGCGATGAGCACGACTATGAGACCCAGGGCACCTATCAGGGGGGCGTGACCGACACCGGCACTTTCTACATTCCGAGCAGCTCGTCGCCGGGGTTCGCTCTAAACAATAATTACGCAGATCCCACCAAGATTCTGGTGGGGCCGACGATTTATGGCGCCGGCTACAGCCGTTTCCCGCATGTCGTCGATGAATTGAAATCTGCTCGCCTGGACGCGTCGCACGCCTTGTCCGGGTGGTTCAGCGCGGTGCAGGGCGGCCTCAATTTTGATGATCGCACCAAGAACAAAACCCAGCCGGAGGCGAACCTCAACGCCAATGCCAACTGTCCCTGCCAGATCGCGAGCCAGTATCTGCTGCCGCCGACCAACTTGAGCTTTTCGGGTACGCCGAGCGCGCTCGCTTGGAATGTTCCGGCGGTACTCGCCAATTATTTCCAGCCCATCGTGCCTTCGACGACAGCGAGTTATCTCGTCGGCAAGACCTGGGAGGTCTCGGAGAAGCTGTCGACGGCCTACATCATGGCCAAGCTCGATCATGACTTGTCCGCGACCGTCAACCTGCGCGGCAACGTGGGCGTGCAGGTCGTGCACACCCAGCAGAGCTCCGATTCGAATGCGTACATCACGTCGGCGGTGCCGATTCATGATGGCACGAACTATAACGATGTCCTGCCGTCGGCGAACTTGGTGTTCGGCTTCCCGGACAGCCAGAAGCTGCGCGTCGGCCTGGCGCGCGAATTGGTGCGGGCGCGCATGGATCAGCTCGATGTGTCGTATGACTATTCTTTCTCGACCGCGGCGCCGTTCATACCTTCGGCGACCGGCGGCAATGCCAGGCTGGCGCCGTGGCGCGCCGATGCGGTTGATTTGTCGTACGAGAAGTACTTCGAGAACAACGCAATCGTGTCGGTTGCGGGGTTCTACAAGAAGCTGACGACCTACATCTACGACATCACCAGCCCCTATGACTTCTCCGCACAAAATGCGGCGGCGAGCCCTAACTTCAGCTGCGTCAACCCGCCGGTTCCGGGTTCCTGTCCGGAACAGGCGATCGGTATGTTCACGCGGCCTGAGAACGGCTCGGGCGGCCGCGTGGACGGCATCGAACTGGCATTTTCGGTGCCGGGTGAGTTGTTCTGGGACGCTTTGCGCGGCTTCGGCGCAAGCGGCAGCGTCTCGCAGACCGCGAGCAGCATCTCGATCCCGGGACAGGTCTCGGGTCTGCCTTCGCAAAATATCACCTTGCCGGGATTGTCGAAGACGGTGTGGCAGGCGACGGTGTACTACGAGCGGGCGGGTTTCTCGGCGCGCCTCGCGACCACCTATCGCTCCAACTACATCGGCGAGATCACGGATTTCGCCGGCGACCGGGCGCTCGAATACGTCCGGCACGAACAGATCAGCGCGTTCCAGGCGGGATATGACGTCCAAGGGGGTCCGATGAGGGGCTTTGGCGTCGTGTTCCAGATCGACAATCTCACCAACACGCCGTTCATCGACTACGCCGGGGTGTCGTCACGCGTGCGTGACTACGAAACCTACGGCCGCGTTTACTTCTTCGGCGCGAAGTACAAACTGTAGTTCAATGTGTCAGTCCTCATCCGCCGGATCGGCCGGCGGGTGCTCGAGCGGCGCGGGCCCTGCCGGCCCGCGTCCGCGGCCTTGAGGGCGCATGGGAGGAATGGCGCGTGGGAGGAATGGCGTGAACCGTGCGCTGAAGCGTATTTCCGTCGGCGGCTTCGCGGCGCCGCTGCTGGGTTTGAGCATTGCGGCAGGAAGCATTGCGCAGCCGGCGGAGGATTACCGCAGCCGGCTGCCGGCCGACGAGATCATCTATTTCCTCCTGCCCGACCGCTTCGAGAACGGCGATACGTCCAATGATCGCGGCGGTCTGACGGGGGGACGGCTCATCACGGGGTTCGATCCGACCGCCAAGGGCTTCTATCACGGCGGAGACTTGAAGGGTCTGATCTCGCGCTTGGACTACATTCAAGGGCTCGGGGCCACCGCCGTTTGGCTGGGACCGATTTACAAGAACAAGCCGGTGCAGGGAACGCCCGGCCATGAATCCGCCGGCTACCACGGCTATTGGATCACCGATTTTACGCGTGTCGATCCGCATTTCGGCACCGATGCGGATATGCAGGCGCTCACGCAGGCGGTGCACGCCCGCGGCATGAAGCTGTACCTGGACATCGTGGTGAATCACACGGCCGACGTGATCGCCTATCGCGAGTGCCCGGCCGGTGCGTGTCCGTACCGCTCGCGCGCGGATTATCCCTACACCCGGCGCGGCGGAGCGGCGGGCGAGCCGATCAATCCGGGATTCCTCGGCGACGCCGCGCCGTACCAGACGGAGGAAAACTTCGCGAAGCTGACGCGGCCGGACTATGCCTACACGCCCTTCATCCCGGCGGGCGAGGAGCATGCCAAGGCTCCCGAATGGCTGAACGATTTGATTTACTACCACAACCGCGGCAACTCGACGTTCCACGGCGAGAGCTCCACCATGGGAGACTTTTCCGGCCTCGACGATGTGATGACCGAAAATCCGCGCGTGGTGCGCGGCTTCATCGAGATATTCGGCAATTGGATCGACAACTACGACGTCGACGGATTTCGCATCGATACGGCTCAGCACGTCAATCCTGAATTTTGGCAGCGCTTCGTGCCGGCGATGCGCGCGCGCGCGGCTGCCAGGGGCATCCCCAATTTTCACATCTTCGGCGAGGTGTTCACGGCGGATTTCAACCCGGCGCAACTCGCGAGGCACACTCGCGTCGACGGGTTGCCGGCGGTGCTCGATTTCGGGTTTGCCTGGGCCGTGCAGGAGACCGTGGCGGGGTCCGCGGGGACCGAACGGTTGGCCGAACTCTTTGCCGACGATGCCCTCTACGAGGGCGGCGCGGCGGGTGCACGGCAGCTGCCGACCTTCATCAGCAATCACGACATGGGCCGCTTCGGCTATTTCGTGCGCAAGGCCCGGCCGCGCGCCGGCGACGCGGAGGTGTTGCGGCGAGTGACCCTGGGCTACGCCATGCTCATGACCCTGCGCGGAGTCCCGGTCATCTACTACGGCGACGAGCAGGGTTTCGCCGGCACGGGCGGCGACCAGGATGCGCGCGAGGACATGTTCGCGAGTCAAACCGCAAGCTACAACGCGGAGAAGCTCATCGGTACGGCCGCCACTACGGCGCAGGGCAGTTTCGACCCGGCGCGACCGCTTTATAAAACCATCGCCGAATTGTCGATGCTGCGCCGTGCCAATGCCGCGCTGCGCGAGGGCGAACAACTGGTGCGCGCCTACGCGCGCACACCGGGCATATTTGCGGTGTCGCGGCTGGATGCGAAGAGCCACACGGAAGTGCTGATCGCGTTCAATACCGGGACGCAAGCCCTCGATGTCCAGGTGGAGGTCGAACCGCTCAGCCAACGCTTTCGCGCCCTGCATGGGTCCTGCGAACCGACGACCTCGGCACCCGGCAGCTATCGGGTACGAGTCGCCGCGCTCGACTACATCGTCTGCACCTCGGGATCGGGTCCGTGAAGCTGCCCGCGGCGCACCGCCGTGAAGTGCCGGGGGAAAGCCCGTGGTGGCGCGGCGCGGTGATCTATCACATCTATCCGCGCAGTTTTCGGGATTCCAACGGCGACGGCATCGGCGATTTACCCGGCATCACCGCGAATCTGGATTACGTGGCGGCGCTCGGCGTCGATGCCGTATGGCTGTCGCCGTTCTTCACGTCGCCGATGAAGGATTTCGGCTACGACATCTCCGACTATTGCAACGTGGATCCCATCTTCGGGACGCTGCAGGATTTCGATCGGCTGCTGCTGAGGGCGCATGACCTTGGGCTGAAGCTCATCATCGACCAGGTGTATTCGCATACCTCGGATCAGCACCCCTGGTTCCGCCAAAGCCGTGCAGACCGCGGCAACGCGCGGGCTGACTGGTACGTGTGGGCGGACGCGAAAGCCGACGGCTCGCCGCCGACGAACTGGCAGTCCGTTTTCGGCGGCTCGGCCTGGAGCTGGAACGCCCGGCGCGGCCAATATTACTTGCATAATTTTCTGCCCGAGCAGCCGGACCTCAACGTGCACAACCCGAAGGTTCAGGATGCGCTGCTCGAATGCGCGCGCTTCTGGTTCGAAAGAGGCGTCGACGGCTTTCGGCTCGACGCCATCAACTATGCCATGCACGATGTTTTGCTGCGCGACAATCCCCCCGCGCCGGCCAGCGGCCGGCCGCGTACGCGGCCGGCCGATTTTCAGCTGGCGCTCTACAACAAGTCGCATCCGGATTTGCCGCGCTTCATCGAGCGCATCCGAACGGCCGCCGATGGGTACGGCGGCCGCTTCACCGTGGCGGAGATCGGCGGCGAAGGCAGCGAGGCTGAGATGCAGCTGCTCACCGCGGGCGATTCGCGCTTTCACACCGCCTATGGATTCAATTTTCTCTATGCCGAACGGCTGACTCCGGAGCTGATTCGATCCGCGCTCGACGCCTGGCCGGACGCCGCCGGCGTGGGTTGGCCGAGCTGGGCCTTTTCCAATCACGATGCGCCGCGCGCGATTTCGCGCTGGGCGGAGCCCGGGCAGCGTGTCGCCTATTCGCGATTGACCATGCTGTTGCTGATCTGTCTGCGGGGCAATGTTTTCCTCTATCAGGGTGAGGAGCTGGGCCTGCCCCAGGCGCAGATCGCTTTCGAGGATTTGAAGGACCCCGAGGCCATCGCGAATTGGCCCGCCACGCTCGGACGCGACGGCGCGCGCACGCCCATGCCCTGGCAGTCTTCCGCGGCGCATGCTGGTTTCTCTACGGCGGCGCCGTGGCTTCCGGTCAGTCCGGAGCACTTTGCACTCGCAGTGGACCGCCAACAGTCGGAGCAGGGCTCGCAACTGGCGCTCAGCCGGCGTTTGATCGCGCTGCGCCGGGGCAGCGCGGCGTTGCGCGCAGGAGCGCTGCAATTCGTCGAGGCGGGGGATCTTCTGGTGTTCGAGCGTACGTCAGCCGATCAGCGGTTTCTCTGTGCGTTCAACCTCGGACTGAGCGCGCGCAACTGGCGTCCCGAACGCAAACGAGAATGGCAGATCATCGAGTCCGTGGGCGGAGCCGAAGAGTGGAGTTTTCCGCCTCTCTCTGGTCTGATCGCCCGATGCCTGCCTTGAGTTTCCGGAAGTGCGCAGTCGCGGCGGCGGCGGCTGTGTTGTCGGGCTCCGCGCAGGCGGCGCCCGCCGTCGCTCGAAGCGACGGCACGGAGAGCGAGCTTAAGTGGCGTGATCAGCAGGTGTCGGTGGCCGTCGAGGGCCCTCAAGGCATGGGCGAGCGCCGCACTTATCGGTTCTCCAAGGCATCGGGCGGGGACGGCCGGTCGGAGCGGCTGGTCTCGGAGCAGCCGGGGCAGCCCTATGTGCGCAGCGGCAATGTCCTGTTCGACGGGCTGTTTGCCTTGGGATTGGCCGATGCGGAACTCGATCGCGTGTCGGAAATCCAAGATGACGCCTTCAATCGGGGCCATCCCATCGCATGTGTCTGCTTCAAGACCGGTGAGAAGTGGCCCTACGTCTGGACCCGCGACATATCCTATGCAGTCGACCTCGGTCTCGCCAGCCTGGATCCGCGGCGAGCCCTGGATTCATTGCTGTTCAAGACTTCGAGCGTTCGCGCGGATCTGTTGAGCGAAGGTGTGCGGCAGGTGAATGTTGTCGCACAAGACACGGGCAGCGGGGGGAGCTGGCCCGTCAGCACCGACCGAGTGGTGTGGATACTGGCGGCGAGCGATGTGCTGGAACAACTGCCGGGGGCCGGGCGGCCGGCTCTGGCTCGTCGGCTGTTTCACGTGGCGCGCGATACCATCGAACAGGATCGCCGCTTCGCCTTCGATGCCTATGCGGGTCTGTATCGCGGCGAGACCTCATTCCTCGATTGGCGCGAGCAGAATTATCCCGAGTGGACGCGCAACGACGTGTCGAGCATTGCCGGCGGCTATGCTTTCTCCACCAATGTTTTGCACGCCGTCGCGCTCGATGCCACCGCGCGGCTCGGGCGCGAGTTGGGCGACCCTCTCGCCAGGCGCTACGGGCGATGGGCGCAGAATCTGCGGCGCACGATCAACGCGCGATTCTGGCAGGCGCCGTCGGGACTGTACTCGAGCTATCTCGGCGCGGAGCCCAATTCCGTGCCGTCGTACTCCTATGATTTGCTTGGGCTGTCGCTCGCCATCATTCACGGCATCGCGGATGAGACACGGGCACGCTCCATTTTGCAGCACTATCCGATCAGCGCGGCCGGCCCGCCGGTGGTCTGGCCGGAACAGCCTGGCATCGCCATCTATCACAACCGCGCGATTTGGCCGTTCGTCACCGCCTATGCCCTGCGCGCGGCGAAGGCCGCGCAGCACGCCGAGTTGGCCGCCGAGCTGGCGCAGTCTTTGATGCGGGGGTCCGCGCTGTCGCTGTCGAACATGGAGAACTTTGAGTTCCTGACACAGCAGGTCCGATACGAAGACGGGAGACTGTCGGGGCCCGTGATCAATTCCCTGCGACAGCTTTGGTCGGTGGCGGGGTATCTTAATATGGTGTTCGACACTCTCTGGGGGTTGGAGGTGCGCGATGGCCGGCTATCGGTCAAGCCATGGCTGCCGGGCGGCCTCGCGCATTCGCTGTTCGCCGGGCGGGAGTCCGTGTCGCTGCGTGATGTGCGCATGGGCGGGGCTCTATTCAATGTCACGCTGGAACTACCGCGGGTGTGGCCATCGGCCGGCTGGCTCGAGGCAGAAACGATTTCGCTCGATGGTGTGCGATTGACCGGATCAACCATTGACCTTCGCCGGCTGCGGCCGGCCGGCGCCCGCGAATTACGGGTCAGAATGCGGTCTGTCATTGGAGCGGCTCAGGCGATAGCGAAGATTCCGTTCGACGATTCCCGGCAGCTCACGCCGGGGCAGCGGCGAGAAGTGTTTGCGCCGGTGTCGCCGGTGTTGCTGGCCGCGACACGCGGGAACGCCGGCGTGAGCTTGACGTGGCAGGGCGTGGAGCCGGGGGCCACCGTCCAGGTGTTCAAGGACGGCCTGCAACTGACTGCGAGCGCGGCGGGCGGGCGGTTCGAGGACGGCGCAATGCGCGATCCGCGGACGTCGTGCTATTCCCTGACGCAGCGCTTCGATGACACGGGCCTGACCTCGCTGTCGAGTCGCGAGTCCTGCATTCCCGATTCGGGACTGATCACGCTGGGCGCGGGCGCGGGCGCGGGCGCGAGTGCGGGCGCGGACTCGGGGGCCGGCATCGGGCTCGTGGCGAATGGTGCCCACGCAATGGCGGCCGTCGACGGCGTCGTTCGATACCCGGATTGGGGCTTGCCGTCTTCAGAGCTTCGCGCGAGCTTCACTCCGCGCGCATCCGCGTGGTTTCGCTTCGAGCTCAAATATTCCAATACGCATGGCCCGATCAATACCGGAATCACCGCAGTCGTGAAGACCGTCACGGCGCACTGCGCGGGCGAAGGGGAACAGTTGGGCGCTGTCGTGATGCCGCATACGGTGGAGGCGGGCCGGTGGGGATATTCAACGGGATTCTTCTTCAAGGCCCGCGCGCAGAGGGTGTGCGAGTTGCGCGTCGCGGATGGATTCAACATGTCGTACTTGGAGTCCTTTGCGCGCTACACCGGCGGTCTGGGCGGCGAATCCGGCGCGCTCAATCGGGCCGACATCGCGGCGGCGCAAATCGACTTGATCCGCGGCGATGCGCGGTACGATTGACCCGATGAGGACGTCCAAGCCCGTTCTGACATTCGCACAAATCTGGAACATGTGTTTTGGATTCCTCGGCCTGCAGTTTGGATTCGCGCTGCAGAACGCCAATGTCAGCCGGATTTTCCAGTCTCTGGGCGCCGACTTGGATCAGATCCCGATCATGTGGATCGCGGCGCCGCTGACCGGGCTGCTGGTTCAACCGGTGATCGGCTACTGGTCGGATCGAACATGGACCCGGCTCGGCCGGCGCAAGCCGTACTTCGTCGTCGGCGCCGTCCTCGCGGCGAGCGCCCTCTGGCTCATGCCGCGTGCACCGACGCTGTGGTTTGCCGCGGCACTCCTATGGGTGCTGGATGCTTCCATCAATGTGTCGATGGAGCCGTTCCGGGCGTTTGTCGGCGATCAGCTCGCGCCGCCGCAACGCCCATTGGGCTATGCCATGCAGAGTTTCTTCATTGGCTTGGGCGCCGTGGTCGCAAGCGCGCTGCCCTGGATTCTGGCGCACTTGGGGTTCAGCAATAGCGGCGCCTCGAGCGAGGGACTGACCGTGATCCCCGACACCGTGCGCCATGCGTTCGACGCCGGCGCGGTGGTGCTGTTGCTGGCCATCATGTGGACCGTGCTGCGCACGCGGGAATATCCGCCGGAGCAGTTGCAGTCATTCAGCGATGCGCTGCCCGCGGCCGCGCTCTCGCCGCCGGCGTCAGGCAGTCTCGAGCTGCGGCGCGGCGTGCTGTGGAGCGGTGGCGGATTGCTCGGGATTGCCTTGGTGGCCAGCCTCGGCCTGGACCGGCAGCTCTACCTGGTCTGTGCCGGTTCGCTGTTGTGGGGTCTCGCGCGTTTGACGCACCGATTCATGCCTGGTCAGAGTTGGTTCGCATCGGTGATGCGGGATCTCGATGCGATGCCGGATACCATGCGGCGCCTCGCGCCGGTGCAATTCTTTTCATGGCTGGCCCTGTTCGCGATGTGGATTTACACCACCGCCGCCGTCGCACAGGTGCACTTTGGTTCGAGCGATCCGCGATCGGACGCTTTCAACCAGGGTGCCAACTGGGTGGGCGTGCTGTTCGCCGTGTACAACGGCTGTGCGGCCCTGGCCGCGGTCTTCATACCGATGCTGGTGCGGCGTGTGGGCCTGCGATGGAGCCACTTGATCAATGTCTGGATCGGAGGGGCGGCGCTGCTGTCCTTTCTCGTGGTGCGCAATCCCTATTGGCTGCTGGTGCCGATGGTGGGCGTGGGCATCGCATGGGCGTCGATTCTGTCGCTGCCCTATGTCTTGCTGTCGGACAGTTTGCCGGCGCGGAAAATGGGACTGTACATGGGGATATTCAATTTCTTCATCGTCATCCCGCAATTGGTGGCTGCGAGCGTGCTCGGGCTGCTGCTCAAATGGCTGTTTGGCGGTGCACCGATCTACGCGCTTGCCATCGGGGGCGTGAGTTTCTTCATTTCCGGCGCCTTGGTCCTGCGCGTTGCGGAACCAACGAAAGACTAAACAGAGCGCGGCGGTAATTGCGCTCCGCAGGATTGCCGCACCACCAAGCGAGCCGGAAATACCGTACCCGTGGCGGGTTCCTCCGCGATCAGCTTGAGCAGGGTTTCGACCAGCGCTTCGCCCGCGCGCCGCGTGTCCTGCACGACCGTGGTGAGGGGCGGATTGGCGAGACTGGCTGCGGGTATATCATCGAATCCGATCACCGCCACCTCCGCCGGTATGCTCACTCCCTGATCGCGCAACGCGTGCATGGCGCCGAGGGCAATCAGATCCGAGGCGGCAAAAATGGCATCGAACGGTTCCTTGCGGTTCAGCAGCTCGCGCGCCGCCCGGTGGCCCGACTCTTCGGTGGTAATGGCGTCGACCTGCAAATTCGTATCGGCGCGACCGCCCGATTCTTCGATCGCCGCGGCATAGCCGCGATAACGATCGAGGAATTCCGGGTAGTGATTCGACGCGTCGCCGAGAAACGCCAATCGGCGGCGCCCGAGGCTCAACAGGTGTTTCGCGGCGTCGTAGCCTCCCTTGAAATTATCGCAGCCGATGGAGATGCCCGGTTGACCCTCCAGCACCGCGCCCCATCTCACGAAGTGAGTGCCCTGCGCAACCAGCTGCTCCAGCCGCGATCTGTATTCCACGTAGTCCCCATAACCCAACAAGATGATGCCGTCGGCTTTCTTGCTGTCTTCGTAGGTGACATGCCAATTGCCGGATAGCTCCTGGAAGGAGATCAGCAAGTCGTAGCCGCGCTGCGCGCTCGCCCGAGTGATGGATCCCAGCATCGCCAGAAAGAAGGGGTTGATGAGCGAATCATCCGGGGTCGGATCTTCGAAAAACAACAATGCGATCGTGTTCGAATGCTGAGTGCGCAGATTCGAAGCATTCTTGTCGACCGTATAATTCAGCTTATGCGCAATGTCCTCGATGCGCTTGCGGGTCTCCTCATTGACCGTCGGACTGCCGCGCAATGCGCGCGATACCGTCGACTGCGACACCCCTGCCAGATAGGCGATATCGATGGAAGTGGCCTTGCTGGTCATGCGCTCAATTATGTGCGTAAGACGCCTCCGACCGCCAGTTTGGGCGCTCAAGACCGATTTATATTTCATTCCGTGTCAAACTTCGCCGAACCGAGCTAGTCTTAAGGTGGGCACTGGTCGCGGCGAAGGGAGAGGATGGATGGCTTCACGATTCTTTACTATCGGCACCATGGCCGCGCTGACGGCCATGGCGGCCGGCGCGGCCGTCTCATCATTGCGACACTCCCATGTGCGACCGAGCGTGGCGCCCGGCAGCGCGCATCTGCGCGCATTCGGCAGCCGCAGTGCGCAGCAGCGTCACAGCGAGGCCGGCGCCAAATTCGATGGCGCGCTCGCCGAATTGTCCCGGAATGCGGTCCTGGCGCGTCCCGATCACGCCATCGAGGATTTGCGGTCGATCGCTCCGGGCGTGCGGTTCAAACAGGCCGCCGCGGACACAGCACCGCTGGTGCTCATCGATGCGGTCACCCGCGGTGACCCGCAGCAGCTGAAGTCGGCGCTGGTCGCGCTGGGCCTGCAGCACCCGTCGGTGTATTCGAACGATGTCGGGGGCTGGTTGCCCGTGTCGCAACTCGATGCCGCCACCGCCCGCGCCGAGGTGCATTCCATTCGCGCCGCCATGCCCCACACGCGCAGCGGTGCCGTGACTTCCCAAGGCGATTTCGTGCAGCACAGCGACGTGGTGCGTTCGGCCAATTCGCTCACCGGCGCGGGGGTCACCGTGGGCGTGCTCTCCAGCAGCTATGACTGCTATCCCGTGTATGCGGCGAACAATGTGCCCGCCGGCGGGGCGGCGGGTTATGCCAACAATGGCTTTCTTGCCACGGCCGCGACGGACGTCTCGACCGGTGATTTGCCCATGAACGTCAATGTGCTCGAAGAGGCGGAAGCCGGCGCCGGCGGCTGTATGTACTACGGCGCACCGACCCAGCTGCCGTTCAGCGACGAGGGCCGCGCAATGCTGCAGATCGTGCATGACGTCGCGCCCGGCGCGAGTCTGGCCTTCTACACGGCCGAGAACAGCGAAGCGGATTTTGCCAGCGGCATCGGCAAACTGGCGGGCGCGGGAGCCACCGTCATTGCCGACGATGTGGGCTACTACGACGAGCCCTTCTTTCAGGACGGCATCGTGGCCCAGGCGATCGACGCCGTGGAGTCGCCCGCTCCGCCCGCCAAACCCGTGGCGTATTTTTCTGCCGCGGGCAACGACGGAACGCTGGCGTATGACAACACCGCGCCCAGCTTTGCCACGCTGTCGAGCAGCGCACCGAATTCGGGTGAGTATTTGCTGAACTTCGATGCATCGGGCGCAACGACGGTCACTTCCCTGCCGGTGACCATCGCCGCGCTGGTGCCGGGAGAACAGGTCGCCATCGTCGTCCAGTGGGACCAGCCCTATGTGACGGGTGCGCCCAGCAGCGGCGGCGCGACCAGTCATATCGACGTGTGCCTCACGGGCGCTTCCGGCACCGACATCATCACCGACTACAACGGCAACCCAGTGACCTGCTCGGGCGCGAATGCGACTGGCGCGGATTCCTATCAGGTGATGATCATCAGCAATCCGGCCAACGCCACCGGCAACACCGCCGCGGAGAACTTGAACATCGAAGTTGGGCTGGCGAACGGCACCGCCGCTCCCGGCCGCATCAAAGTCGCGGTCGAGGATGACGGAGCGGGCAGCAGCATCAACGCCTTCCCGAGCAACAGTGCCGGGGCGACGCTGCAGGGACATTCCGGCGCTGCCGGTGCGGCTGCGGTCGGTGCTGCCTTTTATTTCGATACGCCGGCTTGCCTCACCACGCCCGCAACGCTCGAGAGCTATTCTTCCGCTGGCGGGGCGCCGATATTATTCGATGTCAACGGCGCGCGGCTCGCCGCACCGGTGGTGCGACAGAAGCCGGACTTCGTCGGCCCCGACGGGGTTAACAATACGTTCCTGGGCTTCACGCTGGCCTCGGATTCCCCGCCGTATCCGTCGAATGGGCTTCTGAACACAACGATTGCGGCTTGCCAGAACCTCCCGAGTTATCCCAACTTCTTCGGTACCTCGGCCGCGACTCCGCACGTGGCCAGCATCGCCGCGCTGATGCAACAGGCGAATCCGGCGGTCACTCCGACGCAGATTTACCAGGCATTGCAAAATAGTGCGTTGCCGCTGGCTACCCCGTCACCGAATTTCGACTCCGGCTACGGGCTCGTGCAGGCGGATGTAGCGTTTGGGCTCATACCGCAAGTAGTACCCGCGGCGCCCACCCTTACCTTGGCTGCGAGTTCCATAGCCGTCGGCGGCTCGACCTCGATCACCTGGTCGTCGGCGAACGCGACGGGCTGCACGGCGACGGGCAGTTGGAGCGAGGCGCTGGCGGCCAGCGGTTCACACACCCTGACACCCAGCGCAGCGGGTACCGACACCTATACATTGACGTGCGCGAACGCGGCAGGATCATCGCCGGCCAGCTCGGCGACGTTGACCGTCACGGCGCCGCCCGCGAAGTCCGGCGGCGGCGGCGGAGGCGGTCTCGATTTCCTCGCGCTGCTCGGCCTGGCGGGCTTGGGTGCGGCGCGGATTCGCCTTGCGCTGCCGCGCCCAAGCCGCGTAGGAATGACGGGAACCCGCATGCTACGCTAGCTGCGTGAAACGGATCGTTCCAGCAAGAAAATCGGCGACATATGGCCGCCGCACAGCCGCAGCTGCGGCGTTGATCGCGGCCCTCGCCTTGGCGGGCGCTCACGGCGCGCGGGCGACCGTTTACACGCTCGCGAGTCCGGAGGCGGCCGTGTTCGGCGAGGATCAGACCGTCGAAACCGTGTACGAAGACACGCTGTACGATCTGGCCAGAAAATTCAGCTTGGGGTCCGAGGAGCTGATTCGGGTCAATCCGCAAGTCGATCCCTGGCTGCCGGGCGCGGGCAAGAAACTCATCGTGCCGGGCCGCCACATTCTGCCGCCTGGGCCGCATGAAGGCATTGTCGTCAATCTGCCCGAACACCGGCTCTATTACTATCCGAAGCCGAAGCGCGGCGGCCCGATTCAAGTCATCACCTATCCCGTCAGCATCGGCAAGATGGATTGGCGCACGCCGCTGGGACTGACCCATGTGATCTCGAAGCAGAAGGATCCGACCTGGTACCCGCCGGAATCGGTCCGGCGAGAGCATGCCGAGGCGGGCGATCCCATACCCGCGCGCGTTCCGCCGGGACCCAAGAATCCTCTGGGAGCTTATGCCATGCGGCTGGCCGCGGGTAACGGCACGTATTTGATCCACGGCACGAACAACCCCATTGCCGTCGGGCTGGCGGTGACGCATGGCTGCATCCGAATGTATCCGGACGATGTCGAGGCTTTGTATCCGCTGATTCCGGTGGGCACGCCGGTGCGGCTCATCAACGAGCCCGTCAAAATAGCCTGGATCGATGGCGAGCTGCTGCTCGAAGCGCATCCGCCGGTGGATGCGGAGGGACAGAGCTTCGAGCCCAATCTCGATCAATTCTCTGAAATGCTGCAAAAGGAAGTGGGCGAAACGATAGTGGCGATTCATTGGGAGTATGCACGCGAAGTCTTGCAGAAAGCGGATGGCGTGATCGCGACGGTGGGGCTGGAAGAGGACGATCCCAACTTGCCGGCCGCGGTGCCTGCGGCTGAATCCGCGCCGGCGGCTGAACCCGCGCCGGCGGCTGAACCCGCGCACGCGGCTGAACCCGTGCCGGCGGCTGCACCGGCAGCCACTCCCGCGCCGGCGGCCGGACCTGCGGCGCCGCCGGATGTTCCCGCCAGCGACGCGCCCAAAGAGTCGGGCACGGCGCCGTAGAACGGCGCTTTGCACTTCGCTTAAAATTTCACGTGCACGCTCAATCTTCGTTGCGCGAATCGGCCCAAGCGGCGCGGTCCGCCCAATGGACCGCCCTGAGTGCGTTGGGCGTCGTCTTTGGCGACCTTGGCACCAGTCCCCTCTACACCCTGCAAACCGTGGTGCAGGCGACCGGCGGACGGTTCACCCCGCAGAGCGCACTCGGCATTCTCTCGCTGATCATCTGGACCTTGATCGTCACCATCTCGATCAAGTACTGCCTGTTCGTCATGCGGGCGGACAATCGCGGTGAAGGCGGAATTCTGGCCCTGATGTCGCTCATCGGCGCGAACGGCTTTCAATCCGGATTCAAGCTCTTGACGGGAATGGGATTGCTGGGCGCGGCCCTGATCTATGGCGATGGGGTCATCACGCCCGCCATTTCGGTCTTGAGTGCGCTCGAAGGCGTCAATGTCGTGACGACGTCTTTCAAACCTTACGTCATGCCGGCGGCAGTCGTCATACTTCTATGCTTGTTCGGCGCGCAGCGCTTCGGGACCGATAGAATCGGCCGCGCATTCGGGCCGGTGATGATTCTATGGTTCATGGTCATCGCGGTGCTCGGACTCGCGTCCATCGCGCACCATCCGGGCGTCATCGCCGCGCTCGATCCGCGCTACGCGGTGCGGTTCATGGAGCACTCGGGAGGCGCCGGAGCCCTGGTGCTGGGCGGCGTATTTCTATGCATCACGGGCGGCGAAGCGCTGTATGCCGATATGGGTCATTTCGGCAAGGGTCCGATCCGTGCCTCCTGGTACGGCGTCGTCCTGCCGGCGCTGCTTCTGAGCTACGCCGGGCAGACCGCCTTCTTGATCGATAAGGGAACCGTTGAAGGCAATCCCTTTTTCCAAATTGCGCCGGCTTGGTCGATTTATCCTCTGGTGCTGCTCGCGACCATCGCCACTATCATCGCGAGCCAGGCCATCATCACCGGCTCGTTCTCCATGACCCGGCAGGCCATGCAACTCGGCTGGCTGCCGGGCGTTGCAATCCGGCAAACGTCCGATCGGGTGTACGGGCAAATCTATGTTCCCGTGGTCAATTGGCTGCTGATGGCGGCGACGATAGCGACGACCGTGGCATTCGGCACTTCGGATCGGCTCGCGGGCGCCTACGGCACCGCGGTGTCCACCACCATGCTGTTGACCACCGTCTTGCTGTACCGGGCCATGCGCGATGTGTGGCAGTGGCGCATGGCCGCCGCGATCGCCGTCGCCGGTTTGTTCGTGTTGGTGGACGTCAGCTTTTTCCTGGCGAATCTCTTGAAGATCGCGGACGGCGGTTGGCTTCCCCTGACTTTCGCGGCGCTGCTGTTCGTGATCATGACCACATGGCGGGCCGGCACCGACGCCGTTCGCGCCATGCTGGTGCAGCCGCCTGAAGCCGCGGACCGGTTCTTGTCCGATCTCGAAACCGGCGTGTTTCCGCGGGTGGACGGCACCATGGTTTTCCTGACGAGGAGCACTCAGAAGGTATCGCGCCTCATCATGGATCACGCACATTTTACGGGCGTTCTGCCGAAGCACGCCATCGCTCTCAGCGTGGTGTTCGAGAACACTCCGCGAATCACCGGTCCGAACTGCGCCGTCATCGACAGCGTCGGCGAGGGCCTATGGCATGTGGTGGCACGGTTTGGATTTTTCGAAATTCCGGATTTGCGCCGCGCGCTCACCCAGCTTCACGGTCTCGACGCCGCGGTCGATTTCGACAAGGCCATGTTCGTGGGGACCCGGGATCTCATCGTGCAGAAATCAAAAAACGGCAGCATGCGAGGCTGGCGCCTCGCGCTGTTCGCGTTTCTGTACCGCAACTCGGTGAAGGTGGTCGACCGGTTCAATCTGCCGCCCGACAATGTGGTCGAGATCGCGCGGCAAATCGAGATCTAGGCTCCCACGCGCGGCCGCTACGACTCGAAGGCGGGGAGCACGCGGCCGCGCACTTCACCGAAGCCGATTCGCGCCGCACCTGGCCTTTCGCACCAGCCGCGAAAGATGACCGTGTCGCCGTCCTCCAGAAACGTGCGGTACTCCTCGCGGTCAATTCGAATCGGCCGATTGCCGCCGGCGCTGAGTTCCAACAGCGAGCCGGCCTCTTCGGCGGTCGGACCGGACTGAGTGCCGGTCCCGAGCAGATCTCCGGCGCGCAAATTGCACCCGTTGACGGTGTGGTGCGCGACGAGTTGCGCAATGGTCCAATAGGCATGACGAAAACTCGTCGACGAGAGGCGGTGCGGCGGGTCGCTTCGCTCGCGCATGGCCTCGCTCTGAATCAGGGCTTCCAGCCGGATGTCGATGGCGCCGGCCTCGCGGTTCCAAGGCGAATTCAAGTACGGCAGCGGCGGAGCCGCGCCGTCGGGCCGCACATAGGGCGCGCGAAAGGGAGCGAGCGCCTGCAGCGTGACGATCCAGGGCGAAATCGTGGTCGCGAAATTTTTCGCCAGGAACGGACCCAAGGGTTGGTATTCCCAGGCTTGCAGATCGCGCGCGGACCAATCGTTGAGCAGGCACATGCCAAAGATGTGTGTCTCGGCGTCGGCGATCGGAATGGCCGTTCCCCTCGAGTTGCCTTCGCCGACGAAGACACCGAGCTCGAGTTCGTAATCCAGGCGCGCGGCAGGGGCCACGATCGGCTGCGCCGCGCCCGGCGGCAGCCGCTGCCCCCGGGGTCTGTGAAAGACTTGTCCCGACACGCCGATGGACGAGCTGCGGCCGTGATATCCGATGGGAATCCAAGCGTAGTTCGGCAGCAGTGGATTATCCGGGCGCATCATTCGGCCGACGGCGGTGGCGTGATAAATCGAGGTGTAAAAATCGGTGAAGTCGCCGATTTGCGCGGGCAGCGAATATTGAGCATCGTCCTGCGGCACGAGGCAAGGGCGCAGCCTCTCTTGCAGGGCCGATCCTTCCAGCAGACCATCGAACAGCGCGCGGCGCAGGGCGCCTGACACGCGCGGCCCAAGCCGCATCAGCGCGTTGAGCGACGGCTGCGCGCCGGCGCGAATCCCGTGGGCGGCGTGGCCCTGGAATTCTCCCAACGCGGCCAGAGCACCGAGATCGACGATCTGATCTCCGATGGCGACCCCGCCACGAAACTCTTCCGCCGAATCGGCGCGGCGGAACACCGCGAAGGGCAAATTCTGGATGGGAAATTCGCAGTCGATCCGATTCGCCGAATCCAGCCAGCTGCGCGCCCGCGGATCATGCGTCTCGTCCAGTAGAGTGAGGTGGGTCACGGACGAGCCGGGTCGAAGCGCTTCTTGAGATCGAGCCAATGCGACATGTAGTCGCTTTGCAGCGGCGGAATTCCCTGCATGGCGCAAGCGGTCGGCTTGATCGCCAGACGGGTTTCGAACATGAACGCCATCGTGTCGACGATATGAGCCGGCACCGATGTGTCCGCGGCAATGGCCTTCTCGAAGGTCGCCGCGTCCGGGCCGTGTGCGCTCATGCAGTTATGCAAGGAGGCGCCGCCCGGCACGAACCCGGTGCTCTTGGCGTCGTAGACACCGGCTATCAAACCCATGAACTCATTGGCCACGTTGCGGTGAAACCACGGCGGACGGAAGGTGTTCTCCATGGCCAGCCAGCGCGGCGGAAAAACCACGAAGTCGATGTTGCTCGTGCCCGGCGTCTCGCTGGGCGAATGCAGCACCAAAAAAATCGACGGGTCCGGATGGTCGTAGGAAATCGAACCCATGGCGTTGAAGCGGCGCAGATCATATTTATAGGGAGCGTAATTGCCATGCCACGCGACGACATCCAGCGGCGAATGGTCCATCTGCGCGGTCCACAGCCGGCCCAAGAATTTGCCGATCAGCTCGCACCCCACGTCGAGATCTTCATAGTGCGCGCGGGGCGTCTGGAAATCCCTCGGGTTCGCAAGCCCGTTGGAACCGATGGGCCCGAGATCCGGCAGTTTGAAAGGCGCGCCGAAATTCTCGCAAACATATCCACGTGCGGTTCCCGCCGCCAAATCGACGCGAAATCTCAAGCCGCGCGGAATGACGGCGATTTCTTGCGGCTCGACCAGCAGGCGCCCGAGTTCCGTATCGAGGCTGAGCGCGCCCAGTTGCGGCACGATCAGCATCTCGCCGTCAGCGCTGTAGAAAAACCGGCGCCGCATGGATTGATTGGCGGCATACATGTGGATCGCGCACCCCGAAAGCAGTTCCGGCGATCCGTTCCCGGCCACGGGCACCAACCCGTCGATGAAATCCGCAGCATGGGCAGGCAGCGGCAGGGGGTCCCAGCGCAGCTGGTTCGGGGACACCGGGACATCGTCCGCGGGCGCGTCGAAGCGGGGATGTTTGAGACGCAGAAACGGCCGGTGGGTTACCGCGGGGCGAATGCGATACAGCCACGAACGGCGATTGGTATGCCGCGGCGCCGTGAACGCGGTTCCCGAGAATTGTTCCGCGTACAGTCCATACGCACAGCGCTGCGGCGAGTTGCGCCCCAGCGGCAGCGCCCCGGGCAGCGCTTCGGTGGCAAATTCGTTGCCGAAGCCGCTTTGGTATCCGGGCTCATCGGGAGGGGTCACGATTGCGCTCACGTGGAATTCCTTGGACTCCGGATCGGCCAAACCCTAGAGTCTATTATATTGGGCGAAGCATTCGGGAACTGGAGAAATGGGTCATGGTCAGTCAACCGGGTCAAGCGGCGCAGTCGCCGGACGAGCTGAAAGGCCGGATCGTATCCTTCATGCGCGGCGCTTCCACGGAAATCACGCCCTCGGAGCAGAACCGCCTGCCGGACCTTGCCCGCGTGCTGCCGTCCGGCACGGTTGTCTACGTGGCGCACACGCCGAATGCCGGCTTCGGTGAAGTGATCCACGCGGCGCTCGCGGTGCGGCGCGCCGGATTTCTCGCGACGCCGCACATCGCCGTACGGCGCGTGCCGGACGCGCAAACGCTGCGTGCCGGCCTGGCAGAATTGCGCGCCGCGGGCGTCGAGCAAATTTTACTGATCGCCGGCGACGCGCCGCGGCCGATCGGCGAATTTTCCGGCACACTGGATGTGCTTGGTTCGCGGATTCTGGAGGACTCCGGCATCACCGGAATCGGGATCGCCGGCCATCCGGAAGGCCACAACGCGGTGGCTTCCGCCTTGTTGTGGGAGGCGCTGGAGGCCAAGCAGGCGTTTGCCGCCCGCACCGCTGTCCGCATGCACATCGTCACTCAGTTCGGGCTCGATGGCGGTTCCTTCAAGCGGTGGGGACTCGAGCTGGTGCGGCGCCGAATTCACCTCCCCATACGGGTGGGTATTGCGGGACCCGCGCCGATGGCAAAACTGGTGCACTTCGCGATCCAGTGCGGCATCGGCGCCTCGGTGCGCGCCCTCTGGCGCAATCCCGGCGCAGCCGCCCAGGTAGCCCGAATGGCGACCGGCCCGGAGCAGCACTTGCTGGCGCTGCTTGCGGCCCCCGTCTCCGCGCAAATCGTTGCGCCGCATTTCTTCGCATTCGGCGGCGCGGTGGAGACGGCGCGGTGGATGCAGGAAATGGCGGCCGGCGCGTTCGACATCGAGGTTCAGAGCGGCCGCCTCACGCTCATTCCTGCGCGTGGGGGCTGAGAAAATTCACCAAGGGTTGACCGCGCCGGGCATTCTCCGCGACCACCTTGAGGGCGACCAGCGTGGGCGTTGCCAAGATGATCCCCGCGACTCCCCAAAACAGGCCGCCGAACCACAAAGCCAAAAACACCAGCATGGGATTCAACCGCAGCCGCCGTCCGACGAGCAAGGGCTGAACGAACTGGCCCTCGATGGTGGCTATCCCTAGGTAACTGCCGGCCACGATGATGACGTGCCCCAATCCGTCGAACGAGACGATGGCCACCAGCGTCAACACGATCAGCGTCGCCGTCGCGCCGACATAGGGGATGAAATTGAAAACCCCGGCCATGGCGCCCCACAGGAACGGGCTCGGCATGCCGCACAACATCATGGCGCCCGTGGTGGCCGCCGCCACTCCCACGTTGATCAAGGCCGTGGTCACGTAAAAGCGGCCAACCTCCTTGCGCACCTTTTCGATCACACTGAGGAGATGGGCGGAATTCAGGTCGCTCGCGAAGGCCAACGTCATGCGTGCGAGCATGGGCGGACCGCCGGCCAGCAAAAACAACGTGAGAATGATCACCGTGACGCTGGACAGAACCGCGTCGCGGGTCGCATCGAGCAGCATGAACGGCGCGCTTTCCTCGGGAACGGCGACCGCCGGCGGCGGTGCCGTCCGGGCCGGGTTGCCGATGCTGCCGGCAGAACTGCGCAGCGCGTCGACCCGGCTCATGATCTGCTCCACGGGGCGAATTTTCTTCTCGATGACCCTGAGCGTATGCGGTGCGGCGGCAAACCACTGCTGCGCGGGCACGGAGAGAAAATCCACCAGCGCCGCGAACATGCCGAGAATCACGATCAAGAGCAGGGCCGCACCCAGGCTGCGCGGCACCCGCCAACCGTGCATGGCCTCGACCGGGCCCGAGAGAACGAGCGCCAACAGCAGCGCCAATGCGATCGGTACGAACGCAACGTGCGCAAAATACAGCAGCAAACCGATGGCGCCCGCGACCAGCAGCCGCCCCGAGGTCATTTCGCGCTGCTCATGGCTTTGAGGAGTCGATACGTGAATTCGACGCTTTCGTCGAAGGCCTGGATGCCGACTCGTTCATCGCGGCCATGGGCGCGATTTTCATCGACGTCCTGCCACACGCCGCTGATATCGTAGCTCGGCATGCCCGCATTGCGCGTTTGCCGGTCGTCGCTGAAGCCGGTCGCCATGGTGGGAATGATGGGTACACCCGGCCACATCGAATGCGCCAGCAGCGCCACTTTTTTCATGATTTGCGGCGTGGGCGGCGACTCCGGGCTCACGATGGGCGGTGCATCGAGCGTGACGCGAATCGCCGGATCGGCGAGCACGGCGACGAGCAGAGCCTGCACATTGTCCGCCGAGTCTCCGGGCAGCATCCGGCATTGAATGGTGGCTTTGGCGCGTTGCGGCAGTGCATTTTCGGCGTGGCCGCCGGAAATCAACGTCGCAACACAGGTCGTGCGCAGCTGGGCGTTGAGCCGCACATTGCGGCTCAGGCGCTCCGCCGCGGCGAGGTCCGGCGGCTGTTTCGCGACCGCGTGCATGTCCGATGCGGTCGGCCCGCTCTCGAGCGCGCCGAGCTCGTCAAAGCCCGCCCGGGTGGTTGCCGTGAGCATCACCGGAAACTTGAAGAGTTCCAGGCGGCCGAGGCCGGCCGCCAGTCTGTAGATCGCATTGTCGGGGCCGGGAAGCGATCCGTGGCCGCCGGGGCTGGTGGTCTCCAGCGTGAACGTAACATAGGTTTTTTCGCTGGTGCCCAATTCAAAGAACTGGCGTACGCCGTTCTTGGTGTTGCCGCCGGCGCCGTCGAGGTTGACCACCAATGCCGCGTCGATCAGGCCGCGATGCTCCTTGAGAAGGAAGGCCGGACCGTTGGCGTCGCCGCCGGCTTCTTCGTCGGCGGTGAATGCGACGATGAGATCGCGGTCGGGAAGGAATTTTTCGCGCTTCAAACGGATCAACGATTCCACGAGAGCCGCGTCCCCATCCTTCATGTCGATGGTGCCGCGGCCGTAGAACCAGTCATCTTTCTGCGTCAGCCTGAACGGATCGACCGACCAGTCCTCGGGCTTGGCTTCCACCACATCGAGGTGGCCGAGGAACAGCACGGGATCGCTCGGGTGCTTGCCGCGGTAGCGGACCACGACGTTGCCCTTCGTCGGGTGGTCGGACGGCGCCAGAAAAACCACGTCGCCCGGCGCAAAGCCCGCGCTCAACAACCAACCCTGGATGGCCGTCGCAGCGTCCGTGGAACCGTGCGCGTGAGTGGTGTTGATCTCCACCAGTCCCTTCAGCAGGTCGCGGGCGAGCTGCTGATCGGCGGGGGGCGGAAGCGGGGTTGCCGGCGACGCCCCGACGGCCGTCGCAGCGGCCAGACTCAAGCTCACGATCCACGCTTTCATTGTATTTCCCCGTCACATGCAGTTCACTACGCAGCATAGCGGAACCGAGAATGAACAGCAGCAGACTCGAAGCCTTCAGCGACGGCGTCATCGCCATCATCATCACCATCATGGTGTTGGAGCTCAAGGTGCCGCACGGTTCCAGCCTGAACGCGCTTGCGCCGTTGGTCCCCAATTTCTTGAGCTACGTGCTGAGCTTCATCTACGTCGGCATCTATTGGAATAATCACCACCACATGCTGCATACCGTCGAGGAGGTGACCGGGAGCATTCTGTGGGCCAATCTGCATCTGTTGTTCTGGCTGTCATTGTTTCCCATCACCACGGCCTGGATCGGGGAAAACCACCTGGCAGCCGCTCCCGCGGCGCTCTACGGGCTGGTGCTGTTGATGGCCGCCATCGCCTATTGGATATTGCAGCAGGCCATCATCGCCGTGCAGGGACCGGATTCGGTGCTGAAGACGGCGGTGGGCGCGGATTGGAAGGGTAAATTGTCGCCCGCCCTTTACTTGATCGGCGTCGCCGCCGCCTTTCGCGCTCCCTGGATCGCCCAAGGTCTGTACCTGCTGGTGGCCCTGCTGTGGCTGGTGCCGGATCGCCGCATTGAAAGGGCGTTGATCAGCAGGTAGAAATCAAAAGTGGAAGGCGAACCCGCCTTGAACCGATGCCAGGGAAATCGTGGTGTCGTATCCGCCTCCGTTGGAATTGGCATTCACGAATGCGTTGGAGAGCACTCCCACATTGACTCCGAGGTTGCGCGTAAATTTGTATCCGATCGAACCGCCGAAGATTCCTTGCACGATCGAGTTTGTTCCGTTCGGGCCCCCAAGTACGGCAAGCCCGACATCGGCCGTTGCGTACCATCGGGCTCCGAACGGCCAGACGAATCCGCCCTTGACGCCGCCGCCGTTGTAGGTGATGGTCCCGCATGATCCGTTGCAAAGATAATTGGAGGTGACTTTCGGCTGAAACGTCGTGTAGATCCCTTCCGCATACCAGGTTGCACCCCTGCCAAGGTTCCCCATGTAGCCGAACCCCGCGGTACCCTGGTTGATACGGATATTGCCGTCGCCGACGTCCACCTTATCGGTGTTGTAAACGGCGTCGAACATGAATCCGCCCTTGGCGACAATGCGAATCGCCGCGCCGCCGCCGTTGCCGTCAGCGGTACTCGAGTTGTAGTTGCCGTAGTAGCCGTAGAAGCCATAATTGTCGTAATAATTGTTCGACACACGCAAATACGATGCATTCGCATGCACGTTCACGAAACTGTTCGGGTACATGTCATCGGCCAACGAGGACGTGCAAGCCAGCAACGCCAGCGCGGTCGTCGCACCCATCAATCCGGCATTCTTGCGCATCTCAATTCCTCCATTCGATTCAGCGTACGCGCGCCAGGCGGCCGCGCAAGAGTTGCCGCTGGTGTATCACAGCACGATACCTGCGGCAGCATGAATTGGACCTTTGCCCTACGCGCGCCAAGCGGCCGCCCGCGCTGGACAGGCACACCCCCTCCTGAGATTATGCGATCCTTAGCCCTTTTGAAGGGGAACAAGGGCTGGTATATGGCGCAGGGCGAGTTTCATTGGGACGATCCGCTATTGCTCGACGAGCAGTTGACGGATGAAGAAAAGATGGTGCGAGATGCTGCTCGCGACTACGCGCAAGGCCGGTTGGCGCCGCGCATCGTCGACGCCTTTCGCCGCGAACACACCGATCCCGCCATTTTCAAAGAGATGGGCGATCTTGGATTGCTCGGCGCCACCATCCCCGAAGAATTCGGCGGCGGCGGCCTGAACTACGTGAGCTACGGGCTCATCGCGCGCGAGGTTGAGCGCGTCGATTCGGGATATCGATCCATGATGAGCGTGCAGTCCTCTTTGGTGATGCTGCCGATCGAGCGCTTCGGCACGCCGGCGCAGAAGCTCAAATATTTGCCGGCCTTGGCGCGCGGCGAGTCGATCGGCTGCTTCGGCCTGACCGAGCCCGATCATGGGTCGGATCCCGGCAGCATGATTACCCGGGCGCGCCGCGCCGCCGGCGGCTACCGCCTGTCGGGTGCCAAGACATGGATTTCCAACAGTCCCATCGCGGATGTGTTCGTGGTCTGGGCAAAGACCGACGACGATGTGATTCGCGGTTTTATTCTGGAAAAAGGCTGGAAGGGCCTCGCGGCGCCGGTGATACACGGCAAGGTCGGATTGCGCGCGTCCATCACCGGGCAAATTCTCATGGACGAGGTATTCGCGCCGGAGGAGAACCTGCTGCCGGGCGCTACCGGCCTACGGGGCCCGTTCACCTGCCTCGACTCGGCCCGATACGGCATATCCTGGGGCGCGCTCGGGGCGGCTGAAAGCTGCTGGCATACGGCGCGGCACTATGTGCTGGACCGCAAGCAATTCGGCCGTCCGCTCGCCGCCAATCAACTCATCCAAAAAAAGCTGGTCGACATGCAAACCGAGATCACCTTGGGCTTGCAGGGCTGTCTGCGTCTCGGGCGCATGAAGGATGCGGGAATCGCCTCCGTTGAGATCACCTCCATGCTCAAACGCAATTCCTGCGGCAAGGCGCTCGATGTGGCGCGGACCGCGCGCGACATGCTGGGCGGCAACGGCATCTCGGACGAATTCGGCGTGATTCGCCATCTCGTGAATCTCGAAGTGGTGAATACCTACGAGGGTACCCACGATATTCACGCGCTCATCCTGGGAAGGGCGCAGACCGGGATTCAGGCGTTCACCTAGTCCGACAGCTTCCTTAATAGCCCGCGGATCCCGCGCCCGATACGCGGGGGACGCGTAACGCCGGTTTCAAGCCGACTTGCCACACGGCGCTCGTGGGGGCGTCGATGTTCAAGGTCACCCGCCGAGACGTCGTCTGTTCGCTCCCTTCCATGTCCGGATGCCAGATGCGTACCGTGTATTCGCCCGGCGGAAGATTATCGATGGTCGCGGTCCCCGAGCCTTCAGTCTTCGCAAAGAAGGGGGTCTCGGACACATAGACGTAGCCCACCATCCAATCATGGATATTGCAGCCCAATACCACCACTCCGGGTTTGTCGAAGACGACGGGCGGCGCTTCCGTACCGCCGTACAAAGGCAGCTCGAACCTCTTCGCAGGGGAGAATGAATACACCTGGTGGCGGACATGATCGCTGTTGGGAAACCAAACCTTCGATCCGGCAAAAACCGCCTTCACATAGGGCACGAACTGCTTGTCCACTTGATCGACCGCGTCCGCCGGCGGTTTTGCGTGCAGCGCGTTCTTCGGCTCCAACGGAGTGGCCAGAACGACCGCATCTGCGACCAGCCTGCCGTGATGATCCTTCACGAGGACGCGCAGCTCGGCTGCGACTCCCGGTGCGGCGCGCCAGAGCAGCGCCAGAGCGGCCGCCGCGGTGAAGAGTTTGCGCATCAGAATCGGTAGTCCCAGGTGATTTCCGGCATCGACTTCGTGTAGTCGTTGCCGTATTCCGCGTGTGTTTCCCATCGGGCAAAACCGCAGCCGAACAGACTGTGCGGAGTGGGAGAGTAATTCATTCCCGCCCGAAACCCGTAGGTCGTACCGGTAAGCCTATACGCATAGGCCTCGGGCCCAAAAGCCGGGTCCTCTGCAAGCGCCAGGGAAGCACTGTAAATCTGCAGGTTGGGATGCGTGGTCGACACGACATCGCCGTGACGCGCCGAGAGTGCGAGTGCGAGAAAAGTGCTCTCGTTGAGGGAATACTCCAGGTTGGCCCCGAGATTGTGGCTGTCTTGACTGAAGGCGTCGCCCGACAGTTCGGGATCTATCCGCGCCTGCGCACCGGCCGCGCGGCGCTCATAGGCATATTCGGCCCAGAGGTTCCAGCGCTCATCGATGCGCCGGCCCGCCGCGAGCGTGACGCGGTACACCCAGGCATTGCGATAACTGTCGTCGTAGCTCGAGCGGGCTACAGAGACGCCGCTGCGCGCCCATGGCGCGAAGGCACCGAGACCCCATTTTTTCTTGAGCGCCATGATGCCTGCAACGGACACATTGTCGAGTCCGGTGAGTGTGTGGAACGACTCGCCGCGAAGGTCCCCGCCCACGGTCACACTGTAGCTGTCGTCCAGCGGAAACAGCTGATAGATCGAGAGCCGTGCGCCGAGTATCGTGTCCGCGACGATGTCGGGCGGGGCTTGCGCATTGCCGACGTTGTTATCGTGGCGCAGACTCAAGTCGGCGCCCGGAACCCAATCGCCATGCGCCGTGTACGGCATTGCACCAAGCGCGATTACGGCGGCAAACGCGCCGAGGGTCGTCGCAGGTACGCGGCCGCATTGCACAGACGAAAGCACGGCTCCTATTATGCAGTGCGGAGGCCCGAACGGGGAGGACCGATGAAAACTCGACAATTGGGAACGCAGGGTTTGACGGTGTCCGAACTGGGCTTGGGCTGCATGGGCCTATCGGATTTTTACTCGAGCAGCGGGGCCACCGAGGCACAGGGCATCTCGCTGATTCACCGCGCGCTCGCGCTGGGCGTTACCTTTCTCGATACGGCCGACGCGTATGGCCCGCACACCAACGAACTCACCGTGGGCAGGGCATTGCTGGGCAGGCGGGATAGCGTCGTGCTCGCCACCAAGTTCGGCATCGTGCGCGAGCCGGGCGCCGCCACCCTCGCCATCAACGGCAACCCTGACTACGTGCGCGCCTGCTGCGAGGCATCGCTCAAACGACTCGGGGTCGAGTTCATCGACTTGTACTACCAGCATCGCGTCGATCCCAGAGTGCCGATCGAGGAGACGGTGGGCGCGATGGCGCAGTTGGTCACGCAGGGCAAGGTGCGCCATCTTGGATTGTCCGAGGCCGCCCCGGCAACTCTGCGCCGCGCGCACAAAGTGCATCCGATCAGCGCGCTGCAGAGCGAGTACTCGCTGTGGAGCCGGGATCCGGAGGATGAAATCCTGCCGACGGCACGCGAGCTCGGAATCGGGTTCGTTCCCTACAGCCCCCTGGGACGTGGATTTCTCGCCGGCCGTTTTCGCAAATTGGAGGATCTCGCGGCCGACGATTCGCGGCGCGGATCGCCTCGCTTCCAAGGCGAGAATTTCGCCAAGAATCTCGAGGTGTTGGAGCAGATCAAGCTCATCGCGAAGGACAAGGGTTGCACGCCCTCGCAGCTGGCGCTGGCGTGGCTGCTGGCGCAGGGCTCGGACATCGTGCCCATTCCCGGCACGACCAACCCGGACCGCCTGGAGGAAAACCTGGCGGCGCCGGCGCTCACTTTGAGCAAGAGCGAATTGCAGCGCATTGAGGCGGCAGCGCCTCAAGGGATCGCGGCCGGGCCGCGCTATCAACCCGCCCTGATGCAGTTACTGAACCGATGAGCGGGTCCAGCGTTCGCTCGCCGTCCACAGGCGCTCCTGCAGCGGCAAATCGTTCGCGAGTGCGGAGGCCGGCTGCACGCGTTGATGCTCATCGAAATAACGGCCGGTGACGCCGGCCACCTCGTTCGACAGGGCGAGATACAGAGTCGTGCGGGCTCCGCGCTCGGGAGTGAAGGTCACCCGCGTCATCAGCGGCTTCAAGATGCGCAGCCAGCGCGGCAACAAATGGGTGGCGACGACGCCGGGATGCAGGCAATTGGCGGTCACGGAACCGCCGCCCAAGCGGCGCGCCAGCGCGAAGGTGTGCAGCACATTGGCGAGCTTCGATTGCGCGTACGCCGCCGTGGCGCTGTAGCGCCCCCGCGGCGACTGAATACCATCGAGATCCAGGCGCCCGCCGTAGTGCGCGCGCGAGGCGACGTTGATGATGCGGCCGCCCGCAGCCATGCGATCCCGCAATAACTGGGTGAGCAGGAACGGCCCGAGATGGTTGGTCGCAAAGGTCAGTTCGAAGCCGTCCTCGGACATCCGATGCCGGGCGCTCACCGCGCCGGCGTTGTTGATGAGCAGTGAAATCTCTTCGAATTCGCCGCGAATCGCGGCGGCGCACGCGCGCACCGAAGCAAGCGACGCAAGATCGCAGGCATGCACGTGGACGCAGGCTTCGGGCGCCTCGGCGCTGATCTCGTCCCGTACGCGCCGTCCCGCCTCAAGGTCGCGGCACAGCATGACCACGGTCAGTCCGGCCTTCGCGAGTTCGCCTGCAGTCACCCGGCCGATGCCGTGCGTGGTTCCGGTGATGACGGCGACCGTCAACTCGGTCCCCGCAGCTGCTCCCCCTGGGTGATGAGACAGGCGTGGCGGGTGCCGCTGACATAAATCCACAGCCAGCTCAAGGCGACGGCCAGCCGATTGCGTACGCCGATCAAGAAGTAAATGTGTGCAAGCCCCCACACCCACCAGGCGAGCCAGCCCCGCATCTTGATCCAGCCAAAATCGATGACGGCCGCACGCCCGCCGATGGTGGCCAGGTTGCCGGAATGCCGGTAGCGGAACTTTCGCGGCGTGGTGTCGCCCTGGAGGCGCAGGCGGATGGTGCGGGCGACATGCAGGCCCTGCTGCTTCGCCGCGGGGGCGATGCCGGGCACCGGTTTGCCCTGCCAGGCATTGACGGTCGCGGTGTCGCCGACCACGAAGATCTCCGGATGCCCGGGTGCGGTGAGGTCGGCCTCCACCTGCGCCCGTCCGGCATTGTCGCAGGGCAGTCCCGCCCAAACCGCTGCGGCTGATGCACGAACGCCCGCCGCCCACAGTATGACGCTCGCCGCGAGCGTCCGGTCGCCGTAGGTCACGCCCTGGACGCTGCAATCGTGCACGGCCTGCCCCAGTTGAATTTCCACCCCCAGGCGTTGGAGCGCCGCATGGGCATAGCCGGAAAGATCTTCGGTGAAGCTCGGCAGAATGCGCGGACCCGCCTCGATCAGCACCACGCGCGCCTGGCGGGTGTCGATGTGCCGATATTCCGGGGGCAGATTCTGGTGCGCCAGTTCGGCGATCGCACCGGCCAGTTCCACTCCGGTGGGTCCGCCGCCGACGATCACGAAAGTCAGCAGCGCGGCCAGGCGCTCGGGGTCGGTCTCGCGTTCGGCGCGCTCCAAGGCCAGCAGGACCCGCCGGCGGATCGACGTGGCGTCTTCCAATGTCTTGAGACCCGGCGCGTACTGTTCCCATTCGTCATGTCCGAAATAGGCATGCCGCGCGCCCGTGGCCAGCACCAGCGTGTCGTAGGTGGCGCTGCCGCCGTCTTCGAGCAACACGCGGCGGCTGCCGGTGTCGACTCCGGTCACGGCGCCGAGCAGCGTCGTGACCTCTTTGCGATTGCGCATCAAATGGCGAATCGGCCAGGCTA
The DNA here is from genome assembly GCA_035314705.1 of Steroidobacteraceae bacterium. Lineage (GTDB taxonomy): Bacteria > Pseudomonadota > Gammaproteobacteria > Steroidobacterales > Steroidobacteraceae > Bog-1198. Next base: position 80,810 of record DATFZF010000098.1, on the reverse strand, counting down.
TTTCCGAGGTTGCGAGCGATGCCGTGCCGACCTGATACAGCAGCGGCTGAAACAAATGATGATTGCGCTGATCGACGATCGTGATCTCGACGTCGGCTCCGACCAAGCCATGCGCCACGCCCAAGCCGCCGAAGCCGGCGCCGACGATGAGCACCCGATGTTTCACGGCGTCCCCACCGAGTAGCCCGCCGCGACCCATGCATCGAGTCCGCCATGCAGGGGGCGCACCCGCTTGAAGCCGTGATTCATCAGAATTTTGGCGACACGGGCCGCGGAGGCTTCGCTCGGACAGGTGCAATACAAAATGATGTCCCGGTCGCGAGGCAGCTCCTTCAAGTGGTGCGCCACGTCCTGCAACGGAACATGCAGCGCGCCCGGAATCCAGCGTGGCTCGAGCTCGCGCGCGGTGATCGAACGCACATCGATGATGAGCGGCGCGGCGCCGGCCTGGATCAGATCATAGAGATCGGCCACGCTGATCCGCGACATGCGCAGCATCTTGTAGAACCGGCTCCGCTCCCACCATTTGAATGCGATGTAGGCGGCCAGCAATACCACGATGCCGGCGCCGACAATGCTGCCGAATTCGCTCAAATGCCGCAGCAATCGACCAATCTGCGATTTGAACAGTACGCCGGCGCCGAGACCAAACCCGACCCAGAGAACGGCGGAACAGGTGCTCAAGAAGATGAATCGCAGCCAACCGATGCGCATCGCGCCGGCCAGCGGCGGGGCGATGATCGCCAGGCCGGGAATGAATTTTGCGATTATGAGCGAGTTGACGCCCCAGCGTTCGAAGCGCGTTTGCGTCTGACTGACGCACGAATCGGGTTCCAGGGAAACTTTGCACAGGGTCTTCAGGACCCGGATGCCGTATTTCTGTCCGACCAGATACCAGGAGCAGTCGGCGGCCAGGCAGGCGATCACCGACCAGACGAACAGTGCGGCCAGCGACAATTGTCCGTCCGCCGCCACGGCGCCGGCAACCACGAGAGTCGGCACCGCCGGTACCGGAAGTCCCAACTGGTCGAGCAGCACATTGGCGGTCACGACGAGGAGGCCGTAATGACCTATGCCGAAGGCGAGAGGCTGCGTCACGGTTTCTGCCCGGCCGTTGCCGCACGCGGCGGCCGCTGCGCCGGCTGTTGCGCGCGCGCGGCGCCGGCGCGATGCTCGATGTCGGGCAGGAACGCGGCCACCATGCCGAGCAGCGGCAGGTACGCGCAGACGCGATACACGAACTCTATGCCGTAGCGGTCTGCGAGGCCGCCGAGCACCGCGGCGCCGATCCCGCCGATGCCGAATGCGAATCCGAAGAACAGGCCGGAAACCGCGCCCACCTTGCCGGGCATCAGCTCCTGCGCGAACACGACGATGGCCGAGAAGGCCGAGGACAATATCAATCCGATGACGAAGCTCAACGCACAGGTCCACTGCAAGCCGACGAACGGCAGGATCAAACTGAAGGGGGCCACGCCGAGGATGGATACCCAAATGACGCGCTTGCGGCCGATGCGGTCGCCGATGGGTCCGCCGAACAGGGTGCCGAGCGCCATCGCGAGTAGAAAGACGAAAAGATAGATCTGCGCCGACTGTACCGGTACGTGGAATTTCTCGATCAGATAGAAACTGTAATAACTCGAGATGCTGGCGGTGTAGAAAAATTTCGAGAAGATCAGCAAGACCAGGATGCCGATCGACCAGGCGACCTTGCCGGGCGGCAGCGGACTCGACACGGCCGGCCGGCCGGCGGAACCGTGCGCGCGGTCAAGATGCTGGCGCTTGTACCAGATGCCCACCTTTGCCAGCACGACGATGGCAAGCAGGGCCGCGAGCGTAAACCAAGCCAGGCTGGTCTGCCCGTGCGGAATGATGATCCAGGCCGCGAGCAGCGGGCCCATCGCGCTGCCCGCGTTGCCGCCGACCTGAAAAATCGACTGTGCCAGGCCATGGCGGCCGCCCGAGGCCAGGCGAGCAATTCGCGATGATTCCGGATGAAAGATCGACGAGCCCGCGCCGATCAACGCGGCGGCCGTCAACACACTCGCATAATTCGGCGCGAACGCCAGCGTCGCCATGCCGATCAGCGTGAGCCCCATCCCCAAGCTCAGCGAGTAGGGTTTGGGATGCTTGTCGGTGTAGATGCCGATGACGGGCTGCAGAATCGAAGCGCAGATCTGGTACGTCAGGGTGATGACGCCGATCTGCGCAAAACTCAATTGGAACTCGCCCTTCAGCAACGGGTAGATCGCGATGATCAGCGATTGCATCATGTCGTTGAGAAAATGCGAAAAGCTGATGGCGCCCAACACGGCGAAGCGCGTCGGCGCCGCCTCGGCAGCGGGTTGCGAATCGGCGGTGAAACTCTTGTCCATAAACCAAACCAGCCTACTAGCTACTTCCCGGCCTGTCCTGCGAGAATGCGATGGTGAATCGCTTCGCTCCCGCCTTTCTTCGCAACCTCACGTCTCGCTGGGACGTGCTGGCATTCATCGTCGTGCTCGGCCTGATCGCCTTTTTGGGCGAGACATCGCGGGGTTTGTTCGCCCCCCTGTCGCAGCTCGAGATAACGCCGCTGTCGCTCGACCCGGTTCATCTGCCCGAATATGCGGCCCGCACGACGTTTCGCATGTTGGCGGGCCTCGTTCTCTCGCTGATATTCACCCTGACGTACGCGACCTGGGCGGCCAAGAGCGAGCGAGCCGGCAAGCTGCTGGTGCCGCTCCTGGATATTCTACAGTCGGTGCCGATTCTGGGTTTCATTTCAATTACAGTCGTGTTCTTCATGTCCCTCGCCCCCGGCCGGGTACTCGGCGCCGAGTTCGCGGCCATCTTTGCCATTTTCACCAGCCAGGCCTGGAACATGGCATTCAGCTTTTATCAGTCGCTGCGCACGATTCCGATCGAACTGATGGAAGCGTCCGAGTCGTTTCGGCTGTCGCCGTGGATGCGATTCTGGCAGCTGGAGGTGCCTTTCGGCATGCCGGCGCTCATTTGGAACATGATGATGTCGATGTCCGGCGGTTGGTTTTTCGTGGTTGCTTCCGAGTCGATCAGTGTCGGACATACCACCGTCGCATTGCCGGGCGTCGGCTCCTACATCGCCCTTGCCATTGCGGACAAGAATTTGCCGGCCATCGGTTGGGCGATACTCACCATGGCGATCGTGATTCTCCTGTACGACCAGCTGCTGTTCCGGCCTCTGGTCGCATGGGCGGACCGTTTCCGCGTCGAGCAGGAACCGGGGGTCCGAGTGCCCGACTCCTGGGCGTTGACCATGATGCGCCGTTCGCGGCTGATTCAAGGCGCGACCGTGGCGTTTCATGCGGCGGTGCTCTGGACCAGCCGGGCGGTGAGGCGCACCGATGAGCCCGCCGTCGAGATGGCGGTGGGAGCGAAACGCAGCCTGGATCTCTTGTGGTTGTCGCTCATCGTCGCCGCGATCGTGCTCGGGCTTTGGCACATCGTCGCGGTGCTGATCAAGAACACCTCGCTCAATGAGGCATTGCACGTGTGCGGGTTGGCGACGCTCACCATGTTGCGGGTGTTCATTTTGATCGCTCTCGCCAGCCTGGTGTGGGTGCCCATCGGCGTGTGGGTGGGCATGCGGCCGCGCGCGGCACAGATCGTTCAGCCCATTGCGCAGTTCATGGCCGCGTTCCCGGCGAATTTGTTGTTTCCCATCGCCGTGTTCGGCATCGTCACCTGGAAGCTCGATCCCGACATATTCTTGAGTCCGCTGATGATATTGGGCACCCAGTGGTACATTCTGTTCAATGTCATCGCGGGGGCGTCGGCCATCCCGGCCGAGATGCGCTATGTCGCCGCGAATTTCCGGGTCACGGGTTGGCTTTGGTGGCGCAAGGTGGCGTTGCCGGCCATCCTGCCTTTCTACGTGACCGGCGCCATCACGGCGTCCGGCGGATCATGGAATGCCGCCATCGTTGCCGAATTGGCCACCTGGGGGGATACCCAAGTACAGGCGCGGGGCCTCGGCTCTTATATTGCCGAGGCGACGACCGCCGGGGACTTTCACCGCATCATCTTGGGCATAGGCACCATGAGTTTGTTCGTCGTCGTCATCAACAGAGTCTTTTGGCGGCCCTTGTATTACTACGCCGAACGCAAATATCGACTCACCTAGGACCGGTCTTGAGCTCCCTTGAGGTTTGGCCATGAATAACTCGACGCTCTTGCAATGTACGGATGTGCGCAAATCCTTCCCCAAACCGGATGGGGCGGAATTGCTGGTGCTCGAGGGTATGAATCTCGAGCTGCGGGAGGGCCAGATCGTCGGGTTGCTCGGAAGGTCCGGTTCGGGCAAGTCGACCCTGCTGCGCCTCATCGCCGGACTGGCGGAACCGACTGCGGGCCAGCTGCGCTACATGGGCCAGCCGATTTCCGGTCCCGCCCCCGGCATCGCCATGGTATTTCAGAGCTTTGCCCTGTTTCCCTGGCTGACGGTATTCGAAAACGTCGCGCTCGGGCTGGAAGCACAGCACATGCCGAGGGCGGATATCCGCAAGCGCTCCCTTGCCGCGATCGACCTCATCGGCTTGGACGGATTCGAGTCCGCCTATCCCCGCGAGCTCTCGGGCGGCATGCGCCAGCGGGTGGGTTTCGCCCGCGCCTTGGTGGTACATCCGAACATTCTGCTCATGGACGAGCCGTTTTCGGCGCTGGACGTACTGACCGCGGAGACGCTGCGAACCGATTTTCTGGATTTGTGGTCTGAAGGCCGCATGCCCATCAAGGGCGTCATCCTGGTCACGCACAACATCGAAGAGGCGGTGCTGATGTGCGACCGCGTGCTGGTGTTCGGCAGCAATCCGGGTCGGATATTGACCGAAATCAAGGTGTCGCTGCCGCAGCCGCGCAACCGGCTCGATCCGAGCTTTCGCGAGCTGGTGGAGCGTATTTATGTGGAAATGACCGCCCGTCCGCAGGGCGGCGGCAGCACCCGGCAGGAGCGCTTCCCGGGATTGGGTATCGGCAGTCAATTGCCGCAGGTTTCCACGAATCTGCTGGCGGGCCTCATGGAAGCCGTGGCCGCCCCGCCTTTCAACGGCAAGGCCGATTTGCCTGAGATCGCTTCGAACTTGCAAATGGAAATCGACGAATTGTTTCCGGTGGCGGAAACCCTGCAAATGCTGCGCTTTGCGGAACTCGAGGGCGGCGACTTGAAATTGACCGAGGACGGCCAGGCGTTTGCCCATGCCGCTCTCGATGAGCGCAAGCGGATTTTCATGCGCCATTTGTTGAATTATGTGCCGCTGGCCGCTCATATTCGCCGGGTTCTGGACGAACGCGCGTCGCACTCCGCGCGCAAGAGCCGATTCATCGACGAGCTGGAGGACTTCATGAGCGAGGAGGCGGCGGATCAGAACCTGCGTAACGTCGTGCGCTGGGCCCGATATGCCGAGGCCTTTGCCTACGATGACGAGAATGCCATGTTCAGTCTCGAGAATCCGACTTAAAATGACGCCCATGACCGAGACGGCACCCTATTTGAGCCTGCATGTTCCGCCAGACGAAATGGTGAAATACATTCAGGATCTGATGACGCTGCCGCACGGGGAGATTGCCGCAAGTTCCGCCATGACGCTGGCGCAACGTCACTGGGGCGGGGATACGCCGCTGGCTCGTGCCGCCCTGCTGCGCTGGGGAGCCCTCAATTTGGCCTTTCAAGACAAGCGTTTGGAGACCTGGACCGTTACCCGGGAACGGGACCGGATTCAGGTGCCGGCCGCGCTGGTGGCGGCTGCGGGAATCGCTCCCTTGGTGATCGACAATGAGCGGGCGGTATTCGACATCCCGGCGCTGCTCGATGCCACGCTGGAGTTTCAACCGCCCGCGGGTCAGGCCTAAGTCCTCATGACCACTGCTGCTCGGGCGCCGGCGCCGCGCTTCAATGTGCTGCGCACCATTGCGCTTTACAAGCTCGTCAAGGTATTGCTGCTCCTGGCGATTGCCTACGGGGAGGTGCGGCTGAGCGATGCCTCGCTTACCGCCAAGATGCTCGTTTGGGCGTCGGAGCGCCCGAACGGCCTCGAACACGACGTTGTGACCTACCTACTGCAGTGGTTCAGCGGCCTGAGCACATCGAGAATCCACGCGCTGCGCATCGTGACCCTATCCTACGCCGCCGTTTTCGCGGTCGAAGGGGTTGGCCTGTGGATGCAAAAGCGCTGGGCCGAATGGCTGACCACCATTATTACGGGCTCTCTGATCCCGTTGGAAGTCTGGGAACTGTTTTTCCGGCCGAATATTGGCAAAGCGGCGGTGCTGCTCGCCAATATCGCCATCGTCGTCTACCTCGTGTGGCATGTGAGGTCGAAACGCAAACATTGAAATTGCCGCTGGCTGGAGGGTTTGTGAAATGATCTTCATCTCGGGTGAAACGGGTGGACCAGAGCGTATTCTTCGCATCGCACGTCAATACCACCGTTTGGAGATCTCATGAATAAGTCTGGAACCCTGATTACCTCTGCGTTTTTGACCCTGGGCCTCGCCGTCGCCGCGATGGCTGCCGACATGCCCAAGGCCGCTGCGCCGATGGCTGCCGATGCGCCTGCCGCCGCCGCCCCTGCCGATGCGGCCAAGCCGGCCAAGAAGAGCAGCAAGTCGCACAAGTCGTCGCATAAGAAGGCTGCCACGACTCCTGCTACGACCCCCGCCAAGTAAGATCATTGGTGCAACGCCCCGACCGCTTCGCGGCGGCCGGGGCGTTTTCTTTTGGTGCTGGAGCATGAGCTTGCGCACGGCTGGTTGCGAGCGCACGCAAAGTGCAGGGAATCTGTTCGCTTGACCACGTACACGGTCCAATCCATCGACATTGCGCATCTCATTCAGATCGCGCTCACGCCCATATTCCTCATCTCGGCGATCGGGGTGACGCTCAATGTCCTGACGAGCCGTCTGGCACGCATCGTGGATCGCGCGCGCGCGATGGAAGATGAATTGCGCCGCCCCGACCGCACCCCGGACGGCCGCGACCTGCACGGCGCGCTCGGCGTGCTGGCGCGGCGCGCCCGATACATCAATGCCGCGATCACGCTCATCACGCTGTCGGCGCTGTTCATCGCGCTCGTGGTCGTCATGCTGTTCGTCAACGCCTTCCTGCGCTGGGATCTATCGGCGTTCACGGCGTGGATGTTCATCTTGTCGATGCTGTCGCTGGCGGCGGCGTTGCTGGCTTTCCTCATCGAAGTACGCATCGCGACCAATACGCTGCGAATCGGCATCGAGGCGGCGGAGGCCGCCTCGGGCGTGCGCCCGCGTCAGGGCGAGTGAGCGCCCGTCAGGGCGAGTGAGCGCCGGGACTCTGCTCGCGCACGGCGATCGGCACATTGCATAGTTCGATGCGGCCGGCCGCCACCTTGAAAAAATCCTCGGGCCGATTGCGGCGCGATTCGATCAGCGCCGTGAAAGCCGCCGAGTCGGTGCGTATCACCTCGAGATGGGATCGCTCCGCCTCCGGCACATCCGCCGCGACGCGGATGGACTTGATGGGCGCCGGCGCTTGCGACGCGGCGTAAAAACCCATCGCCTCGCCGCCGCGCGGCAGCGCGGAGAGCAGCTCCACGCCCTGCACGACGCGTCCGACCAGCGCCACATTGCGGTCCAGATGCCGAGGGGCATGACCGATGACCACGTAAAGTTCCGCGCCGCTGCCGCTTTGCACGTCCAAGTCGCGGCCCACACCCACCATGGCGTAGCAGTGCGCCAGCCAGGTGCGCCGCAGCGCCGGGGAGCGCGCGACCGGGAAACCGCCGGAAAAGCCGACTTCCGGCGCGTACACATCGCCGTCCGGCAAGCGCGTGAACGGCAAATCTGCGCGGCTGGGTGAATCGAACTCAGGCGCAACCTTGCCGATGCCGGCCGGTATGGGATGTCGGTTGGCCGGATCCCCCCATTGCGCGACATAGTTGTCCTGAACCCGGATGACCGAGAGACCATCGAAATATCGCGCCCGGGTCAGCGTTTTGATGTTGGCCACGTGCAGCGGCGCAAAGGCGGGCGCCAGCTCGATGACCACGCGGCCGCCGGGCAATTCGACGTACAGGGTGTTATCCGGATCGAGCGGGCGCCAATCCGCGGGACTGGATGCTTTCAGGACTTCCGTCATACTGGGAGCATGGTCGGCCTGCGCCGAGGCCGACAAAAAGGCCAGCGCGCCCGCAGTTAAAAACCTAAAATTGCGCCACATGGTCCCAGTATTGCACAAGCCGGGGTCCCCCCCGGCGGAGGTCGGAATGCGTCGGATTCTCATCGGAAGCCTCGTGTTGCTCGCGTGGCTCGGCGCCGCTGCGCCGTGGGACCAGGCGCGTGCCCAGGGGTACCCCAACAGCCGGCCGGCCCCGGTCCAGACCGGCGGAAGCCGGTCCGGCGACGAGATTCCCAACACCTCGACTGAGAAACCGGATGCCGCCGCAAAAAAGGCGTTCAACGCCGGAGTCAAATCCCTGAACAAGGCGCGCGAATTGGAAAAGAACGGCGCCCTCGACAAGGCGGGCGATGCCTACAGCCGGGCGCTGGATCAGTTCACCGAGGCGTTGAGCAACAAGGGCGACATGGTCGAGGCCTGGAATAATGCCGGCTATGTGCACTTGCGCCTGGGTGCCTTCAGCGAATCGATCGACGATTACAACCACGCGCTCACGCTCAAGCCGGATCTGCTCGAAGCGGTCGAACATCGCGGCGAAGCCTACATGGCGGTCGACCGGCTGGACGATGCGAAAGCCGCGTACATGAATCTTTTCAACCATGCGCGCCCGCTCGCCGACCAATTGATGCTCTCGATGCAAAAGTGGCTTGCGAGTCATCGCGCGGCGGCGAATGGGATTCGCGCCGCGGACATCGACGCGTTCGACAAATGGCTGCAGGAGCGGGACGGCATCGCCAAGCAAACGGCGTCCATTCCTTAAGCGGCGTCTATTCGCTAAGCGGCGTCTATTCGCTAAGCGGCGGCCCCCGTTCCTGTCCGCCGCCGACAGTCTGCGCCAGCGCGGCGATTTGCTCTTGCAGCTCCCGCACAGACTCTTCGAGCCGGCCCACGCGCTCAGCGAGGGTCGAAGCGCCGGGCGCGGCCTCCTCGACCGAAGCGGGTTCCTCCACCGACTCGATGAGACCCGAAAACAAATGGGCGTAACGGGATTCGCGCGCGCCGGCCGCTCTCGGCAGGCGGGCGATGAAGGGACCGTCTTCGCGCGTCATCAGGTTCTTGAGCGTGTCTTCGACATGGGCCGCATCGGTGAACTCGCACAATCGATTGGTGCGCGCGCGCAGCTCGCCCGGCGTCTGCGGTCCGCGCAGCAGCAGCACGCAAATGACGCCGACTTCTTGTTTCGAGAACTTGAGCGAGCCGAATTCCGTATTGCAAAATCGGTGTTTGTACTTGGTGACGCGGCCGCCGTAGCCGGCGGATTTGTCGCTCACCATGTATTTCTTCATCAGTGAGTCCACCGCTTGCTGCACGGCGGCTTCGCTCAATTCGAGGACCGGATCGCGGTTGGTCTTCTGATTGCAGGCATTGGTGAGCGCATTCAGCGAGAGCGGATACTGATCGGGAGTGGTTATTTCCTTTTCGAGCAGACAGCCGATCACGCGCGCTTCGTTCGGGGCGAATTCAATATTCATAGGCAGCTTCGTTCATGTGCACACTTCCAAGTCGGCGCCGGTTGTTCTAGGGTAGCGCCCTAATCTGTCAACGTCTCACGCAAAAAGTACAAAGGATAACCTTTCATGAAAACCAAAGCCGCCGTTGCCGTTGCCGCCCGTAAACCCCTGGAAATCGTCACCGTGGATTTGGACGGACCCAAAGCGGGCGAAGTCCTGGTGGAAATCAAAGCCAGCGGGGTTTGCCACACCGATGAGTTTACCCGTTCGGGCGCGGATCCGGAGGGCTTGTTTCCGGCCATTTTGGGTCACGAAGGTGCCGGGATCGTCGTCGACGTGGGTCCCGGGGTCACGAGCTTGCGCAAAGGCGATCACGTCATTCCCCTGTACACGCCCGAATGCCGGCAATGCAAGTCCTGCACGTCGCGCAAAACCAATCTGTGCACGGCGATCCGCGCCACACAGGGCAAGGGTGTGATGCCGGACGGCACCAGCCGCTTTTCAATCGGCAAAGACGTCGTGCACCACTACATGGGGTGCTCCACGTTCTCGAATTTTACGGTATTGCCGGAGATTGCTCTGGCGAAAATCCGGGAGGACGCCCCCTTCGACAAGGTGTGCTACATCGGTTGCGGCGTGACCACGGGGATTGGCGCCGTGATCAACACGGCCAAGGTGGAGGCGGGGGCGAACGTGGTGGTGTTCGGTTTGGGCGGCATCGGCCTCAACGTGGTTCAGGGCGCCCGCATGGTGGGCGCGAACAAGATCATCGGCGTGGATCTGAATCCGGGCCGCAAGGCGCTGGCCGAGAAGTTCGGCATGACCCATTTCGTGAATCCGAAGGAAGTCGAAGGCGATCTGGTCGCCCACCTGGTGGCGCTCACCGATGGCGGCGCCGACTACAGTTTCGAATGCGTCGGCAGCGTCGATCTCATGCGCCAGGCGCTCGAATGCTGCCATCGCGGCTGGGGCGTGTCGGTGATCATCGGCGTTGCCGGAGCGGGCAAGGAAATCAGCACCCGGCCGTTCCAGCTGGTGACGGGGCGCGTCTGGAAGGGAACGGCGTTCGGCGGCGCGCGCGGGCGCACCGATGTGCCCAAGATCGTCGATTGGTACATGGACGGCAAGATCAACATCGACGATCTCATCACTCACAAGATGCCGCTCGCCGATATCAACAAGGCCTTCGACTTGATGCATTCCGGCGAGTCCATTCGCAGCGTGGTGGTGTATTCATGAGCCCGTTGGCGCTGCTGTCGGAGCATGGCTGCTACGGCGGCGTGCAGCGCTTCTACAAGCACGACTCCCGCGAAATCCGCGGACCGATGAAATTCTCCGCCTACCTGCCGCCGCAGGCGCGCAACGGCCGGGTGCCGGTGGTGTATTTCCTCTCCGGCCTCACCTGCACCGAGGAGACCTTCCCCATCAAATCGCATGCGCAGCAGGCCGCGGCGGAATTGGGATTGATGCTGATCTCGCCGGATACGAGCCCGCGCGAGCCGCGGCTGCCGGGGGATGCCGATAATTGGGATTTTGGGCTTGCGGCCGGATTCTACCTGGACGCCACGGTGAGTCCCTGGTCGCAATATTATCGGATGTACAGTTATGTCACGCGCGAGCTGCCGGAACTCATCGCCGCCAGCCTGCCCGCTCTCGCCGGCGCAAGCGGAATATTCGGCCATTCCATGGGCGGGCACGGCGCGCTGGTGTGCGCCTTGCGCAACGCCGACCGCTACAAGTCGCTGTCCGCCTTCGCGCCGATTGCGGCGCCCATGCAGTGCCCTTGGGGGAAGAAGGCGTTCACCAATTATCTCGGGGAGGATGCCTCGGCGTGGCGCGAATACGATGCCAGCGAGTTGGTCGCGCACCAGCCGTTTCCGGGACTCATCCTCATCGATCAGGGCACGAAGGATCAATACCTCGCCGAGCAGCTGATGCCTGAGAAATTTGCCGCGGCCGCCGCCAGATCCGGCCAGAAGCTGAATCTGCGCATGCAGCCGGGCTACGATCACGGCTACTACTTCATCCAGACCTTCATGGCGGATCACCTGCGCCACCACGCTGAACGGCTGAAAACCCCCTAGACCCGCGTGCCTGTTCAGAAGGTCGCACGCACCCCGGCGTAGCCCACGCGGCCGTAGGTTCCGTACTGATAGACCGTCTCGTAATGTTTGCCGGCCGCATTGTCGACGCGTCCGTACAATTCGAGGTGATCCATGAGCGTGTAGGAGATCTTCACGTCGACGAGCACATAACCGCCAAGCTGGATCTGGCCGGTGGGGCTCGCAAAGTCGTCATCGAAGCTGGGGCCGGCATAGCGCGCCGCGAGGCTCGTGCGGAGCGGCGAGGACCAGCGATAAGTCACCGACGCATTGGCTGTATTCTTCGGCCGCCGAATCAGTTCCTGGCCGTAGGTCGGCGAACCCGGTGATTTGTCCTCGGTGTCTGTCAGCGTGTAGTTGGCGGCCAGGGTGAGCTGCGAATTCGGTTTCACCGCCCCCTGCAGTTCCACGCCGTGCGCGGCGGCGCGCGCAATATTCGCGTAGTAGCCGAAGGGCTCCGTCACGCACAGCGGATTCGGGGTCGTACAATCGAAGAACTCGATCAGATCGCGGCTGTAGCGCTGGAAATAGGCCGCCGACAGGACCAGTCGTCCATCCCAGGCGTGCTGCTCGAGACCTGCGTCCCAGCTTTCCGCCGCTTCGGGCCGCAGCGCCAGATTGCCGTAGCTGCTGTAGAGCTGATAGAGCGAGGGCGCCTTGAAGCCCTGACTGAAGCTGGAACGCAAAATCGTCTCACCGCCGTTCAGCACCCACGCCGCGGCCAGCGCGCCCGTCGAATGGCCGCCGTACACGTTATGGCGGTCATAGCGTTCGCCGGCGGTCAGCGTCAGCCCCGCGGCGACCTCGGCTTGCACTTGGGCGTAGCCGCTGTCGATGGTCGCGAAATTTTCCACCGGCGGCGCCGCCGGCTGGAACTCCCCGGAATAGGTGTCGATCGTGGAGCGCTCATGCTGCGCGCCGAATACCGCCTGAATGCGCGGCGTGATCGCCCACGTCCCCTGGTATTCCTCGCGCTCGTTGCGCCCGACGCCGTAGTACGTCTCGATGCTCGGGCTCCCGTAGTTGGCCGGGGCATTCGGATCAAAGAGCCTGGTGTCCGTGTCGGTGTACTGGAAGGCGACGCGGTTGGTGAAGGTGCGGTCCGCGGAGCGCAGGGTGAGTCCCGCGTACCCCAGGAACTGGCTGCTTTTTTCGTATTCGTTGTCGTCGCCGAAATTGCCGGTCGGCGTGTCGAAGCCGTCGAAGTCGGTTCGCGCCTGCGTATAGTAGCCGCGCAGGTCGAACTGCAAGTCCGGCGTGATGTCGTAGCGCACTTGGCCGCTGCCCCCGCCGATCTGACTGGCGTCCAATCGCGTGCCGCCGAGCTTCTCATCGAAGGCGGGAATGCCGCTGGTGCCGTACCAATTGCCGGACAGGCGCCACATCAAGGCATCGTCCTTGCCGCCCACATTCGCCGTGGCGTAGCCGGTATCATGAGACCCGCCTTCGGCATTGACGCCGCCGCCGAAGGGACCGGCCGGTTCGCCGGTCACGATGTTGATGACCCCGCCCATCGCCTGGCTGCCGTACAGCGTCGACTGCGCGCCGCGCAGAATTTCGATCCTCGAGATGTCGCTTGTCAGCAAATTCGCAAAATTGAATTCTCCGGCCGGCGCCGATGGATCGTTCATCTGCACGCCGTCGATCACGACGACGGTCTCGTCGCTGTCGGCGCCGCGAATGAACACCGTGGTCAACTGGCCGACGCCGCCGTCGCGTGCGACCGTCAATCCCGGGGTCTGCGCGAGCAGATCGGAGACCACGATTTGCTGGCTTGCCTTGATCGCGGCCTCGGTCAGCACCGTGATGGAGTTGCCGATTTTCGACAGCGGCTCGGGCGCGCGATTGGCCACCACCACGATTTCGTTCAAGGAATCATCGCTCGAAGCGCCCGGCGGCGTTTGCGCGCTCTGCGCCAGGGCGAGGTTGAAACAAACGGGGGCGCACAGCGCGCAGGCGTACGCATAACGAACAACTCGGGTTATCACGGCGGCTCCTAAATGACGACGAACCAACAACCGCGTTGAACGCGGCCACTCCGTCGCCACTCGGGAAACTCCGCTCGCTCAGCACACCCCGGCCGGTCGATGGGCGACCACGGCAAGCAGGTCTCCTGGCTCGCGGCTTTAGGGTCCCTGCATCACCTTCCCGGAACCTCAGGGTTCCAGTGGTCTTCGATGCGGGGCACACCGCTTACAGTTGCGGGGGCAGCCCGGGCATTGAACCCGAGTTCCCATTCAATCCCCGTGAGGGGAACTTGTCGTATGTTCTTACGTTGCCGCAAAACGGCGCACGGGTCAACCGGTGGTCCCGCGCGGCGGCGCCTGGTCCGCATCGTCGCGCTCCGACCAGTAGTCCTCATGCACCAGCGACTCGACATCAAAGCGCCGAGCCCATTGCGCCATTTCGAGCATGGGCCGCGGGTAGAACTCAGGCACATGTCCCAGACACAGCACGGCCACCGGCCGGCTGCCCTCGGGCATGCGCAGCAGCTGCCGCAATCGATCGGGATCGAACAGCGATACCCAGCCCATCCCGATGCCTTCGGCGCGGGCTGCAAGCCACAGGTTCTGAATGGCGCATGCAACCGATGCCAGATCCATCTCCGGCATCGTGCGGCGTCCGAACACATGCTTCTGGCGGCCGGGCGCCAACGCGGCGACCAGCAGTTCGCCGCACTCGAGAATGCCTTCCACCTTGAGGCGCATGAATTCGTCTTCGCGCTCGCCGAGCGCCCGCGCGGTCTCCAGCCGCTCGGCCTCGACCAGCGCATGAATGGCGGCCCGCAAGGCTCGATCGGACACGCGAATGAAGCGCCATGGCTGCATCAGGCCGACGCTGGGTGCGAGGTGCGCCGCGGCGATCAGGCGGCCCACCAAGGCATCGTCGAGCGGATCGCTCAGGAAATGACGCATGTCGCGCCGGGCGCCCATCACCCGGTAAATGACGTCGATTTCCTCAGGGGTGAAGTCCGCCATAATAAAAGTACCCGTTGCGCGCCGATTGGCCTCGCGAACGGTCGCATCATTGCATGCTTTCGAAATGCACTCAAAGCCTGTACCCGCGGCCGTTGCGCGATGCTGGATTTTGCCGCGCTGTTGACCGTGACCCGGATCGCGGGCAGACTCCACCTGCGTTCAGGAGTCCGCCGGCCGCGTGGCCGATGGGTGAAACGGGAAGCCGGTGAAACCCCCTCGAGGGTTGAGTCCGGCGCTGCCCCCGCAACGGTAGGTAAGCTTTCGTCAAGTCTTGATGCCACTGCGCTGTGGGCGTGGGAAGGCGACTTGGCTGGGGTGATCCCCGCTTACAAGCCCGTATACCGACCTGCGACGTCGCGACGTATTGCGGTGGGCAATGTCGGTGCAACCTACTGCATCGCGTCCTCCATCACAACGCGGCTACTTGGGTCCGGTAAGCGCACGGCGGGTGCGCGGAGGGTTGAGGTGATGGTTCTCGGTTTCGACGCCATTGCGGCGGCTGACGCAATGTTTCTTGGCGCTGCCTGCCGACGTCTCGATTCGTTGACCAAACCACTGGGCGCCCTCGGCACTCTCGAATCGCTTGCAGCACAGGTGTGCGCCGTGCAGCGCACGCTCGAGCCCGCCATCATGCATCCGGTGGCGGTGGTATTCGCCGCGGATCACGGCGTGGCGGACCGCGGGGTCAGCGCTTATCCCCGCGCGGTGACCGAACAAATGGTCAGGAATTTCCTCGCCGGCGGCGCGGCCATCAGCGTGCTCGCGCGGCTGCAGGGAATCGAACTCTGGATCGTGGATGCGGGCGTGGATGGCGATTGCGGCAGCCACCCGCGGCTGATCGGCGCCAAGGTGCGGCGCGGCACGCGCGACTTCGTCGATGAGCCCGCGATGACGCCGCAGGAGTGCCAGGAGGCGTTGAATCGGGGCCGCACCGTCATCGATCAAGTGATTCCCGCCGGCGGCAACACCGTGCTGCTCGGGGAGATGGGGATCGGGAATACCGCAGCGGCCGCGCTGCTGATGCACGGCCTGACCGGTCAACCGCTCGCCGAGTGCGTGGGGAGGGGAACGGGGCTCGACGATGATGGCCTGGCGCGGAAGCGCGCGACTCTGGCCGCCGCTGCCGCACGGCGAGCACCCCCGGATGATCCCATCGAACTGCTCGCGGAGTTCGGCGGATATGAGATTGCCATGCTGGTCGGGGCGATATTGGGCGCCGCTGCGCGCCGGATGCTGATCGTCGTCGACGGATTCACGGTGTCGGTGGCGGCCGCCCTTGCCGCGCGCATCGATGCAAACGCCCTCGACTACTGCGTCTTCGGGCATTGCTCGGCGGAGCACGCGCATCGCGCCTTGCTCGCGCACCTCAAGGTCAAACCGCTGCTCGACCTTGGCATGCGCCTCGGCGAAGGAAGCGGCGCGGCGGTCGCGCTCTCGGTGGTGCGCGCTGCGCTCAGTCTGTTCACCGACATGGCGACGTTCGCCGGGGCGGGCGTCAGCGAGAAGAGCGCGTGAACCGGTCCGCTCCGAGCTGCTGACGATGCAGCGGCAGATCGTGCTGTTTCTGGTGGCCATACAGTTCCTGACGCGGTTGCCCACGCCCGCTTGGGCGGGCTTCCAACCGAACTGGCTGCCGCAGTCCGCCCGCTATTTTCCATTGGTCGGCGTGCTGGTGGGCATCATCAACGTCGGCGTTTGGTGGCTCCTGGGGCATTGGCTGCCGGCTGCCGTGACGGTCGGGGTGATGTTGGCGGTCTCGCTGCTGGTCACCGGGGCCTTGCACGAAGATGGTTTCGCGGACGCCTGCGACGGCTTCGGGGGCGCCAACACAAGGGATCGGGTGCTCGCGATCATGAAGGACTCGCGCGTCGGCGCGTACGGCGCGATTGGCATCTGCGTGATGTTGGGACTGAAGTGGACGGCGTGCGTCGCCATCCCGGCCGCCGCATTCCCCGTGATGGTGATCGGTGCGCACATGTTCAGCCGCTGGTGTGCCTGTGGGGTGATCTGGCGCCTTAAGTACGCGCGCAGCGGCGAAGATTCGAAAGCCGCGCCGTTCGCGGATGGGGTTGGCGGGGGCGACTGGATTGTGATCGGCGCGCTCGGGGCAATCGGCGTCGTACCCATCGCTTTGCTATCGGATCTCATGCCGCAGTCCCGAGGATATCTCGCACTCGCCGCGGCCGCCGCCGCGGCGGCGATCATGACAGTGGCCGCCGCTGGGTATTTTCGCAGGCGTATTGGCGGTTATACGGGCGATTGCCTCGGAGCTGTGCAGCAGCTTGCGGAGCTCGCCTTTCTGCTGGCGGGACTCGCCATCGTCGGCCCCGCACAGCGCACCGGGTGAGCCGCGGCATGCAAATCTATCTGGTCCGCCATCCGCAGCCCGCCAACGTGATTGGTTTCTGCTATGGCCGACAGGACGTTGCGGTCGACGCCGGGTCCGTGGCGCGCGCCGCGGCCGAGGTGCGCGCCCGGATCCCGGTGCAGGTACTGCAAAGAGCCCGGATTTTCAGCAGCCCATTGTCGCGGTGCGTGCTGCTCGCGCGCGAACTGGCGGTGCCGCGCGAGCCCGTGATAGCCGAAGAACTCTCGGAGATGAGCTTTGGGTCCTGGGAGGGACAGGCGTGGGACAGCGTACCGCGCGACCAATTGGATGCCTGGGCCCGAGATGTTTGGCAGTACCGGCCCGGAGGCGCCGAGTCCGCGGCGCTGGTTGCCGAGCGCTGGCAGCGATGGGCAGCGCGGGTAGGGCGCTGCGGCGCTGAGCCCGTGGTCGCCGTGACGCATGCAGGGGTTATCCGCGTCGCGCTGGCGCTTGCGCGCGCCGGCACCAGCGCAGACGCGGGCTCCTTGCAGGCGCCGGTCGCGTTTGGCTCGGTGCACTGCGTCGATGTGTCGCCCTCGCCGGTGACCGCATGAAGGCACTGGTTCTCGGCGGGGTGCGTTCCGGCAAGAGCCGCTATGCCGCCGCTCTGGCCGATGAGCAGGCCTGTCCCATCACGCTGGTCGCGACGGGCACGGCACTCGACGATGAAATGGCGGCGCGCATCGCAGCCCATCGCGCGAGCCGGTCCGCAATCTGGACCCTGATCGAGGAGCCGACGCATTTAGCCGCGGCGCTGACTGCGGCCGCAGGCCCCAACCGGGTACTCATCGTCGACTGTCTCACCCTGTGGCTCACGAACCTGATGTGCGGCGACGACCCCGATGCTCTGCGGCGCGAATCCCGCCAAGTGTTCGAGGTTCTACCCACGCTGCCGGGACATTGCGTGCTGGTCGCCAATGAAGTCAGTCTGGGAATCGTTCCTGCCAGCGCGCTGGCCCGGCGCTTCACCGACGAGGCGGGAGTCCTGCATCAAGGGCTTGCAGCGCTCTGCGATCGGGTGGTGTTCATGGTGGCCGGTCTGCCGTTGACCGTGAAACCGGGCGCGCCATGACCCGTCTTGCGGCGCCTGCCTTTGCCGTTGCCCTTGCCCTTGTTCTTGCGCTCCTGCCGGTCGCAGAGGCCGCACCGCCCGGATTCGTGCTGCGGGACGACGTGCAGCGCGAAGTGACCCTGCCGCGGGACCCACAAAGGATCATCACCTTGGTGCCGTCGCTTACGGAAATCGTGTGCGCGCTCGGTGCCTGCGATCGTTTGGTCGCCACCGACGAGTTTTCCAACTGGCCCGCACAGGCGAAGGCGCTGCCGAAGGCGGGGGGGTTCGAAGACCCGCAGATCGAACAGATGGTCAGTCTGAAACCTGATTTGGTGCTGCTCAGCCGCTCGCAGCGAATCACCGAGCGCCTCAGTGAGTTCGGGGTGGTCTCGTTCGCCCTGAACACGGAGAACTACAGCGACATCGCACACACCGTACGGACCGTCGGCCTGATTCTCGGGCTTGCGGAGCGCGCGGCCCATCTCGACGCGGCGATCGAGCAAGCGGTGCGCGAAATCGGCGATGAGGCGAGGGCGCGGCGCCGCGGCGACGGACCCACGGTGTACGTGGAGGTGGATCGGGGACCGTACGCCGCCGGACCCGCCTCATTCATCGGCGAAATCCTGATACGGCTGGGTGCGCGCAATATCGTGACGGCGGATCTCGGCCCATTCCCGAGGCTCAATCCCGAGTATGTAGTGAACCACGATCCGGAGGTCATTTTCATAGCGGCCGCCGAGGCGGCGGGCCTGGCCGAACGGCCGGGCTGGAAGAACATTCGCGCCGTGAAGGAGCATCGATTCTGTTCCTTCCCTGCGGAAGTGCGCGATACCATCGTGCGGCCCGGTCCGCGGGTCGCGCAAGGGATGCGCGCCATGGCCGATTGCCTCGCCCGGGTCGCGCCGTGAGCGCACTGCGGCCGGCGATATCGGTTCTGGGCACGGGGAGCAACGACGCAGACATGCCTAATCGTCTCGGTACCTGGGTGGCCTGTTGCTTGGCGATCACGTTGTTGCTGACTTGCGGCAGCCTGATCATCGGCACCTCCAGCATCGAAACCTCGCTCGGTTGGCTGTTCTCACCCGACGCGCAATCCTCCGTGGTTCTCTGGCAGATCCGGCTGCCGCGAACCGTGGGGGCCTGGTTTGCCGGCGCACTGCTCGGTCTTTCGGGCGCGATCGCGCAGGGCGTGTTTCGGAACCCTTTGGCCGAACCCTACTTGCTCGGCACCGCGTCGGGCGCCGCCCTCGGGGTGACGCTCAGCCTGATCGCGGCGGATGCGTCCATCGGCGCGCTCGCGTGGACGGGCAAGCTCGGCATCACGGGCGCGGCCTGCGTCGGCGCCTGCGCAGCAATCGCGCTCACCATCGGCCTGTCGCGCGGGGTACTGCAAACCGCGAGTCTCCTGCTCTCGGGCATTGTGGTCGCCTTTTTGCTGGGCGCCGTGACGTCGCTGCTCTTGCTCAGCAAACCCGACATCTGGCGCGAGATGCAGGTGTTCTTGCTGGGCAGCACGGGCTTCGTCAGCTGGTCGTCGGCGACCCTGCTCGGCGTTGCATTCTGCGTCTGCGTGGTGCCCGCCGTGCTGCTCGCCCGCGGGCTCGACGCATTGACCCTGGGTGAGGACACGGCGCAGTCGCTCGGCCTGTCGCTGCCGATGCTGCGCCTCACTCTGCTCGGCGTGGTTTCGCTCGGCACCGCGACCGCCGTCGGTCAAGTCGGCATCGTCGGCTTCGTCGGCCTCGTTGCCCCGCATCTCGTGCGCGAGACGTTGTCGGTCAATCATCGCCAACTCCTCATCGGGGCGGCGCTGTGCGGCGGCGCGCTGCTGCAGGCGGCGGATCTGCTCTGCCGATGGATCATTCGTCCCGCAGAGTTGCCGGTCGGCGCCGTAACAGCCTTCGTCGGCGGGTCGTATCTGACGTTCCTGCTGTGGCGCCGGAGCCGCGATGCGTGAGGCCGAGATGAACCCGCCGGCGCTGCCGGTCCAGCCAACGCCGCCGGCGCTCGCGTGTCAGGACCTGTCGGTCGGCTACGGTTCGCGCATGGTGCTCGAAGGCATTTCGCTCGAAATCCGTGCCGGGTTCTGGACCGCCGTCGTCGGTCCCAACGGTTCCGGCAAGTCGACGCTGCTGCGTACGCTGGCGGGCCTGCGGGAGCCGCGCACGGGATCGATTTCGCTGCAGGGCCGGCGTCTCTCGGCGTGGCCGCGGCGCGAGCGCGCCCGGCGCCTTGCTTGGCTGGCCCAGACCCCCGGTGCCACGGAATTGACGGCCGCCGAGGTGGTCGCGCTCGGCCGATTCGCGCACGGCGGATGGCTGGCGCATCGGCAGGCAGTGGATGACGCGGCGATGCACCGTGCAATGGTTGCCACGGGCTCGCTGTCCTGGGCGCGGCGCCGGCTATCGACCCTGTCCGGCGGAGAGCGGCAGCGGGTGCATCTCGCGCGGGTGCTGGCCGTCGAGGCGCCCGTGCTGCTGCTCGATGAACCGACGACCCATCTCGATCCGCCGCATCAGGAGGATGTCGCGCGCCTGCTGCGCGAGCAGGCCTACGGCGGCGGCGTCTGCGTCGTGAGCGCCATTCACGATCTGTCGCTGGCGCTCGCCGCCGACCGCCTCATCGTGCTCGGCCAACAGGGTGTGATCGGCCACGGCACGGTGCGCGAGGCGCTCGATGGCGACTGGCTGTCCGCAGCTTTCCAAACGCGGGTGAACATCGTCGACCACCAGGGCGTGCACCTGTGGCGGCCGGCCGTGCCGCGCGCGCGCCCGGCTAACGGGGCATCAACGGGTTTGAACGAAGGGCTCTGAGGTGATGCGGCCGTCGAAATCCATCCACACATGCTGTGCGAAGTCGTACAGCTTGCAGCGCCGCACCGTATTCCAGTAGTAGCGCCACGTGAACACTTCCGAGTTCAATCTCTCGTCGAGAGTGGCGCTGAGCCGCGCCTGAGCCTCTTTGAGCCGATACAGCGGTATTCCCATATTCACATGGTGGGCGCCGTGCTCGAGAATGTAGTGGATCAATCCGTCGAGCGGCCGTATGAGCTTGACATGCACCGTGGTCGAGGCATAGCCGGCGTTCGCGGACCACTCGTCGCGCCGCTCGTACCAGGCGACGCGCGGGTGCGTGTGCTGCACATAGATGACGAAGCCCATCAGGCAATTCCACAGGAAAAACGGCACCACGAATCCGAATACCAGCAGCGACCAAATCGACCGGCCGCTGTAAACGCCCCAGATGATCAATCCGCCGACCCACACCGTGGCAAACGCGGTCACCAACAAGCTGTCCCAGGTGTAGCTGATGCGTCGGGTGGTCACATGCTTGCGTCCCGGGAAGAAGAGCTTCTTCCACCACATCTCGATCATGTAGTAGACGCCTTGGCCGACGCCGCTGCGATAGACGTGCTCCAACTTGCGCCGGATCCAAGGCAGCCGCGCAAACTCGGACGGCGAGAAGGGCGTCCAGACATAATCGCGCCCCTTGAGATTGGTGAAGCCATGATGCGCGAGGTTGTGGCCGATCTCCCACAGGCTGTATGGCGTCAAGGACGGCAGGAACGCGATCCTGCCGATCCACTTGTTGAGGGTCTTGTTGGGTGTGTACGAGCCATGGCATGCGTCGTGGCCGATCACGAACAGGCGGGCGATCCACAGAGCCGCCACCATCGAGGCGAATACCTTCACCCACCAGGCTTCGACGAACAGCAAACTTGCGATCGACACGCCCAGCACCAGCCAATCCAGGAAAAACCAAATGATCGGGGTGGCAATGCTGCGGTCGATCGTGAACGGCTGCAGCAACTTTTGAAATCTGAAGCGCGACTTGTCGGGAGTCAGTGCGGCGGCTTCGGTTTTGGGCGTGGGGGGCGTTTGCATCGAAAACTCCGGCCGTCGCGTCAACTTAGGGGCTCGTACGGTCGACGGGTCAACCCGGTATTATACGCCTGTTCAGGCGCTTGGCTTGTGGAAATGCGTCAGGCTTAAGTTCAGGCGGTCTCGGCATCCGGCCAGAGGAGAACCCCTAGGTGTTCACAGGCCTCTATGAGCGCGGTGGCGGCCTCCCGCGTGCTGGCGTCCAGCCTCCTATCGTGAGTCAGGAGCCAGGTAAGCCGGGCCCGGCGCGAACGGGCGGACGGCTCGCTGTCGAAAAGCGCCGGGAATAGTCCCAAGGCATCCACAAACTCACGCATGGGCGCGGTGGACGCTGCGTTTGGCGGCGGGGTCAGCAGCAATTTGAGCCAAGTCACGCAGCGCTTGGCGAGCCCGGCACGCGTGATCCCGAGGCTGGTGCGGCGTCGCGATTCGCCGTCCGCCAGCGAGTCGGCGAGGTTGCGATAGCGCTCGACAGCCGATTCGTCCGCCGGCAAAGCCGGACTGGCATCGGACAAGACGGATCGCAGCAAGTCGGCCAGCAGCAAAGACAGCGACTCGGCCAAGAATCGTTGGCACTGCTCGGTATCCGGCCGTGCCAATTGTTCCCAAGACAGAGGTCCACCAATTCGTCTGGCGTTCGGTGACTTTGACATGTCCCCCAGTGTAGCCGCTCCGCTGCTCATCGCAACTATGTCAGAATGCGACTGGCGTCACTGACATGCGAAATATCCGCAAAAACGCGCGCGCCAGCCGAAGACTCGCACCCGGCTGCCGAACCGCCGAAAAAAATTAATTAAAATCGATGAAGTTTTCCGATCCGCGCCCCGAGGCGGACCTATGATATCCCACATGACGCCTATTGCTCCCGGGAGGTGCGTGCCCGTCGGCCAAGGCGTACGTCGTATCGTTGCCGGCAATGCGGGCCTGATGACGGGGCCCGGTACGAACACCTACTTGATCGGACAGCGTGAAGTGGCGGTGTTGGATCCGGGACCGGACGATGTCCGCCACTTGGAGGCCATTCTGGATGCGGCCGGTACCGCCATACGCTGGATCATCGTCACGCATACTCACCCGGATCATTCGCCGCTGGTGAGATCGCTTGCCGAGCGTACGGGCGCTCGGGTGATCGGACTGCCGCCCCCCGAGGACGGCCGGCAAGACGCGACCTTCGTGCCTCAACAACTGCCCGGCGACGGCGAGACCCTGTCATTGGGTGATTGCCGGCTGACCGCGATCCATACGCCCGGACACGCCTCCAATTGCGTGTGCTACCTGCTGCAAGGCGAGCGATTGTTGTTCACCGGCGATCACGTGCTCGAAGGGGTGTCGCCGGTGATTTTGCCGCCGGACGGCGATATGTCTGCGTATCTGCAGTCCCTCGATAAACTGCAATCCCATGATTTCGAGCGAATTGCCCCGGGACACGGAGGCGTCATGCAGCGCGGTAAGGAAGTGCTGAGCTCCTTGCGTGCGCATCGTCTCGCGCGCGAGGAGAAGGTGGTCCGCGGTCTCAACAAGCTCAGCGCCGCCACTCTCGATGAGCTCACGCCCGTGGTTTACGATGACGTGCCGGTCGAGCGGCACCGCTGGGCGCGGCTGACCTTGGAGGCGCATCTGATCAAGCTGGCACGCGACTGTCGCGCCGGCGAACGCGACGGCGTCTGGCGGCCCACCCGTCCATGATCGGCCGTCTCGCGATGTCGCTGCGCGCCGTGAGCGTGCGGCGCGGCGGCAAATGGGCACTGCGCAACATCACCTGGCGGCTGCGGCCCGGCGAGCGCTGGGCGCTGCTCGGCGACAACGGCGCCGGCAAGACGCAGTTGCTCAAACTGCTGAGCGGCGACGTCTGGCCGACACCGGGCGGTTCCCCCCGGCACGCGAAGCCCGCCGGCGATGGGCGCACCTTCCGGGTCGGCCGTCGGCCCGTCGACCTGATCGAGGCCAAAACTCGCGTCGCCTACATCGGCGCCGAACTGCAGGACAAATATGCGCGCTACGGTTGGAATCTTCGCGTGCGCGACTTGGTCGCCACTGGATTGCATCGCACGGATTTGTTGCTCCTGCCCGTCACGGCACCACAGGCCAGGCGGGTGAATGCGATGTTGCGCACCTGCGGCTTGCAGCGTCATGCCGATCGAGAGTTCATGACGCTGTCGTACGGACAAAAGCGGCTTGCGCTGCTCGCGCGCGCCTTGGTGCAGGATCCGGACTGGCTGTTGCTGGACGAGCTTTACAATGGACTCGACGCGCACTATCGGCAGCGCATCGATGCGGTGCTCGCCGCCGCGGCGCGTCGCGGCCAGTCTTGGGTGGCCACTGCGCATCGCGCAATGGATGTGCCGCGGGGAACCCGCCGACTGCTGGAGCTTGCGGACGGGGAAGTCGCCGCGGTCAAAACCGTCCGCCCGCCGGACCTGCAGCGTCTTGCCGATCGGGCCGGCGAGGGCCCGCGCCATGCCGCGCGAGCGAAACATGCCCCGCATGCGAACCATGCCCCGCGGGCGAAACATGCGCCGCGCGCGAAACAAGCGACCGCGAAGGCGGGTGCTGCCGTGCTCCTGCGATTGTCGCGAGTCGATTTGTACGTCGGTTATCGACCGGTGTTGCGCGGTCTCGATTGGCAATTGCGCAGCGGCGATCACTGGGCCGTATACGGCGAGAACGGCGCCGGAAAATCCAGCTTCTTGAAGTTGCTGTACGGCGATCTGTCGCCGGCCTTGGGCGGACGGATCGAACGCAGCGGATTTCCCAAGGGGACGCCCATCGCGGAGTGGAAACGCCAGGTCGGGTATGTCTCGCCGGAGCTGCAGAGCGATTATGCCGTCGACGTCAGCGTGGCGGAGCTGGTCGCCAGCGGCCGCTACGCGAGCGTCGGCCTGGTGGATGAAGCGACGGCACGCGATCGCCGGGTCGCCTCCCATTGGCTGAAATTTTTTGGCCTGCTGTCCGTCGCCAAGCGCCGTCCGCGAGAGTTGTCATACGGTCAACTGCGCCGCGCGCTCATTGCGCGCGCGATGGCGGCCGATGCGCGCATCCTGCTGCTGGATGAGCCCTTGACCGGTCTCGATCCCCGGCAGCGCGCCATCATGAAGCGCTTGCTGGGACGCCTGATGAAGCGGCTGACGCTGGTCATCGCGGTACATCACGCGGAAGATCTGCCGCGCGGCATGACGCATGGATTGCGTTTACATAATCGGCGCGCGTACGCGGTAGATTCCTATTCTGCGACTTGAGTCTGCGGCAAGACTGCGCGCAGCCGGCAAGACTGCGATCCTCGAATCATGGGACCCGAGGATCGGATTATGTTGCGTGTCACGCTCGTGGCGTTTGCCCTTGGACTCTTGTCATTGGCCGGTTGCGGTCACTCGGGCTACGCCGTTCGTTCGGTGCCGAGTATTGCCGCGGACAATGTCGGCAAACCGGTGAGCCGGTTGCAGGAAGCGTTCGGCGACCCGCGCAAAGTCGATCAGACATCCACCAAATGGGTGTATGTGTGGTTTCTTCCGCAGAAGCCTCCCGGAGCTCCGGTCGGTTTTCACGGCTGTGAGATGGAAGTCACCGTCGATGCGCGCAGCCAGCGGGTATTGGGATATTCCTTGTCGAATATCGGATGGTCCAACTGCCGCGACGTGGAGCGCCGGATTCGCGTAGCTCAGCGCTAGCTTCCCTCGGCTACAATACGCGGCCCGACGCCCAGCAGGCGCCGCACCCGGAGCTAGCCGTCGTTGTACGTCATTCCCATTCTTTCGCTCGCCATCCAAGCCGGCTTGATCGTGCACGTGATCAAGACCGGGCGAAACATGCTCTGGATCTGGGCCATCGCACTGCTTCCTTTGGTCGGCTCCCTCGCCTATGTCGCGGTGGAGATCCTGCCCGAGGCACTGGGCGGCCGAACCGCGCGGCGCGCCAAAACCGGGGTGCAGCGGATGATCGACCCGGACCGCGAGCTGCGCAGGGCCAGTGCCGAGGTGGAGATCTCAGGCAACGTCGATGCGCGGCGAAGGCTCGCCGAGGAGCTGTTCGAACGCAGCCAATACGATGCCGCCATCGATGTCTATCGGGGCGGACTGAAAGGTATTTTCGAGCACGACCCAACGCTGTTGTTGGGATTGGCGCGGGCGTATTTCGCCAAGCAGGACTTCGCCGGGGCCCGGGCGGCCCTTGAACGATTGACGCAGCACAATCCCGACTTCAAATCGGCGGATGCGCAGTTGTTGTATGCCCGCTCTCTTGAAGCGCAGGACTCCCTGGACGAAGCGGAACGCGCCTACGCGACGCTGGCGTCCGGATATCCCGGCGCGGAAGCGCGTCTGCGCTACGGTTTGTTGCTCAAGCGGCGCGGCAAAACCGCGGAGGCGCAGCGCATCCTCAAGGATTTGCTGGACGGCGCCCAACTCGGACCTGCGCACTATCGCAAGGCACAGGCTGAGTGGTTGGAGCGCGCGAGGCGCGAATTGAGCTAGAATCCTTTGCCCGTTACCCGCACTTGAGTCAGGCGAGGAGAGTCTCATGCATTTCGCCCAAGGTATCGGCCGCCGGGGATTGATTTCCATGGCGGCGATCATGCTGGCGGCGTGCGCCGGCCAGAAGGAACCCGCGCAAAAACTCGTCGGTGACATCGAGGCAACGGTAACCGCCGCTTCGACCGAAGCCGCGAAGTACGTGCCCGATCAGTTGGCGGATGTGCAATCGAAGCTCGACGCACTCAAGGCGGCTTTTGACAAGCGGGACTATGCCGCCGTCGTGGCGGGTGGGCCGGCGGTGTTGAGCGCTTCGCAGGACCTGGCGACTGCCGCAGCCGCCAAAAAGGACCAAGTCCTGAAGGCGCTCAACGATGAATGGAGCGGACTCGCGGGGTGGTTGCCCGCGGAGGTCATCGCGATTCAAAGCCGCATTGACCTTCTCGGCAAAAAAGCCGGCAAGAAACCGGCGGCGGGTATCGATCTGGACGCGGCGAAGGCTGGATTGGCGGACGCGGCTTCACTCTGGTCCAAGGCGCAGGCGGCATTCGCCACAGGCAACCTGAATGAGGCCGTCAGCACCGCGAAAGCCGTGAAGTCGAAGATCGAATCCTTGGCCACGTCATTGAAGCTGGATCTGCCGGCGCCGGCGGGTGCGGCCGCCGCGGCGGCTGTCTGAACGACCGGTGTCCCCCCCGGGTGTGATGTCTTTTTTTTGTCTTCGACGTTTTGACGCCTGGCGTCGAAACGTCATAACACCGCGAGTCTTTTAAAGGGCCAGGGTTCCTTCGCTGACGATGACCGCAGTGCCGCCGATATGCGCGGCGACCAGGTTGCCCTGCTGGATCTCGAGCCTCACGCTCACCTGTCCCGGCCGCTTCATCTGGCGGCCCTGGTGGCCGATGAAAGACGTCGAATTCTTGCCGAATTGGCCGAGATCCCATAGGTAGGCCCCCAGCATCGCGTGGGCGTTGCCGCTGACCGGATCCTCGGAGATGCCGAGCGCCGGGCAGAACATGCGAGACTCGGTCGACCACTCGTCCGAGGATCGATTCAGCGCAAAGACAAAGAACCCCTCCACGCCCAACTCGCTGCCGAGCGACAGCAGGGTGTCGATATTCGGTGCGAGAGTATCCAGATGACGAGGGTCGGCAATCGGGACGAGAAGCCGGGTGCTGCCCTTGCGAGCGATTCGGGCGGGCATGATTTCGTGCAGTTGGGTGGCCGGCAGACGCAGGGCCTCGGCGACGCGCAGCGTGGTTTTGAAGGGCAGGGGGCTGTCCAGATCCGGAACGGCTTGACGAAACTCAATGAGGGTCTCCGAACCCGCGGCGGCCTGCGCGGCCGCGGCCTGCGCCGTGACCTCGATGACGCCGATGCGACAAAGTTGGCGGCATGGGCCGGTGGCGCGCCTTCCTAAGGCGAGGAGCACCGCATGGGCGGCCACCGTGGCGTGCCCGACAAACGGCGCTTCCTTGCGTGCATTGAAGAAGCGCACGCCGACATCGTGGTCCGGTGCCTTCGCCGCGAACACGAACGCGACCTCGGCGTGTGAGAACTCGCGTGCCACGGCGAGCAGAGTGGCGTCGCTTTGGCCGTCCGCATCGAGCACGACGGTCGCCGGATTGCCGGTGAAGCGTGTGGACGTGAATGCATCGACCTGGAATATGCGCAAGGGCGTCTCCGGCTATCGTTAGAGTTTTGCACGCATCCGGGCGTCAGGCTACACTTCCATGAACCCTGGGGTGGTCTTTCGCAAGGCCTGAGACGCGGGACATCGAATACTCGATTGACCTGCGAACCCGTTGAACCTGACCCGGTTAATGCCGGCGTAGGGAGTGTAAAATGCGTGCGGCCGTAGAAATTAGCATGTACCCGCTGACCGAATATTACCGGCCGCCCATCCAAACTTTCATCGATCGCCTGAATACCCATCCGGGATTGAGCGTACGCACCAATGCGTTGGCGACCCAGATTTGGGGTCCGCTCGATCACATCATGGCGGTTCTGACCGAGGAGATGGCCCGCTCCGCCGCCGCTCCCGGCGCCGCGCAGCTGGTATTCGTCATGAAAGTGCTGCCGGGCCTGGATCAGCCGGATGCGCTGCCCTCAACTTAGCCCGCCGCGGTGATCGGCGATCTGTCGGTCCAGCTCGCGAGCGCCTGGCGCGATACGAGTTGGATCGAAATCATCGCCGCTGCGCTCGCGGTCGCGTATCTCCTGCTGGCGATTCGCCAGCGGCTCGAGTGTTGGGTTGCCGCTTTCGTCAGTTCCTGTCTCTATGTGTGGGTGCTGTTCGGAGCCCACCTGTACATGGAGTCCGTGCTGAATGCCTTCTACGCCGCGATGGCGGTCTACGGTTTTTGGCAGTGGCAGCATGGCAACGGCGGCGCCGCCCTGGTCGTGTGCCGCTGGCCGCTCAAGCGCCACGCGGCGGGATTTCTGGCCGTCATCGGTTTATCCGTGGTCAGTTCCTATTTCCTGCGGCGATTCACGCCGGCGGCATGGCCCTTCATGGATTCCATGGTGACGTGGTCCAGCGTCTTCGCCACATATCTGGTGGCGCGCAAGGTGTACGAGAACTGGCATTGGTGGCTGGTGATCGATTCCGTCAGCTTGTGCCTGTATTTCACGCGCCGTTTGTATCTCACGATGCTGCTCTTCGGCTTGTACCTGGTGTTGATCGTGATCGGCATGCGGCAGTGGCGCCGCACCCTCGCCCCGGCGGCCCATGCGGCCCGATGAACTCGAACGCGTGGCCGCCCGCCATGTGCCGGGCAGGGGCAAACTCGACATTCACCGCCTGGGCAAGGGGCTGGTCAATGAGACTTATCGGGTGCTGCGCGACGGTGCCGCGTACGCTTTGCGGGTGGCGGCCGCGAATCCTCATGATCTGGGAGTCGATCGCGTCTGGGAGGCGCGAGTGCTCGACTGCGCGTTCGCCGCGGACCTTGCGCCGCTTTTCGAGTACCGCGATCCGCCGCGCGGAATTCTGATCTCGCGATGGGTCGAGGGGCGAGCGTGGAGCCCCGCGGATGTTCGGCTGGAATCGAATATATCGCGGCTGGCCGCGCTTTTGCAGCGCATCCACGCATTACCGATGCCGGCGCCGGCGCGCGTCGTAAGCCCCATGAGGTGGATCGAGTATTACTCCGCGGCCGCGGGCGAGAGTGCCGCCCGGGAGGGCGGTACCGGCGCGGAATCATGCGCCGGTGCGGGCGCCGCGCTGCGCAGCGCGGCAATGTCGCGGCTGGCCGCGCTGGCGGCCCTCCCCGGCGTCGACCCGGTGGTGTGCCACAGCGATTTGCACACTCTCAATCTGATCGACCGCGGCCGCTCGCTGATTCTGCTCGATTGGGAGTACGCGCATGCCTCGGATCCGCTGTGGGATCTGGCAAGTTGGAGCGCGAACAACGATCTCGAGGACGAATTCAAGCATGAGCTGTTGGCGAACTACCTGGAGCGGCCGCCCACGCGCGATGAAATCCTGCGCCTGCTGCTGCTGGAGTGGCTGTATGACTACGTCTGCTTGCTGTGGAGCGAGGTTTACCTGAATTTGCAGCGCGTCGGGGGCCATGGCGCGGCGCCTGATGACGACGCGCCGGGCGGCGTTTTGGCCCGCGCGCGGCTGCTCGCGGCGCGCCTGACATCCAAGTAGTCGAGCCGATTAAGTTCCGGCACACTACCCGGCCTTGGCGACGCTCCCCGCGAGGGGGAACTTAACGGAGAACTCAATGGCGCGGATGATCGTAGTGGACCGGGACGGAAAAGAGCATGAGATCGAGGCAAAACCCGGTTTGAAGGTGATGGAGATCCTGCGTGAGCTCGATTATGGAGTCGCGGCGATTTGCGGAGGTCTTTGCTCCTGCGCCACTTGTCACGTATACATCGATGCGAGCTGGGCCGGCCGCTTGCCGAAGCCGCAAAGCGATGAGCTCGAGTTGCTCAAGGAATTGTCCGATTTCCGCGATTCGACCTCGCGCCTGTCATGCCAGGTGGATTTCACCGAGGCGCTGTCGGGCCTGAAGCTGGCGATCGCCCCGGATTCGTGACCCGCAGCGGGATTCGTGCCCCGCGCCCTTCGTAACCCGGCGCCGTCATTTCTTTTCGGTCTGCCGGCGTACGGCCTCCTGCGCCGCTTCGATGGCTTTCTGGTCGCCGAGGAATCGGCGCCCGAGCGGCTGCAGCTGCTCGTCCAGTTCGTAGAGTATCGGGATGCCGGTCGGGATATTGAACTCCACGATGTCGCTCTCGGACATCATGTCGAGCATCTTGACCAAGGCGCGCAGCGAGTTGCCGTGCGCGACGATGAGCACGTCCCGGTTGGCGCGAAGCTCCGGGACTATGCGCGATTCCCAATAGGGCAGGACGCGCGACAGGGTGTCCTTGAGAGACTCCGCGGCGGGCAGGTGCCCTAAGTCGACGTCGGCATAGCGGGGATCGAATCGCGGATGCCGCGGATCTTCCAGCCCCAGGGGCGGTGGAGGAACATCGTAGCTGCG
This sequence comes from Steroidobacteraceae bacterium, assembly GCA_035314705.1. GTDB lineage: Bacteria > Pseudomonadota > Gammaproteobacteria > Steroidobacterales > Steroidobacteraceae > Bog-1198. The sequence continues at coordinate 49,844 of DATFZF010000098.1, read as the reverse complement.
GCGCCAAATCTTGACCTGCGCCTCGCCATGCTGTTCGACCGTCTGCGCCTTGTTGAGCCCCTGCAAGGCTCCGTAGTGGCGTTCGTTGAGGCGCCAGCTTCGCTCCACCGGAATCCACATCCGATCGGTGGTGTCCAGAATCAGCCACAGCGTGCGGATCGCGCGTTTCAGCACCGAGGTGAAGGCGATCTTGGGCTCGAGCTTTTCGCGCTGCAATTCGCGCCCCGCCTGCTCCGCCTCCTTGAGTCCCTGATCGCTCAGGTCGACGTCGTGCCAGCCGGTGAACAGGTTCTCGACGTTCCAAATGCTTTGTCCGTGACGGACCAGGATCAATTTTCCGGACACTCTACCTCCTATCGACGAATGGCCGCGGCGAACACGCCCTCAAAGTGGGTGGCCAGGGTCTGGCCGTAATAGATGTCGACGCACACGCGAATTCGCCCGCGTCCGGCGCGCTGCAGCATTTTACGGAATTTGTCGAGCTGCGCTTCGGGAGGGGCCACGGCGCTGGCCCGCAGCTCGCCTTGGACCGGAGCCAGAAATTGAGTGTTCGACTCCTGGATCACGGCATCGGCATGCAGATCCCGCGCGGCGAGATAGCGGGTGACCCAGGCCCAGCCGGACAGCACCGCCACCGAATACAGGCTGCCGCCGAAGGCGGTGCCCTTGTAATTGGCATTGGGCGCGAGCGGCGCCCGCAGCACGACGCCCGCGTCGTCCGCCGATTCGACCACGATGCCGATATGCCGTGCGAGCATGAATTCCCCCACGATGCGGTTTTGCAGGTAGTCGCGGTCGAATTTCGTGGGTTGCGCCGTCACTCGATCAATCCTGGGCAAGGCGCCTGACCGCCTGCAGGGCGACCGACAGAGTCGCGAAATCCGGCGGCGTTCCGGTACGCAGATCGGCGACCACGCGCTTCAGCGAATCGACCGGAGCCGCGTGGCCCGCGATCCAAACGCCGACGCGCGCGCCGGCGTCCCGGCCCTTGCAGGCCAGTACCGCACCGGTGATTTTGCGCTGCAGTTGATACAGATTGTCGCGCAAGGTCCCGCGCGCCACCGCCTGCCAATGACCGTCCGCGGCCAGACTTTCAATCTGCGCCTTGATCCAGGTGAGGCCGATGCGCTCGCCGAGGTCGAAATACGCCGTGGCCGCATAGACCACTTCCAGGCGGGCGGTCATGGCGACTTCGGCCAAATCCAGCGCGCAATGCAGCACTTCGAGCGAGGCGATTCGCGAGGCAAGATCCTCGGGCACGTGCTGCTCGATGAGCTGCGAATGGCGCGTCTTGAGCCGCGCCTGCTCCGTGGCGCCCACCACCCCGGCCAGCCCGCGGAACAGCTCGCCCACCTTGGCCGCGTAACGCAGCACGCCGCGTTCGATGTCCAGGTCCTCGTGCCGATTCTCGAGCAGCCAATAGGTCATATGGCGCAGCAGGCGCGCCATCTGCGCCATGGCCGTGTACTGCACGGTGGCGGGTATGCGGTTGTCGAGCGCCTCGATTCGCGTCCAGATATAGCGGGCGGCGAACACTTCGCGGGCGATGCTGTAGGCGCGCGCAATGGCCGCCGGGTCCGCGCCCGTATCATCCTGCGCGCGCACCGGGAACACCGGTCCCATGCGGTTGATCAAACTGTTGGTGATCGCCGTCGCGATGATCTCGCGCCGCAGACGATGGCGCTTCAAGCGCGCCGCGAAGCGCTTCTGCACCTGCGCCGGGAAGTAGCGGGCCAATTCGGTCGACAGATACGGATCTTCGGGTACGTTGGAATGGATCAGCGCGCGGTACAGCCATATCTTGCCGTAGCTCAAGGTGGTGGACAGTTCCGGGCGCGTCAGCCCTTCGCCCGCCTTGCGGCGCTCGGCGATTTCCTCCTCGGTCGGCAGATATTCCAGGGAGCGGTTCAGATCGCCGGACCGTTCGAGCGCCCGAATCACGTAGGCAATTTCGCTCAGGCGCTCCTTCGATTGGAACTCGCTGGTGCTGATCGCCTGGCTCTGCAGGTAGTTGTTGCGCAGTACCAGCCCGGCCACTTCATCGGTCATCTGCACCAGCAGCCGGTCGCGTCCAGCGCGGGTGATCTCCTTGGCGTGTACCGCGCCGTTCAAGAGAATCTTCAAGTTGACCTCGACGTCCGAACAGTTCACCCCGGCGGAGTTGTCGATGAAATCCGTGTTGAGCCTGCCGCCGCGCAGCGCGAATTCGACGCGCCCGAGCTGCGACAGCCCCAGATTGCCGCCCTCGCCGATGACCTTGCAATTCAATTCGCGCGCGTCGACGCGCACCGCGTCGTTGCTGCGGTCGCCGACATCGCTGTGACTCTCGAAAGTGGCCTTGACGTAGGTGCCGATCCCGCCGTTCCAAAACAGATCGACATGCGCCTTCAGGATGGCCTTGATCACTTCATTCGGCGTGACTTGCGCCGGAAGCTCGAGCAGCACCTGGGCCTCGCGCGACAGGGTCAGGCTCTTGGCGGACCTCGAGTACACCCCGCCGCCCTTCGAAATCGCGTCGCCCGAATAGTCTTCCCAGCTGGAACGCGGCAATTTGAACAGCCGTTCCCGCTCGCGGAACGAGCGCTGCGGATCGGGCTGCGGGTCGATGAAGATATTCACGTGATTGAAGGCCGCGACCAGCCGGATGTGCCGGGACTGCAGCATCCCATTGCCGAACACGTCGCCCGCCATATCCCCGATGCCGACGACTGTGAAGTCCTGGCTCTGAATGTCGATGCGCATTTCGCGGAAGTGGCGCTTCACGCACTCCCACGCGCCGCGCGCGGTGATCGCCATCTTCTTGTGGTCATACCCGGCGGAGCCGCCCGAGGCGAACGCATCTCCGAGCCAGAAGCCGTACTCCCCGGAAATGGCGTTGGCGATGTCGGAAAAGGTCGCCGTGCCCTTGTCCGCGGCGACCACCAGATAGGAGTCGTCCTTGTCGTGGCGAACCACCATGGCGGGAGCCACGATCTTGTCGTCGACGATGTTGTCGGTGATGTCCAAAAGGCCCCGGATGAGCGTCTGATAGCATGCGATCACTTCGGCAGCTTGCGCATCCCGCTCGGCCGGCATGCGCTTGACGACGAATCCGCCCTTGGCGCCCACGGGAACGATCACCGTGTTCTTCACCTGCTGCGCCTTCATCAGGCCGAGCACTTCGGTGCGAAAATCCTCGCGCCGATCCGACCAGCGTATGCCGCCGCGCGCGACGTAACCCATGCGCAAGTGCACGCCTTCCATGCGCGGCGAGAACACGAAGATTTCGAACAGCGGCTTGGGCAAGGGCAGTTCACGCAGCTGCTGGCTCTCTATTTTGAAGGAGAGATATTCCTTGAGCTGGCCGTCGCGGCCGATTTGGTAGGCGTTGGTGCGCACGGTCGCCGTCAAGGCATTCCACACGGCCCGCAGGATTCGATCCTCATCGGAGCGGGTCACCTCCTCGAGGGCGGCGCGGATGCGCGCATCGAGCCGCATGAGCGCGCCTTGCCGCGCCGCGGTCGGGCCTTCCGGGTTGAAGCGGGTTACGAACAGGTCGGCCAGCGCACGCGCGATCGCGGGATTGTTGACCAGGACCTGGGCGATATAACCCTGGCTGAACGGCAGCCCGGTTTGCAGCAGATACCGGCAATAGGCGCGCATGACGATCACCAGGCGCCACGTGATGCCGGCGGACAGCGTCAGCTGATTGAACGCGTCGCTGTCCATGCGGCCGGTCCAAACGGCCGTGAACGCGTTCTTGATTTCGCGCTCCAGCGTTTCGAACCGGGTCGCCGTCGATGCCTGCATCACGAGTTCCAGGTCCTGAATCCAGGCGCGCCGGCCGCCCGGGAAATCCAGCCCGTACGGACGCTCCGCTATCACTTTGAGTCCCATGTTCTCCAGCATGGGCAAAAGGTCCGAAATCGGAATCGCATCCTGATTGCGGAAGATCTTCAGGAAGAACCGGTCCCTGCGCCGCGGCTCGGGCCGGTAGATGTCGAGATGCAGACGCGCCGGCTCCTTCTCGGCGGCCTCGATGAACGACACGTCGTGGGCGGCCGCGTCGGCTTGAAAATCCTCCGTATACGCCGCCGGCAGCGCCTGCGCGTATTTCTCGAAGAGCTGCAGCGCGTACGCTTCGTCGAAGCGCGCCAGCAACGCGGTCTTGAAACCGTCCGACCACGAGCGCACCGCGGCGGCGACGCGCTGCTCCAAAGCATCCGCGTCGACGCGGATCTTATCGCTCGGGCTGGTCCGTGCGACGATGTGAAGGCGCGCGAGGTTCGACTCCGCGATCTGCACCTGCGATTCGATGCCGGTGGCGGACACCGCCTCGGCGATGACTTTTTCGATGCGCTGACGGACCTGCGTGTTGTATTTCTCGCGCGGCACGAATACCAGGCAGGAATAGAAGCGGTGAAACGCGTCGCGGCGGAACAGCACGCGAACCCGCGGGCGTTCCTGCAAGCCGAAAATGCCGGTCACGATGCGAATGAGTTCCGCAACGCTCGCCTGGAACAACTCGTCGCGCGGAAAGGATTCGAGGATGTGCTGCAGCGCCTTGCCGTCGTGACTGTCCGGAGCCAATGCAAAGTGGTTCACCACCTGCGCCACTTTGTGGCGCAGCACCGGGATTTCACGCGGGTTGCTGCTGTAGGCCGACGAGGTCCACAACCCCAGGAAGCGCTTTTCGCCGATCAAGCGGCCCTTGGGGTCGAAATGCTTGAAGCCGACGTAGTCGATGTGCCCGGACCTGTGAACGGTGGACAACAGGTTTGCCTTCGTGACCAGAACGATGTCGCGGGAGCGGCTCTGGCGGCGGATGTCGCTCGCCAGAGAGCGGTTGGTGCTGGTCGGTTTGCGGTGGCCGCGCCGCAATATCCCCAAGCCCGTGGCCTCCAACGCCAGCAGCGCTTCGCGGCCCTTGCGTCCCCGCAGGCGATATTCGCGATAGCCCAAAAAAGTGAAATGCCGATCTTCCATCCAGCCGAGCAGCGCGAGAGCTTCGTTCAAATCATTCGCATCCAAATGCTCGCTCAAGGAAGTCAATTCCTGCGCCACCAATCCGGTGGCGTCGCGCATCCTGGCCCAATCGGCGCACGCGACCCGCACATCGCGCATGCTGCGCTCGATCTGCTGGGCAAGGGACTCGAGCGCGGCGGGATCGACGATGCGGTCCACTTCGATGTGTTGAAATGATTCCAGCCGCGGCTTCCTGCCGGCCGGAGCCGCGGGCGATTCGCCGCGATCGCGCAGCGACAGCAGGTTCCCGTCGCCGTCGCGCGTCACCGCAAAGATGGGGTGCGCCAGAAAATGCAGGGTCAGGGCGCGCTGCGTCAGCGCCAGGTTGATCGTATCCACGAGAAAGGGCATGTCGTCGTTCACCATCTCGATGACCGTGTGCGGCGACGTGAAGCCATGCTCGCGCAGGCTCGGATTGAACACCCGGATCAGGGCGGTTCTGCGCCTGCGGCGCGCGAACATCAGGTGCGATAGCGCAACGCCGGCAAGCTCCGCCGGATCGCGGGCGGCGAGGTCCTGTGCGTCGACGCTGGCGAAGTAGGCGTGCAAGAACCGCGGCCAGTCCACGTTACGCAGCGATTTGGGCGGCTTCATGCCCAATCGAACCACGGCGGCGACGATGTTGCGGTGTTGTTGCGGGGAAGCCTGATACATGGTTGTTATCCTTGCACTAATCGGGCTTTTCGAGATCGGCGATGAGCGCGCCCAAGAAGCGGCACGCTTCGCCGCCCGTGATGCAGCGGTGATCGAAGCTCAAGGACAGAGGCATGCGCCGATGCGCGTGCACCGCGCCCGCCACGACCACGGCATCCTCGCGAACCCTGCCGGCGCCCAAGATGGCGACCGCGGGCGGCACCACCCGGGGCATTCCGTAGCGGCCGGCCAGCGTACCGAAATTCGACAACATGAGGGTGAAGTCGCGCAGGTCTTCGGGCTGGGTCCTGCGCCGGTGCGCCGCGTCCTTTTGCTGCGCGACGGCCGCCCGCAGTTCGTCGGGCGATTTTCTCTCGATGTTTCGCACCACCGGAACGATGAGTCCCCCGGGCGTATCCACGGCAACCCCTAAGTCGATGTGCGCGACCAGAATTCGCGACTGAGTAACCGAATCATACCAGGCGTTCAATGCGGGTTCCGCCCGCCAGGCGCAGATCATGGCGCGCATGAGCCGCAGCATGTAGTCGCCGCGGCGCGTCCAGCAATGTATGTCGGCGTCGTCGCACACCGTGGCGCCGGCCACCTGATCCCGCGACAGCGACATGCTCTGCGCCATGGCGCGGCGCACACCGCGCAGGGGTTCGACGCTGCCGTCGGCCGGACCCGCGGCGGCAATGGCGCGGGCCGCGGGCGTTAGGGAGGCGCCGTTGGTGGCGGGTGTGAAATTCGTGGTGGCGGATATGTTGGCGTGCTGCAGGACATCGTCGAGCGTGATCAACCCGGCGCGGCCGGCGCCGCTGACCGCCGCCAGGTCCACGCCGAGGCGCTTCGCCAGCGCCCGGGCCGCCGGCGCGGCGCGGACGCGCTGCACGCCGGGCGCGCGCGCCGCCGCGACGAAACCTGCTTCCACGTATTCCTCCTCGCTGGTCGCGGGCATGCGGCCGACCACGGTGCCGGAATCGAATTCAATGAGCGGCGCCCCGGTGGGCACGATGTCGCCGGGCGCACCGCGCAAGGCGATCACGATGCCGCTGAAGGGCGCGGGCACTTCGACGACCGCCTTGGCGGTTTCGACCGAGACCATGGGCTGGTCGACCCGCACGTGGTCGCCCACCTTGACGTGCCACTCGACGATCTCGGCTTCGGCCAAGCCTTCGCCCAAATCGGGAAGCCTGAATGTACTCATGAAGCAGCCTCTAGTCGCAGGTCTCTGATCGCAGGTCTCTAATCGAAGGTGCGTTCCACCGCGTCGATGATTCGCTGCGCGCTCGGTATGTAATCGTGCTCCAGCTTGAACAGCGGCATGATGGTATCGAAACCGGCGACCCGCTGGATCGGGGCCTGTAGGTCGAACAGGCCATGCTCCGCGACCAGCGCCGCAATCTCGGCGCCCACGCCGACATTGCGGGCCGCCTCGTGCACGATCACCAGCCGTCCGGTCTTGGCCACGGACTCGAGAATCGTGTCGATGTCGATCGGACTCAAGGTCGCCAGGTCGATGACCTCGGCGCTGATTCCGCGCTTGTCGAGCTCGGCGACGGCACGCAGGGTCTCGAGGGTCATCGCGCCCCAGGTGACGACGGTCACGTCGGAGCCTTCGCGCAGGGTGAAGCACACATCCAGCGGCAGAGCCTGGCCGTCATCGCTCACGTCCTGGCGCATCGCGCGGTACAACCGCACCGGTTCCAAGAACATGACGGGGTCCGGATCGCGGATGGCCGCCAGCAACAGACCGTAGGCGCGCTGCGGCGAAGAGGGACACACGACGCGAATTCCCGGGATGTGGCACAGCATGGTTTCGGTGCTTTCCGAATGATGCTCGGGAGCATGAATGCCCCCGCCGTGCGGCATGCGAATGACCACCGGACAGCTCAAACGGCCGCGGGTGCGGTTTCGCATTCGCGACATATGATTCACGATCTGATCCAGGGCCGGATACAGAAATCCCATGAACTGAATTTCCGCAACGGGTTTCAAGCCGTGCGTGGCCATGCCCACGGACATGCCGGCAATCGTCGCCTCCGCAAGCGGCGTGTCCTGCACGCGCTCCTTGCCGAAGCGCTCCTGCAGGCCCGCGGTCGCGCGGAACACGCCGCCGTTGACGCCCACGTCCTGGCCGATCACGACCACGTTGGCGTCATGCTGCATTTCCCAGCCATGCGCCATCGCGATGGCCTCAACCATGGTTATTTTCGCCAATTCAATGGTCGCTGGCTTTTGCGCCGTACTTGCGGGCGATGAGCCGCTGCTCGCGCAGGCGAGCCGGCAGAGCGGCGAACAGGTGTTCGAACATCGCGTCGGTCGGCGGCTTCGCCTGCCCCAGGTACTCGGTCACGGCCGCGTCGACCTTGAGCGCGCACTCCTCCAGCAGAGCCTGTTCCATGGCCGCATCCCAAACACCCGCAGTGAGCAGAAACTTCCGAATCCGGATCAGGGGTTCGAGAGCCCACGCATCTTTGACCTCTTGGCCGGACCGGTAGCGGCTGGCGTCATCCGCGGTGGTGTGATCGCTCAATCTGTAGGTCAGCGCCTCGATCAAGGTGGGACCCGCGCCGCGCCGCGCGGTCTCGAGCGCTGCGCCGACGACTTCCCGCACGGCGAACACGTCGTTGCCGTCGACCTGCACGCCGGGAATGCCCGCCGCCACCGCCTTCTGCGCCAGGGTGCGCGCGGCCGTCTGCAAGGCGACCGGCACGGAAATCGCCCAGCCGTTGTTGACGATGACGAATACCACGGGCAGTGCGCGCGCGCCCGCCAGATTGAGCGCTTCGTAAAACGCGCCTTCGGATGTGCCGCCGTCGCCGATGTAGGCCAGTGCGCAGCGCGGCTGCTTGAGCACCTTGAAGGCCATGGCCGCGCCGGCCGCATGCAGGGTCTGGGTGGCGATGGGTACGCACCAGGCGAAGTCCTGGCGCGGCACGGCGAAATCATTGCCGCGTTCGTCGCCGCCCCAGTAGGTGAGGATCTCCGTCATGGTCACGCCGCGCATGAGCTGAGTGCCGAATTCGCGGTACACCGGCGCCAGCACGTCCTCGGGCCGCATCGCCGCGCCGATGCCGACATGCGCGGCTTCGTGGCCGAGAGAGGAGGGGTAGGTGCCGAGCTGTCCGGTGCGCTGCAGGTTCACCGCCTTCGCATCGAAAACGCGCACCAGCGTCATCGCCCGGTACATTCTCAAGACCTCGGCGGCGTCCTGCGCAAACTGCGGCAGCGGCGCCACGGCTTCGCCCTGCGGGCCCAGGATCTGTCGGTACTGAATTTTGAACTCGGCAACCGTCGTCATCCGCGAATTATGCCAGGGCTTGGTTGTTAATGCGCTCACCGCGCTCACTGCGCGCACGTCAAGGCCGGTGTTGACCGGCGAGATAATGTTGGGTCTGCATTTCGATCAGGCGGCTTGCGGCGCGCTCGAACTCGCGCCGCAAGCGATCGCCGCGGTACAGCGCCGCCGGCGGCGCGGCCGCCGAGACCACGATCTTGACGCCGCGGTCATAGAATTCGTCGATCACCGCGATGAAGCGGCGCGCGGCATCCTCGTCGACTTCCGTGAACACGGGGATGTTCGAAATGAAGATCGTGTGGTACAGGCGCGCGAGCTCGATGTAGTCGTTCTGGCTGCGCGGCCCTTCGCACAGTTCCTTGAATTCGAACCACGCCATGCCGGCGCCGGTGGCCACGGCGGCGAGGGGGCGATCTTCGATCGACAGAGTCGACGCGCCCGCGGCGGTTGCGCCGGCGAGCGCCGCGAAGCGCTGCCGCAGCTGCGCCGCTGCGCCGCCGTGCGATGAGTCCAGATACGTCGGCGCCTGTTCGAGCTGCCGCAGCCGGTAGTCCACACCGCCGTCCAAGTGCAGCACGTCCATGTGCGAAGTCATCAGATCGATCGCCGGCGCAAAGCGCTGGCGCTGCAAACCGTCCTTGTACAAGTCCTGCGGCGGCAGATTCGAGGTGGCGATCAGCGTCACGCCGCGCCGGAACAAACCATCGAACAAGCCGCCGAGTATCATGGCATCGGCGATGTCGGCGACGAACAATTCGTCGAGACAAAGGACTTGCGCGCGCCTGGCGAGGCGCTCCGCCACCGTCTGAAGCGGCTGCGAGCGCCGTTTCACGGCGCGAAGCTCGGCATGCACCTGGCGCATGAAGCGGTAGAAGTGGGTGCGCTGCGCGGGCGGCGCGCCGCGCGCCGCCTGCAAGGAAGCGAAGAACATGTCCATCAGCAGCGTTTTCCCCCGACCCACGCCGCCCCACAGGTACAACCCTCGCTGCGGCGGCGTTCCCGCGGCTTGCAACCTCATCCACGGCAGATATGAACGCAGCGTCCGAGCGACGGTCGGCGGATGCCGGAGCAAGTTCTCGCTCAATTCATCGAGCGTGCGCGCGGCGTCGGACTGAGCAGGGTCCCATTGCAGCCGCTCCGCGGCGATCTGCGCGGCTAACCGCACCGCTACCGACTGCGCTTCGCTGGCCAATGTGTCTTGTCGCGGGCGGTCTTACAGGTTTTGGTAGTTCGGGCCCGATCCGCCCTCGGGTACGGTCCAGGTGATGATGCCGTACGGGTCCTTGATGTCGCAGGCCTTGCAGTGCACGCAGTTGGCGGCATTGATCTGCAGGCGCCTTGCGCCTGCGCCGTCGTCGATCATTTCGTAGACGCCCGCGGGACAGAAGTTTTGGCAGGGATTGCCGAATTCCTTGGCGCAGCGGTCGGCGCAGATCGAGGTGTCGGCGACTTTGAGGTGAATGGGCTGATTCTCGTCGTGCGAGTTGCCGGCGAAGAAAACCGACGACACGCGATCGCGCGGCGGCAGCGTACGCGTGACCCAGTGGCGATCGGGCGATGCGTAATCGTCCAGCTTTTCGAGCGCCGACCAGTCGGCCGTGTTCTTCAGGGTCCACGGGGTCCTGCCCTTCGCGAGGCATTCAAGTCCGGCGTTCGCCATGGCGAAGTACAGTCCACGCTTGAATGCCGGCTTGAAATTGCGCACGGCCTTGAGTTCGCGGTGGCCTTCGGAGGCGCGCCAACGGGCATCGAACCCTGCGGCCTTGCCCTGCTCGGCCAGATGCTCCGCCGCGGCGACGCCGGAACGTATGGCCTGATGAATGCCCTTGATCTTGAATACGTTGAGCGTTCCGCCGGCGTCGCCGATCAGCATGGCGCCCGGCATCTCGAGCTTCGGCAGCGACTGGTAGCCGCCGGCTGCAATGGTGCGCGCACCGGCGGACAGTATCTCGCCGCCCTCGAGCAGCGGCTTGATGCGCGGATGATGCTTGAACTGTTGAAATGCCTCGAAGGGCTTCAGGCGCGGGTCCTTGTAATTGAGACCGACCACATAACCCACGTACACCCGATCGGCGTCGAGATGATAGAGAAAGCTGCCGCCATAGGTGCTGCGGTCCAGGGGCCAGCCAAAGGCGTGCTCGATGCGCCCGGGTTCGACCCGGCCGGGGGGCAGTTGCCACAGTTCTTTGAAGCCGAGCCCGAAGGTGGGCGGATCCTTGTCCTTCCCCAAGTCGAAGCGCGCGATCAATTGTTTGGAAATGGAGCCGCGGGCGCCTTCGGCGAGCAGGGTGGTGCCCGCGAGCAAATCCAACCCCAGCGTGAAATTCGGGCCCTCGCTGCCATCCTTGTTGCGCCCCATATCGCCGATGCGCACGCCTTTGACGCCGCCCGTCTCGTCGAACAGAGCCTCCGCCGCCGCGAATCCCGGGAAGACATCGACTCCCAGCGCCTCGGCCTGTGCCCCCAGCCAGGGAGTCAGCTGTCCGAGCGAGATGATGAAATTGCCGTGATTGTTCATCGGCGACAGATCGACGGCCCACCCCGGAAGTTTCACGGAAGCTGTCCGAGTCATGAGGCGCACATCATCCTTCGCGGCGCTGACCTTCATGCCAGGGTAGTCGCCGCGCCAGTTCGGCAACAGCTTGTCGAGCGGCCCGGGCTCGAGCACCGCGCCCGACAGGGAATGCGCTCCCAAGCTCGCGGCCTTCTCGAGCACGCAGATGGTCATGTCGGGTTTGAGCTGCTTCAGCCGGATCGCGCAGGCGAGGCCCGCGGGCCCGGCGCCGACAATCGCAACCTCATATTCCATGACATCGCGGGGGGTTTCGCTCATGAGAATTGGCACCAGCTCAAGGGTACGAAAAACGGGCGATAGTAGATCATAAATGGGGGGTACCGGGGAGACGTCCAACAGGTGGACAGGCCGTGAGGGGATTTGCCCCATGACGTCGCTTTACTCAGTGGGGACACCCATGTTGACAGGCCACGGACGCCGGCTTCTAAGGATGGCCAAGGGATTTGGGCATGGATTGGGCAAGGACGCCCGCCCCACTGGTTTCGCCGCCCGCTGGCGGCGCGGGCCTAGCTCCGCCGCCAGCTCGCGGCGCGCTTTGCGAAGAATGCACTGAAGCCTTCCTGGGCCTCGGCTTGGACCCGCAACCGCGCCAGACGTGCCGCCATGGCGGCCGGCGCGCCGCCTCGGTCCGCGGCGGACGCCCGCACCACATCGCGGATCAACGACTTGGCCTCGGCGAGTGCCTGGGGGGCGCCTTTTGCAATGGCCTCGGCGATGCTCATGCAGGTGGCATCGAGGCTGTCGGACGGAACCACTTCATGAGCCAGGCCCAACTCTTTCAATTGGGCCGCCGTCAGCGTCTCGGCAGTCAGAAAATAGCGCCGTGCGGCGCTTTCACCCATCTTGGGCAGCACGAACGGTGAGATGACCGCGGGGACGATCCCTAAGCGCACCTCGGTGAAGGCGAACTTCGCGTCGGCCGCGACCACCGCGATGTCGCACGCGCCGATCAGGCCCAGGGCTCCTCCATAGCCGTCCCCGTTGACCCGCGCCAGCGTGGGCTTGGGCAATGAATCGAGCAGGGTCAGCAGGCTGGCGAGATGCTCGGCGTTCGCCCGATTGTCCGCCTCGGAGGCATGGATTTGCGCCTGCATTTCCGCCAGGTCCGCGCCGGCGCAAAACACCGTCCCGGCGCCGGTGATTTGCACCACACGCACCGCGGGGTCGTCGGCGATGTGCTGCAAGTGCTCGATCATCGCGGTGATCGTCGCGCGGTCCAGGGCATTGCGCTTCGCCGGGCGATCCAGCGTCACGTGGGCGATGCCGGCCTCGAGGCGCAACTTGACAGGCGCGTCCCGGGTTGGGCTCACAAGAGCTCGATGGCGATCGCCGTCGCTTCCCCGCCGCCGATGCACAGGCTGGCAATGCCGCGCTTCTTGCCGCGCTTGCGCAGCGCGTAGAGCAGGGTGGTCATGATGCGTGCCCCGGTCGCGCCGATCGGGTGCCCCAGCGCGCAGGCTCCGCCATTGACGTTCACCTTCTGATGATCCAGGCCAAGATCCTTGATCGCGGCCATGGAAACCGCGGCAAACGCCTCGTTGATCTCGTACAAATCCACGTCTGTGGCCTGCCAATCCAATTGCCGCAGCAACTTAGTCATGGCGCCCACCGGCGCCAGCGTGAACCATTCGGGCTCGCGCGCGAAGCTGGCATACCCCAGGATCCGCGCCAGCGGCTTGCGGCCCGCGGAGGCCGCGAAGGATTCGCGCGCCAACACCAGCGCGGACGCGCCGTCGGAGATACTCGAGGAACTCGCCGCGGTCACCGTGCCGTCTTTCTTGAATGCCGGTTTGAGGGTCGGGATCTTGGCGACGTCGAGGGTGAAAGGCGTTTCATCCTTGTCGACCACGACTTCGCCCTTGCGGGTCTTGGTCGTTACCGGGGCGATTTCGGCCGTGAAATCACCGTTGCTGGTGGCGGCCAGCGCCCGGCGCACCGACTCCGCGGCGAAATCGTCCTGCGCCTTGCGGGTGAAATCATATTTTTCCGAAGTGGCCTCCGCAAAGCAACCCATGAGCTGTCCATCCCAGGGACTTTGCAGCCCGTCGAAGAACATATGATCCAGCACCTCCTGATTCCCCATGCGGTAGCCCGCGCGAGCCTTCGGCAACAGGTAAGGGGCGTTGGTCATGGACTCGAGTCCGCCCGCCACGACGATCTTGGCCGTGCCCGCGAGAATTTGGTCGCAGCCCAGCATCACCGCACGCATCGCGGAGCCGCACATCTTGTTGACCGTGGTGGCTGGTACGCTCGCGGGAATCCCTCCGCCCAGGGCTGCCTGTCGCGCGGGGGCTTGGCCGATTCCGGCCGACAGGACGCACCCCATGATCACTTCATCGACCTGCGAGGGGTCCACCCCGGAGTCCGCGAGGGCGGCCCGGATCGCCACCGCTCCCAGCTGCGGGGCCGTGACCGAGGCGAATGCGCCCTGGAAGGCGCCGACCGGCGTGCGGCGGGCGCCCAAAATGACGACGGGATCTGATTTCATAAGGTGTTCCGTTTCCGAGGGATATGCCAAGTATAACCGCGAGGCCCGCGTTACGGCGCCAGCGGCTCCCCCACGGCACGGGCGATCAGCTCGCGGCTGCGGTGCCGGGTGTCGCCCGCCGTGAGAACTTCAAGTATTTCAACGCGAATCGGCTGGGAGGAGACTCGGAGGCCTCCCGGGGGCAGAACGGCCCGGGTGCCATGAATGGCCATGGCCACGATGGGCATGCCGGAGCGCGCCGCCGTCACGAAGGCGCCGCCATGAAACTTGCCGACTTGGGCCATCTCCGTGAAGGTGCCCTCGGGGAAGAACACCAGGGATTGGCCGCTGGCGGCCAGTTTCAATACCCGGCGGGTGTCGACCCCGCCCTTGTGCCGATCGAAGCGTTCGACGAACTGCGATCCCAGGCGCCGCAGCAGCAGGCCGGCGAGCGGCACGCGCACCATTTCCTTCTTGATCACGAAGGCAAAATCGGGAGGCAGGGCGGCGGCGGCGGCCAGGGCGTCGATATAGCTGGAGTGATTGGCGACGACCACGCAGGGCACCTGCGGCAGACGGTCAAGGCCCACGACGGTGAATCGAATGCCCGCCGCGCGAAAAAACGTGCGCGAGACCGTCCCGGCCACCCAGCGGCGCCGGCGCAGGCTCGGCAGGAATAGATTGACGCCCAAGACGGTCAGCCCCAGGGCTGTGAACAGCACGAGGCAGTAGGCGGCGTACAGCGGCTGCGCGATTTTGCGCAGGCCCGCCGGTTTGTCTTCTGTGATCTGGTTCTCCTTATGTTAATACTTAACTGTACTGTGAGACTGGTCACGCCGACCTGCCGGCCCCCCTCGCATACTGAAAACTATGGCGACGGCTCTCAAACGGTCGGTTTATACACGCACCTCGGGCGCAGCGGTACCGTCGGTGCGCGAAACGGCGGATCCCGCCTTGCAACGCTTTCTCGACGCGGTTTGGCTGGAGCGCGGCTTGTCGCCGAATACTCTGGCCGCCTACCGGGCCGATCTGACCGCGCTGGCACGCTGGTTGGAGGAGCGCGACAGCGCGCTGCTCAAGGCCACGCGCATCGAATTACTGGGCTTCATTGCGGCGCGCGTCGAGGGCGGATCACGGCCGCGATCCACGGCCAGGCAATTATCGAGTTTCCGGCGCTTTTTTCGCTTCATGGTGCGCGAGGGTTTGATCGAGCTCGATCCGACCGCGCAGATCGCCATGCCGAAGATCGGCCGGTCGCTGCCGAAGTCGCTGACCGAAGCCGAAGTCGATTCGCTGCTCGAGGCTCCGACCGTGTCGGACCCGCTGGGGCATCGCGACCGCACCATGCTCGAAGTGCTGTATGCCACGGGCCTGCGAGTCTCGGAACTCGTGAGCCTGAAGCACAATCAGGTCAATCTCACCCAGGGCGTGATGCGTGTGGTCGGCAAGGGCAACCGCGAACGGCTGATTCCGCTGGGCGAAGAAGCGGTGAAATGGCTGCAGCAATTCATGCAGGGCCCGCGCGTCGAGATTCTGCTGGAACGGCAGACGGATTACCTGTTTCCGACGCGCCGCGGCGATCGGATGACCCGCCAGGCGTTCTGGCACATCATCAAGCGCTATTCGAAGAAGGCCGGAGTCGAGAAGGAACTCTCGCCCCACACCCTGCGCCACGCTTTCGCGACCCATCTCTTGAACCACGGGGCGGATCTGCGCGTCGTGCAGATGCTTCTCGGGCACAGCGATCTGTCGACGACGCAAATCTACACGCATGTCGCCCGCGAGCGGCTCAAAGAGCTGCACTCTCAGCATCACCCGCGCGGCTAGCCGGCGGCGTGAACCCCTCTGCTAGAATTGCGTGAACCTCTAAGTTTGCGCAGGGTCGAACCCATCAGATTCGCCGGAGCCCCCTTTATGTTGAGATTCCTCGCCGCCACCTTGATCTTAAGCACTGCGCTCGGCGCCGGCCGGGCGGCGGCGGCCGATCCGGCGCGCGCGGCACCGGCCGATCAGCCTGCGGATCCGCGCGCCGCCTTGCTGAAGTTCCTGCCGGCCGGCTCGAAATTGGAGGATCTGCGGCCTTCGCCCATTCCCGGCATGTACGAATTCATGCAGGGAGCGGAAGTCAGCTACATGACCGCCGACGGCAAGTACTTCCTCGACGGCAATGTCTACGACATGGGCACGAAGGAGAATCTCACCGAGGCGGTGCGCACGCGCGCGCGCCTCGCCATGATCAGCGCGGTTCCCGAATCGCAAATGCTGATCTTCTCCCCCAAGAATCCGCTGTACACCATCACGGTGTTCACGGACGTGGATTGCGCCTATTGCCGCAAGCTGCACAGTGAGATCGCGGAGCTGAATCGCCTGGGGATTCGCGTGCGCTACATGTTCTATCCGCGCACGGGACCCAATACCGAGAGTTGGAAGAAGGCCGAAGTGGTCTGGTGTTCACCGGACCGCAATGAGGCCCTGACCCGCGCAAAGGCCGGTGCTCAGCTCGATATGAACAAGATTTGCGATGCGACGCCGGTTGCCCGCGAATATGCGCTGGGACAGAGCATCGGGGTGCGCGGCACGCCCGCGATACTCACCGAAAACGGCGACTATATTTCGGGCTACATGCCGCCGCGCGAACTGCTGCAGGAGATCAAAGCCCTGCAATTGGCGAAGCGCTGAGGGGCGGCGGCCAAGCACCAGGCGCGCCGCCCGCCACGGCCCGGGCGGCGGGCGTCAGCGCTCCAGCAGCTTGAGCTTTTCCGGCACTCCTTCCCATTGCTTGGCGTCGGCCGGCGCGGCTTTTTTCTCGCTGATCACCGGCCATTTCTTGGCCAGCTCGGCGTTCAGCTTCAGAAAGCCTGCCTGACCGTCGGGAATTTCTTCTTCGGAAAAGATCGCTTCCACCGGGCACTCCGGCTCACACAGCGTGCAGTCGATGCACTCATCCGGATCGATAACCAGAAAGTTCGGACCTTCGTGGAAACAGTCGACCGGACAGACCTCCACGCAATCCATGTATTTGCATTTGATGCAGCTTTCGGTGACCACGAATGCCATGACTTACCCTTCTATTGACCCGTTGAACGTGAATGCCATTCTGCCACAGAGGCGCGCCGGATCTTAAGCAAGATCAGCGGCGGCATCTGGATTTCAGCAGGCGGCGTCAGGATTTCAACCGGCGGCTCAACTCGACGAAATGATGATCTTCGCGCCCGGCGCTGCGATCCGCGAAATATTTGCGCAAGGTGAATTCGCCGCTCGGAAACGCCAAATGCTCCCACGGGATCTCGGCCTCGTCGTACAAGCGCACCTCCAGGCTCTCCGTTCCCGCAGCGAATTGCGGCTGCAGCAATCTGGCGCGAAACATCACATGCACCTGGTTCGCGCCCGTCACGCTGGCCACCGCCAACAGGGAGCCGATCTCGACCGTCGCCAGCGCCTCTTCATAGCACTCGCGCGCCGCCGCGGCCTGCAAGGTTTCGCCGTTCTCCATGAAACCGGCCGGCACCGTCCAAAATCCCAAGCGCGGTTCGATCGCACGGCGGCACAGCAGGACTTTGCCCTGCCACTCGGGCACGCACCCCAGAACCAACAGCGGGTTCTTGTAGTGGACCATGCCGCAGCTCGAGCACACGAAGCGCGGTAAATGGTCCCCGGCGGGGATCTTGAATTCGACGGGCGAACCGCAGTTGCTGCAGAAATTCAAATGTGATCCATAAATAAAATTCTGGTGCCCGGAGAGGGAATCGAACCCACACGGTGTCACCACCACCGGATTTTGAGTCCGGCGCGTCTACCAGTTCCGCCATCCGGGCATGCCAGACCCAGCAGTATATTTGATTATTGGGGCGATTACCGCTCTTGGTAGAATGCCCGTGACAATGCTGCGCACGGACTTTCACTTCGATCTTCCCCCGGAACTCATTGCCCAGCGGCCCGCGGCGACGCGCTCCGCCAGCCGGATGCTGCTGTTGGACGGCGCCTCAGGATCGCTGCGGGACCTGCAATTCAGCGATTTCCCCGGCTTGCTGAGCGCCGCGGATCTGTTGGTTTTCAACGATACGCGCGTGATTCCCGCACGGGTTTTCGGCGTCAAGGAAACCGGCGGACGCGTCGAGATCCTGCTCGAGCGGGCGCTGACGGCGGATACCGCGCTGGTGCAGGTGCGCGCCAGCAAGGGATTGAAGCCGCAGGCCGTCGTGAAGCTGCCGGGCGGCCACAGCGCACGCCTGCTCGCGAGGCAGGGCGATATGTTCCGCCTGCAGTTCTCGTGCGCCGTCGCGGCTTTTTTCGAAGCGCACGGCGAAATACCGCTGCCGCCCTACATCGGCCGCGCGCCGGACGGCGCCGATCGCGAGCGCTATCAGACCGTCTATGCGCGCAATGTGGGCGCGGTCGCGGCACCCACCGCGGGACTGCACTTCGACGCCGACATCTTTGCCGCGCTCGCGGCACGGCAGGTCCGCCATGCCTTCGTCACTCTGCATGTCGGCGCCGGCACTTTCCAGCCGGTGCGCGTCGACGACATCGAAGGGCATGAGATGCATGAGGAATACCTGGCGGTGCCCGAGGCCACCAGCGACGCGATCAATGCCACGCGCGCCGCCGGCGGCCGCGTGATCGCGGTGGGCACGACGGTGGTCAGGAGCCTCGAGACCGCGGCGGCCATCGCACAGGGCAAGCCCGGCGCGGACGATCGCGAAATGGCGCCGTACAGCGGCAGCACACGCATCTTCGTGAAGCCGGGCCACCGGTTTCGCGCGGTGGACGCCATGGTCACGAACTTCCACCTGCCGGAATCGACGCTGTTGATGTTGTGCTCGGCCTTTGTCGGACGCGAGGCGCTTCTCGAGGCCTACGCTCACGCGGTGCGGGCGCGCTACCGATTTTTCAGCTACGGTGACGCGATGTTTCTAACGCCCTCCGCCGCGGCATTGGCGCGCCCGTGAATGCTTCGCGCAGCGATGAGGCGCGCGGCGGGCCGATGCGCTTCGAGCTCAAGGCGCGCGACGGCGCGGCGCGGCGCGGGCGGCTCGAATTCCCGCGCGGCAGCGTCGAGACGCCGGCATTCATGCCGGTCGGCACCTACGGTACGGTCAAGGCGATGACGCCGGAGGACCTCGAGGATATCGGCGCGGAGATCGTGCTCGGCAACACCTTTCATCTGTATCTGCGGCCCGGCCTCGAGGTGATCGAGGCGCATCGGGGGCTGCATCGCTTCATGCATTGGCGGCGGCCGATCCTCACGGATTCCGGCGGGTTTCAGGTGTGGAGTTTGGCGGAAATGCGCAAGATCACCGAAGAAGGCGCGCATTTCCGCTCGCCGGTGGACGGCGCGCGGGTGTTTCTGTCGCCGGAGGAGTCCATGCGCATACAGCGGACCTTGGCCTCGGATGTGGCCATGAGCTTCGATGAATGCACGCCTTACCCGGCCACCGAGAGCGAAGCGCGCGCCTCCATGGAGCTGTCGATGCGTTGGGCGCAGCGCGGCTTTCGCGAGTACTACCGCACCGAGCCTCCCGGCACCTTGTTCGGCATCGTGCAGGGCGGGATTTACCCGCACTTGCGTTTGGAATCCTTGGGCGCCCTCGAGGAAATCGGTTTTGCGGGCCTCGCCGTCGGGGGGCTCGCGGTGGGGGAGAGCGAGGCGGAGCGCGATGCAGTGCTCGCCGGGCTGTTGCCGCATATGCCCCTGGGGAAACCGCGCTACTTGATGGGGGTGGGGCGGCCGGAGGACATCATCGAGGCGGTGCGCCGCGGCATCGACATGTTCGACTGCGTGATGCCGACCCGCCATGCGCGCAATGCCCACCTGTTCACGCGCACCGGGGTGGTCAACATTCGCAACGCGGCTCATCAAAAGGATACCGGTCCGATCGAGGAGGGTTGCGGCTGCTACACCTGCCGCAACTACAGCCGCAGCTATTTGCGGCATTTGGACAAGTGCGGCGAAATACTGGGCGCACACCTCAACACCATACATAATCTGTATTTCTACCAACGCCTGATGAGAGAGATTCGAGACGCGATCGAGGCGGCCCGGTTCGAGTCTTTCGCCGCGGAGTTCCATGCCTTGAAGGCCTTGGGCAGCTCGCGTTAAGTTTGGCCTTGGGCTCCTGTATACTGCCCGGCTTTGTGTCGTAGCGTCCGCTGCAAAAAACGAAGGTAACTCTATGGATTTCTTCATCAATACGGCAAATGCCCAGGCCGCCGCCGCGGGTGGCGGACAAAGCATGCTGAGTGCCTTGTTGCTGCCCGTGCTGCTCTTGGTGGTGTTTTATTTCCTGCTCATCCGGCCGCAGAACAAACGCGCCAAAGAGCAGCGCGAAATGCTCTCCAAAGTCGCCGCGGGCGATGAAGTGGCGACCACCGGCGGCATTCTCGGCAAGGTGACCGAGGTGGGGGAACAATTCCTGACCTTGGAGATCGCCAGCGGCGTCAACGTCAAGCTGCAGAAATTCCAGGTCGCGCAGGTGCTGCCCAAGGGCACGGTCAAGAGCGCATGATTGCATATCCGCGCTGGAAGATCGTGCTGGTCGCGGTCGTGCTTCTGATCGGGATCTTCCTGGCGGTGCCCAATCTGTTCGGCGAGGAAAATGCGCTGCAGCTGGCGCGGGATCGGGCCGCCGTGTTGGACGCCGATCGCGTCGCGGTCGAGCAGATTCTGAAAGAGAAGGCCGTAACCCCGAGCGGCGCGTTTCTCGAGCAAGGGCGCCTGACGCTGCGCTTCAGCAGCAAGCAGGACCAGCTGAAGGCGCGCGATTTGATCGCCGAAGCACGTCCCAATCAGTTCACCATCGCGCTCTCGCAGGCGTCCCGCGTGCCGGAATGGATGCGCAATCTGGGCTTGAGTCCGCTGAAATTGGGCCTGGATTTGCGCGGCGGCGTGTACCTGGTCTATCAGGTCGACGTGCAGGGCGCCGTGAAGCAGCTGCTCGACCGCTACGAGCAGGATTTTCGCGCCTCGCTGCGCAATGCCCGCGTGGCCTATCAAGACGTGCTCGTCGACTATCCCTTGGATCGCGTGCGCGTGTTGTTTCGCGACGCCGACTCTTTTGCGAAGGGCAAGGCGGCGATCCTGGCGGACAACAGAAACCTGACCTTGAGCGATGTGACCGTCGACGGCGCCGCCGCCTTGGAGATGCGGCTCACGCCGCAGCAAATCAAGGAGCGCCAGGATTACGCGGTCCAACAGAACATCGTGATCTTGCGCAATCGCCTCAACAGCCCGGAACTCGCGGTGTCGGAGCCGCAGGTGGCCCGGCAGGGCGTGGACCGCATCGCGATTCAATTGCCGGGGCTGCAGAACTCGGCCGAGGTCAAGAAAATCCTCGGCAAGACGGCGACGCTGGAATTTCGCATGGTGGACGAGACCAACAGTCCGCTGGAGGCGGCCGGTACCGGGCGCGTGCCCTTGGGCTCGAAGCTGTATTACACCCGCGACAAGCAGCCGGTGCTGCTGAAGCGCGAAGTGGTGGTCACCGGCGATCAGCTGACCGATGCCTCATTCCAACCGAATACGCAGGACGGCGCCGCCGTGTCGGTGAGCCTCGACAGCCGGGGCGCCGCGAAGATGCTGAAGAACACGCAGGAGAATCTCGGGCACTTGATGGCCGTGGTTTTCATCGACCGCTCGCGCGAAAAGAACGCCGAGGGAGTACAGGTCGACCGCGTCACCGAAGAGGTCATCAACCGCGCCACCATTCGCGGCGTGTTCAGCAACAACTTTCAGATCACGGGCGTCAATCCGATCGAAGGCCGGGAATTGGCGCTGCTGCTGCGCGCCGGCGGCTTGGCGGCGCCGCTGTCCGCGGTGGAAGAGCGGGCCATCGGCCCGAGCCTGGGCCAGGACAACATCGACAAGGGCGTGCACGCCATGGTGTTCGGCATGCTGGCCGCGTTCGTCTTCATGGCCATCTACTACAAGGTGTTCGGCTTGATCGCGGATTTGACCCTGGCTGCCAATGTGGTGCTGCTGACGGCTCTCTTGTCCCTGCTGGGCGCGGCACTCACCCTGCCGGGAATCGCGGCGGTGGTCTTGACCGTCGGCATGGCGGTCGACGCCAACATTCTGATCTACGAACGCATCCGCGAGGAACTGCGCAACGGGGTCTCGCCGCGCGCGGCGATCAGCGCGGGATTCGAGCGCGCGTTCTCGGCCATCGGCGACTCGAACGTCACCGCCTTCATCGCGGGTCTGGTGCTGTGGCTGTTCGGCGCCGGAGCGGTGCGCGGCTTCGCGGTGGTGCTGATGCTCGGCATCGCCACCTCGATGTTCACCTCGGTCATGGGCAGCCACGCCTTGGTGCAGATCATTTACGGCGGAAAACGCAAGCTCGACCGCTTGTCGATTTGAAGGCAGGCAGTCAGCCCGAGGTTCTTACATGGAATTTTTTCACAAGGTAACGCGCTTCCCGTTCATGAACACCCGCAAGGTGTGGTATGGGCTGTCCGCGCTGTTGATTCTGGCCTCGATCGCATTGGTGGTCGCGCGCGGCCTGAATCTCGGGGTCGATTTCACCGGCGGCGTGGTTGTCGAGACGAATTTTCCGCAGGCGCCGAACATCGAACAATTGCGCGGCGCCCTGGCCAAGGCCGGCGTGCCGGCCGCCCAGGTGCAGGCCTTCGGCAGTTCGCGCGACATCCTGGTTCGTCTGCCTCCCGACCCCAATGTGAAAGGCGAGCAGATTGGCGCCCGCATCCTCGAGATTTTCGGGGCGGTCGACAGCGGCGTGAAGCTGCAGCGCACCGAGGTGGTCGGTCCCCAGGTGGGACAGGAGCTGTTCATCAAGGGCGGCTGGGCGCTGTTCGCAACCCTGGTGCTGATCTTGATCTACGTGCTGTTCCGCTTCACGTTCAAGCTGGCCATCGGCGCGATTCTCGCCGTGCTGCACGATCCCATCTGCGTGATCGGGTTCTTCGCGCTCACCCAGATGACTTTCGATTTGACGGCCATCGCGGCCATCCTGGCGGTGATCGGCTATTCGCTGAACGACACGGTGATCGTATTCGACCGCATCCGCGAGCGCGCCCGCACCGCCCGCAAATTGAGCGTCGCCCAGGTCATCGACGAATCCATCAACCAGACGCTGTCGCGGACATTGATGACCAAGCTGGTGACCTTGCTGGTCGTCCTGGCGCTGCTGTTCTTCGGCGGCGAGACCTTGCATGCGTTTTCCGCGGCGCTGGTGATAGGCATTCTCGCCGGCACGTATTCGTCGATTTACATTTCCGCGGCGCTGGCCCTGGACTTTGGACTGCGGACCGACGATTTGCTGGAGCGCAAGCTCACCAAGCCGGAGGAGGTCGACGGTTTGCCCTAGCGGCACCGCCGGAAAGCCGTTAGAGTCGGCGACACCATAATTGGCCACAATTGGTGCATAAAAATGAATCTAAAAGGGTTGCTCGCCACCAAGACCGTTGCCACCTATCAAAAGGAGGCGTCCTCCGAGGGTTTGAAGCGGGCGCTCGGAATCCCGGCACTGATCGCCTTCGGGATCGGCGGCATCATCGGCACCGGAATATTCGTGCTCACGGGCCTCGCGGCGGCCGAACACGCCGGCCCCGCCATCGTATTTTCCTTCATCATCGCCGGCATCGGCTGCATGTTCGCCGGCCTGTGCTACTCGGAGTTTGCGGCCATGGTGCCGGTCGCGGGCAGCGCCTACGCCTACAGTTACGCCACCTTGGGCGAGTTCGTCGCCTGGTTCGTCGGCTGGAATCTGATCCTGGAATACATGGTGGCCTGCTCCACGGTGGCGGTCGGCTGGAGCCGCTACTTCATCAAACTGCTGGATCACTTCGGCATCAACTTCATTCCCGCCTCCCTGAGTTCGGCGCCCTTCGAGGCCGCCGACGTGGGGTATCAGGTGCACATGACGGGAGCGATCCTGAATTTGCCGGCGATCGTGATCATCGGCGCGGCCACCGCGCTGTGCTACAAGGGCATCAAAGAGTCCGCCGTGGTCAACACCATCATCGTGGCGATCAAGGTCGCCATCGTCATTGCCGTGATCGCCTTCGGCGCCAGTTTCGTCGACACACACAATTGGGTTCCCTACATACCGAAGAACACCGGCACTTTCGGCCAGTTCGGCTGGAGCGGCATCATCCAGGCGTCGGCCATCATCTTTTTCGCCTATATCGGCTTCGACGGCGTCTCGACCGTGGCGCAGGAAGCCAAGGATCCGCAGCGCGGCATGCCCATCGGCATGCTCGGCAGTCTCGCCATCTGCACCGTGCTCTATATCCTGATGTCGAGCGTGATGACCGGCTTGGTGCCCTTCAAACAGCTCAATGACGCGGCGCCGGTGGTGGTGGCTCTCGAGGCGCATCCGCAGCTGACCTGGCTCACCACCTGGGTGATCTGGGGCGCGCTGTTCGGGCTCACCTCGGTGATCATCACCATGATCATCCCGCAGGCGCGCATCTGGCTCACCATGTCGCACGACGGCCTGCTGCCGAAGCTGTTCGGCGCCATCCATCCGAAATTCCGCACGCCGCACATCTCCACCCTGATCACCGGCGTGTGCGCGGCGACCCTGGCCGGCTGCCTGCCCATCGGCATCCTGGGAGAATTGGTGTCCATCGGCACGCTCATCGCCTTCATCGTGGTGTGCATCGGCGTGCTGGTGCTGCGCTATACGCGTCCGGATTTGAAGCGGCCGTTCCGCGTCAAGGGGATTTGGTTCGTCTCGATCATGGGCGTGGTTTTTTGCGCGGGTATGGCGGCATCCCTGCCCGCGGGAACCTGGCTGCGGCTCATTCTCTGGAGCGTGCTCGGAATCCTGATTTACTTGTTCTACGGCTACAGAAATAGCCAAATGCGCATGCCGGAGGCGGACCGAACCAAGGCGCCCGTCTAAAGACGGGCTCCTAGTTGCGCAGCGCCGCCGGCGTCAGGGGACCCAAAGCCGCGAGCAGCTCTTCGTAGACTTTGGGATTGCCGGCAATGACATTGGGCCCAAGGGCATATTCGGCGCCCGCCGGCGTGCCGATGCGGCCGCCGGCCTCTTGAATCAGCAGCGTTCCGGCCGCCGTATCCCAAGGGGAGAGGCCGAATTCCCAAAAGCCGTCGATACGCCCCGCCGCCACATAGGCGAGATCCAGCGCCGCGGCGCCCGGCCGGCGCACCCCGGCGGCGGTGGCCATGACGACTTTCAGCATGGCGAGATAATCATCGACATGGGCGCCGGCACGAAACGGAAATCCCGTGCCGATCAATGCGCCTTCCAGGGTGCGCTGCGTGCTGACGCGGATTTTCTTGCCCTCGAGCTGCGCGCCATCGCCGCGCGAGGCGGTGAAGAATTCCTGCCGCATGGGATCGTAGACCACGGCGTGCTGCAGGCGGCCCTTGTGCTCGAGCGCGATCGACACCGCGAAGGTGGGGAAGCCGTGCAGGAAATTGGTCGTGCCGTCGAGCGGATCGATGATCCAAACGAACTCAGAGTCGCCGTTGCGACCGCTTTCCTCGGCGAGAAATGCGTGCTGCGGGTGGCTGCGGCGAATGGTGGCGATGATGTCGGCTTCGGCCTTGCGGTCGATGTCGGTGACGAAATCATTGCGTCCTTTGCTGTCGACTTTCAGGGAATCGAGGCGTGACAGGCTGCGCACGATCAAATCGCCGGCGCGCCGGGCGGCACGCATGCCGATATTGAGGAGTGGTTGCATAGGGTGGCGCTAGAATACCAGAGCATGACGGCCCAAGTTCGCATCGTCCTCATCGATCCCAGCCACCCCGGCAATATCGGGTCGGTGGCGCGCGCCATGAAGAACATGGCGCTCACCGACTTGGTCCTGGTCAGGCCGCGCGCGTTTCCCCACGCCGAAGCCGATGCGCTGGCGGCGGGGGCGGACGACATCCTCAAGAACGCACGCGTCGTCTCGACGGTCGCCGAGGCCATCAGCGACGCGCAATTCATCGCGGGCACGACCTCGCGTCCGCGTTCGTATTATTGGGAGTTCACGACGCCGCGCGATGTCGCGGGCCGCATCGTCGGCCTGCCCGAGGGAACCCGGGCGGCGCTGCTCTTCGGCTCGGAGCGCTATGGCCTCGCCACCGAGGACTTGAACCATTGCAATGTGCTGGTGCGCATCCCCGCCAACCCGGAGTATTGCTCGCTGAACCTGGGGATGTCGGTGCAGCTCCTGGCTTACGAAATTTTCATGTCGCGCGAGCAGCCGCAATCGCACACCCAACTGGAATTGCCGCTGGCCCCGTCGAGCGACGTCGAGCATTTCTACGCGCACCTGCACGAGGTTCTGGGCGATATCGATTTTGACGATCGTACCGGCCACCTCATGGAGCGCTTGCGCCGATTGTTCAATCGGGCGCAGCTCGATCGCAATGAGCTCAACATCCTGCGCGGTATCCTGAGCGCGGTGCAGGGCCGGCGAGGCCAGTCCGCGCAGCGGCAGCGTGATAAAGGCGGCGCGCGCGAATGACGTGCGCGCGCGAATGAGCGGCGAGCGCGAATGACCGGTCCGTGCCAATGAGCGGGCCCGCGCCCATCAGCCGGCCGGTGTACCTGGACTACGCGGCGACCACTCCGGTCGATCCGCGGGTGGCCGCGGCCATGGCGCAATGCTTGGGTCCGGAGGGCGACTTCGGCAATCCCGCATCGGCGAGCCACGCCTACGGAGATGCCGCCGGCGCCCGGGTGGAGACGGCGCGTGCCCAGGTTGCCGCGAGCGTGGGCGCCGCGCCTGCCGAGGTGGTTTGGACGTCGGGCGCCACCGAAGCCAATAACCTGGCGATTTTCGGCGTCGCGCAGCATTACCGCGAGCAGGGCCGCCACATCGTCACCGCCCGCACCGAGCACAAGGCGGTGCTGGATCCGTGCCGGGAACTCGAGAGGCGCGGCTGGCGCGTCACTTACCTGGCGCCGGACAGCGGCGGCATGATTCATCCCCAGCAGGTCGCCGCGGCGCTGCAGGCGGATACCGTGCTGGTGTCGATCATGCACGTCAACAACGAGATCGGGGTCATCCATGACATTGCCGGCATCGGTGCAGTCTGCGCGCGGCACGGCGGTGCGCGGCTGCACGTCGATGCCGCGCAGAGCGTCGGCAAATGCGCGGTCGATTTTGCACACCTCGGCGCGGATCTGATGTCTCTGTCGGCGCACAAGGCGTATGGGCCCAAGGGCGTCGGAGCCCTGCTGGTGTCGCATCGCGGCCTTGCCAAAGGCGCGAGCGTGCAGGTGACCGCGCTGCAGTTTGGCGGCGGCCAGGAGCGGGGCCTGCGCGCGGGAACCGTGGCGACGCATCAGGTGGTGGGCATGGGATTGGCGTTTGCCTTAGCGGAGGCGGAGCGCGAATCGGAGACCGGCCGGATCGCGCGGCTGCGGGAACGGCTGTGGCGCGGGTTGGCGCCGCTCGGCGGGGTGTTGCGCAACGGGAATGAGAACCACACGGTGCCGCAACTGCTCAATGTGTCATTCGAAGGGGTCGAGGGGGAGAGCCTGATGGCCGCGGTGCGGGGGCAGCTCGCCGTGTCGGCCGGTTCCGCGTGCTCCTCGGCGCTGCAGGAGCCTTCCTATGTGTTGCGCGCCTTGGGCCGCGACGACGTATTGAGCGAGAGCAGCCTGCGGTTCGGGTTGGGCCGCTTCACCAGCGAACGCGACATCGACACGGCGGTCGAGGCCGTCGTCCAAGCGGTGTCGCGCCTGCGCGCCTTGAGCGGTGCATGAAGCACGGCGAACGCGGATGAAGTACAGCGAGCTGACCCGGTACTACTTCGAGACTGCCGCCGGTGCGGGGGTTCTCAGCGGGCCCGGTGTCTACCGCGGCGCGGCGGGCCGCCGCGCGCATGGGACCTGGGTGCAATTCGATTTGCACATCGATTCGGGAATCATCCGGGCGGCGAGGTTCCTGGTGTTCGGCTGCCCGCACACCATCGCGGTGACGGCCTGGGTGGCCGAACACGCCGCCGGCAGCGCCATCCGGACGGCGCTGCCCGAGAGCGTCCCTGAGTTGAGCGCACGTTTCGCGGTGCCGGTGGAGAAGCGGGGCCGGTTATTGGTGATCGAGGATGCGTGGCTTGCGGCGGCGGCGGGTGCGCTGCAGCGCTGAGAGGCGCCATTGAGTAGCGGCCCCGGCGTCCCCACCTAGTGTGCTGACGGGAAAAAACGCGCTCTGGTTCCGTGCGTGTGCGTCTTGGGCGTGTTATGTATAGCGCAACGGCCTGCATCGGCTGTGGCATAGAGGGCAGGGTGGTATGGCGATACTGTTGACGGAATCGGCGGCGGATCGGGTGCGATCTCACCTGGCGCAGCGCGGAGCCGGTTTGGGTCTGCGCGTCGGCATCAAGAAGACCGGTTGCTCGGGATTCGCGTATGTCGTGAATTATGCTGATGAAATTCACCCGGAAGATGCGGTTTTCGAAGCGCGCGGGGTGAAGGTGGTGGTGGATCCTTTGAGCCTGCCGCTGATCGACGGGACCTTGGTGGATTTCGTCAAACAGGGTCTGAACGAGGCCTTCAAGTTTCAAAACCCCAAGGCCAAGGGCGAATGCGGCTGCGGCGAGAGTTTCAACGTTTAAAGGACCCGCCGCAGCACCCGCTGCGGCTGCGGCCCCCGGGGCGCTCGCGACTTAAGGGTTTTCCCAGGTAATACAGGGACTTCGGCCGCCATCCAGATTGCTTGAGCGGGCCCGCTCCAGTACACTTCGCGGTCTTTGCCGCCCCCTCGTGGAGCGGATTTCCCAAATTTTTACCCGAGGTCGTCATGCCAATCGAGCGCACTCTTTCCATCATCAAGCCGGACGGCGTGGGCCGCAACCTGATCGGCGACGTCTACCGTCGTTTTGAACAGGCGGGCTTGCGGGTGGTGGCGGCGCGCATGATGCAGCTCTCCCAGCCCGAAGCAGAGGGTTTCTACGCCGTGCATCGCGAGCGGCCGTTCTTCAAAGACCTGGTGCGCTTCATGACGTCGGGTCCGGTGATGGTGCAAGTCCTCGAAGGCGAGGGTGCCATCGCCAAGAATCGCGAGGTGATGGGCGCCACCGATCCGAAGAAAGCGGCCAAGGGCACGATTCGCGCCGACCTTGCCACCAGCATCGACGAGAACATCGTCCATGGCTCGGATGCGCCGGACACCGCGGCGCGGGAAATCAGCTACTTCTTCCGCGAAATTGAGCTCTGCGCGCGTACGCGCTAGCGTAGCGGGTGGAACAAGGGAGCAACACTTTGGCGGCCGGCGAACGCGTGAATTTACTTGGACTTCCGCGCGCGGAACTCGAGGCATTCGTTGCGGCGCGCCTCGACGCCAAGCCGTTTCGCGCCCGCCAGCTGATGAAGTGGATCTACCGGCGGGGCGCGGCCGATTTCTCGGCCATGACCGATCTTGCACAGGATTTTCGTGCGCAGCTGGGCGGCGTCGCCAGGATCTCCGTACCGGAGATCGTGACCGAACAGGTATCGGCCGACGGCACGCGCAAATGGATGCTGCGCATGGACGAGGTGCAGGGCATCGAGACGGTGTACATCCCGGAACCGGATCGGGGCACGCTGTGCATTTCGAGCCAGGTGGGCTGCGCCATGGACTGCACTTTTTGCTCGACCGCGCAGCAGGGGTTCAACCGCAATCTGAGCGTCGCGGAGATCGTCGGGCAGGTATGGCTGGCGCATCGCGAATTGGCCGAATCGCGCCCCGGTCACGGCGACGGCCGCAGCGGCGATGCCCGCGCGAACATCACCAACATCGTGTTCATGGGCATGGGCGAACCGCTCGCCAACTACCGCAACGTCGTGCCGGCCATGCGGATATTTCTCGACGATTTGGGCTATGACCTCTCGAGGCGCCGGGTGACATTGAGCACCTCGGGGCTGGTGCCGCAGATTTATAAATTGGCGCAGGACTGCAATGTCGCTCTGGCGGTGTCGCTGCACGCCCCCAACGACGAGCTGCGCAACGAGCTCGTACCCATCAACCGCAAGCACCCGATCGAAGAATTGTTGGCGGCCTGCTGGCATTACATCGACGCGCAGAACGGCCGCAGCGTGACCTTCGAATACGTCATGCTCGACGGCGTGAACGACAAACCCGAGCACGCGCGGCAGCTGGCTCGCCTGCTCAAGGGACGGCCGGCCAAGCTCAATCTGATTCCCTTCAACGTGTTCCCCGGCACGCGCTATCGCCGCTCGCCGGCGGCGGCCATCGTGAAGTTTCGCGACATCCTCAATGATCACGGCGTGATCGCCACGATCCGCAGGACGCGCGGCGACGACATCGACGCCGCATGCGGCCAGCTGGCGGGCCGAGTCACGGACCGCACCCTGGTGCGGCTCGGCACCAAGCTGACTCCCGCCGCGCGCACGGCGGCGGAAGTTCGATGAAATCCGCCACGCTGAAGCTCGTCGCCGCGATCTTGGGCATTTGCCTGGCGGCTTGTGCGCACAACAATTCAGGCTTCAAAAAGGCCTCGCCCCAGGTGCAGGCGGCGACCAACATGCAGCTCGCGATCGAATACATGAAGCTCGGCCAATTGGCCAACGCGCGCGATTTCATCGAGCGCGCGCTCAGCGAGGATCCGTCAAATCCGGATGTGCAAATGACGGCCGGTCTCGTGTACGAACGCCTGCTCGATCCCCAAAGGGCCGAGCGCGCGTACGCGGCCGGGTATCGATTGGGGAAGGGTGACCCGAACATTCAGAACACCTACGCAGGTTTCCTGTGCCGCACCGGCAAGGCCGTCGCGGGCGAGAAGCTGTTCGCCGAGGTCGCGCGCAGTCCGTTGTATCAAACTCCCGAGGTGGCGCTGGTCAACGCCGGCGTTTGCGTGCGCGGTACCGGCGACATCGTCGATGCCGAACGATATTTCAACCGGGCGCTGGCGATCCGCCCCAACATGCCCGAAGCCCTGCTGCAGCTCGGCAATATTGCTTTCGATCGCGGCGATGCCGCGCAGGCACGTGAAGTCGTGCTGCGTTACCTGGCGGTGAATCCGTCCACCCCCGAACTCCTCTGGCTGGGGTTTCGCGCGGAGCGCAAGCTGGGCGACGCCACCGCGGCGGCGGGCTATGCGCGGCGTGTGCAGACCGAATTTCCCAACTCGGAACAGGCGCAGATGATGCGTTCCGGCATCAATCGATGAGCGATCTCGTCGTCACGACCGGGCCGCGCCTCAAAGCCGAGCGCGAGCGCCGCGGCTTGAGTTCGCAGAAAGCGGCGGACGAGCTGCATCTCGACGGCTGGATCATCGACGCGCTGGAGGCCGAAGACTACGAGCGCATCGGGCCGTCGGTGTACGCCAAGGGCCATTTGAAGCGCTACGCCGCGCTGCTGGGATTGCCTTCCGCCGAGATTGTGGCGGGTTACGATTCCCGTGCGCAGGCGCCGAAGCCGCTGGCATCGCAGCCGGCCAATATGCGCCTGCGTACCGACGATCCGGTCGCGAGCAATTTACCCTGGCCGCCGATCTTGGGTGCAATTGGCGCCGTCCTGCTGGTTCTCGGCGTGTGGTGGTGGAAACCGTGGCATCAGCGGGGAGCGGCTGAGAACAGCGCGCCCCTGGCGGCAAATCCAAGTGCAGCGGCATCCGACGCCGCAACCAACACGGCCGCGACTGCCGACACCCCCGCCGCGGCATCGCCATCACCCTCCTCATCGGCACCGGCGTCCGCGTTGCCGCCGCCGGCGTCATCGTCCGCGCCGGGCGCAGCCGCGGCGCTGCCGGCAATGCAGCAGGCACCGTTGACGACGCCCACCACGTCGTCGGGGGCCGATGTGCCGGCGGGGGCGGGCCGCGCCCACCTGCGCCTGAGCTTCTCCGCCGACTCGTGGGTGGAGGTGCATGATGCGGCGGGCCGGCGGGTGTTTGCGGGGAATGGCCGCGCCAATAGCGTGAAGAGCATCGACGGCCTCGGGCCCATGCGCGTGTACCTGGGCTTCGCCAGCGGCGTGCAGCTCGAGATCAACAACCGGGCGGTGGCGATCGGGCCGCAATTCGTCTCGGGCGACGTGGCGCGCTTCGAAGCCGGCGCCGACGGTGTTTTGCGGCGCGATTCCCGCGGCGCCGCCGCTCCCGGCACGCAACCGCGCGGCGCGCGTCCCGCCGGTTGATCGGAGAGGGCTCTTGAGCAAGATTATCGAGCCCCTTCGCGGCGTGCACGATGTGTTGCCGACGCAGATCGCGGCCTGGCAGCACTTGGAGCGCATCACGCGCGAGGTGTTCGCGGGCTACGGTTACGAAGAGTTCCGCGTCCCCGTGATCGAACAGACGCAATTGTTCAAGCGCTCGATCGGCGATTTTACGGACATCGTCGAGAAGGAGATGTTCAGCTTCGTCGACCAGGGCGAGGATCACATCACGCTGCGCCCCGAAGCGACCGCCGGCATCGTTCGTGCGGTCATCTCGAACGGATTGCTGCGCGAGGGCCGACTGCGCGTCTGGTGCATGGGACCGATGTTCCGGCGCGAGCGCCCGCAGGCGGGGCGCTACCGTCAATTTCATCAAATCGACGCGGAAGCCTTCGGATTCGAGGGACCGGATGTCGACGCCGAGATCATTCTGCTGTCCGCGCGCCTGCTGCGCCGTCTCGGGTTGACCCGTACGAAGCTTCTGGTCAATTCGCTGGGTACGCCCGCCTCGCGCGCGGCGTATCGCGAACGTCTCACGGAGTATTTCAGCGCCCACGAGGCCACGCTCGACGAGGACAGCAAACGGCGGCTGCAGGGCAATCCGCTGCGCATTCTCGACAGCAAGAATCAGGACATGCAGGCCGTCGTCGCCGGAGCGCCGGTGTTGCTCGATTTCCTGGATGCGGAGTCGCGGGCGCATTTCGAGTCCTTGTGCGCGCAACTGCGCAGCGCCGGCATCGAGTATCATCTCGAACCGCACCTGGTCCGCGGGCTCGACTATTACACCCGCACGGTCTTCGAGTGGACGACGGACGCGCTCGGTTCGCAGAGCACCGTGTGCGCCGGGGGGCGCTACGACGGCTTGGTCGCTCAGTTGGGCGGCGCCAGCACGCCCGGAATCGGCTGGGCCATGGGCCAGGAACGGATCGTCATGCTGCTCGAAAAGCAGGGAGCGGCCGTCCGGCGCGAGCGGCCCCAGGTTTATTTGGTGATGGCGGGGGAACGCACGGAGATCGCAGGGTTCAAACTGGCTGAAGCACTACGCGACGCCTGGCCCAATCTCGCGTTGCAAATCAATCTCGGCGGCGGGAGTTTCAAGACGCAATTCAAGCGCGCGGACAAGAGCGGTGCGCAGTTTGCGCTGTTGCTGGGTGAAGACGAATTGGCGCGGGGCGTGGTAGCCGTGAAGGCCCTGCGCCAGGAGCTGGCGCAGGAGGAATGCCCCATCGCGCAAATCAGTGAACGCTTGGGGGTCTTGTTGGGTCTTAAGGGCGGGTAGCGGAGAGGACATGACGGAAGAATATTTGACCGACGACGAACAATTGGAAGCTGTCAAGCACTTGGTGGTGGAGTACGCCCCGTGGCTGGTGGGCGGATTGCTGGCCGGCGCGGGCGTGTTCTTCGGCATGCGGTATTTCGACAGCTACACCAACGAGCGCATGTTGAAGGCCGCGGCGCAATTCAGCGCGATGACCGTGGCCGTGCAGGCGAACGATCAGACGAGGTCGCGGCAGATTGCCGAAGGACTCATCAAGGACTACGCGAGTTCGCCTTATGCCGACCAGGCGCAGCTGACGCTGGCGCGGCTCGATGTCGACGCGGGCCAGCTCGACCAAGCCATCGCGCCTCTGACGCAAATCATGACCGGCTCGAAGGATACGGAACTGCGGCAGATCGCGCGTTTGCGCCTGGCACGCGTCCTGACGGCTCAGGGCAAGGCGGACGAAGCGATCAAGACGCTGGCCGAGCCGGCACCCGCGGCTTTCGCGGTGCGTTATCACGAGATACGCGGCGACGCCTATCTGGCCAAGCAGGATGTCTCGCATGCCGCCGCCGAGTACCAGGCGGCGCTGGCGGCCGCCGATACCGGCGGTTTCGATGCCTCGTTGCTGGAATTGAAGATTCAAGATCTGGGCGCCGTGCCGGCACCGGTTGCGAGCGCCGTTTCCGCGGACACCATGAAGAAGGCTAAACCCTGATGCGTTCATTGCTTCCTTTAGGTTTGGCGGCGCTGCTGATCGCGGCCGGTTGCAGCAAAGACAAAGACGTCGAGGCGCCGTCGGCGTTGGTCAAATTCCCGGCAACGCTGCCGGTGAAAAAGATCTGGGGCGAGGGCGTGGGCGGCGGTAAGAAGCAACTGGTGCTGCGCTTGGGATTGGGCCCGGCGGTCGACAACGGCGTGGTGTTCGCCGCCTCGCACCAGGGCGAGGTGGTCGCGACGTCGCTCGACACGGGCCGCCGAGTCTGGCTCAAGAAATTCAAGAAACTGCAGCTATCGGCGGGCCCGGGCGCGGGCTCGGGGTTGGTCATCGTCGGCACCAGCAAGGGCGACGTCCTGGCCTTGAACGCAGCCACCGGGCGCGAAATGTGGCGCTCTCATGTGAATTCGGAATTGCTGTCCGCGCCGGCGATCAGCGAGAAAGTCGTCGTCATGCGTTCGGTCGACGGACGGTTGCACGGCTTCGACACGCACAACGGCAAGGAACTGTGGTCGGTCGAACAGCAGGTGCCGCGCCTGAGTCTGCGCGGCACGGCGATCCCGGTCATCGCCAAGGAAGTCGCGATCAGCGGCTTCGACAACGGCAAGGTCATGGCGGTGTCGCTCAACAGCGGAGACACGGTGTGGGACACGGCATTGGCGTCGCCCCACGGCCGTACCGAGCTCGACCGGCTGGTCGACATCGACTCGTCGGTCCGCACGGTGGGGGATAACGTGTTCGCCGTGGGTTTCCAAGGCCGCACGGCGATGCTCGCGGTCGATTCGGGCCAAATCTGGTGGGCGCACGACATGTCGAGCTATCGAGGCCTCGCGGTCGATGACGACAATTTGTATGTAACGCAGTCGGACGGCGTCGTGGTTGCGCTGCGCCAGCGCGACGGCTCCGAGATGTGGCGCAACCAGAAATTGAAATTCCGGCGCTTGAGTACGCCGGTGTTGACCAGCACGGCGGTCGTGGTCGCCGATTTCCAGGGCTATGTGCATTGGCTGGACAAGACCACCGGTGAACTCGTCGCCCGGCAACAGATCACCAAGCAGCGAGTCACCAATTCGCCGGTAGCGGTCGGCGATACCGTCGTCGTGCTGACCGACGGCGGCAAGATGGCGGCCTACCGTGCAACGCCCGCGGTGCACGTGGCCGCCGCAGCGCCCGCGCCGGATCCCGCGGCACCCGCGCCGACGCCGTAGGCAACGTGCTGCCGGTACTCGCATTGATCGGTCGACCGAATGTAGGCAAGTCGACCTTGTTCAATGCCATGACCGGCACCCGCGATGCCTTGGTGGCCGATCTGCCGGGGCTCACCCGCGATCGGCAATACGGGTTCGCGCGGCGCACGGAAGTCCCCTGCATCGTGGTGGACACCGGCGGCCTGGTCGAGAACGCCGACGTCATCGAGACATTGATGATCGAGCAAACCGAACGCGCCATCCGCGAGGCCGATCGGCTCATCGTACTGGTGGATGGCCGCGCGGGCGTCACGCCGCAGGATCAATTCGTGGCGCAATTGGCGCGCCGCAGCGGCAAACCGCTGTTCCTGGCGGTCAACAAAACCGAGGGTTTCGACCACGATATCGCCGTGGCCGATTTTCACCAGCTCGGATTGGGCGAGCCGCATCCGATCGCGGCCGCGCACGATCAAGGGGTGATATCGCTGCTCGAGGCCGCGCTCTCGGGACTGACGCCGGATCCGCAAGATGGTCCGGAAACGACCGGCATCAAGGTGGCCGTCATCGGCCGTCCGAACGTCGGCAAGAGCACTTTGATCAACCGCCTGCTCGGCGAGAATCGCATGGTGGCGTTCGACCAGCCGGGCACGACGCGCGACGCCGTGCTGGTGCCGTTCGAACGCGACGGCGAGCGCTACACGCTGATCGACACCGCCGGATTGCGGCGCCGCTCTCGCGTCGAGGAGGCGGTGGAGAAATTCAGCGTCATCAAGACCCTGCAGGCGATCGAAACCGCTCACGTCGTGGTCGTGGTGATGGACGCGCACGACAATGTTGCCGAACAGGACGCGAGCCTGTTGGGCACGGTGATCGAACAAGGCCGGGCGGTGGTGCTCGCCGTCAATAAATGGGACAACATTCCCGCCGAACAGCG
The DNA here is from genome assembly GCA_035314705.1 of Steroidobacteraceae bacterium. Lineage (GTDB taxonomy): Bacteria > Pseudomonadota > Gammaproteobacteria > Steroidobacterales > Steroidobacteraceae > Bog-1198. The sequence continues at coordinate 13,683 of DATFZF010000098.1, read as the reverse complement.
CGATCTGATACGCCAGCAAATCCAGCAGCGGCTGCAATTCGCTGATTTTGCGCCCCTGCATTTCATTTCGGCGCGCCACGGCAGCGGCGTCGGCGAGCTATTCGCCTCGGTGAACAAGGTCTATGCGGCGGCCACCCGCGACATGAGCACCCCGGAGTTGACGCGAGTGCTCGAAGCGGCCATCGAAAGCCATCAGCCGCCGCTGGTCAGCGGCCGCCGCATCAAGCTGCGCTACGCCCACCAGGGTGGGCGCAATCCGCCGGTGGTCGTCATCCACGGCAATCAGACCGATCACGTGCCGGACGCCTACCGCCGCTACCTGGTGAATGTCTACCGCAAGGCATTCGATTTGGCCGGCACGCCGGTACGCGTCGCCTTTCGCGGCGACGACAACCCCTTCGCCGGCAAGCGCAATCCCCTGACCCCACGGCAAGTGCGCAAACGCAAGCGGCTGATTCAGCGCAACAAGCGGTAGGTCCTGGGCTACTTGGGCAGCCCCTCGGCGAATCTTTGCTAGACTAGCGGCTGGTTTGCCGGCGGCGAAATGGCGGGAAGTCCAGTGCTGCAATTCACCAGAACAAGGGCCTTCCGGGTTTGCGCGATCGCGGCGCTGCTGCTGGCGCTGTACGCCCTGGCGGGATTCTTGCTGGTGCCCCGGCTGCTGCGCTCCGCGCTGCTGGAAGACATCCCGAAGACCGTGGACGCGACGCCGACGGTGGGCGACGTGCATTTCAATCCCTTTTTGTTCCAGCTCGAAATCAAGGATTTCTCGCTGGCCGCCCCGGGCGGGGAGAAGCTGCTCGGCTTTGAGCGCTTGTTCGTCGATTTCGAGCTGTCCTCGATATGGCACCGTGCCTACACGTTCGGCCACATCGACATCGACGCGCCCAGAGTGAATGCCGTCGTGGCCCGCGATGCGAGCCTCAATCTCATGCGGCTGCGGCCCAAGGCTAAGCCGGTGGAGACCGCCGCGAAGAACCAGGCGTTGCCGAGCATCAGAATCGGTTCGTTCAAGGTCAGCAAGGGACTGGTGACTTATGAGGATCACAGCCGTCCGTCCGAGTTCACGGCAAAGCTGGAACCGATCAATTTTGAATTGGTGAATTTCACCACCGGCGCCGACGGCGGCCGATTCACCTTCACCGGCGCCTCGACGCTGGGCGAGCGGGTGGAATGGCACGGGCACTTGTCGGTACAGCCGATCGAATCGGACGGCGAATTTCAAATCGATGGGTTGCGCGCGCACACGATTTGGGAATATCTCGAGGACCGCCTGAACTTCGTGATCAACACCGGCACCGTCGACCTGCAGGCGAATTACAAGTTTTCGTTGCAAGACGGCGTCGATTTCCAGGCGACTCTGCCGAAGATCGCGGTCACCGGTCTTGCGGTCAGACCCAAGGGCTCGGACATTGATTGGATCACGCTGCCGTCCCTGATCGTGAGCGGAACGACCGTGGATGCCGCGAAGCGCAAGGCTCACGCCGATTCATTGTCGCTCACCGGACTGAAATTGGTTACCTGGCTCGACTCCGGCGGCTCCCTCAATCTACTCAAACTCGCGCAATCGCCGGCGGCGCTTGCGGCGCCTGCGGCGGTGGCGAGCGGCGCGGCGCCGCCCGCTGCGCCGGTGCCCGCTGCGCCGCCGCCTCCCTCTGCGGCGCCCTGGAGCTTCGATTTGCGCGAATTCACTCTGCGGGAAGCGAGTATTTCGGCCGAGGATCGCAGCACATCGCCCGCGGCCACCGTGCTGTTGGCGCCGTTGTCGCTCAAGGTGACCGGTGCGAGTTTGGACCTCGCCAAGTCCGTGAACGTGGCGCTCGATACACGCGTCAACGAGGCGGGCTCGCTGAACGTGAGCGGCGATGTCACGCCGCAGCCGCTGTCCGCCAATGTGGCGGTGAAGCTGGACGGCATAGAACTCAAGGCGGTTCAGCCCTATCTGGCGCAACACACCTCGATGACGCTGCTCGCCGGACGCTTGAGCGGCGACCTCAAGGCGCGCTACGGCACCGCGAAGCCCGCGGTCCAGGTGACCGGCAATATCAGCGTCGCCGGGCTGCACACCATCGACAATGCCTTGCACGACGACTTCGTCAATTGGGACCGCCTGGATTTGTCGGGGGTGTCCTATCAACACGATCCCGATCGACTCGACATTGCACAAGTCGCGGCCAGCAAACTGTACGCCCGGATCATCATCGAACCGGACTCCACCCTGAATGTGAAGCGAGTATTGGCAGCTCCCGGTGCGACGCTGGTCGTGCCGGACGCTTCGGGCGGCGCGCCCGTGGCGGCCACGGCGCCCGTCGTTCCGCCGCCCGCTCGCAGCAAGGCTGCGCTCGCCAAGGCCGCGCCGCCCAAGGCCGCGGGCCAGCTCGCGGCGGCGCATGCTTCCGCGCCGATGCCGATGGCCATCAACAAAATCGTGCTGCATGCGTCGGAGGCCGATTTTGCGGATCTGTCGGTCCAGCCGAATTTCGCCACCGGCATCCAAAGCATCGAGGGAACCGTGATCGGGTTGTCCTCCAAGGAAAATTCGCGGGCGACAGTGGATATTCATGGCGCGGTGGATCCGTATTCGCCCGTGTCCATCAGCGGTCAAGTCAACGTGTTGAGCGCGGCCGTGTACACCGACCTCTCCTTGAGTTTCCGCAACATGGAGCTCAGCACCTTCAATCCGTACTCGGGAAAATTCGCCGGCTACAACATCACCAAGGGCAAGCTGACCACGCTGCTGCATTACAAAGTGGAGGGCCGCAAGCTCGACGCCCAGCACCACATCACCATCGATCAGCTTGAATTCGGCGATAAGACCGCGAGCAAGGATGCGGTCTCCCTGCCGATCAAGTTGGCGGTTGCGCTGCTCAAGGACCGCAATGGCGTCATCGATCTGGATATTCCGGTGAGCGGAACGCTCGATGACCCGACATTCAGGCTGGCGCCCATCATTTGGAAGGTCTTCGTCCACATTCTCGAGAAGGCGGTCACCGCGCCGTTCGCCCTGCTCGGCGCCCTGTTCGGTGGCGGCCCGGACTTGCAGTTCATTGATTTTAGGCCGGGAGGTGCGGATCTGGACCCCGCGGCCGCGGACAAGGTACGGACCATGGTCAAGGCATTGAACGAGCGGCCGCAGCTCAAGATCGAGGTGCCGATCGCCGCGGTCGGCGAGCTCGATCGCCCGGCGTTGATCGAGGCGCAATTCATGGCGCAGGTGAGGGAAATTCAGTCGGGCAGGGCCACGCGCAAACAATCGACGCCCGCGGCGCCGGACTTCGCGCAGCTGGATCCCGCGGCGAAGACCGATTTGCTGATGCAACTGTATGTAAAGAACGTGGGCAGCGAGCCTAAATTCCCGGACGCGATCACGAGCCTCAAAACGAAGCCCGAACTCGCGGCGGCCAAGGCCGATTTTCTGGAGAAGGCATTGCGCGAGCGCATTGCGATCACCGATGCCGACCTCACCGCGCTGGGGCAACAGAGGGCCATGACCGTGCAGCAAGCCCTGCTGACGAATACCCAGGTGGACCCCGAGCGCGTGTTCCTGGTCGCCAACGACAAGGCGAAAAATCACGACGGACAAGTTCGGCTGGAACTATCGTTGAAATGATGTGCCGCTGGGATGCCGGGAACGACGAGAAGGCGGGCCGTCGCGCCCTATTTCGATGCATCGAGGCGCCCGCGACGCGCGTATTCGGTGCATGGAAGCGGGTGGCGAACACGGGCAGCGCGCTAACCCGCTGATCACATTGAGGTATTCGCGAATGGCATAGGCGGTGCTTGCTTTGCAACCCGATCCACCACACCGGATACAGCAACCCCCAATGATTGGGCGAGGGACGTCGTGCGATGAAGCTCATTACCGCGATCATCAAGCCATTCAAGCTCGACGATGTTCGGCAGGCCATCAGTGACGTCGGCGTGCAAGGCGTTACGGTGACGGAAGTTCGCGGCTTCGGCAGACAGCGCGGCCACACCGAGATTTATCGTGGCGCCGAATACGTCGTCGAGTTCGTGCCGAAGACCAAAATAGAAATCGCGGTTGACAATGCCCTGGTCGATCAAGTGATCGAGGCAATTTTCAAATCAGCACAGACGGGGAAAGTGGGAGACGGAAAAATATTCGTCTTCGATCTCGCTCAAGTAGTGCGCATCCGAACGGGTGAGCGGGATTCCAGCGCCATTTGACTTCAAGGGGGATTCGCAAGATGAGTACACTGTTTCGATTGGCCTTTCTCGCCGTTTTGGCGCTGAGCGTACCAACCGCGTGGGCGGACGACGCGGCCGCCCCGACTGCGCCGGTTTTGCTCGGCGTGGACAAGATCAGCGCCGGCGACACGGCTTGGATGCTGACGTCGACCGCCTTGGTGCTCATGATGTCGATCCCGGGCCTGGCGCTCTTCTATGGCGGGATGGTGCGCAAGAAAAACGTGCTCGCAACCCTGATGCAAACCTTCGCGATCACCTGCATGGTCACCCTGCTGTGGTGGTTGATCGGCTATTCGTTGGCCTTCACGCCCGGCAGTCCGTTTCTGGGCGGGACGAGCCGCGCCTTTTTCAACGGCATGACCTTCATGCATGATCCGGCCAACAAGATGTCCGTGTCGCATCTGGCGTTGACCATACCCGAGACCGTCTACGCGATGTTCCAGATGACGTTCGCGATCATCACGCCGGCCTTGATCGCCGGCGCGTTCGCCGACCGGATGAAGTTCTCCGCCATGCTGGTGTTCATGGCCGCATGGTCGCTGCTCGTGTATGCGCCGATCGCTCACATGGTGTGGGAGCCGACGGGCTGGCTCAGCAAGGCGGGCGTGCTCGACTATGCGGGCGGCACGGTCGTGCACATCAATGCCGGAATTGCGGGTCTTGCGAGCTGTTTGGTGCTCGGCAAGCGCTTGGGCTACGGCAGAGAGCAGATGGCGCCCCACAACCTCACCCTCACGCTGATCGGCGCCTCATTGTTGTGGGTGGGCTGGTTCGGCTTCAATGCGGGCTCGGCGGGCGCCGCCGACGGACGCGCAGGCATGGCGATGTTGGCGACGCAGATGGCCACCGCGGCCGCCGCGCTCGCCTGGATGTGTTCTGAATGGGTCAGCCGGGGCAAGCCCAGCGTGTTGGGCATCGCGTCGGGCGCGGTCGCCGGCTTGGTCGCCATCACGCCGGCATCCGGCTTCGTCGGGCCGACCGCCGGCGTGATCATCGGCATCGTTGCCGGGATCGTATGCTTCATCGCAGCAACTTCCCTGAAGCACGCCCTGGGTTACGACGACTCGCTGGATGCGTTCGGTGTGCATTGTGTCGGCGGCATCGTCGGTGCGCTGCTCACCGGTGTGTTCGCAAGCAAGGAAATCAGCGGGTCGGATGGCTCCGTGCTCATTCAGCTGCAAGGCGTCGCCGTCACTCTCGTGTATGGATTTGCGGCGAGTTTCGTCATTCTGAAAATAATCGACAAGACCATCGGCCTGCGCGTCGCCGAGGAACAGGAACGCGAAGGCTTGGATATTTCTCTGCATGGGGAAAGCATCGAGTAACCCATAATGGGTTAAAATCGGCGGATGGTTCAAGAGCCTGCGACAGCGTGACCGGCATGGTCAACGCGACGAGCGCGCACATCGAAGTGCGCCTGCGCCTTCCACAGCAAATTTCGAAGCCAGCCGCGCGGAACGGATCCGACATTCGCCGGTCTATTCGACTGCGCGCCTCGCTTCACCGCAACGGAGGATCCGATGTTTATGAACAACGATTTTTCCGAGCAGCCGAAAACTCACAGCGCTGGAGTGTTGCCGATACGCCGGCCCGCGGAACATCATCAAGAGTTGAAGCCGAGCGATCCGGCGCTGCACGTCATGACCGACTTCACCAGCAAGTTCGCAATCACCGTCGCCGCCGATCGAAAAATCGACGCCGCTCTGACGGATATGGTGCGATTGGGCGTGCGCGCCCTGTTGGTGGTGCAGGCTGACGGCGTCGTCGGTCTCATCACGTCCTACGACATCGAGGGTCCGCGTACCTTGCAATTCGCGCAGAGGCCCGAGGTCACCCGGCGCGCAGATATCAGCGTCGCCGACATCATGACCGCCTGGGAAGATCTCCCGACATTGGACTTAAGTACGGTTCAAACCGCGCGGATCGCGGATCTCCTCGAGATTTTCGATGGAATCGGCGTAATGCATCTGCTGGTGGTCGAGAGCGATGCAGGCGGAGCGGAGGTGGTGCGCGGCCTCATTTCGCGGACGCGAATCGAGCGGCAGCTGCGCGCCGCCGAGGGGTCGGGGCCCGCGGCGCAGCCGGCGCGGGTGCGTTCAGCCCAGTAGCGGCCAAGGCCGTCCCCCGAGCCGTACAGCCGTCAGCCGCCGCCGGAGAACTCCGCTCCGGCATCGCATCCGTCCCCTTTTGGCGACAGTCGGCGTCCACGGTTTTTTCCGCGCGGAGAAACCGTGATCGACGTCTCACTCGACAACCAATTATGCCAGGTAGTCTCGCGGTGCCCGCATGAAGTCATATCCCAACGGAGATACTTGAATGAGCAATCCCTACGACAGCGCCACCGAACGCGCCTCGATCCTCGGTCCGACATTGTATTTCAAGGGTGATCTGACCGCCGAAGAGGACCTGTTGATTCAGGGCCGCGTCGAGGGATCGATTACGCATACTCAACGTTTGACCGTCGGCGCACAAGGCACGGTCAAAGCGAATATCCGCGCGCAGCTCATCATTGTCGAAGGCACGGTCGACGGCGACCTGCAGGCCGAAAAATCCGTGTTCGTGAAAGAGACCGCGAAGGTTCGCGGCAATATCTATGCGCCCACCGTCAGCATCATGGAGGGCGCCAATTTCAGCGGCAGCATCGATATGGACGGTAAGAAAGCCGGCCAGCAGTCCGGCAAACAGGATGGCGCGGCCGCGCGGGTGGTCAAGGTCGCCGGTAGTGCCGCCTAACAATGTCCTGGTTTAAGAAACCCCTCGATGGAGAAGATCCCATGATGAATTCACCTGGCCGTCCCGCAGCGCCCGAACTTTCTTCGACTCGGCCCGAACCGCGCGAACCTCGGCTCGAGCCCCGCGCTCCGCAACCGCGGGCCGCCGAGCCTCGTGCACCCGAAGCTCGAGTTCCGGAGGCCGCTCCGCGAGCGTCGGTGCTGGGTCCCACCCTGCGATTCCGCGGTGAACTGTCGGCGCAGGAGGATTTGATCATTCAGGGCAGCGTGGAAGGTTCGATCACCCACACGCAGAGCTTGACGGTGGGAACCGACGGCACCATGAAGGGCGACATTCGCGCGCGCGTCATCGTCGTGGACGGCAAGGTCGACGGCGACCTGTACGCCACTGAATCGGTGAATATCCGCGCCACAGCGAAGGTCAAGGGCAACGTCTTCGCACCGCGTGTCGGGATCACCGACGGGGCGTTCTTTCAGGGTCAGATCGAAATGCAGCCCTCCGGCGCGGCCGTGCAAGAGCACAGCGCGCGCCTGCGTCAGGCCGCATTGGCGACGCCCATGGACGCACCCGCCGTCGATCACATGCTGGGCGGGAGTTGAGGACCCCCCGGCGCGAGTTGATGCGATACTTCGGCTTTTAGGGCAGGAACAATTCGGGATCGACCCAGGCGCGATTGAGGCTCAGGCCCCAGTGCAGGTGCGGCCCGGTCGCGCGCCCGGTCATGCCGACGGCACCGATGCGGGTTCCGGCCGCCACTCGTTGCCCCGGTTTCACGTCGATCGCGCTCAAGTGGCAGTACATGCTGATCAGGCCGCGGCCGTGATCGACGAACACGGTGTTGCCGTTGAAAAAATACTCGCCCGTGTCGACCACCGTGCCGGCGATGGGAGCCAGCACGGGCGTGCCGCTGGGCGCCGCGATGTCCATGCCGCTGTGCGGGTTACGCGATTCGCCGTTGAAGACGCGCCGCATGCCGAACGAGCTGCTGTGGGGGCCGGGTACGGGCTGCGGCATGCGCAGGGATTCGGGCGGCGGCTCCGTCCAGTGACTCAGGGCACGATCGATGCGGGTCTTTTCCTCGTTGACCCGGGCAAGATTCGCGGCCGACAGATTGACTTGGGCCGGCGCGACCTTGAGCGATTGGGATGCGTAGCGCTTGTCGCCGACGGTAAATTCGATTTCCCGCCGGCCGCCGCTTCCGTGCACGATCACCTGCCGCTTGCCCAGAGGCGCCGATAACGGAATGCCGATCACCGCCACCCAAGCCGATGCACCCTCAACCACCAATGCGCGATGCCCGTCGGCGTCGACATAGGGCATGGCGGCGCCGGCGGAGTCTACGTCAAGGATTTTGACTCCTCCCGGCACCGCATTTTCGTGCGGCAGATCGAATCCCAAGACCAGCGCCGGGCTCGACGCGATGAGTGCGAGGCTCACGAGCGTCCCGCGGATCACGACGTTCCTTCGACCCTGGCGCGAAGCCTGCCTTGCGCGAGCCGCGCTTCGATGATCGTGCCCGGGTCGGCGTCCGCGGCGTTGCGCAGGATGGCACCGCCCTCGACGCTGACGATGGCATAGCCGCGTTCCAGGGTCGCGAGCGGACTGACGGCGCTCAAGGTACGGACCAGGGGCAGCAACCGTTCGCGCCTCGCGCTGTGCGCGTTTTGCCATCCGCGACGCAGACGCTCGGCCAGATTTTCCAGCCGCAGCTGCTGCTGCGCCAGGCGCGTGGCCGGGTTCACCAACGCGGCTCGACCGGTCAGCCAGCGCAGGCGCTCGCGCCGCTCCTGCAGGCGGCGGCGCATGGCGCGCTGCAAGGACTGTTCAAGCTCATCCAACTGTTGCGCGTGGGCCCCCAAACGCGCAGCGGGGCTCACGAGCGCCGCTCGCCCCATCAGCCAGCGCAGGCGTTCGGCGTGCTCCTCGAGCCGGCGCCGCAGACCGCGCTGCAGCCGTGCACCGAGCCGCACGAAGGAATTGAGCCATTCTTGGCCATCCGGCACGACCAGTTCCGCGGCCGCGGAGGGCGTCGGTGCGCGCACGTCCGCCGCAAAATCGGCAATCGTGAAATCGATCTCATGGCCGACGCCGGTGATCACCGGGATGGGCGAGGCCACGATGGCGCGCGCCAGGCCTTCGTCGTTGAAGGCCCACAGATCTTCCAGAGAGCCGCCGCCGCGGGCCAGGATCAATACGTCGCATTCGGCACGGCGTCCGGCAAGCTTGAGCGCCGCAACGATTTCCGGCGCCGCTTGCGCTCCCTGCACCGCCACGGGATATATCAGCACGGCCGCCGCGGGAAAGCGGCGAGCCAGCACGTGCAGGATGTCGCGAACCGCGGCGCCGGTGGGCGAGGTGATGATGCCGATTCGTCTGGGAAGGCTCGGCAATAGGCGCTTACGCTCCGCTGCGAACAGGCCCTCCTGCTTCAGTTTCGCGCTCAGTTCCTCGAACTGCCGTTTCAGCGCCCCAAGGCCGGCGTCCTCCATGTGATCGACGACGAGCTGGAATTCGCCGCGCGGTTCGTACAGGCCGATGCGGGCCCGTACCAACACCTTTTGCCCGTCTCGCGGCGAGAAGCTGCACAGCATATTTCGCTGCCGGAACATCGCGCAGCGAACCTGCGCGGCGGCGTCTTTGAGGGAGAAATACCAGTGCCCGGAGCTGGGTCTCGCGAGATTGGAGAGTTCCGCCTCCAGCCACAGACTGCCGAATCCGCGTTCCAGCAGCACTCTGGCCTCGCGGTTGAGCCGCGAAACACTGTAAATATCGCGGTCCGGCCGTGCCGGAGGGGATGCGCTTTCGGCTGTTTCCATGGGCAAATGATAGCGGTTTACCGCACCGCGGGCGCAAGGTACAATGCGCCGCCTCTTAGATGAACCTGTGAACGCTAACCTATGCGTATTCTTGAAGAGGCACTCACATTCGACGACGTCCTGCTCGTGCCGGCATATTCCGAGGTTTTGCCCCGTGAAGTGTCGTTGTCCAGCAAGCTGACTCGCGAAATCCAAGTCAATCTCCCGGTGGTGTCCGCCGCCATGGACACGGTCACCGAGGCCCGCCTGGCCATCACCATCGCTCAAGAGGGCGGTATCGGCATCATTCACAAGAATATGTCGATTGACAATCAAGCGCGCCAGGTGGACCGCGTCAAGAAGTTCGAGAGCGGAGTGATCAGCGATCCGATCACCGTGAATCCCGACATGACGATTCGACAGGTCATCGACCTGACTCGCGCGAAAAACATCTCCGGAGTGCCGGTGGTGCTCGGCACGAAGGTCGTCGGCATCGTCACGCATCGCGATCTTCGCTTCGAAACCAAGCTTGACGCGCCGGTTTCCTCCGTGATGACGCCGAAGGACCGTTTGATCACCGTGCGCGAGAACGCGCCCAAGGAGCAGGTGCTCGCCCTGCTCCACAAGCACCGCATCGAGAAGGTATTGGTGATTGCCGGCGACCACGAACTCAAGGGCATGATCACGGTCAAGGATTTTCAAAAGGCCACCGAATTTCCGAATGCCTGCAAAGACAGCGTGGGCAGCCTGCGCGTGGGCGCAGCGGTGGGCACTTCGCCGGACACCTTGGATCGGGTCGCGGCATTGCGCGAAGCGGGGGTCGACGTCGTCGTGGTCGACACCTCGCACGGCCACTCGCGCGGCGTGCTGGAGACGGTTGCGAGAATCAAGGCCAAGTATCCGGACATTCAGGTGATCGGCGGCAATATCGTGACCGCCGAGGCGGCTCTTGACCTGGTCAAGCATGGCGCGGATGCGGTCAAAGTGGGCATCGGACCCGGATCGATTTGCACCACGCGTGTTATCGCGGGCGTCGGCGTGCCGCAAATCAGCGCGATTTCGCGGGTTTCCAAGGCGCTGGAAGGCACCGGCGTGCCGGTGATCGGCGACGGCGGCATCAGATACTCCGGCGACATCGCCAAGGCCCTTGCGGCGGGCGCGCACTGCGTGATGATCGGGGGCATGTTCGCCGGCACGGAGGAATCTCCGGGCGACGTGGAGCTCTACCAGGGCGGCTCTTACAAGGCGTATCGCGGCATGGGATCTTTGGGCGCGATGGCTCAAGCCCACGGATCCAGCGATCGATATTTCCAGGACACCACGACGGAACTTGAAAAGCTCGTGCCGGAAGGCATCGAGGGACGGGTGCCCTACAAGGGCAGTCTCGTTGCCATTTTGCACCAGCTGGCGGGTGGTTTGAGAGCCGCCATGGGATACACCGGCAGCGGCAGCATCGAGGAAATGCGCACTCGCCCGCAATTCGTACGCATCACCAGCGCCGGCGTTCGAGAGAGCCACGTTCACGACGTGACCATCACCAAAGAAGCGCCCAACTACCGGATCGGTTGATGTCCGATATTCACGCGGACCGGGTCCTGATTCTCGATTTCGGAGCCCAGTACACCCAGTTGATTGCGCGCCGCGTGCGCGAACTCGGTGTGTACTCGGAAATCTACGCGTGCGATGTCGATGGCGAAGAGATCAGGCGTTTTTCTCCGAAGGCCATCATCCTTTCGGGCGGTCCGGAATCGGTTTACGACGTCCAGGGTCCCGAGGCTCCGAAGGAGGTCTTTTCGTCCGGCGTGCCCGTGCTCGGAATTTGCTACGGCATGCAGACCATGGCCGCGCAATTGGGCGGCCAGGTGGAATCGTCCAGCCACAGGGAGTTCGGCGCCGCGCAAGTTCGGCCGACGGCCGACTCGAGGCTTCTGGACGGTCTCGAAGACAATCGCGACGCCGAAGGCCGCAGGGTGCTCGATGTGTGGATGAGTCATGGCGACCGCGTGGTCGCGGTGCCGCCGGGATTCAAAGTCATCGGCTCGAGCGACAACGCGCCTCTGGCGGCGATGGCCGACGAGTCGCGCGGGTTCTATGGTCTGCAGTTTCATCCCGAGGTGACGCACAGTCTGCAGGGCGGGGAGATTCTAAGGCGCTTCGTCCGCGAGATCGCCGGCTGTGCGGCGAACTGGGCCACCGGCAATATCATCGAGGACAGCGTGGCACGAATCCGCGCCCAGGTCGGCAGCGACAAAGTGCTGTTGGGATTGTCGGGCGGCGTGGACTCCTCGGTGTTGGCGGCGCTGCTACATCGCGCCATCGGCCCCCAGCTCACGTGCGTGTTCGTGGACCATGGGCTTCTGCGCCTGGGCGAGGGCGATCAGGTGATGGCGACGTTTGCGGAGCACATGGGCGTGAGAGTGGTCCGCGTGGACGCGGAGCGGCGGTTTCTGGCCGCCCTCGCCGGCGAGCCGGACCCGGAGAAGAAGCGCAAAATCATCGGACGGATGTTCGTGGAAGTCTTCGATGAGGAGGCGGCCAAGCTCAAGGACGTGAAGTGGCTGGCGCAGGGCACGATTTATCCGGATGTGATCGAATCGGCGGGCGCCAAAACCGGCAAGGCCCATGTGATCAAGTCGCACCACAACGTGGGTGGACTGCCGGAACGCATGAAGTTGCGGCTCTTGGAACCGCTGCGCGAGCTGTTCAAGGATGAAGTGCGCAGATTGGGTCTGGAACTCGGGCTGCCCAAGGACATGGTGCATCGGCATCCCTTTCCGGGCCCGGGACTGGGCGTACGGATTTTGGGCGAGATCCACAAGTCCCACGCGGATCTGCTGCGCCGCGCAGACGCCATTTTTATCGAAGAGCTGCGCCGCCACGATCTGTACGACAAGGTCAGCCAGGCTTTCGCGGTATTCCTGCCGGTGCGTTCCGTGGGCGTCATGGGCGATGGACGGCGCTACGATTACGTGATCGCGCTGCGGGCGGTGGAGACCATCGATTTCATGACGGCGCGCTGGGCACGATTACCTTACGAGTTTCTCGATCGCGTCGCGCACCGCATCGTCAATGAGGTGCCGGGAATTTCGCGCGTCGTGTACGACATTTCGGGGAAGCCGCCGGCGACCATCGAGTGGGAATAATTCATTTTTCGAGAAGAAAAATAAATCTTATATATCAAGTGGTTGCGATCGCTCGGAGACAATTGATATTCAATCGTCGCAGGCTGCTTCGGAGGTCGCTAATTCATTGAGTTATCAAACGGTCTGTGATTTCGCCTGCATATGTCGGCGCGTTTCAAGCAAACTTTTTTGACGGTAAATCTGACGGTAAGACTTTTTTCGGCATTCTGTTTCCGAAACTTACCGTCAGAATGGTTTCCAGAAGGTGCGAAAGGCTGTAAATAACAGCATATGCGCAATTGGAGGTCGCCTGGCTTGGGGATTCCTAGATTTCTATTGCCGACCTTCTCCCATGCCGCGACCGCAAGTCATGCAAGGCAGGCTTTCATCCGGTCCGCGCAGTTCAGTGCGTTTAGATGTTTTGGCCTGCCGAACCGTTTTGAGAAAACCGTGCTGCGAAGGGTAGCTTCGGAGCGGGCTATCCAGCAGCGGCGGCCACAACCGGTCTTTGCCGGCACCGAACTGGTTGCCAGTAAGCCGCCCCTCATGGATTACTCTCCCGGGACGGTTCCGAGGATGCGACTCATGACAGCGGTCCCGAAGATACGTTTCGCCTTGGGCCTTGGCAGGGGGCTTGTCGCATATGCTGTCACTTGATCGTCACTGACGCCCTGTTAGCGTGCCCGCGCCAAAACCACATGAGTGGCGTTGGATGTTGATACGTGCTCCGTGCACTGATAGCCGAGCGATACTACGTCGAGACCGGCAAACAATGGCTCGCCAGAGCCCACGAGAGCCGGGACGATGGCCAGGTGCATCTCATC
>DATFZF010000097.1:0-13027 GCA_035314705.1 Steroidobacteraceae bacterium | reverse complement strand
CGAAACTACAGAAGCTCGATGTGATCCACTACAGCCGCGGAAAAATCACGGTCCTGGACCGCTCGAAGCTCGAAGCGCTGAGTTGCGAGTGCTATGCCGTGGTCAAAAGAGAGACCGATCGGCTCGCGACATAGCGGAAATTATTTCACCCCAATGTGTTGCCGTTGCGCGACAGGGATGGAATCTAGGTATTTCGTCCAATTACGCGGTCATCCGTGTTCTCGATACGATCTTCACCATCGTAGTCCAAGGAGAACATGTGATGAAACCAGCAATCCAGTCGGCAGTGCTTCTCGCATTCGCCTCCATCGCGGGCGCGGCGTCAGCGCAAGATGTCATTGCCACCGGGGGCACCGACTGGCGCGGTTTTTACGCCGGCGTGAACTTGGGCGGGGCTTGGAATTCGACCTGCAACAGCTGGACGCCGGCCGGTACGCTGCCGCCCGGGGTGGCCACGGCGTTTTACAATCGCGACTGCCCCAATAACGGCACCTTCGTCGGCGGTGCGCAGATCGGCTACAACTTTCAAAGCGATCAGCTCGTGTGGGGCTTTGGACTGGATTACGATATTTGGAGCGCGAAGAATCGCAACCGCTCCTTTACCTACGCCGGGCCCACCCCGCCACCCGACGGCACCTATGCGTTCACGGGCAAGGTGAGCCCGAACGGCTTCGCTCTCTTGGGTCCACGGATCGGCTACGCGGTCGACAATTGGATGCCCTTCTTCCGGGTGGGTGGGGTATTCACCGGCGGCTCGCACACGAGCACGGCGAGCTTCACCGATACCACGGGAACGGCGAGCTTCACCGGGGGCAAGAACTTCAAGTCCAACGGCTTTGGAGTAGGTGCCGGCGTCGAAGCCATGCTCGTGGATCACTGGTCGTTCAAAGCCGAGTTTACGCATGTGAGCCTCGGCAAGGGAACCAACTCCGTGACGACCTGCACGGGCACAGCGGCCACCTGCGCTGAATTCGGCGCCATTTCGCTCGACAGCATCCACAATAGTTTCACCGCGAATATTTTCCGGGTCGGTCTCAACTACCAATTCTGAGGCAGCGAGGGCAGGCTAATCCAGCGGAGGCCGCGATGAGTAAAAGGCTATTCGGACATCTGGCGGTCGCCGCGATGGGCATCCTCCTGACGGCGGGCGTAATTGCGCAGCAAACGCAGCAGACACCGAAAGCGACGGCGCAACCAGGCAAACACAAGACTGAAAGCACCGTTGCGCCGTTCGAGCCCGGCCTGCAGCCGTACGCAATCGAAATCCTCAAGGCCGCCAGCGCTCGCCTCGCGGCGGCCAAGTCCATGGCCTTTACGGCCGTGGTTTCCGAAGAGGGTCCGAGCCTCTTGGGTCCGCCGCTGATCTATTCAACGAAATCGGAAGTGATTTTGCGGCGGCCGAACAAGCTCAAGGTCGTTACCCTCGGGGATGGGCCGCCGTCGGAATTCTACTACGACGGCAAGCTCATGATGGCATTCGCGCCGACGGAACAGCTGGTCGCCGTCGCTGATGCGCCCCCGAGCATCGACGAGGCGCTGGTCGCGGCATACGAGGGCGCGGCCATCTATTATCCGTTCACCGACGTCATCGTCGCGGATCCGTACAAGGACTTGGCCGACGGCATGACGACGGCCTTCTATATCGGACAGTCGAAGGTCGTCGAGGGTACGACCACCGACATGGTTGGATTCGTGACTCAGGATGTCTTCTGTCAGATTTGGATAGGCGCCGAAGACAAATTGCCGCGTCGGATGTATGCGGTGTACTTGCATGATCCCGCACGATTGCGCCATGTCGTAGAACTCACCCATTGGGAAATCGACAAAGCCGTCACCGATGAAGAGTTCGGTTCGGCAAAAGCCAGCGGCGCGGCGCGCATTGCGTTCAAGCGCCCGGATGCGGATTCTTCCGCCGGCGCGAAGAAGCCGCCGAGCAGCAAACCCCCGACGGCGCAACCCGCCGGAACTCTTTAGGCAGGCCACACCATGAAACGCAGCATCGGCGAATTGACCGGCCTACTGATACTGCCTCTGGTAGCGGTGAATCCCGCAGTCGCCTATGTGCATGCCAGCGGCGGCAGCGGCTACGGTTCGGCTTCGGGTTATCACTCAGGCAACACCAGTTACGGTGCCGCATCAAGCAGCCACACGGGCGCGTATGGCGGTACCACAACGAGAACGGCCTCCGGGAGTGCCACCACGAATCCCAACGGCACCACCTCGTATTCGGGCTCCCAGCACGCGACGTATACCGCCCCGGACGGCCAATCGGCGTCGGCAAGCCGGTCAACCAGCGGCACCGCCTACAATGGAAGCACCTCGGCGTATCACACGACCACCGGCAGCACCAGCAACGGCGCGTACTACGGTTCGTCTCACACGACTTACGCCACCACGGGCGGCACGGCCTATCACAGCAATTATTACGGGGCGAGCGTGTATCCTTCGTACCATCCGCCGACCACGGTGAACGTCTACGGTTCGAGTTGCTACAACTGTGGAGGCTGGTCGGCGGCCGGAGCAGCGGCCGCAGGTCTCGCCGTCGGTATGGTGGCCGGGGCCGCTGTGGCTTCTGCCAATAACGCAGCAGCCACATCGAATGCCTATAGCGCGGGCGTCGCCAGCGGTAGCGCGAATACGGCCGCCGCCTACAATGCGGGCGTCGCCGCGGGCGCAAGTTCTGCATTCGCAATGGGCGCGATCTATGCGACCCTGCCCGCGGGATCCATTGCAACCAATATTCAAGGTCAGACCTACTACCTCAACGGCAACACGTGGTTTCAGCCCGCGTACGGCGCGAACGGCGTCTACTATCGCGTGATCCCGACGCCCTAAAGGCCTGATATAGGCGTGCGCAATCGCTCCGCGGGCGTCCACAAGCTGATGAGCGGTTTGCTCCTGCTGCTTTTCGCCGCGCAGGTTCCGGGGCAGACGGGCGAAGCGGGCCAAGACCCGGCGGCCGGACTCTCTGCTCAACGCCCGCGCGTGGGTCTGGTGCTCGCCGGCGGCGGTGCCAAGGGCGGCGCACACGTCGGCGTACTCAAGGTGCTCGAGGAGATGCGTGTGCCGGTCGATTGCATCGCCGGGACCAGCATGGGCGCGCTTGCGGGCGGCGGATACGCCTCCGGCATTCCGGCGGCGCAGATGGAGGTTTTCCTGCAAGGGATCAACTGGCAGCATGTCATCGGTGGACTGGGCCGGCGCAATCTGGAGCCGATAGAGCAGAAACGCCAAGGCGTCACCTACACCAACAATCTGCAGATGGGGATCAAGCATTCGCGCATCGTCCTGGCGCCCGGTTTCATCGACACCAGCGCCATCGAGGACCTGCTGCGCGGCTTCGTCGGCCGGGCCCGCTCGCAAACCGACTTCGACCGTTTGCCGATTCCCTACCGAGCGGTCGCGACCGACATGGTCAGCGGACGGATGGTTGTGCTCGACCACGGGGACCTCGCCACCGCGATGCGTGCCAGCATGGCGATCCCCGGCGCTTTCGCACCGGTCGTGGCCGATGATCATATCCTCGCGGACGGCGGACTCGTGCGCAATATCCCGGTGGACGTGGCCCGCAAGCTGTGCGCGGACGTCGTCATCGTCGTGAATCTGGTCTCGCCGCCCGCAGATCCCGAACGGCTGCGCGCCCCGGGGCAGCTGCTTGGACGAACCATGGAGCTGATGATCGAAGCGAACGAACGACTGCAACTGCAATCCCTCACCGCACAGGATGTGCGGATCGACGTGCAGATGGGCGACATCGGCACGGCGGCCTTTGAGCGGATGCCGGAGGCCATTACGCTGGGCGAGGCTGCGGCGCGGCGAGCCGCGCCCGAACTGGCCCGCTATGCCGTGCCAGCCGACCGATATCAAGCGTGGCGCAACAAGGTGACATCCGATCAGGGTATCGACTCCCGGTTGGGTGCGGTCGAATTTGCCAAAACCGCCAGAGTCAACCCGCGGTACCTCGATCGGATCGCCGCCATCGGGCCCGGCGATAAGGTCAACACCGAGCAAATCAGCGAGAGCGCGCAGCGCATGGCCGCGCTGCAGGATATCGATTCAGTGGGCTATGAACTGAAAGGAGATCCGGCGAACGCGACGCTCGAATGGCTGCCCCGCGAGAAAAGTTGGGGACCCGACTTCATCAAAGTCGACCTGGGAATCTACGCCTCGGCGTCCGGCGACGACCGCGGCTTCGCCCTGTATTTGCAGCATGAGCGAACCTGGATCAATAGTCTCGGGGGGCAGTGGCGCAACGAAATCCAATTCGGCACCGACCAGGTGCTGGCCACCAGCTTCTATCAACCGCTCGACGTCGCGCAACGGTACTTCGTAGAGCCCAGGGCTTTTTGGGATCGGGATTGGGAAAGCGCCTTCTATGACGACCACGATATCGCGCGCTATCGATTCGACGACCGCGGCGGCCGGTTTGATTTCGGCGTGAATATCAGCAACCAAACCCAAGTCAGGGTGGGCTATGTCGCCTCGGAACGCCGGGCGCAGCTGGAGACCGGGTCGCCATTGCTGCCGCAGATCGAGGCCACCGATGCGGGCCTCGCGGTGTCGGCTGTCCACGATACGCGCGATACCTCGTTCCGCGCCACCCAGGGCGGCGCGGCCGCGTTCGAATATTTCAAGAGCGACGACAAATTAGGAGCGCAGCGCAATTGGCAGCGGGCGGAAATGGGGCTCGGTGTGGCCGTGCCGTTTCGCGACGACGTGCTCTGGCTCGCTGCGGCGGGAGGCAGCAATCTGGGCAGCAATCTGCCGCCGGATCGCCTGTTCGGGTTGGGCGGGCCGGTGAGCCTGCCGGGCTATCAGCTCTACGAACTGCGCGCCGCGGCGTACTGGACCTTCAGCGGCAGCTACCTATGGCAGATCAAGGACATCTTCTCCTTGCGGGGCCAGACGCTGTATGCCGGCCTGCGCCTGCAGGACAGCAGGGCATATGACACCCTCGACGCCAAGAATGAACGGCAGATCGAGGCCGCATCGCTGTTCATCACCGGCCGCACACCCTTGGGTCCGCTGACCATTGGCTTTGCGACGTCGAGCGCGGATTCGCGCAGCGTGTGGATCAGTTTCGGCCGACCGATAGCCGAAGGCACGATCTTGAGCCGCGGGATCTTCCGCTGAGCAGCCGCGCGCCGATCAAGAACCCGGACAGGTCGACTTGATTTCGGCGATTTTGCTGTCGAGCATTTTGTTGTACTCGCCAGTTGTGACCTGGTATTTGGTGCCTTCGGTACCCGTGACGAGACCGGCGACCAGGCCGATGGGTGCAATCATCGACACACCGTTGCCGATCTTTGCAGCGGTGCTGGCCTTCTCACTTTGGAGCACACGAATGTCACCCTCAGCGGTGGCACAGTTGACGGGCATCGCTTTGGCCGCCGCTTCATTCTTCTTCTCCTGCATCGCGCAGCCACTTAACAGCGACGCCAGGCTCAACGCGCATACACTGGCGCCAAACATCTTGAGATTTGTCATTTTCGCTTCCGTAAATTGATGGAGTCTCGCTACCTGCTGCCGGGACCATACGCTCGAGACCGGGGAGAGTACGGGGGAATTATGAATACCGGGAGGGGCGCCGCAATTAGACATTGGTCCAACGCCGAGCGATCCCCCGAAAGACCAGCGCCGCACCGAGGCCGCCCAAGATCACGAGCCCAATCAGCTGCGCCAGGCGGAGGTAGGCATGGTCGACCACGTCGCGCAATGCCGCCGCCGCGTGGTCGGAAACTTGCGCCAGCGCCGGAGTGCCGTGCTCGATGCCGGCCACCAGCGACTGTAACTCATTGGCGGTGCGCGTAATCTCCGCCGCCGCCGCGGTGTATTCGGTGATATCGAACGGCCGTCCGGGTGTTTGAGCGGCTGCGCCCGCCGGTTTCGGCTTGTCGAATCTTCCCATCAACAGGTCAAAGGACCGAATGGCGGTGGTCAGCGAATTCGACGTCGCCGTGCCGGCTTCGAGCGCAGCGCGGAGTTCAACCACCAGCGCCCGTGTGCGCGCGGTCTCACTGGTGACGGCGTCCATGAACTGCCGGATCGCGGCCTCGCGCTCTCGGGCCAGCAGGTTGGGCAACGCGTCGACCATGCGGCCGGTGGTGCTCGCCGCGCTCGCGATGCTGTCGGCGTTGGCGAGCAGGCGCGTCGTCTCCGGCATGGTTGCAAACTCGAAGGTCAGCCGCTCCACCTGCATGTCGACCAGGTTGGGCACCCGCTGCGCATAGTAAATCGTCCGCTCCGCGAGTTCCCGGGTCTGCGCTATCTCGCGCACCGCGGGGTCAAGGCTGCTCAAGGGATCGAGACCCAGCATGGTGAACAGCCCGCTGAAGGAGTCGATGCCGCTGGATGTGGGCTGCCGCCCCATGGAGGCCGCGACGTCGCGGAAGTGCACATTGGAAATCGTCGAAACGTGCGGATTCTGCGCACGCCACTCCACGATAACGCGCCGGAGCTCCGCGATTTGATCCTCGGGAAGGGCACCCTTGGCAAGATCCAGCGCCTTAGATTCCAGCCGGTGGTACACGTCCCGTAAGGGGGCGGCGCGTTCGCCGAAGCGCTCGCCGCCCCATGCATCGTCGATGACCATGCGGCTCAACGTCGCGAGCACGATCAGATCTACCGTGTTGACGACGGCACTGGGGCCGCTGGCGATGGTATAGGCGGCGGTGGCCTGAGACAGCATCCAGTTCTGGGCGGCGAGCCGATCCGCGGCACTGTTCGTCGACGCTTGAAACAGCCTTATCGGCTGAACGATGGAGCCGACGTACTCATCCGCAAATCGCATGTTTCTGAGCTGCAGGATCTGCAGCTGTTCGCTGCGCTGAGTCGGTTTATCGTTGCCGTGCAGCGCGTGGCGGATCGTTGAGCAGCCGCACAGCACAAACACCGCGACACCGAAGGCGATCCCGCGCGCCAGCGATCGCGCCCCGCATGGAATTCCGACTGTCTCGTTCGCCGTGACCCGCAACGTCAAGCACCGTCGCGCGACGATGAGTCCAGGGCCTGAGACATCTTGATTCCGACAATGGTCGCAACCACCACGGCCAAGTAGAACTGACCGCACATCACTTCGAGCCAGACCAGGTTATTGGTCACCGGGCCGGTGGTCGTAATGTCCCCATAGCCGATGCTCGTGATCGTCGCGAAGCTATAGAAATCGAAGAGGGCGTGCAGCGTATTCCAGTTATCGAGTTGCCACTTGATATCGGGGCTGACGCTGAAGTAATTGGGCACAACCGTCCACGCAATGGCATACAGGCGGCCCCAAATGAGCGCGATGACTATGTAGCCGGAGAACGCGCCGACGACATCGTCCATTGCAAGCCGGCGCGCGCCAAACACGTGGCCCACGATGACCGACAGAACGAACACGAAGAATGCGGCGGTGGAGGCGTTCATCAGCACTTCCATCGGCACGCGCGGTGGCGAAGGATCGAGAATGCCCGCGAAACCGATTGCGATGACGGTGCCGCCGAGCGCCGCACCGATTTGCCGCAGACGCTGCGTGTCGAAAATGGCGCGAAACACGGCGACACCCACCAGGATAAAAAAAGTTACCGAGACAATGCGCGCCACAGAGTCCGCCCTTGCCATGAGCGGCCTGATCAACTCGGTCGCCACCAGGGCGACGAGCAACTGCACGTGCCTGGTCATGTTTCCGTCTGTCGCCATGCCGCGCCCGTTCAATGCGCTCGGGGTTTCACGCCGTCACCTGGGGCACGGGCGGCTAGCCGGCACGGTCGAGCGCTCGAATCGCATCCGCAATGTCCGCACTCAGGCGGCCGAGCGCTCGGCTGTGGGCGGCGGCGAGGGCGGCGTAGCCCCCCGCAGCGGCTTCTCGATCACTGGTGCGGCCGGTCTCCGTCTTGCCGTCCCTGACCCGGCGCACGGTCCACAGCGCGCTCAAAGTCGCGGCGTCGCCGGGCGCCGATCGGAAGGTCTGCACCTCGATGGCAACGCGATAGTCGGCGTCCATGCTGACGACGGACGAGACGCTAGCCGTTCCCAACAGGGCGGCGAGATTGTCGCCCACGACCAGCGCGATATTGTTTCGCAGGGGCGATGCCCAGCGATTGAACTCGTCCACCGATACCTGATTCGCGCCGTTCTGCACGACGATCTGCGGCAGGTCGACGATGGCGGGTATGGACACCGATCCGATGACGATGACGAGCTTGGAAAGGCTCGGATCAGCGGTACCGGTCGCCGTCGAGGCAGGGCTCAAGGTGTAAAGGTGCGAGGGCGTGCTTGCGCATCCGGCGGAGAGGGCCGCAAGCGCCGACGCGGCGATCGCGGCAATGGGGCGTATCATGGTTTGTCCTCTTTCTTGCCCCGGATCAACGTCGACGGGTGCTGTTGCAGGTACTCGACCAAAACGCGCACCGCTCGTGCCGTACTGGTGAGCTCCTGCA
Source organism: Steroidobacteraceae bacterium (assembly GCA_035314705.1). Taxonomy (GTDB): domain Bacteria; phylum Pseudomonadota; class Gammaproteobacteria; order Steroidobacterales; family Steroidobacteraceae; genus Bog-1198. The sequence goes on along the minus strand of DATFZF010000097.1, from coordinate 4,610 downwards.
TCATGTCGTGGAGGTCCTGCGAAGTGGGTGCGTCCTTGCCCAGAAGCGATCGATCCGCATCGGCGATTGCGCGGTGCAAGGCCTCGAGCGTTTTCGTCCCCTCAGGCAGCAATTGCGAATCGACGCGGCCAAGCAAGGCGTCCGCCTGTTTGAGCGTCAGATTGAGCGTTGCGAGCACATTGTTGACGTTCGTACCGATCGCGGCAAGCGGCATGTTGTCGACCTTGGTCAGGATGCTGTTGAGCTTGGCCTCGATGCTCGCCAAACCGCCGGAGGCCACGGGCAGCTCGAGGGGATCGCGGCTCCAGTCGACCGCCACCTTCGGCGCGTTCGGTACCGCCTCGAACGCGACGTACAACTCTCCGGTCAGCAGACTGCCGCTTTGCAACTGCGCGCGCACGCCGCGGTCCTCGATGAGGTGGCGCATTAATCGGGCCCGACTCTCGGTAGTTATCTCGGCGCCGCCCTTGTTCGGCGCCCCATCCTTTGCCGATACGCGCGCCATGAGACGCTCGGGGTAGAAGGTGACGAGCACCCGCGGGCGAAGATTGTCCGTCTTGGGATCGAAGCTGAGCCCCACGTCCGCGACGCGGCCAACCGTCAGACCAAACAATGTCACGGGTGCCCCGACCGACAAGCCGCGCAGCGACTCGTTGAAATACAGCACAAAGTGCCGTTCAATCGCGTCCGGCTGCGTCATGGCAAGAGCGCGGCTTGGGTAGAGCGCAAATTCGGTGTTCGCCGCCGCCAGTTCGCCGGGCGGTAGAAATTCCGGCACATCGAATGCAATACCGCCGACCAGCACCGATACGATTGACTCGGTGCGAATGTCGACGCCGTTCGCGCCGGCCGAGACTTCGATTCCGCTGGCATTCCAAAAACGCACCCCCGAGGTGACATATCGGTCGTACGGCGCGTCGATGAACACCGTGGCCTCGATCGACTTGCCGTCTGCGGCCAGCGTGTATGCCTCAACCTCTCCGACGGGCAGGCTTCGAAAATAGATCGGCGCGCCTACCCCCAACGACCCCAGAGATTTCGCTTTAAGCCTCAATCGCAGCCCGGGTTGGTCCGTGATCACCGGAGCCGTCTCGAGCGTCGTGAAGACGCGCCCCTTCTTCAGCGACTGCCCGGCCTGAAACCCGATGTACTGTCCCGACAGCAGCGTACTGAGCCCTGAGACTCCGCTGAGAGAAACGCGCGGCTCCACCACCCAGAACCTTGCGTCCTCGACCATCAGGCCTTCGGCATGCTTGGCGATTTGCGCCGTGACCAGTACCTTGGTGAAGTCGTCGGAGAGCTCCACGGTTGTCACCTGACCTATTGTCACATCCTTGTACTTGATGAAGGTCTTGCCGGCCTCGATGCCCGAAGCTCTCTTCACCACTATGTGAATGGTGGGGCCTTGGTTGCGGATGCGCTGAATCGCGATCCCGATGGCCACCACCGCGGCGAGGATCGGGATGATCCAAACGACCGAAATCCGAAAGGCCCGCTTCCGCTCGACCGTGGCCCGCGGAAGATCATTCAGATCACTTTCATTGGCCATGGGCGGGCTCGCGCGGGTCGCTGGAGTCCCAGATCAGGCGCGGGTCGAATGATTCGGCCGCGAGCATGGTCAGCACCACCACGGCTGCAAAGAACAATACTCCGGGCCCGGGCGCCACGGACATCAACGGTTGGAGCTGCACCAGCGCAACCGTGAAGGTGTCCACGAAGACGTCGAGCATCGACCATCGGCCGATGAATACCACCATCCGATACAGCCGGGTGCGCTCGCGGCTGCTCTTGATGGAGCCGCGCTGCACGGTGATCAACAGGTAGGCGAGAGACACGAGCTTGCCGAGCGGGATCATGACGCTTGCAATCAGCACCACGAGCGCCAAAGGCCAAGATCCCGATGTATACAAAAACGCCACCCCGCCCAGAATGGTGTCGCCCTCCGAACCCGCCGGCGTGGTGGTGTTCAGTACGGGCAAGAGGTTCGCCGGAACGTAGCAGATCGCGGCGGCGCAAGTGAACGCCCAGGTGGTTTCAATCGAAGCGTGGCGACGGAATTCGAGTTTTTCGCCGCAGCGGCGACAGAAGCCCGGCTCGCCGGCGTGTGCCGGACGCGATACCAAGTGGCAGGACTCGCAGGACACGAGTCCTGCCTGCGCCGCGGTGACAGCGTGGCGCATCATCCCGGCGCACCCGCGAGCGTGGCCTCAATGGACAGCGGGCGCGGTATTTCACCGTCAGCCCATTCGACTCTACGCCAAAGTTCGTGCCGATCGAAATTGGTCATGATTGCCGGGATCAACAGAATGGTCGCGCCAAATGCATACATGCCGATTCCCGGCTCTACGGTCGCCAGTTCGGCAATCTTGATCAGCGCAACCAGAATGCCCAGCATCACGACTTCAAGCATCGACCATACTTGGAGGTGTCCCACCCAGCGCAGCATCTCACCCGTCCAATGCGGGATGGGCGAGCGACGGGCGGCCAGGAGCAGCGTCAACATGAACAGGATGTAGCCAGCGGGAGCGATCACCGCGCAAAAGGCCACCAGCACGCTGGTGAGGCGTTGACCCTGCATCCACATCTCATAGGCGCCCCCGGCAATCGTCGTGCTCGCAAAGCGGCCGACGACGTGCAGCTCCATCAAGGGAAGTGCATTGGCGACGATCAGCGCTATAGCCGCCGCGACGGTAAGCGCGAGGGCGGCGTCGCGCGGCCCGGTCGGGCGATTAGCCAGCACACGGCGGCAGCGAGCGCAGGCCGCTCTCGTCCCTGGAGCAAGCGGCGGAATCAGCTGCAGTAAATCGCAATCTGGGCAGGCGACCGACTCCGGAGATTGGCGAGCATCCAAGGCTTTCCCCTTCTGATGCGCGCGATCCCAGGGCAGCCCCCGGCCCTCGCGAGCAAACACCGCCGGCGATTCTCAGAGTCGCATCAGGTTTTCGATGGTATAGGCAGTCAGCGCGGGTGGTATTGGACCAAGTACCAAGACGGCGTGCAGCGCGCCGCAGCGTCCAGTCATATCGGATGGATTGTGCTGGAGCGTGCTACACTCGGCCGGAGCCGATGGCGAAAAAAATCGGGACCGCACCCTTCCTCGAGCAGAACTTTCGCGCGGTTGTCTGTTTGCTCGCGTACATAGAGGATCTGCGCCATCGATATAACCTCTAGGCGACGTAGCCCGCCCGCTGACCGGCGGATTAGAAACGCTCTCCTCGGCAGCATGAGTGCGGCTGAATACCAGCGGTTGCTGCCCACGTTCGAGCGCGTGATATTGAAACGCGGCGATATCATCTATCGGGCGGAACAGACCATCGACGCGGTGTACTTCCTCGAAGACGCCGTGGTCGCCATGGTCGACAGCCTGAATGACGGCCGCACGGTCGAAGTGGGCGTGATCGGGCGGGAAGGAATCGTCGGCATCAACATTTTTCTGGCCGGCATCGTCACTCCCGACAAGGCGATCGTGCAACTCCCCGGAGAGGCGCTGACGATGAAGTCAAAGGACTTGCGCGGGGAACTCGCCTCCGGCAGCCCGCTGCAGCTGCTGCTGCTGGCCTATGCGCGCACCTTTCTCGCGGTCGTCAGCCAGTCGGTGGCCTGCTGCCAGCACCATACCATAGGGCAGCGTCTGGCACGATGGCTGCTCACCATGAATGACTACTCTGGCGCAGGCGAGTTTGTGATGATCCATAAAGGCATTGCCGCCATGCTCGGCGTACGGCGCGAACGTATCACAGAGGCCGCCCGTCAGCTGCAGGAAGCCGGTTTGATCAGCTACCGCCGAGGCCGCATCAGCGTGCTCGACAGGCCCGGCTTGGGAAAGAAGTCGTGCGAGTGCTATCGGTTCATCAAGAAGCAGCACGAGCGCCTTTACTCCGGCCTGCCGCGATTGTTGTACGCCAAGTGAATCGGGTCAGGCGCCCTCGGCGCGCGGCCATGTGGTCAGCCGATCGGTTTCTCTTTTGACCACGGCATAGCACTCGCAACTCAGCGCTTCGAGCTTCGAGCGGTCCAGGACCGTGATTTTTCCGCGGCTGTAGTGGATCACATCGAGCTTCTGTAGTTTCGTGGCGGCCGCCGTGACGCCCTCACGGCGCACGCCGAGCATGTTGGCAATGAGTTCCTGGGTCATGATCAATTCGTTGGATGGCAGCCGGTCCAGCGACAGCAGCAGCCAGCGGCACAGTTGCTGGTCCACGGTGTGATGCCGGTTGCACACCGCGGTCTGCGCCATCTGTGTGATGAGAGCCTGCGTGTACCTCAGCAAAAGCAGCTGCAGTTGGCCGTGCATGTTGAATTCGTCCTTCAAGCGCTTGGCGATCAGCCGGTAGGCGCTGCCGGCGCTCTGCACGATCGCGCGGCTTGGAGTGGTCTCTCCGCCCATGAACAGCGCCACCCCCACGAGGCCTTCGTTGCCGACGACGGAGATCTCCGCCGAAGCGCCGTTTTGCATCACGTACAGCAGCGATACGATGCTGTCGGTCGGAAAATATACATGGCGCAGCATATCGCCGGGCTCGTACACCACCTCGCCGAGCGGCATCGACACCAGTTGCAAATGCGGAAAAATGCGTTCGCGCTCGGCTGGATGCAGCGCAGCGAGCAAG
>DATFZF010000096.1:0-16160 GCA_035314705.1 Steroidobacteraceae bacterium | reverse complement strand
ACCGTCGAAACTCTGAACGAGGCGCCGCTGATTCGAAGACTGTCAGGCGTGATTCATCCGCTGGTGCTGGATATGGTGACAAATCTGGCCGCGCCTCTGGTGCAGCGCTCGCAGATCGTCGATGCGCGTACCGGTGTGGCGCGTGTCGATCCGATGCGTAACAGCTCGCATGTCACGCTCAGTCCCCGTCAGCACGATCATGTGCTTGAGGCACTCGAACGCTGCATCAGCCGCGTCTCCGGTCTGCCGGTGCTGAACGGCGAATTCATGCAGATCCTGCGCTACCGGCTCGGTGAAGAGTTCAGGCCGCACGTGGACTATTTCAATGAAAGCGGAGCCGGTGCGTATAAATCTCTGGCCGATGGCGGGCAGCGCGCGCAAACCGTGCTTATTTATCTGAATGACGATTACACAGGCGGCAGCACCTGTTTTCCGGAACTGCAGCTAGACATCAGAGGCCGCCGCGGTGACATGCTACATTTTCATAATCTGGGTGCAGACGGAATGGGCCACAGAGATACTCTGCATGCAGGAATGCCGGTGACGGCGGGTGAAAAATGGCTGCTGTCGCAGTGGATACGCAGTAAACGATTTCCCGCTCGACTCGCTTGGTAGGGCGGCCATTAACAAACGAGAGGGATTGTCGCTTGATTCTCATCGGTATGTTTGATTCACCTTTCGTGCGCCGCGTCGCGGTCAGCATGAATCTGCTCGGGATGCCTTTCGAGCACCGCAATTGGTCGGTCGGTAAGGACTTCGAGCTCATCAGGCAATTCAATCCCCTGGGAAGGGTGCCGACGCTGGTGCAGCCCGACGGCGAAGCGTTGATCGAATCCGCCGCGATTTTGGATTTTCTGGATGAGAACGCCGGTCCCGAGCGCGCGCTCATGCCGCGCGCGGGCAAGCCGCGACGCGAGGCGCTGCGGATCATGGCGGTTGCCATGGGTGCGGCGGAGAAGGGCGTGATTCAGGTCTATGAAACGGTGTTTCGGCCTCCGGAAAAGCGCTATCGGCCATGGATGGAGCGCTGCCATACGCAAATGCACGCGGCGCTGGCCGAGCTCGATCGCCTGGCTCAGGCGCGCGCCGGGGAATGGCTGATCGGCGATCGCATGACTCAGCCGGATATCAGCGCAACCTGCGCGTACACGTTTCTCGTCGACGCACTGGCCATCAACCGTGCCGCCGTTGCGTATCCTGCGCTCGCCTCGATCGCCGGGCGCTGCGAAGCGCTGCCGGAATTTCGGTCGGTCAAGGCGGAGTGGTTCCCACCGGGGGAAGCCGGCTGATCGGCGCCGGCGGGTCGACGCTCGCAAGCTGCCCAAGCACCCCGGGTGCGGCGCATCTTGTACAATACGGTCATGATTACGGTGCACCACCTCAACAACTCACGGTCGCAGCGGGTGTTGTGGTTGCTGGAGGAGTTGGGCGTCCCCTACGAGGTGAAGCGCTACGAGCGAGACGCGAAAACCATGCTGGCCCCGCCGGAATTGCTTTCCGTGCACCCCTTGGGCAAATCTCCGGTCATCGCCGACGGCGCCGTCACGGTGGCCGAATCCGGGGCCATCGTCGAGTACCTGGTCGATCGCTACGGCGCCGGTCGGTTGCGACCCCCGCCGGGCACCCCCGAACGTCTGCGCTACACCTATTGGCTGCACTATGCGGAAGGCTCGGCAATGCCTCCGCTCTTGCTCAAACTGGTGTTCGATCGGGTCGCGAACGGCCCGGTACCCTGGCCCATCAGCGTCATTGCGCGGCGCATCGCCGGTACGGTGCAGAAGTCTTTCATCGCTCCGCAGCTGAAGCGGCATCTGGATTACATGGAGGCTGAGCTGGCCAAGCATACCTGGTTCGCCGGCGAGGAGTTCACCGCGGCGGACGTGCAAATGAGCTTTCCCTTGGAGGCTGCCAAGGCGCGCGCCGGTTTGGATGCCAGCCGGCCCCACCTGATGGCCTTCCTTGACCGCATTCACGCCCGCGACGCATACCAGCGCGCGCTGGAGCGCGGCGGCCCTTATTCCTATTAGGCCGCGAGCCTGAGGTTTTGCGCATCGAGTTCCAATAAGCATCGAGTTCCAATAAAACAAAGAAGGGGAGTCATCATGTGGAAGTCGCTGACAGCTGGGTCGGCCTTGTCGGGAATTCTGTTTCTCGGTCTTGCAGGATGCAATCAGTCTCCGCCGGCGTCCGTCGCGCCCAAAGGTCCCTCGCCTGCCAGTCAGGCGTGGAACAAGATGACGGCGGGCTTCATCGAAAGTTATTTCCTCGCGCAGCCTTTCTTCGCCGCGCAATCCGGCCGCCACGAATTCGACGGCCAGCTGCCGGACGTCAGCAATCACGGTATTCGGCGCGAAATTGCACGTCTTCATGATGAACACGACCAACTTGCCGCCGTTGATCCGAAGACATTGGAGCCGCGCGAGCGCTTCGACCGCGAGTACTTGCTTGCTGTCGTGGATCGAGATTTGTTCTGGATGGAAAAGGCGAAGTTTCCGTTCAGCAACCCAGGTTGGTATATCGACAAAATCGACCCGGACATGTACTTGAACCGCAACTATGCACCCTTGAATGTGCGCATGAAGGCCTACATCAAGTACGCGCGCGGCATTCCCAAGATGGTGGCCGACATCAAAGCGAATCTGCAAGCGCCGCTGCCCAGGACGTATCTGGAACTGGGCATCGCTCAGTATGGCGGATTGGCGGAGTTCTACTCGAAGAACGTCCCCGCGGCTTTTGCGGCGGTGAGCGATCCTGATCTGCAAAAACAGCTCACCGAAGCGGATACGGCGGCTGCGCAGGCAATGGACGCCCTCAAGCGGAGCCTGGAGGCGGATCGTGCCAAGGCGAACGACAAATTTGCCTTGGGTGCGGATCTGTACGCGCAGATGGTCGCGCAGACCGAACGGGTCAATGTGCCGATCGATCAGATCGAGGCCGCGGGCCGCGCCGACCTCGAGCGCAACACGGCCGCGCTCAAGACCGAATGCGCCGCCTATGCGCCCAAAACCACATTGCCGCAATGTGTTGCAAAGATGTCCGCCAACAAGCCGAAAGCGGGACCAATCGAAGCCGCACGCGCCCAACTGGTGATGCTCAAGGACTTCATCGTCAAGAACAATGTCGTGTCGATTCCGGGTACCGACGAAGCGCTGGTCGCCGAGGCGCCGCCCTACAATCGCTCCAATGCCGCGTTCATTCAGACCGCCGGGCCCTACGATCATGGGGTTGCGTCCGTGTACAACATCGCGCCGCCGGATCCGAAATGGAGCAAGGCCGAACAGGCGGCCTACATTCCGAGCGAGGCGTCGCTCCTGTTCACCTCCGTGCACGAAGTGTGGCCGGGGCATTTCCTGCAGTTCCTGCATTCGAACGCCAATCCCTCGAAGCTCGAAGGCTTGTGGGTCGGATATGCCTATGCGGAGGGTTGGGCGCATTACTGCGAAGAAATGATGATTGAAAAGGGTCTCGGGAAGGGCGATTCGGAGAAGCACATCGGCCAACTCACCGACGCCTTGCTGCGCGACGTTCGCCTGCTGTCGTCCATCGGACTGCACACACACGGCATGACCGTGGCGCAGTCCGAGAAGATGTTCCGCGAGCAGGCGTTTCAAGATCCGGGCAACGCTCGCCAGCAGGCGGCGCGCGGCACGTATGATCCGGCGTATCTCAGTTACACGCTGGGCAAACTCATGATTCGCAAACTGCGCACCGATTGGATCGCCAAGCACGCAGGCGCAGGCTCGGCGGCGCCGTCCGTGGACGATCAAGCGCTGTGGCACGACTTCCACGACCAGTTTCTGTCCTATGGAGGTCCGCCGATTCCCTTGCTGCGCAAGGAAATGATGGGCGAGGAGGGGACCCTGCTCTAAAGGCCGATCCGGTTGGCGTATGATTGGGCATGGCACCGATCACGCCCAAAGAGGCGCGCCTCGATGCCCTCGCCCTTATTCCGGAGTCGGACAGGGAACGCGCCATAGCGCTTGCGCGGGACTATGGCATCGTTCCGCGCACGGCAGACACTCTTGAATTCGCGCGTCGCGCGCGCGTGCTGCTGCTCAAGCATGAAGCATCCGCGATCGACATGGACGTCATACTGGGCGGGTTGGCATTTGAGCACAGCGCCGTCAATCACGCCGAGATTCATGACCATCCAGAAGTCAATGTGGACGCCGTGCGGCGATGGGTTCGCGAATTCTCGGTCGCGACGGCAATGTCCGATTTGCTCGACGACTTCGACAAGGCCGTAGCGCGCCGGGTGGTGCGTCCGCGCAAATCCGAAAGATAGTCCGGCACGGTTCCTGTCGCGGGTCGGTACGCTTAAGCGATACCGACGATGATCCCGCTGTCCGCCCAGAGTCCAAGGAGGCCGGCGGCGCGCAGCGGGATCTCATCCTCGGGCAGCCAGTCCGCGAGCGCCTCGCAAATCGCGCCGAAATTCGCGCCCTGCAGCGCGGCGCCGAGCGCCGCCCCTTCATCGGCGGTCATGGAACGAAAGTAATTCTGCAGATTTTGCCGCCACAGAAGCCACGTCACGGGTTGATCGGCTCTCACGGGATCCGGCGGCGCCTCATCCCGGCTCAGCGCCTGCCACACCGCCGCCGTATTCCATTGCAGGTGCAGACGCCGCAGCGAGGGGTGGAAGTCGAATACCAGCCCGCCCCACGCCGCAGGATCGACGGCCGCGAATGCCGCACGCGGCTTGGGTTGGGCATCCGCTGCGTCGAAGACCTCCGCCAGGGTCCATTCGAGCAGCGCGAGTTCGGCCAGAATGGGCTGCTCGGCATAGGGCTCGCACCGGCTCAAGAATTCACACAGCTCGCCTCCATACCAGCGAATCGAGCGATGCACCGACGGATGGGCGGCCACGAACTCTTCACCCAGCGCCGCGAACATTTCGTCGCCGAGGACCGCATGCAGCTTAGGATACGTGTCATCGAGCGCCTCGATCAGCCGCACTCGATAGGCATTGCGATAAATGTCCAGACGGTCGGGCACCGGCAGCGGCGGCGCATCGACGATGGCCGCGGCAATGGCGCTCTCCTCGCCAAGCAAATGACGCTGCAGACCGCTCTGCAATTCGCGCAGCTGCATCACGCCGCCGCCCGAGTGTGGATGCGGCTCAAGTCGCGGGCTATTTGCAGCTCCGCGACGAGTTCGCTCAATTCGGGGATGTTGTCGTCGCGCTCGATCATGGTCGGCACCGCGCCGAAGTGTCCGACGGCCGCGCGGTACAGATCCCAGACCGGCTCGACGATCGGATGATCATGCGTGTCGATCAAATGGCCGCCCAGATCGCTGTGGCCGGCGAGATGAAATTGACGCACCCGTTCCGTGGGGATGGCCTTCAAATAGGTCAGCGCGTCGAAGCCGTGATTGACGCTGCTGACATAGATGTTGTTGATGTCGAGCAGGATGGCGCAGTCCGCGCGCTGCGCGACTTCGCGCAGGAATTCCCATTCGCTCATGTCGGAGGCATGAAAGGTCAGATAGCTCGAGACGTTTTCCAGCAGTATCTGCCGTCCCAAGGCGTCCTGAACCTGCCCGACTCGCGCGACCACGGTGGCGAGCGCCTCTTCGGTGTAGGGCAGGGGCAGAAGATCATGCATATTGCGTCCGTCGATTCCGGTCCAACACAGGTGATCGGAAATCCAGTGCGGTTCGATGCGGGCCGCCAGCGCCCGAACTTGGCCCAAGTACTCCACATCGATGGGATCGGTGCTGCCGATGGAGAGGGACACGCCGTGCATGACCAGCGGAAAGCGTTCGCGGATGCGATCCAAGTAGTGCAGCGGCTTGCCGCCGGGAACCAGGTAGTTTTCGGTAATGACTTCGAGCCAATCGATGGCATGAGGCTCATTGAGTACGGCCTCGTAGTGCGGCGTTCTGAGGCCGAGGCCGAAGCCTGCAAGTTTCATGAGAGCGGCGCTTGGGGCACAAATTCAGGGCCGGGCGCTCGAGAACGCCCGGCCCCATAAACGGCCCTATTACTTCGCGGCGGCCGGCTTGCCTTTGGCGGCGGCGCACGCTTCCTTCGTCATCGACGTCCAGCCCGTACCCTTGCAGCTGTTCATGCCCTTGCAGCTGTTCTTTGCTGATTTACACTCGGACATTCCCTTGCACGAATTCGCCCCCACGCAATGAATGGTCGCGGGTGCAGCCGCAGTGTCCGCCGCGAACGACACGGTGGTGGCGGACGAGAACAACATCGCGGCTGAAGCGGCCATGGCCGCGCTCGACAATTTGCTGATCTGCATGATTGAGTTCCTCAATTGTTATTGAACGCAGCGATATTGCTGCTCCCCTACAAAGACCCGGCCAACGCCGAGATTATTACTCAATTATCTAAGCTTATGCTGGCTTCGGCAGTCGCTCGACCCATGCCGTGGGCGCCATCGCTGCCGCCGGTGCGCGGAAGATCCCCGGCGGAATGCGCAAAGGATTGATTTCACACGCTTTTGGCGGCCATCCGCAGCCAATTCCGAGTACGACCACCAGTCGAACGATCCCTTCCAGACCGTAGGCGCGACCAGCCCTATGGGCACGGACTCGCGCCCGCGGCGCCGGCTTCCTCGCGCCCGCGGCGCTGGCATGGCGCGAAGGACAAGGTACGCGGATTATGTCCGGCGCCCACCGCATTCCGGGGCCCGCCAGGGACCTCCGGTGCGTCCGGGGCCTCCGGCGCTCCTTAGATTCCCATGGGCTAGACCGTGAAGTATGCTACCGGTTTATCAAAGGAGAGTTCTAATGCGGAGTTTCATGGTCGCTATGGCAGCGATTGTTGCGGGATGCGCCGGGCAGCCGACCACTCCGGCGCCTACGGCGCATACCACGTACACCTCGAATGCACCCGTGGTCGCGACGGCAACCAATCCCGACGGCACGCCTGTTTCGGTCGACAAGGCGGTTGTGGACGCCAAGAAGCTGGGCTATACGGTCGTCAACGAAAATGGCGAGACCATGTACTGTCACAAGGTCGCCAAGACCGGCTCCCATCTGGCCATGGAGACGACCTGTTTGACGGCCAAGCAAATGGAAGATTTGCGCGAGCAGACGCAGCGTAACATGCAAAATTTCCAAATGCAGATGCCGCCGCCGCAAGGCAAGTGACGGATTCTTAAATTTGTGCTCGATATTCCGGCGGCGCCCTTCCTGGATAAAGCCCTGTTGATCGGCGGCTGCGTCAGGCTGCCGCTGACCATCGATATTGAACGCTTGCGCGGTGAAGTTGCGGGCCTGCCCGCCTCGGTGTGGGGCACGCGCGGCGGCCGCGTCGGCGTGCACAACGCCGCGGAGGCCGTGTTCCTTCGCGGCTACGCGCCCGCGGAGGGCGACAAGCCGGTGGAGGATCGCCCCATCCTCGAGAGTTTGCCCTATGCGCGCAGCATCATCGAGAAGACGATTCCGGCGCCTCGCTGGCGCTGTCTGTTGGCGCGTCTGCCCGCCGGCGCCGTCATCGCCCCGCATGTGGACCGACCGCCGTATTTCGGCAAGACGCTGCGCGTGCATGTGCCGGTCGACACCAACGAGTCGGTGTACATGGTTGCCCGCGGCCTCTGCTATTCCATGCGGGCGGGCGAAGTCTGGGTGTTGAACAACAGCGCCGAGCACGCCGTCTGGAACGCCGATCCCGTGATGTCGCGCACTCATATGATTTGCGATTTCCTGCCGAGCCCGACACTGCTCGACTGGCTGGCCGGAGGAGAACGCGATCTTGGCGTGAGCCGGCCGGAAGTCCTGCGCCACATCGAACAGAACTTCGAGTCAGGGATCGCGGCAAACGGATGATCGTTACGCCTCGGTTCGTGTTCCTGCACTTGCACAAGTCGGGCGGGACATTCATCAATGAATGCCTGCTGAAGTTCGTCCCCGATGCGCAGCACGTGGGCTACCACCTGCCGCGACGGATGGTTCCCGAGCAAAACGCGCACCTTCCGGCGTTGGGCAGCGTGCGCAACCCCTGGAGCTACTACGTTTCCTGGTATTCATTCCAACTCGAGCGACCGAATCCGAATTTTCTGTTCCGCATCCTGAGCGACGACGGCCGCCTCGACTTCGAGACCACCGTGCACAATATGCTGGACCTCGGGGCCGGCAGCGTGCGCCTCGACATGCTGCTGCGGGCACTGCCGTCCGCGTACAGCAACCAGGGGCTGAATCTGCCGAATTTCGCGCTTGAACCCATACGCAATACGCAGTTGGGCTTCTATACCTACCTCTACCGCTATATGTACCAGGGCGGCCGCGTCCCCGTGACGGTCAGCCGCATGGAGGACTTGCGCAGCGACCTCGTGCCCATGCTCGAGCAGGTCAGGCAACCCGTGTCCGAGGAGATGCGGGCCTTCATCGAGAACGAAATGCCGCGCAATCCGTCGCAGCACCGCGGGTACGCCGAGTATTACAGCGACGCGCTCCGCGATCTGGTGGCGAAGCGCGATGCGGAGATCATCGAGCGGCACGGATACCGCTTCGGCGATTAGGTCGGGTTGGCGGCTTCCACGAAGAGCGAATAATAGCGGTCGCCGTATTTCGCCTTGGCGACGTCGCTGATGTCGTCCACCCGCAGCGGTGCGTGTTCGCTCGCCATATAGGCAGAGCGTTTGATCGATTCAAACCCCGCCTCCTCGAGGGTTCGGCGCAGAGTTTCAAAATCGTAGCCGTACTTGTGCGACTCGAACAAGTAGGCGGGTTCCGCGCCGGCGCCCGCGTAACCGAGGAAGTCCTCGAGCCGCGTGGGGTTCTCCGGCCACCAGCTCCAGGTTTCCCGCCGGCTGCCGAAAAAGGCGCGATCATCGGTCACGTAGGCCTCGATGCACTGCTCGATGTCCGGAACGACGATGCGTACGACGCCGCCGGGCGCCAGCACGCGGCGCAGTTCCTCCAGAAACGGACGCACATCGCGTGGAAAAAACAAATGCTCGAGGAAGTGCGAGACGAATACCAACCGGGCGCTGCCGTCGGCGAACGGCAGACCGCGCAGTACGTTCATCGCCAGCGGCGCGGGGTGAATGTCGATGTTCACCCACCCCGGCAACGTGCCCCTGCCGCAGCCGATGTGCAACTGCAAGTCCCGGCTGCCGGCATCGAGGCCGAGCGTCTGCAGCTGTTGCGCGAGGTGCGATTCGCGCACACCGGCGAGTTCGCTGCGCAGACCATCGGTTGCCGCCAGGAGCGCCATCAGCCGGCGCTCCACGCCCACGCCGCCGCGCCGAGCGAGCTCGGCTTCCGCAAAGGGTCCGAGGCCGAGTAGGTCGGAGGCGGCATCGTAGATGCTGCGCGCCAGCAGGCGCACATGATTGCGGCTGCGCTGCGCGGCTTCCTCCGGTTCTGCGGGTTGGGTCTCCGGCGCACCCGCGGCGACCAGGGCGCCGCTGTCGCGCAGATACGTGAGCACCTTGAGCACGCTGGGGCGGTCCGCGGGCTGCAGGCGCGCCACGGCCTGATCGGGATCGGTTGGCTTGGCAAACTGACACAGCCATCCGATGAGCATGGGATTGTCGCTTTCGAACGCGGGCAGCGAACTCGAAGTGGTGTGCACCAGGATGCGCCCCTGCTTGAAGCGCACCAGAGTGTCCGCGGCGAAGGTGATGGCTGCCGACACCTAGCTAAAGCGCCTGCAGCCGTTGCCAGGTGGCGGCGACCTGGGGCAACACGCGCTCGATGGCCGCGGCGTTCATGGCCCATTTGCCCGGAGCGGGCGCAGTGTGAGTGAATCGCGACCAGGGCAGCGGGCCCGCGAGGCGGGCGCGCAGCGCCGGGCTTACCTCCACGCCGATGAAACGGCACAGACGTTCCACCGTGACGCGCGGCGCGGCGATGAACTCCGCGTAGCTGACCGCCGCCCAGCGTTCCCGGGGCAGCGCCGCCAGATCATCCAGCACGATGCGATTGGTGGTCTCCCATTGAAACGCAGCTATTTCCTCGAGGGCGCGGCCATTCTGCGCGCGCCAGCCGGGCGGCAGAATCAGCGACCATGGCCCGTCGAAGCCGTCCAATCCGTTGTAGGTCTTCCATTTTCCCGAGCGCCAGGCTTCGATGATGCTGCTCAAACTCTCGCGCGGATCGCGCCATAGAAAGATGAATTTCGCGTCGGGAAAGATACGGTCGAAAAACGGAATGCGCAGCGCATTCTTCGGGGTTTTCTCCAGAAAGCGCCGTCCCTCGAGCCGCGTTACCGGCATCCCCCCCTGATCGACGAGATGCCTCGCGATGTCCGCTTCGATGAGCCGGGCGATCTCCGCGGTTGACGCCTGCGCCGTGAGCCGGTTGGAGTCGATGCCGGCGGCACCGGGCCGCAGTTGCTCGATGCCCTCGATGAGCCAATGTGCCTCGCCGCCGACCGTGACGAGTTGCTCGCTGGCGGCCAGAGTCTCGAACAGCAAGGTGCTGCCGGAACGCGGCGCGGCGACGATGAACACGGGTTGGCGGAATTGTGTGGCAGAGGCAGGCCGGGCGACGGGGGCAGGCGGAGCGGCAGCGGCAGACCGGCCAGCAGCGCCGGGCGGGGACGCCGAACCCGCATGCTGCGCCTCGGGTGTGAGCATGGCGCGTAGCACGCGTCCCTCGAGAACCATGTGCGCCGAGACGCGGTTGCTGCGGATAATGAGCCCTTCAGCCAATTCCTTGGAGGCCTCGCGGACACTGTCGCGCAGTCGCGCAAACTCTGTCCAGCCCGACACCGCGGTCGAGTGCAGCAGAAACAGCTGCCGCCAATCCTTGCAAAATCCCTCGAGCAGCGAGCGATATTGCGCCAGGCGCACCGAGTCCTCGGCAGTCTCGGACTGGGATGCGAGTTCGGCTTGCAGGTCCATGATCAAAAAGTCCACTTCGGCCGGCGCCATGACCGGCGCCAGAAGCGCCTGTTCGGTCAAGGGCACCGCATCGCGGCGGGGGTCGAAGAGATGATCGTGAACCGCGGCGTCGGGCGCCTGACTGCGTCCCACGAAGTTCCAAAAGCTGGAACTGCCGGAAGTGTCGGCCACGAGATGAATGCGTTCGTGGGGTGTCGGATTCTCCACACTGTGCCGGCGCCAGTTGTCGAAGATCCACGCTTCGCCGGCGGCCATGTGCACCGACTCGTCGCCGCAATTGAAGCGCACGCCCGGTTGTGTGATGACCGGGATGTGCAGGCGCACGCGGGTAAACCAGTGGTAGTTGATGTCGGCGTGCGGCGGCACCCCCGCGCCGGGGGCGAGCCGCATCAGCCGCGACCGGCTCCACACGACGCCGAAACTCGCCAGAATTTGGCGAATGTAGGGCGACTTAAGCAGGTGGGGTGTCATCGCCATGCGCCCGTTGACGGCGTCGTTGTCGCCGCCGTCGACGCTCACCAGGCGTACCGAACTATTGCCGGCGATGTCGTTGGGATGCTTCTGCCACGCTGAATCCGGAATCGCTCCGACCTCGGCGGCGAGCCGGGCGGGGTCGAAGCGCACATTCAAGCGATAGAACGGTCGGGGCAATCGCATTTCAAGCGGCTTCCACCGCGTGCCTAAAATCTCCGATGGCGCCGATCAGGTCGGCAAGCGCGGCGCGTTCGGCCTCGGTGAGATAGGGATTCCAGATGTCGAAGATCATCACCACGCGCGTCTTCTTGCTGCGGTTCCATGCCTCGTGTTCGTAGGTGTCGTCGAAGACGACGAGGCGGCCCTCCTGCCATTGATGCAGCTCTCCGCCCACGTTGAGCGCGCATTCCTCGGGGATCATCAGCGGCAGGTGCGCGACCAGACGCGTGTTCGTGACGCCCCGATGCGGCAGGAGATGGGTGCCGGGCGTGAATACCGAGTACAGCACCTCCGGGCCATGTTCGCGCACCCTGGAGAGCGGCAGCGACTCGAGCGCCGCCACGGTCTTCGGGCAGCGCTCGCAGTTCTCCTCGCGCCGTTCGCCGTGGCGGTAGAAGTAATAGCCGTTCCAGGTCGGCGCCACATCGAGTCCGCGCAGGTTGACTTCTTCCAGCGCCTCGCTGGTGAACACGCGCTCGCGGCCCGCGGCGGACGGGAGCAACGCGAGCAGTTCGCCGCGGATGTCGCCGGTCGCCTGCTCGAGCCGTTCCGCCCACGGAAACAGCTGCCGCGGAAGATAGGCGCTTGCGGGCAATCCAGGAAAATACAAGAAGCTCGGTTGCTGGCGGGGGTCCGTGTACTCGCGCGCTTCTTCGTTGAGATAAATACGCAAGGCCGTTTCCACCCGGCTCAAGGAGTCGCGGCCATAGGCCTTGAGCAGCGGCTCGAAAAGCCGCGCGAACCGCGCGCGCCGGCCGTCGCGCACCTGAACGACCGCATGTTCGACCAATGGTTTGAGCGCGGGCGGAGTCGACGCGGGATTCAGCCAGCGACCCGCATCCTGAGCCCCTTTCAATGCGGCGGCGTACGCCAGCAGGGCTTCCTCGCCGCGGCCCATCTGCTCCAGAGACCGGCCGAGGTGCAGCCGCGCCACATGCAGTTCGGGCGCGAGCTCAATGGCGCGGCGCTGCGCGTCCGCGGCAGCCGCGAAATTTCCTTGGGCCTCCAGCACCTGTCCCAGGTGATGGTGCGTGATCGGATCCCCCGATGTCGCGGCCAGCGCTCGCTCCAGCAAGGCGCGCGCGCGCTCGAGCTGACCGCTCCGCAGGGCGCCCAGTGCGATGACATTGAGCGCCTGGACATGGTGCGGATCGGCCTCGAGAACTCGCTGAAAGGCGTGCTCCGCCTCCCGGATCCTCCCCTGGCGCAACAGTTGTTGCGCTTCCTCGGCTGACGTCATAGCGTATATTTCTAGCCTATGCCCAATGAAGATCTGTCATTCTACATTCGCACTTACGATCATAACCTGGCCGAGCCGCTGTGCCGGCAACTGATTGATTCTTTTGGCGCCCTGCCGCGTTTTCAGAAGCAGAACGGGCGCGGAATTCGCGCCGGTCTCGAGGGGTCGGCGTGGACTGAACTTAATGTCACCCGGCTGTCGGACGCCGCCTTTCTCGGCATGATGCGCGGCTTCGTGGATCGCGCCCTCGAGCGCTACAACCGCGACATCGGTCTGCCGATCGGCATACCCAACACGCCCTTGCTCGCCGAATTCGTGATGAAGCGCTATCGACCCGGGCAGAACGAACAATTCCAGCTGCATTTCGACGCGATCAATTTCGTCGCCAATCGCTACCTGGTCATGATGTGGTACTTGAACGATGTCGAGGCCGGCGGCGAGACCGAGTTTCCGCAATTGAAAACGAAGATTGCGCCGCGAGCCGGGCGGTTGCTCATGTTCCCGCCGTACTGGATGTACCAGCATCAAGGCTTGCCGCCGGCGTCCGGCGACAAATACATTCTCTCCACGTATTTGTTGTTCGATATGACGACTTAAGGCTGGTACTGCCAGCGTTCCAAGTAGGGCTGCAGCAGGGGCAGGCTGGTCGCGAAATGCTCGCGGTAGGGCAGCCACCGTCCGACGGCGCGGGACGTGACCGGCTGGATGACCTGGGAATAGCTCGGAGTGCTGATGAAACGCTTCTCGTGCGCCCGGGCGGCGGGGCTCAGCACCGCGTCGTTCCAGGGCAATTCGAGAAATTCGATCACCCGGCGGGTTTGAGTTTCGAGGTCTTCGACGTAGCTTTCGTAGCGCAGCTCGAGCACATCAGCCGACAGCAGCGCCTGCTGCGCATACCAGAAGTCGAATGCGCGGCGGTAACCCGCACTCAAGGTCGGCAGATCCTGGCAGAGCTGGGCAAAGTCCGGCGCGCGGAAGTGCTGCATGTAGCAGCTCAGCAGAACGTCGCAGGGATGGCGAATGGCAAGCAGGATCTTGGCGTGGGGAAACAACCGCTTGATCAGGGGTAGCCGCAGCAGGTTCAAGGGATTCTTGTCGATGAGCCGCTGCCCCGGCTCGAGCGTGACCTTGGGCCTGACCCGCGCCCAGTAGCGCTCGCGAACCTCGCGTAAGATCTCCTCCGATACGCCGCGCAGCGCGGCGGGATAGCGCACGCCGCGATCGATCAAGTCGTCGAGGGCGTTTTGCAGAAACGGCTGTTCATCCATCGATTCAAGATCGGGATGGGCATCCAGCGAGAGTTCGAGCAGGGTGGTGCCGCTGCGCGGAAATGCGACGATGAACACCGGGCTCGCCGCGACGCCGGGCGCGGCGGAGTGATCCCACCCGGCAACGTCCGCAGGATCGCAAGGGTGCTCGGCGATCGACAGGGCGGGCGCGCCGCGCAGCGCCGCGAGCGGCGCCGTAAGCTTCAAGTGCGCCGCCTGCGAGCGATGCGCGGCCTCCAGCACCCGATAGGCCTCTTCGTGGCGGCCCAGCGCATCCAGCGATTTCGCGAGCGGAAACAGTTGAAAATGCTGATTGTGCAATTCGCGGCAGGCGTCCACCGCCCGCTGGAACAGCTGCACCGCGAGCTCGTGACGGCCCTCCCGATGCGACAATTGCGCCTGCATCAGCGATAGCTCCGCGTCCATGGTCGCGGCGGCGGGGTCGCTCAGGAGGTCGTCGAGCAGTTGGCGCGCTTCGGTGATGCGGTTGGTGCGCTCCAGCACTTGAATCAGCGTGAGACGCGCTTGGGGATCGGTGCCTGCCGCCGCCGCACGCCGCACGGCCGGCTCCGCGCGTTCCGGCTGACCCAGCTTCATCAACAGATGTCCGGCGCTCGCGCTGACCTCCGGCGGCAGCTCCGTTTGCTGTTCCCAGCCTTCGAGCGCCGCCAGCGCTTCGTCGGTGCGCAGCGTCTCGTAGCAGCAGAAGGCATACCGGTAGCGGATCTCCGCGTCCGCGGGATCCTTGCGCATGGCTGTCTCGAGCACCGCGCGCGCCGACTCGAAGTCGTCGCGCGCGATGTGGGCGAGGCCGACGTTATAGTAAAAGTCGGCGGACACCGCGCCGAGCGCCGCGGCGCGCGCAAAGGCATACAGCGCCTCATCGATGCGCCCGTCGCAGCGCCGCGCCGTGCCGACGTTCATCCAATGCATGGGTTCGCCGGGTTCGAGTTCGGCGATCTTCAGATAGACCGCCTCGGATTCCGCATGCTTGGCCTGGGCGTGCAATGCATAGGCGAGCGTGCTCAGGGCTTTGAGGTTCTTGGGGCTGGCGCGCACGGCCTCTCTGGCCGGCGCCTCGGCGGCAAGAGCCTGCCCCTCGCCCAAGAGCGCGACGGCCTGATCGATCAACTGATCCACATCCGGGGCGGGCAGGGACATTTGAGTCTTCCGGGCAAATAAAAAGGCCGCGCAGGTTGCCCTGCGCGGCCTAAAGTCTACCTAAATTGTCGTTCTAGAACTTCTGCGTGAACCCCGCAAACCACTGCCGGCCGATCGTGTCATAGGTCTGCACGTCGGTGTTGGCGTTGGTGACGTTGTTCTGATACAGAAGCGGCGGCTGCTTGTCGGCCAAGTTCCGCACGCCCGCCTGGATCCGTGTCTTGGTCGGGAAGGTATATCCCGCCACGAAATCCATGTAGACAAAGGACGGGATCCTCAACGGCGGGTACGGGGTCACCCCATCCGCCTCCACGCCCGTGGTCGAAGGATTGTACAGAACGATCGACGAGAGGTAGCGCACCGTGAACAACGCGTCCGCACCAAACTGCGCCCAGCCGATCTGTCCGAATGCGCGATCCTTGGCGTAGTTGCCAAACTGACGATTGTACGAACCCGCGATCTCCTGAGTAGGCAGGCCGGGGGCCGGGTCGTTCTTATAGGTCAACGTGTGCGTCCAATCCAGGCTGAACTGCCAGGAGCCGATGAACGTGTTCTTCAGCTGATACTTCAAGGCAATATCCACGCCGTCGGTGTCGAGCGAACCCAAGTTGACCTGCGGATTCTCGAACACCTGGACTAGACCTGCGTTCGTTCCCTTGGTCGCGTCGAAGCGATGCACCAGGTTGCAGAACGTCGGGGATCCCGTCGCCACGCACTGTGCGATCGAATAGTTCGAATCCAACAGGGTGATGAGGCCGTCGATGTGGTACTTCCAGTAGTCCGCTTCGATGGACAGGCCCTGCACATAGCTCGGATCGTAGACGAAGCCCGTGGTCACCACATGCCCCTTCTCAGGCTTGAGGTCCGGGTTGCTCTCGTTCAAACCCGTGATTTGGCCGTTGGGCTCCTTGAAATTGCCGGTGAGCGGAACACCGACGCAAGCCTTCGCGAGGTTCGGATTGGCGGCCACCGCTGCGGCCGTCAAGTTCG
>DATFZF010000095.1:0-65201 GCA_035314705.1 Steroidobacteraceae bacterium | reverse complement strand
TACGGCTACGCCATGTCCTCGCACTATAATCTGCGTCCCCCCGCGGCAGAGTTTATGATCGAAGCATGATTGACGTCGGCATCATCGGTTGGCGCGGCATGGTCGGGTCGGTGCTCCTCGACAGAATGCGCGAGGAGTCGGACTTCGAGTTCGTGCGGCCGACTTTTTTCAGCACCTCGCAGGCCGGCACGGCGGCCCCGGCAATCGACGCCGCCGGCGCGGCTGCGCGGACCACCGAGGTCAAGGACGCCCATGACATCACGGCGCTCGCCCGGCTGCCCATACTCATCAGCACCCAGGGCGGCGACTACACCGCCGACGTCCATGCCCGGCTGCGCGCCGCGGGCTGGCGGGGCTATTGGATCGACGCCGCGTCCACGCTGCGCATGCAGTCGAATGCCGTCATCGTGCTGGATCCCGTGAACCTGCCGGTGATGCGGGCGGCGCTCGAGGGAGGCGTGAAGGATTTCATCGGCGGCAATTGCACGGTGTCGCTGATGCTCATGGCCGTGAGCGGATTGCTGCGCGCGGGCTTGGTCGACTGGATCACCGCCATGACCTACCAGTCGGCATCGGGCGCCGGCGCGCAGAATATGCGCGAATTGCTGGAGCAAATGGGCGCCCTGCATCGCGCGGCCGCGCCGCTGCTACAGAATCCTGCCTGCGGTATTCTCGAAATCGATCGAGCGGTGAGCGCGGCGTTGGCGAGCCCGGAGTTTCCCCGCGCGCAATTCGGCGTGCCGCTCGCGGCCAGCCTGATTCCCTGGATCGACAAGGACCTGGGCACCGGTCAGAGCCGCGAGGAATGGAAGGCGGCCGCCGAGGCGAACAAAATCATGGGAACCGAGGCGCATCCGGTGCCCGTGGAAGGCGTGTGCGTGCGCGTGAGCGCGATGCGCTGCCACTCGCAGGCGCTGACCATCAAGCTCAAGCGGGATCTGCCGCTCGGGGAGATCGAAGGGCTGATTGCCGGCGCCAATCCCTGGGTGCGCGTGGTGCCCAACGACCGCGAATCCTCCATCCGCGAACTCTCGCCGGCGGCGGTCAGCGGCCGCATGCACGTACCCATCGGCCGGTTGCGCAAGCTCGCGATGGGCGGGGAATATCTATCCGCCTTTACCGTGGGCGATCAGCTGCTGTGGGGAGCGGCGGAGCCGCTGCGCAGGACTATGCGCTTCCTTCTTCCGCATGTGTGAGCAGGCGAATCGGCACGGACTTGACGCCCCAAATGTCCGCGCAGTACTCGCGGATGGTGCGATCCGATGAGAATTTCCCGCTGCGCGCGGTATTGAGGATGGACATGCGCGTCCAGAGTTCCGGGTCGCCGTAAGCTTCCGACACCTTGGCCTGGCACTCGACATAGGATTTGAAATCCGCCAGCAGCAGGTACGGGTCGTGGTACAGCAGGCCGTCGATGAGCGGGCGGAACAGCTCCGGATCGCCGCGCGAGAAAAAACCGCTGCGAATCAGGTCGATCACGTCGCGCAATCCCGGATCGGCGTTGTAGTAGTCCATCGGCGCATAGCCCTGGGTCTTCAGCGCATAGACTTCCGCCGCGCTCAATCCGAACAGAAAGAAATTCTCGGCGCCGACTTCCTCGCGGATCTCGATGTTGGCGCCGTCCAGCGTGCCGATGGTGAGCGCGCCGTTCATCGAGAACTTCATGTTGCCGGTTCCCGACGCTTCCTTGCCGGCGGTGGAGATCTGTTCCGACAGATCCGCCGCCGGGTACACCCGTTGGGCGTTCTTCACGTTGAAGTTCGGCAGAAACACCACTTTCAAACGGTCCCGCACGTCCGGATCCCGGTTGACGACGTCGCCCACCGCGGTGATCAATTTGATCATGAGCTTGGCGAGCTGGTATCCCGGCGCCGCCTTGCCGCCGAAAATGAAGGTGCGCGGCTGCATGTCGAGCGCGGGATTCGACTTGATGCGGTGGTACAGCGACACGATGTGCAGCACCTGCAGATGCTGGCGCTTGTACTCGTGGATGCGCTTCACCAGCACGTCGAACAGGGAATTCGGATCGACGACGATGCCGGTGCGCTTCAGGGCGAGGGCGGCGAGTCCGACCTTGTTGTGCTGCTTGATCTCGCGCCAGCGGGCGCGGAACTCGGCGTTCTCGGCCAGCGGTTCGAGTGCCCTCAACTGCGCCAGATCCTTGACCCAGCCGTCGCCGATGTGCTCGCTGATCAGCTCCGAGAGTTTCGGATTCGACAGCAGCATCCAGCGCCGCGGCGTCACGCCGTTGGTCTTGTTGCTGAATTTTTCCGGCCACAATTCGTAGAAGTCCTTCAAAACGTCGCGCTTGAGGAGTTCCGTATGCAGTTCGGCGACGCCGTTGATCGCATGGCTTCCGACGCAGGCGAGGTTCGCCATGCGCACGTAGCGCTCGCCGCTCTCGTCGATCAGCGACAGGCGGGCGATGCGCGCTTCGTCGCCGAAATACCGGAGGCGGACCTCCTCGAGGAACTGCAGGTTGATTTCGAAGATGATCTGCAGGTGCCGCGGCAATACGCGGCCGAACACCTCCAGCGGCCAGCGCTCCAAGGCCTCGGGCAGCAGGGTGTGATTGGTATAGGCGAAGGTCCTGCCGGTGACCCTCCACGCCTCGGCCCACGACAGCACGGCTTCGTCGACGAGAAGGCGCATCAATTCCGCGATGGCGATCGCCGGATGGGTGTCGTTGAGCTGCACGGCGAACTTCTCGTGGAATCTCTCCACCGGCACTTTTTGCGTGCGCAGGATGCGCAGCATGTCCTGCAGGGAGCACGAGACGAAGAAGTATTGCTGTTCGAGCCGCAATTCCTTGCCGCGCAGCTGTTCGTCGTTCGGATACAGCACCTTGCTCAGGTTCTCGGACGCCACTTTCTGGTTGACGGCGCCGTAGTAGTCGCCGCTGTTGAAAATGGCGAAATCGAAGGACTCCGGCGCCTCCGAGCGCCACAGCCGCAGCGTATTGGCGGTGTTGGTGTGATAGCCCAGAATGGGCGTGTCGTAGGGCACGCCGCTGACGGTCTTGTGCGGAACCCAGCGCACGCGCAGCCGATTGTGCTCGTCGGTGTATTGTTCCGTGGTGCCGCCGAACTTGACCTCCACCGCCCACTCGGGCCGCACCAGTTCCCACGGGTTGCCGAAGCGCAGCCATTTGTCGGTCTTCTCGACCTGCCAGCCGTCGACGATCTGCTGATGGAAGATGCCGAATTCGTAGCGAATGCCGTAGCCCACCGAGGGCACCTCGAGCGTCGCCATGGAGTCGATGAAGCAGGCGGCCAGGCGGCCGAGGCCGCCGTTGCCCAGCCCGGGCTCTTCCTCCTGCTGCAGCAAATCCTCGAAGTTGAGGCCGAGCTCCGTCATGCATTGCTTGGCCTTGTCGAAGATGCCGAGATTGATGAGGTTGTTGCCCAGATGCGGGCCCATCAGGAACTCGGCCGACAGATACGCGACGGTGCGCGAGGCGTTCTTGGTGTACACCGCCGCCGTGCTGATCCAGCGCTGCAGCATGCGGTCGCGCACCGCAAAGGCGAGCGCCATGTAGTAGTCATTCTTGGTGGCGAGCGCCGGAAATTTGCCCTGCACGTAGTACAGATCGTCGAGGAAGGCGTTCTTGAGCGCCTCCTCGCTGAGCGCGGTGCGGTCGTCTTCGAGCTGCAGGGAACTCACGGCGACCACACCACGTCGACGGGCGTTCGCGATTGGCGCAGCACGGCGCGCACCGGCATGTCCTGCACGGGACCCGCGGCGTTCGCGGCGGTGAGGGTGTGCCACTTCGAGTCGCCGCTGATCAGCACCACGATGCGGCGCGAATCGAGCAGTGCGCTCAAGTTCAAGCTGAGGCGGGGGTGCGGAGCCACGGGCGACCACATGCCGACGCATCCCGCGGCGGCTGCCGGATTCAATGCGCTGGGCAGATTCGGCGAGCCGGGGAACAGCGAGGCTGTATGGCCATCATCGCCCATCCCTAAAATCGTCGCGTCGAACGGACGCGGCACGCGCGCGAAGGTCTCCCAGGCGGAGACCGCGCCCAGGTCCGGCGTGGGTGCGCCGTTCTTGAGCCCGTGGAAGCGCGCCGCGGCGGCCTGATCCTTGAGCAGCACGTCGCGCACCAAGCGTTCGTTGCTCGCGGCGTTCTGCGGATCCACCCAGCGCTCGTCGGCCAGCGCGATGCAGACCCGGGACCAATCGAGGCTGTGCGCACGCAGCAGTTCGAACAGCCGCACCGGCGATCGGCCGCCGGAGACGACCAGACTGGCGAGACCGCGTGTGCCGATCGCCGCGCTCAAACTCTTGGCGATTTGCGCCGCGAGTTCCCGCGACAGGGTCTCCATGTCGGCGTAGCGCTGCGCCGGCGGTTCAGAGTTCATCGTGCCACGCGAATCCGTCGCGCCCGATCATCGCGCTGGAGGCCGCGGGGCCCCAGCTGCCGGCAATGTAGATCTTGGGCCGCTCATCGTATTGGTCCCAACCGGCGCGAATGGGATCTATCCACGCCCAGGCAGCGTCGAGTTCGTCCCGCCGCATGAACAAGGTGAGGTTCCCCTTCACCGTGTCCATCAGCAGCCGCTCATACGCATCCAGGCTGCGGGTCTTGAAAGTTTCCCCCAGGTCGAGCGCGAGGCTCACCGGCTTCAAGCGCATCCCTTCGCCCGGATTCTTGGCCAGTATGGTCAGCGTGATGCTCTCATCCGGCTGCAGCCGGATCACCAGTTCGTTGGCGGTACGCGAGGTGGGCGGCTTTTCAAAGATGGGATGCGGTACTTCGTCGAAGGTCACCACGAGTTCGGTCAGGCGATCCTGCAGCCGCTTGCCGGTGCGCAAATAAAACGGCACTCCGGCCCAGCGCCAGGTGTCGATTTCGACCTTGAGCGCCGCGAAGGTTTCCGTGGTGCTGTCCGGCGCGATATCGGCCTCTTCGAGATAACCCGGCACCGGCGCGCCGCGCACCGCGCCGGCCTTGTACTGGCCGCGTACCGTCTTGGTGAGAACGTCGCGATCCCGCAGCGGACGCAGCGCCCGCAGCACCTTGAGCTTCTCGTCGCGCACGGAATCCGGATCGCTGCTCGCCGGCGGCTCCATGGCCATGATGCACAGGAGCTGCAGCAAGTGATTCTGCACCATGTCGCGCAGGGCGCCGGTCTTGTCGTAGAACTGGCCGCGCCGCTCCACCCCCAGTTCCTCGGCCACCGTGATCTGCACGTGCTTGATCAGGCCGCGGCGCCACAGGGGTTCGAACAGGGCGTTCCCGAAACGCAGCGCCATGAGATTCTGCACCGCCTCCTTGCCGAGGTAGTGATCGATGCGATAGATCTGCTTCTCGGTGAATACCTCGCCCACCTGGGAATTGATGAGGTCGGCGGAACCGGTATCGTGGCCGAGGGGCTTCTCCAATACCACTCTGGAGAGGGGAGTCACGACGGCGGCCTTGGCCAGGTTGCGGCAAATCACGGAAAATAGATTCGACGCGGTGGAGAAGAAGAACACGCGGATGATGTCGTCGCGGCCCTTCAGCAGGGTCTTGAAGGGCGCGAAGTCCGCTTCGGCGGACGCGTCCACCTTGAGGTAGTCGAGCAAGCCGCTGAATGCCGTCCACCGCTCCGCGTCGAATTCCGGCCCGAGGAATTCGCGGCAGGCGGCTTGCGCCTGACTCAGATAGTCGGCGCGCGACAGCGCCGAGCGGGCGACGCCGAAGATGCGCGAATCCGCCGACACCTGTCCGGCCGCATGGCGCCGGTACAGAGCCGGCAGCAATTTGCGCGTGACCAGGTCGCCGGTGCCGCCGAACAGCACCATGTCGAAAACCGGAAGTACAGCCAATGAAGGATCCTTTATCCGCCAGCGGGGGAGCGTAGCACTTGCGCGCCCCGTCTGGCAGATCCTTGAGATGTGGCACAATGACGCATGCCCGAGGAGTCACCAAAAGTTCACGTTCGCGTGCGCGAAGTCACCGAACGGATTCGCGAGCGCAGCCGCAGAGGCCGCGCCGATTACCTGGCGCGCATGGAGGCGGCGCGTCAGCGCGGTTCCGCCCGCGCCGGGTTGTCGTGCACCAATCTCGCTCACGGCTTCGCCGCCTCGGATGCCACCGACAAGGAGGCGCTCAAGCTCATGCGCTGGCCCAACGTCGCCATCGTCTCGGCCTACAACGACATGCTGTCCGCGCATCAGCCCTTGGAGCGCTACCCGGCGCTGATCAAGCGGGCCGCGCGCGAAGCCGGGGCGATCGCGCAGTTCGCCGGCGGCGTACCGGCCATGTGCGACGGCGTGACGCAGGGTCAGCCCGGCATGGAATTGTCGCTGTTCAGCCGCGATGTGATCGCGATGGCGACCGGAGTGGCCCTGGCGCACAACATGTTCGACGCGGCGCTGTGCCTCGGCATCTGCGACAAGATCGTGCCCGGCATGCTGATGGGCGCGCTGGCCTTCGGCCATCTTCCGGTGATCTTCGTCCCCGGCGGGCCCATGCCGTCGGGCGTGCCGAACAAGGAAAAGGCGCTCATTCGCCAGCTCTACGCCGAAGGCAGGGTGGGGCGCGAGCAGCTGCTCGAATCGGAGGCCGGCAGTTATCACACCGCCGGCACCTGCACGTTCTACGGCACGGCCAACAGCAATCAGATGCTCATGGAGGTCATGGGCCTGCACATGCCCGGAGCGGCGTTCGTGCCGCCGAACACGCCCTTGAGGGACGCGTTGACGGCCGCCGCCGCGGACCGTGCGGCGCGCATCAGCGCGCTCGGGGACGAGTATTTGCCGCTCGCGCACAACATCGATGCAGCGGCCATCGTGAACGCCATCGTCGGCCTGCTGGCGACCGGCGGCTCCACCAACCATACTCTGCATCTGGTGGCCATAGCGCGCTGCGCGGGCATCAGCGTCACCTGGGATGATTTCAGCGACCTGTCGGCGGTTGTGCCGCTGCTGGCCCGCATTTATCCGAACGGCAGTGCCGACGTCAACCGCTTCCATGTCTCCGGCGGCATGGCGTTCTTGATTCGCGAGCTGCTCGACGGTGGGTTCCTGCATGGCGACACCATGACCGTGGTGGGCAAGGGGCTGCGCGCCTACGCGCAAGAGCCCTGGCTCGATGCGGGCCGATTGGCGTGGCGTGCCGCGCCGGCATCGAGCGGCGATCTTGACGTATTGCGTCCGGTCGCCGATCCCTTCAGCAGTCACGGCGGCCTGCGGCTGCTCACAGGCAATCTCGGCCGATCCGTGATCAAGACCTCTGCCATGAAACATGAGCATCATGTGGTCGAAGCACCCGCGCTGGTGTTCAACGATCAAGACGAAGTCCTCGCCGCATTCAAGGCCGGACAGCTTGCCCGGGATTTCGTGGCCGTCGTCCGATTCCAGGGACCGCGCGCCAACGGGATGCCCGAGCTGCACAAACTGACGCCGTCTTTGGCCTCCTTGCAGAGCAAGGGCTTCCACGTGGCCCTGGTCACCGACGGCCGGATGTCCGGCGCATCCGGCAGCGTGCCCGCCGCCATCCATGTCACGCCGGAGTGCTTGAGCGGCGGACCCCTGGGCAAGGTGCGGGACGGCGATGTCATTCGTCTGGACTGCCACACCGGTGTGTTGGAGGCGAAGGTCGCGGATCACATCTGGAGTCAACGCGAATTGCCCGGACTCGACCATGCGCGCAACGAGCATGGCTGCGGGCGTGAGTTGTTTGCCAGCCTGCGCCGCGCCGCCGGCGATGCGGAGGCCGGCGCCATGTCCTTGATGTGAGGAGGGCGCTGTTAATTGTGTCGAGGCGGCGCTCAAGGATCCAATATGAATATCCGTGAAATCTTGGGATTGGCGCCGGTCATACCGGTGCTCACCGTGACCGAGCTGGAGCATGCCGTGCCGCTGGCGCGCGCCTTGGCCGCGGGCGGCCTGCGAGTGCTGGAAATCACCATGCGCACGCCGGTGGCGCTCGCCGCCGTCGAGGCGATGCGAAAGGCGGTCCCCGAGGCCATCGTCGGCGTGGGAACTCTCACGCGGGCGGTGGACTTTGCCGCAGCCGACCGGGCGGGCGCTCAGTTCGGCGTGACGCCCGGCTTGACTCCGGAGCTGGCCGCCGCGTCGCGCGGCGCACGATTTCCCCTGCTGCCGGGCGTCATGACGCCCACCGAATTGATCACGGCGCGCGCGGCGGGCTTCAATGTGCTGAAGCTGTTTCCAGCGCAGCAGGCGGGCGGAGTGGGAATGCTGCAGGCGCTCGGCGCGCCGTTTCCCGACGTCTTGTTCTGTCCCACCGGGGGCATCACGCGCGCCACCGCGGCGGACTACCTGGCGCTGCCCAACGTGATATGCGTGGGCGGATCCTGGGTGGCGCCGAAGGCCATGCTCAGCGCCGGGGACTGGGCCGGGATTGAATCTCTGGCCCGCGACGCCGCGGCGCTGAAGCCGAGCGGTGCCGCGGCGGGGGGCGTCGCCGCCGCGGAGGGCGCATGAAGGATCTGACGGACAGTTCGATCGCCAGGAACATTCTGCAAATGGCGCTCCCCATCGCGGCGGGAATGTTCTTTCAGACCCTGTATTTCTTGATCGATCTGTACTTCGTCGCCGGATTGGGCGACGCCGCGATCGCGGGCGTCGGGGCCGCCGGCAATATCATGTTCCTGGTATTTGCGTTGACGCAGGTGCTGGGCGTCGGCACCGTGGCGTTGATCTCGCATGCCGTCGGCCGCAAGGACCGGGCCGATGCCACTCTCGTGTTCAATCAAAGCCTGGCGCTGTCCGCAAGCTGCATCGCGGTGACTCTGGTGTTGGGCTATGGCCTGTCGCCGCTGTACATGCATGCGCTCGGCTCGGACCTGCCCATGATGCTGGCCGGAATCCGCTACCTGCAGTGGTTTCTCCCCAGCCTCGCGCTGCAATTCGCGCTGGTGGCCATGGGATCCGCGCTGCGCGGTACGGGCATCGTGCATCCCACGATGATCGTGCAAGTGGTCACGGTGATTCTCAACGCGGTATTGGCGCCGGTGTTGATCGCCGGCTGGGGCACCCACCATCCGATGGGGGTGGCCGGCGCCGGGCTTGCCAGTTCAGTGTCCGTGGGCGTGGGCGTGGTGCTGATGGCGCTGTATTTTCACCGCCTGGAAAAGTACGTGGCATTCGATTCCTCCGCCTGGCGTCCGCAGCTCGCCACCTGGGGCCGGCTGCTGCGCATCGGCCTCCCCGCCGGCGGCGAATTCGCGCTCATGTTCTTATATATGGCGGTGATCTACTGGATCATCCGCCGCTTCGGCCCGGATGCGCAGGCGGGGTTCGGCATCGGTCAGCGGGTCATGCAAAGCATGTTCCTGCCCGCGATGGCGGTGGCGTTTGCGACGGCGCCCATCGTCGGACAGAATTTTGCCGCCGGCAAGTTCGCCCGCGTGCGCGAAACCTTCGGCCTGGCGGTGTTGATCGGCACCTGCATCATGGTGGTATTGACGCTGTTCTGTCAGTGGGAAGCGGCATGGGCCATTCGCGCGTTCACGGTCCAGCCCGCCGCCGTGGCCGTGGGCACGCAATTTCTGCAGGTCATTTCCTGGAATTTTGTCGCGTCGGGAGTGGTGTTCACCTGCTCGGCGCTGTTTCAAGGATTGGGCAACACCCTGCCGGCGGTACTGAGCACCGCGAGCCGCATCGTCAGCTTCGTCGTCCCTGCGCTGTGGCTCGCCGCGTCGCCTCAATTTCAATTGCTCCATCTGTGGTACGTGTCGATCGCGAGCGTCACCCTGCAGGCCATTTTGAGCCTCTGGCTGGTGCGCGCCGAATTCCGCCGGCGGGTGCCGATGGCCGTGGCCGCGCCCGCATGACGCTCAAGACCTTCGTGGACGTATCCGGGTGGGCGGCGGCGTTGCTGATTCTCGGCAGCTACTCACTGCTGTCGTTCGGCAAGATTCAGGCGCGCTCGCCGCTTTATCAGTGGATGAATATCACCGGCGCTCTCGGCTTCATCATCAACTGCACCTGGAACGGCGCCTGGCCGTCGGTGGCTCTCAACGTGGTGTGGGTGGGCATCGGCGTCTATGCATTGCGGCGCAACACCCGGTTGAAGGCCGGTTAGCCGCTCTCGTTCGCTCCCGCGGCGCCCCGCTCGGCGTCGGGCCCGGCGTCGCGCCCGGCGTGGCGCGCTTCGAGTTCACCGATGACCTGCGCCAGCGACAGGCCCTTGACCTTGAGCAGCAGCAGCATGTGGAACAGGAGGTCCGCCGCCTCGCCGATGATCTCCGGGTCGGATTGCGCCACGCCGGCCAGCGCCAGCTCCAGTCCTTCTTCGCCGACTTTTTGGGCGATCCGCCGCGGGCCCTCGGCCAGGAGTTTGGCGGTGTAGCTGCCCGGCGGACGCGTCGCAATTCGCTGCGCGATGACTTGTTCCAGTTGCCCCAGGAACGCCATCTGCTGCGCAGCCGATTGGGGCGCATGCTCGCCCCAACAAGTCGGCGTGCCCCGGTGGCAGGCCGGGCCTGTGGGTTCGGCCAGAATCAACAGGGTGTCGCCGTCGCAATCGGCGGCGATCCGCCGCACCTCGAGGAAGTGGCCCGAGGTCTCGCCCTTGGTCCAGAGGCGCCCCTTGCTGCGGCTCCAAAACGTGACCCGGCCGCCCGCCTGTGTCGCGGCGAGCGCCTCCCGATTCATATACCCCAGCATGAGCACGGCGCCGTTGCCGGCGTCTTGCACGATGGCCGGCAGCAGGCCGCCGCCCTTGTCCCAGTCGAGAGCGTCCAGTTCCTGCGTTGTGGTCAAAGCCGCACCTCGACGCCCAAGGCGCGCAATTGGCGCTTCAGGTTTGGAATCGCAATCTCGCCCGAATGGAACACGCTGGCGGCGAGCGCCGCATCGACCTGCGCCG
Organism: Steroidobacteraceae bacterium; assembly: GCA_035314705.1. Taxonomy (GTDB): domain Bacteria; phylum Pseudomonadota; class Gammaproteobacteria; order Steroidobacterales; family Steroidobacteraceae; genus Bog-1198. Next base: position 54,373 of record DATFZF010000095.1, on the reverse strand, counting down.
TTTGAAAAACCTCCGCAAAATGCTGCGCGGCGCCGGCGCCCCCCGAGGCGACCAGCGGCACGCGGCACACCGCGCGCACTGCGCGCAGCTGGGCGATGTCGTAGCCGCGGCGCACGCCGTCGCTCGACATGCAATTGAGCACGATCTCGCCGGCGCCGCGCCGCTGCGCTTCGATGACCCAGTCGATGGTGCCGCGCGCCGTATCGCGGGTGCGCTCGACATCGCCGGTGAATTGCTGCACGCGATACTCGTGATCGAAGCTCTGACTGTCCACGCCCACCACCACGCATTGTGCGCCGAAGCGCTCGCTCAAGGCGTCGATCAATTCCGGGTCGCTCAGTGCCGGCGAGTTCACCGAGATTTTCTCGGCGCCCGATGCCAAGACCTCCTCGGCCTGCGCCACGCTGCTGATTCCTCCGGCCACGCAAAACGGAATATCGAGGATACGCGCCACCCGAGTGACCCAGGAGCGGTCCACCGAGCGTCCCTCGGGACTCGCGGAGATATCGTAGAACACGAGTTCATCCGCGCCCTCGTCGCGATACCGCGCCGCGAGTTCCAGAATATCGCCGACCACGCGATGATCGCGAAAGCGCACCCCCTTGACCACCTGGCCGTCGCGGACATCCAAACAGGGAATTATGCGTTTGGCAAGAATGGCCGCAGCTCCTCGGGGGGTATGAGTCCGTCGAGCAGTGCCTTGCCGCTGATGGCGGCGGCCGCTCCCGCCTCGCGAAGCGCCCGCAGATCGCGCGCATCGCGGATGCCGCCGGAGGCCTGCCATTGAATCTGCGGATGGCGCCTCGCGGCTTCGCTATACAGAGCGAGATTCGGTCCGGTCAATGCGCCATCGCGGCCCACATCCGTGCACAGCACATGCGTGAGCTGCGAGCCCGAGAAATTGGCGACCGCGTCCCACAGCGACAGCGCGGACTGGCGCTGCCATCCGTGGGTTGCCACGCGCGGCGCGCCGCCCTCGTCCAGCCGCACATCGAAAGCCAGCACGATGCGCTCCGGGCCGAAGCCTTGCAGCCAGGTCCGCACCGTGCCGGCCTGGGTGAGCGCCGCGCTGCCGATGACAACCCGGGCGATGCCCAGATCCAGCATCTGTGTGACCGCGGCGGCATCGCGTAAACCGCCGCCCGCCTGCAGCTTCACGGCTTTCTGTTCGGCGAGGCGCGCGATGATGGCGCGGTTGCCGAGACTGCCGCTCTGGGCGCCGTCAAGATCGACGACGTGCAGCCAATCGGCGCCGAAGCCGCGATACTTCTCGAGCAGCGCCGGCGCATCCGCGTCGTAGCGCGTTTCCGCGGCGAAGTCGCCTTGCAGCAGGCGCACGCAGCGGCCGCCTTTCAAATCGATGGCGGGAATGAGACGCATGGGTGCGGGCCTGATTGCGGCGTCCTCGTCATTGGATCGCCAAAAAGTTCTTGAGCACGAGCGAGCCCAAGGCGCCGGAACGCTCGGGGTGGAACTGCGCCCCGTAGAAATTGCGCCATTGCACGCAAGCGCTGAAGGGCGCCCCGTAGCTCGCGCTCGCGACCGTGGCGTCGCCAATCTCGAGCGCGTAACTGTGCACGAAATACGCGTACTCGCCGCCGGCCAACCCCTCGAGCAACGCGCAGGGACGCCGGATGTCCAGGGTATTCCAGCCCATATGCGGCACCGGCCGGCCTTGCGCTTCGGCGAAGCGCGCGGCGCGGCCGGGAATGATTCCGAGACACTGCGCCGCGCCCTCCTGCGAGGCTTCGTACAGCAACTGCATCCCAAGACAGATCCCGAGCACCGGCTGCTCGAGGCCGGGAATCACCGCATCCAATCCGCAGCGCCGCAGCCGCGACATGCCGTCCGCGGCAGCGCCCACTCCGGGCAGAATCACGTGGCTGGCGGCGCGAATCTGCTGTGGATCCGCGCTCACGATCGAGGCGGCTCCGAGCCGCTGCAAGGCGAACTGCAGCGAGGCGATGTTGGCGCCGCCGCTGGCGACGATCGCGACCTCGCTCACGGAAGGACTCGCGCGCTCACAGGGCGCCTTTGGTGCTCGGCAACTCGGTGCCTTCGAGCCGAATGGCCTGGCGCAGACTCCTGCCCACACCTTTGAAGCATGACTCGATCATGTGGTGGGAATTTTCGCCGCGCACGCTGATGTGCAGTGCGGCTCCCAGGGATTCCGCCAGCGAGCGGAAGAAATGCGGGACCAGTTCGGTCGGCAGTTCGCCGACCCGTTCGCGATTGAAGCGTCCCTCCCAGACGAAGAACGGGCGGCCCGAGAGGTCGAGCGCAACTTGAGCCTCGGCCTCGTCCATGGCCAGCAAAAATCCGTAGCGTGCGATACCGCGCTTGTCGCCGAGCGCCTCGCGGAGCGCCGCTCCCAACGCCAAAGCGCAGTCCTCGATGGTGTGGTGCTCGTCGATGTGCAGATCACCGCGGCACTCGAGCTCGAGCGCGAAGCCGCCATGCTTCGCGATTTGTTCCAGCATGTGGTCGAAGAACCCCAAGCCCGTGCTGATGGCGCAGGGGCCCTCGCGCGACAGATCGAGATCGATTTGCACGTCGGTTTCCTTCGTCTTGCGATGCACTTGCGCGCGGCGCGCCTGCCCGATGATGCGCCGGGCGATGGCGGGCCAGGTCTCGTGCGCCGCGCCTTCCAAGCGTATGCGCAGACCCTCAACGCCCAAGTTCGCGGCGAATTCCATATCCGTGTCCCGATCGCCGATCATGTAGCTGCGCGTCTTGTCGATGGTCTGGCCGGCCAGATAATCCTGCACCATGCCGATCCTGGGTTTGCGGCAGGCACAGTCCTCGCGCTTGAAATGCGGACAGATGCACACCGCCTCGAACTCGATTCCCTGCGAGCCGAGCAGATCCAGAATGAAGCGGTGAGCTCCGTCGAATGCATCCTGCGGAAAGCTCTCGGTCCCGAGTCCGTCCTGATTCGTGACCATGACGAACGCGAAGCCGGCGGCCTTGAGCTCCAGCAACGCCGGTATCACTCCAGGCATGAGGCGAATCTTCTCCAGACGATCTATCTGTTCGTCCGGCGTTTCCTCGTTCAGGGTGCCGTCGCGGTCCAGGAATAGGATTCGCCGGCCGCTCACTTGAGCCCCACACAGTGCAGCAGCGCGTCGTTCTGCGCGCGGGTTCCCACCGAAATTCGCAGCGAGCGCGGCAGCAAGGGATGGCTGCGCATGTCGCGCACGATCAAGCCGCCGGCCAGGGAGTTGCGCATGAAGCGATCGGCGTCGCGGCAGTCGATCAGCAGGAAGTTGGCGTCGCTCGGCCAGACCCTGTCCACCAAGGGGGAGGCGCTGAGCCCGTGGGCCAGGTATTCGCGCTCCTTCAGCAGGCCTTCGAGCCGCGCCTGCGCCGCGGGCAGCTCGGCGGGGTCCAAGGCCCGCAGGGCGGCCTCCACCGACGGCGCCGCCAAGGAGTAGGGCGGAATGATCCGCTTCGCCAATTCGATGAGTTCGGGGTGGGACAGGAGGGCGCCAAGCCGGGCGCCGGCCAGGGCGTAAGCCTTGGACAAGGTGCGCAGAATCGCCAGCGTCGGGAAGCGGTCAAGCCAGCGGGTCAGGCTCGAGGATCGCGACCACTCCACATAGGCCTCGTCGATCACGATGATGGCTTTGCCGTCGAGCATCTTGCACAGCTCCTCGAGTGCCGCGGTGTCGAGCAGATTCGCGGTTGGATTGTTCGGCGAGCACAGATACACGAGCTTCATGTGCGGCTGCCAAGCAGCCAGCAGCCGCTCGGGATCGAGGGCCCAGCCGCGCTCGCGGTCGAGCGGAATCTCGATGACCGCGGCGCCCTGAATGCGCGCCGCGACTTGGTACATGCCGAAGGTCGGCGTGCATTGCAAGATGGCGTCGGTGCCCGCGCGCAGGTAGATACGCGACAAGATATCGATGGCTTCATCGCTGCCGCGCGTCGCGAGAACACTTGCCGTGGGGACGCCGTAGAGCCTGCCCAACAGTTCAATCAACGCCTGCGGCTGCGGCTCCGGGTATCGGTTCAGGCCCGCCGCGGTGGTGTCGCCCACCGGCCGCCAAGGCGCTTCATTGGCATGCAGACGCGTCAACGACGGCAGCCAGGCCGCGTGCGCGTAGGGCTTCAGCGTCGCGATCTCGGGACGCGCCAGGGAGACGACCGCGCTCATGGCGCTGCCCCGCTCATCGCGCCGCCCCCGCTCATCGCACTGCGCCCGCTCATGGCGCCGCCCGCGAGCGCGGCGAGCCGCACGGTGACCGCCGCCGCGTGCGCGTCGAGTCCCTCGAGATTCGCCAGGATCTGTGCCGTCGGCCCCAAATCCTGCAGCCCCGCGGGCGTGAGTTCCTGCACCGTGATTCGCTTCTGAAAGTCCTCCAGCGACAGGCCGCTGTAGGCCTTGGCATAGCCGTAGGTCGGCAGGGTATGGTTGGGTCCGCTGCAATAATCGCCTGTTGATTCCGGCGACCAGTGTCCCAAGAACACGGCGCCCGCGGCGCTGACCCGGTCCAGCCAGCGTCGCGGCTCGCGAATCTCCAGCAGCAGATGTTCGGGAGCATAGTCATTGGCGATTTGGAATGCGGTTTCGAGGGTCTCGACCATCAGCAGGCGCATATGCTCGATGGACTTGGCCAGTATCCCCTGCCGCGAGAGCCCGGCCGCCTGGCGCCGCACCTGGCGCGCGACTTCCTCGGCCAGGGGGAGGGAAGTCGTGACCAGCAGGGCCTGCGCCTCGGGACTGTGTTCGGCCTGCGCGAGCAAATCGGCGGCGACGAAGTCGGCGCGCGCGGAAGTATCGGCGATGACCATCACCTCGGTCACGCCGGCCGGCAGGTCCGCCGCCGCACCCGCGGCGTCCTGGGCGACCAGCAATTTGGCGGCCGTGACCCAGGCATTGCCGGGTCCGAAGAGTTTGTCGCACTTGGGTATGGTGGCCGTGCCGTAAGCCATCGCGGCGATGGCCTGCGCCCCGCCCGCCTTGAAGACCTGCCCGATTCCCGACCTGCGCGCGGCAACCAATACCGCGGGATCCGCGCCGCCGTCACGGGCCGGCGGCGTGCACATCACGCGCACGGGGCAGGCGGCAAGGGCGGCGGGAACGGCGAGCATGACGGCGGTGGAGGGCAGGGGGGCCGAGCCTGCGGGCACATACAGGCCGACGGCGCGGATCGGCACGCTGAAGCGCTCGCACACCACTCCCGGCGCGGTCTCCACGCGCAGCGGCGCCTGGATTTGCGCCGCGTGAAATCGCTTCACGTTGCCTATGGCCCGATCGATCGCGGCGATTTGCGCGCCGCTCAAGGCGCGCTCGGCGGCCTCGAACTCCTGCGGCGTCACTTGCAACGAACCCGGACGGACCGCATCGAACTCTTCGGTCAGCGCCAAGACCGCCGCGTCGCCGTCGCGGCGCACCCGATCGATGATGCGCTGCGCCTCTTGCCGGGTGGATGCGGCGTCGCGCTGTGCCGGACGGCGCAACAGCAGCGCCTGCTGCTGCGGCGACAAAGATTTCCAATCGACGATGCGCATTCTTAGCTCGAGTCCTCAGGCCAGCATTTTCTCGACAGGGAGGACCAGCACCGAGGTGGCGCCCGCGCTCTTGAGCTGTTCGAGCGTTTCCCAGAATACGTTTTCGCGGCATACGGCATGAACCGCCACCCGATCCCCGCGGCCTTCGAGCGGAATGACCGTCGGCGACTCGCTGCCGGGCAACAGCTTGGAAATCGCCGGCAACGCGGAGCGGGGCGCGTGCAGCATGATGTACTTGCTCCCCTTGACTTGCTCGACGCCGTCGATGCGCATCAGCAGGCGCCGGGTCCACTCCTGTTTCTCCGGCGGGATCGGCACCGGCGTGCGGATCAGCACCGCCTGGCTCTCGAGCACGGTCTCTGCCTGGCGCAGATGATTCGCCGCCAGGGTGGATCCGGTCGACACCAGATCGCAAATCAAGTCGGCGCGCCCGAGCCGCGGCGCAATTTCCACGGAGCCGGACAACACCACCACCTCCGCGCCAATGCCGCGCTCGGCGAGAAAGCGCGCCAGGATGTGCGGATAGGTCGTTGCAATGCGCTTGCCCTGCAGCGACTCGGCGCCCCGGTACTCGAACCCGTCGGGTACCGCGATGCACAGCTTGCAGCGTCCGAAATCGAGGAGCTGCACCGTTTCGAACAGCGGCCCAACGCCGCGCGCGGCGAATGCCAGGCGTTTCTCCTGGACGACGTTCAACCCCACCAATCCCAAGTCGCACACGTCCTCTTGCACCAGATCCGGAATATCGTCGTCGCGCACGAACAGCACGTCGAGCGGCATGTTCTCCCCGTAGCACATGAGCTGATCCTTGCCGCGGCTGTACTTCAGGCCGCAGCGGGACAACAGCTCGAGCGAGCTGTCGGTGAGGCGGCCGCTCTTCTGCACGGCGATCTTCAGGCGCAGGGGATCGGGGGCGCTCATGTCGCTACCCATCGAGCTTCAGCCGTTCGGTCACGGCCCGGTAGCCGCCGTTGCCGGACGTCAGATAGCGGGCGACGCGGCCGATGGTGGTGACGCTGACGCCGGTTTGCCGGTGAATTTCGCGATAGGGCAGGCCGCGCTCCAGCAGCTCGACCACCGCCCAGCGGTCCGCCATCGCCTGCAACTCCGCGGGCGTACACAGGTCGCGGAAGAAGCTGCGGCATTCCTCGACGCTGCGCAGCGCCAAAATCGCGGTGCACAGCGCGCGTTCGTGCTGCTGCTCCTGGCGCAGGGTGACGGGGCGATTGGTTTTCATGGGGTGGCTGCGATGCCGCTCGTTTCACTAATGTATTAATGCGCTAGTACATTAATGCATTGTACGCACGGACGCAAGCGGCCGGCTGCGCAAAATGGCTTGACGCAAACTCAAGCTATGCCTAAAATTCTCGGAGCTTATCTAGACCGGCTGAGGGAAAGGCCCTTAGAAGCCGGGGCAACCACCCAAAGATCTCACAGGCCTTTGGAACGGTGCCAACTCCTGCGGAATCGGGCTGATGTCCGAATCCGGTAGATAGGCGGCCGATTGCACAGTTTTCCAAGGCTGCTGCATTGGGCTACGAGCGCTGGCGCTGCAGGGGTTATGTAAACCTCTATTTGGAGCGAGCGGAACGTGGCCGAAAAATCTTCCATCCATATCGATGAAACCTTGAGGCTGGCGCATCCCTTTACGCTGCATTACGGGGACGTTTTGCCGGATGCGCACGTGGCTTTCCGGCTCGTCGGGCCCGCCGATGCGCCCGTGATTGCCGTGCTCGGCGGCATTTCCGCTCACCGCATCGTCGCGGGTTCCGACGGTTGGTGGCCGGAACTCGTCGGCCCAGGATTGGGCGTCGACACCAAGGCGTACCGGATTCTCGGCATCGATTATCTCGGCGGCCGCGGCGACAGCTCCACGCCGCAAGACGGCGGCAAATTTCCGCCCTTGAGTTCCTACGACCAGGCCGATGTCTTGCACGCCGTGGTCAGGCATCTGGGCTTGAAGTCGCTGCAAGCCATCGTCGGCGCCTCGTACGGGGGAATGGTGGCGCTGTGCTTTGCGGAACGCTATGCCGAATGCGTGCAGCACATCGTGGTCTTGAGCGCCGCCGACAAGGCCCAGGTGCTCTCTACCGCCTGGCGCAGCGTGCAGCGGCAGATCGTGCGCGAGGCGATCGCCCGCGGCGACGGGCCGTCGGGCCTCAAGCTCGCGCGCGCGCTGGCGATGGCCACGTATCGCAGCGCCGTGGAATTCCAGCTTCGCTTCGGCGCGCCGCCGACGCGCAACGCCGACCGCTTTCGATTCCCGATCGAGGACTATCTGTTCGCGCGCGGAGACGACTACGTGCAGAAGTACCGCGCCGAATCCTTCCTGGTCCTTAGCGAATCGATCGACCTGCACCAGATGGACGCGACGCAGGTGCATACGCCGGCGACGCTGATCGCGGTGCGCGAAGATCAGCTGGTTCCGTTCAACGACATGCAGGCCCTGTCGGCGCGCCTCAATGGGCCGCGCCAGCTCATCGAAATCAATTCCATCTTCGGGCATGACGCCTTCTTGAAGGAAGGCGCCGCCCTCACACCCATCATCAAACTAGTGCTTGCGGAGTACACGACATGACCATCGCCCCACCCACCAAGAAGAGCATCGCAACGCGGTCGGTCCGCGCGGGGCTCGAGTCCGACGCACAGCACGGCTCCGTGGTGCCGCCGATATACCTGTCGACGAATTTTGCATTCGAAAGGTACGGCAAGCCGCGCAAGTACGACTACACGCGATCCGGCAATCCGACGCGGGATCAGTTGGGCGGCGCCCTGGCGGATCTGGAAGGCGGCGCCGGCGCTGTGGTGACGTGCACGGGACTCGCCGCCATCACCCTGATTCTCGCGACGCTGCCCAGCGGCGCGCGGGTCGTCGCGCCCTATGATTGCTACGGCGGCACGTACCGATTGCTCGCCGCCTTGCATGCGCAGGGGACTCTGGTCGTCGATTTCGTCGATCAGGCCGATGCCGCCGCGACGCACAAGGCGCTTGCGCAGAATCCGAAACTCGTCTGGATCGAAACCCCCAGCAATCCGCTGTTGCGCGTTGTCGATATCCGCGCGCTCGCCGAGGCGGCGCATGCGGCCGGCGCGCTGGCGGTTGTCGACAACACTTTCCTCTCGCCGATCTGGCAGCAACCCTTGGCGCTCGGTGCCGACATCGTCATGCACTCCACCACCAAGTACCTGAACGGCCACAGCGATGTGGTCGGCGGTGCCGTGGTCTCGGCGACGAAGGAGTTGCACGACAACCTGGCCTGGTGGGCGAACGCCATCGGCGTGACCGGCGCCCCCTTCGACAGCTTCATGACGCTGCGCGGCGTGCGCAGCCTGCATGCGCGCATGCGCGTTCACGCCGAGAATGCGGCCGCGGTGGTGGATTTCCTGGCCAAGCACCCGGCGGTCGGGCGCGTGCATTATCCGGGCCTGCCCGACCACCCGGGACATGAGATTGCGCGGCGCCAGCAGAGCGGCTTTGGTGCCATGTTGAGTTTCGAACTGACGGGCGGACAGCCGGCGGTCGAAGCATTCTTGACGGGGCTCGAATGCTTCACTCTCGCCGAGTCGCTCGGTGGGGTGGAGAGTCTGATCTCGCATCCTGCCAGCATGACTCATGCGGGCATGGAGGAATCGGCGCGGCTGCGCGCCGGCATCGGTTCTGGCCTGCTGCGGGTGTCGGTGGGAATCGAAGATTCCCGGGACCTGGTGGCTGACCTGTCCGCCGGGCTCGAACGTGTCCTCAGAGTCCAGCCAGAACCGCATCTCCGGCGGCACGCGTCGTGACGCTTGCGCCGGCAGCGGCCAGATCGGCGGGCAGCTTCCCCGATTCGATGGCGCGCGAGACGGCCGCCTCCAGGGCGCTCGCCTCGGGTTCCAGGTGCAGCGAATACTTGAGCAGCATGGCCGCGCTCAAAATCGCGGCATAGGGATTGGCGATGCCGCGGCCCGCGATGTCCGGCGCGGATCCGTGGATGGGTTCGAACAGCCCGCCGCGCGCGGCGCTGCCGAGCGATGCGGAGGGCAGGAGTCCGAGTGAGCCGGCAAGCATGGAGGCTTCGTCGGTGAGGATGTCGCCGAACATGTTTTCGGTCACGATCACGTCGAAGTCGCGCGGCCGCTTCAAGAGATGCATGGCGGCGGCATCCACCAGCATGTGTTCGAAGCTCACGTCGGGGAATTCGCGCGGCATGATCCGCTCGACCACGCTGCGCCACAGACGCGAGGTCTCGAGCACATTCGCCTTGTCGATGGAACACAACTTGCGGCGGCGGGTGAGCGTCAGGCGCGCCGCCAGACGCACGACGCGTTCGATCTCCTCCACCGTGTAGCGGCATACGTCGACGGCTTCGGTCGCGGTTCGGGTTTTCTCCCCGAAATAAATGCCGCCCGTCAGCTCGCGCACCACCATGATGTCCACGCCGCGCAGAATTTCCGCCTTGATGGGCGAGGCATGCAGGACAGCGGGGTGCGGGACGACCGGCCGCAGATTGGCGAACAGCCCCAGCGCTTTGCGCAGCTGCAACAGGCCCTGCTCGGGGCGGACCTTGGCGTCGGGCGCCGACCATTTCGGACCGCCGACGGCGCCCAATAAAATCGCGTCGGCGCGCCGGGCCAGCGCCAGCGTCTCGGCGGGGAGCGCCTCGCCGGTCGCGTCGATGGCGGCACCACCCACCAGTGCCGACTCGAATTCGAAGTTATGCCCGAAGCGCGTTCCCACCGCGGTGAGCGAGCGCACGGCCTCGGCGGTGACCTCGGCGCCTATGCCGTCGCCGGCAAGAACTGCGATCAGCGCCTTCACTTCGCAGCCCTCAGGCCGGACCCTTGGAATGCGCCGCTTCGTAGCGTTCGACGTCGCCCAACCGGCTGCGTAGATAGCCGAGTTCATCGATGCCGTGCATCAGACAATGCCGTGCAAAGGCTTCCAAGGGGAATGAGACGGACAACCCGGTGGGCAGCGTCAAAGTCGCGCTACCCAGGTCGATGTCGACTTCCGCGCCCGGGTGATTGAGCAGCCACTGCGATGTCGCGTCATCGACGACGATGGGCAGCAGCCCATTCTTCAGGGAATTGCCGCGGAAGATGTCGGCGATCTCCGTGCTGATGACGGCACGAAACCCAAAGTCCAAGAGCGCCCAGGGCGCATGCTCGCGCGAGGAGCCGCAGCCGAAATTCGGGCCTGCGACCAGCACTTGCGCGCCGCGCGCCTCGGGCCGGTTCAGCGCGAAATTGGGATCCGGCGAGCCGTCGGCTCGATAGCGCCAATCGGCGAACAGCTTCACACCCAAGCCGTCCTTGGTGGTCGTGGTCAGGAATCTGGCCGGGATGATCTGATCGGTGTCGATATTGCTCGACGGGATCACCACGGTCCTGGAACGGACGCGATCGATGGGTTCCATTACAGCATGTCCCGCGGATCGGTGATCCGGCCGCGCACCGCGCTTGCCGCCGCGGTGAATGGACTCGCCAACAGGGTGCGCGCGCCCACGCCTTGGCGGCCTTCGAAATTGCGGTTGCTGGTGCTGATTGAGTACTGGCCGGCGGCGACGGTATCGCCGTTCATCCCCAAACACATGGAGCAGCCGGACTCGCGCCAATCCGCTCCCGCGGCCTTGAATATGTCGGCGTATCCAGCGGCCTCGGCCTCGCGCTTGATCTGCTGCGAGCCCGGTACGATGAGCAGACGCACGCCCGGCGCGACCTTGCGGCCTTTGAGTATGCGCGCGGCCGCCTGCAAATCTTCGAGGCGTCCGTTGGTGCAGCTGCCGATGAATACCACGTCCACCGGCTTGCCGAGCATGGCCTCGCCGCCGTGAAATCCCATGTAGCGCAGCGCCTTGTCGAAGACATCGTCCCCGGCCTTGTCGGGAATGGCCGCGCCGATGGGCAGCACCATGCCCGGGTTCGTGCCGTAGGTAATCATGGGCTCCAGGCCTGCGGCATCGATATCCACGGAGGCATCGAACGCCGCGCCCGGATCCGTGACGAGAGTTCGCCATTGGGCGAGCGCTGCGTCCCAGGCGGCGCCCTTGGGCGCGCGCGGCTTGCCCTTGAGATAGGCGAACGTGGTGTCGTCCGGCGCTATCATTCCGGCGCGGGCGCCGGCCTCAATCGACATGTTGCACACCGTCATCCGCTCATCCATGGACAGCGCGCGAATGGCCGGCCCGCGATATTCAAAAACATGACCAGTGCCCCCGGAGACCCCAATTTTGCCGATCACGGCAAGGATCAAATCCTTGGCGGTCACACCCGAGCGCAGCTGCCCTTCGACATTGACGGCAAAGGTTTTCGGCTTGCGCTGCAACAAGGATTGGGTTGCGAGCACATGCCCGACTTCCGTCGTGCCGATGCCGAAGGCCAGCGCGCCGAACGCCCCGTGCGTGCTGGTATGGCTGTCGCCGCAGACGATGGTCATGCCGGGCTGCGTCGTCCCTAATTCCGGGCTGATGACATGCGCGATGCCGCGCCGCGCGTCCCGCATACCGAACAGCTCGACGCCGAATTCGGCGGCATTCTGCTCGAGTTGGCGCACCTGCTTCGCCGCCGCATCCACCTTGATGGGCACATTGCCGAACACCTGGTCGGTGCTGGTCGGCGTCGAATGATCCATGGTCGCGAGGGTGCGGTCGGGACGGCGCACCGGCAGCCCCAGACGCTTCAGCACGCTGAACGCCTGCGGAGAGGTCACCTCGTGAATGAGGTGCAAATCGATGTACAGCACCGCCGGCGTCTCCGCCGTTTCGGCCACGACTTCGTGTGCCTCCCAAACCTTGTCGAACAGGGTGCGCATCGGTAACGTCAGGCCTTCGCGGCCTCCAGCCACGGCATGCGGGCGCGCAGCTGGGCGCCGACCTTCTCGATCGAATGCGAAAGGTCCGCCTTCAGCAGTTTCGAGTACTTGCGGCGGCCGCTCTTGTTCTCGGCAATCCATTGACGCGCAAATTTGCCCTGCTGGATCTCGGTCAGAATCTTGCGCATCTCCTTCTTGGTGGCCCGGTTGACGATGCGCGGTCCGCGGGTCAGATCGCCGTACTTGGCCGTTTCGCTGATGAAACGATGCATTTTCGTGATGCCGCCCTCGTGCAACAGGTCGACGATCAGCTTGAGTTCATGCAGGCATTCGTAATAGGCCACCGCGGGCTGGTAGCCGGCCTCCACCAGAGTCTCGTACCCCTTGACCACGAGTTCCGTCGCGCCGCCGCACAGCACCGCCTGCTCGCCGAACAGATCCGTTTCGGTCTCCTCGGCAAAAGTGGTCTCCAGGACGCCGCCGCGCGTGCCGCCGATCCCGTCCGCATAGGCCAGCGCCTTGGCCTTGGCGCGCCTGGACGCGTTCTGCGCCACCGCAATGAGGCACGGGACGCCGCGCCCTTGCTGATATTGCCGCCGCACCAAATCTCCCGGGCCCTTCGGCGCGATCAGCACGACGTCCAGATCCTTGCGCGGTTTGATCTGCTTGAAGTGAATATTGAAGCCGTGGGCGAACAGCAGCGTGGCGCCTTTTTCGATGACGTTCTTCAGATCCTCGTACAGAGATTTTTGCGTGAGATCCGGCACCAGCATGGCGACCAGCTGCGCGCCTTTGACGGCGGCCGCCGGCTCCAGCACTTTCAAGCCGTCTTTCTTGGCCTTGTTCCAGCTGTCGCCTTTACGGACGCCGACCACGACGTCGAAGCCGCTGTCGTGCAGATTGAGCGCGTGCGCGCGCCCTTGGCTGCCGTAGCCCAAGATGGCGATGCGGGCGCCCCGCAGCGCTTTCTTGTCGACGTCTTTTTGCGAATACAAACGCATGAAATTCTCCTGTAACCCTAATCCATACCTGCAAAATGCAAGACCCCGCCTGGGAGACTTTACCGAAGCGGGGTCCGTTAAACTAGCCGCAAATAGCACCATAGAATCTCTTATCATGCAAGACATTCCCAGTGCGGTTTGCTCTTCGTGAGGATGCTTTTCCATGAACCCCGATGGCAGTGATTCGGTACCGTTGTGGCTGCTCTACGAGCACGAACTCGACGCGTGGCGCGCGGCGCAAACACCGGCGGTCGAGCGCTGGGTCGCGCTGCAAAATTTCAAGGCGGAAAAACATCGGGTGATTCTCTTGCCGGATGCCGAAGGCGGGCTCGCGGCTGCTGTGGGCGGCTTGGGCAGGCGTCAAGGAGAGGTTTCGCTTTGGCATGCGGCGGGTCTCGCCGAACGGCTGCCGCCGCGCCGATTTCATCTGGCCCAAGAGTTCACGGCCGGGGAGGCCACGCAATTGTGCCTGGGGTTTGCCTACGCGGCCTACCGCTTCGATCGCTATCGCGCGTCAAAAAGCGAGGCTTCGAGCCTCGAAGCCCCGCCGAATGCCGATGTGCAATACGTGGCGCTCGCCGCGGAATCGCTGCGCATGGCGCGCGATTTGATCAACACGCCGGCGCAGGACTTGGGCCCGGCCGAGCTCGCAGCCGCGGCACGCAGACTGGCTGAGCGTCATGAGGCTGATTTTCGCGAGTGGGTGGGTGAGGAACTGCTCGCCGCCAACTTTCCGGCCATTCATGCGGTAGGCCGCGCCAGCAGTTCGGCCCCCCGGCTCGCCGATCTGCGCTGGGCACCGCGCGTCAAGGGAACGTATCCGCGCCTGACCTTGGTGGGCAAAGGCGTGTGCTTCGACAGCGGCGGCCTGGACATCAAGTCGGGATCCGGCATGGCTCTGATGAAAAAAGACATGGGCGGCGCCGCCGTGGCGTTGGCGCTCGCCCATATGCTCATGAACGCCGGTGTCCGCGCCGAACTCCGCGTGCTGGTGCCGGCGGTCGAGAACGCCGTCAGCGGCAATGCCTACCGGCCCGGGGATGTGCTGGCCACACGCAAGGGCTTGACGGTCGAGGTCGGCAATACGGACGCCGAAGGCAGGCTGGTGCTGTGCGACGCGTTGGCGCTGGCCGATGCCGAGCATCCGGATCTAATCATCGATTTCGCGACATTGACCGGCGCCGCGCGCGTCGCGCTTGGCCCCGAACTGCCCGCCTTGTTCGGCAACGACGAGGCTCTCGTACAGGAAGTCGCTCGAGTCGCCGCGGCCGAACACGACCCTGTATGGCCGATGCCGCTCTGGCAGAGCTACGAGGATGAACTGGCCAGCAAAATTGCGGATTTGAACAATGTCGCCTCGTCTACCTTTGCCGGGGCCATTTTCGGGGCGTTGTTCTTGAAGCGCTTCGTGAGCGAGTCGACGCCGTGGCTGCACCTAGACCTGTACGCGTGGAATTCAAAGGACCGTCCCGGCCGCAGCGTCGGCGCGGAGGCGCAAGCGGTGCGCGGCGTCTATCGGTACTTGATCAAGCGCTACGGCACGGCCGCGTAACGCAGTCCCGCCGCCGTGCAGTGCAGTCCCCGCCGACGTTTTGGAGGCAGGTGCCAAGACGTCGACACGTCAGGGAAAATTCACGCGAAACCCGTCGCGCGGCCGCGCGGGCGTTGCGCGGTGGCGACGCGGGTGTTTATGCTGAGTGATGCCGAAGAAATCCAAACCTGCCGATACTCGTTCCTACTCACGCCTGGTCGTCGATGGGGTAAAACAGACGCCCAGCCGGGCCATGCTGCGCGCGGTCGGCTTCGTCGACGCTGATTTCGACAAGCCGCAAGTAGGCATCGCTTCGACCTGGAGCAACTTGACGCCCTGCAATATGCACATCGATGAGCTGGCGCGATTGGCTGCGGGAGGCGTCGAGGCGGCGGGCGCCAAGGCGATTACGTTCAATACCATCACCGTTTCCGATGGCATTTCAATGGGTACGCCGGGCATGCGTTACTCCTTGGTGTCGCGCGAGGTCATCGCCGATTCCATCGAAACCGTGGTCGGTGCCCAGGGCTTCGATGGCGTCGTGGCCATCGGCGGCTGCGATAAGAACATGCCCGGCTGTTTGATGGCGTTGGCGCGCTTGAACCGACCCGCGGTGTTCGTCTATGGCGGCACCATTCGGCCGGGAGCCGACAACCGCGACATCGTATCGGTATTCGAAGCGGTCGGCGGTTACGCGCAGGGTACGGTGTCCGAGCAGCAGCTCAAATTCGTGGAACGCACCGCGATTCCCGGGCCGGGATCCTGTTCCGGGATGTACACGGCCAACACCATGGCCTCCGCCATTGAGGCGCTCGGCATGAGTCTGCCGAACAGCTCGGCCCAGGATGCCGTCTCCCGAGCGAAGCGCGACGATTGCACGCGCGCCGGTGCCGCCGCGGTCAATTTGATCAAGCTGGGCTTGTTGCCGCGGCAGATCTTGACCCGCAAGGCTTTTGAAAATGCGATCACCGTGGTCATCGCGCTCGGCGGGTCGACAAATGCTGTGCTGCACTTAATGGCAATAGCCTCGTCGGCGGATGTCAAACTGACGCTCGACGATTTCACACGCATCGGCAAACGCGTACCGGTGTTGGCGGATTTGCGTCCCAGCGGGCGCTATTCGATGTCCGAACTGGTCGCCATCGGCGGCATTCAACCGCTGATGAAGACCCTGTTGGACGCCGAATTGCTGCACGGCGATTGCCTGACCGTGACCGGAACAAATCTGGCGGAGAATCTACGCGACGTCGCGCCCTACGCCGAAGGCCAACATATTGTGCGGCCGCTCGGCGACCCCATCAAAAAGGACAGCCACTTGGTGGTCCTATACGGAAACCTCGCGCCGGAGGGTGCCGTTGCAAAGATCACCGGGAAGGAGGGGCTGCGCTTCCACGGCAAGGCGCGAGTATTCAATTCCGAAGAAGCCTCCTTGCAAGGAATCTTGAGCGGCAAAGTGAAGGCCGGCGACGTGGTGGTCATCCGCTACGAGGGACCGAAAGGCGGCCCCGGAATGCGCGAAATGTTGAGTCCAACGGCCGCCATCATGGGCAAGGGTCTGGGGCAGGAGGTCGCATTGATCACCGACGGGCGGTTTTCCGGAGGCAGTCATGGCTTCGTGGTCGGGCATTTGTCACCGGAGGCCGCGCTCGGCGGCCCGCTGGCCCTGGTGAACACCGGCGATGGCATCACGATTGATGCGGAGCGACGTGAAATCACCTTGCACGTCAGCGCGGCCGAACTCAAGCGCCGGCGCAAATCATGGGTGGCGCCGAAACCCTATGCGCGGCGTGGCGCGTTGGCAAAGTATGCAAGGCAGGTCAGCAGCGCATCCCTGGGCGCGGTCACTGATCTGGAGCAACCGGCCTCGCGAGCAACGAAGACACCGTAGCGCCCGCGCTTCACGCAGGCCGTTCATTGGTCCAAAGTCGCGCTTGCAGTTCAGGCGGGATATGTGTCAGGCTCTTTACTCGCCGAAGGGAAAGAAGGGACGCTGCTATAAATCTAGGAGCGGAGCTTTGAGGCGCATCCAACGGGCACGCGACGTTGGGCGCGCGAACGGCGCAATGGGACGGCATAGATTTAGGGGTAGGGTCGCTTAGACTTATGTATAAATACGAAGAGCCATCGCTATTTTCGGGCAAGAGGGGCGCGGCCCTCATTGCCGTCATTATTCTCCATATCGGCATTGTCTGGGCGTTCTATACCGGCTTGGCCGGCAAGCTCGTACAGACCATCATTCCGCCGGTCGAGATTGCGCAGATCGATAAGCCGAAGGACGTCGACAAGCCGCCGCCGCCGCCGCCCAAGCTCGAAGAAATCAAACCGTATGTGCCGCCGCCGGAATTCGTCGATATCCAGGCGCCTCAGGTCGAGACCACGGCCATCACCCAGACCACCCAGGTCAATCGGCCGCCGCCGCCGGTCGTCGTGGCCGCGCCGCCGAAGCCCGGCACCTCGATCAAGATGGATCCGAAGCATCCGTTGAAGATCGGCGAAGACTATTATCCCGACGCGTCGAAGCGTGCCAACGAAGAAGGCCGCTGCATCGTGCTGATGACGGTGGCCGTCGACGGCCGCATCACCAACGAGTCCATTCAGACGAGTTCGGGTTTTCCGCGTCTGGATGAGGCCTGTTTGAAAGGGGTGCACGGCCAGCGCATGCTGCCGGCAACCGAAGAAGGCAAGCCGGTCGAGAAAACGGTATCCATCCCGATTGTATGGAAGCTCACGGGCAAGTAGGCCCCGAAGATTTGAAGTCAATTTTCCTAACTCATTACATTAAGCATTTCTAAGCAGAGGGAATCGGTCAATGCAAGAGACAGCTATTGAAAACCCATATGGTCTTGGCGCCCTGATCGCGAACGGCGACATCATTGCCAGATCGATCCTTGCCATCCTGTTGATCATGTCGCTGCTGACATGGTTCATCATGATCACGAAGTTCTTCGATCAACGCCGGCAGCGACTTCAGTCGATCGCGGCGGAAAAGGAATTCTGGGACGCCCCGAACCTGACCGAAGCCATCAGCCGACTGAAGGGCTCGTCGAACCCGTTTCGCGCGCTCGCCGAGACCGGCAAGCAGGCCCTCGAGTACCATGAACTCAATAAGGGCCGCCTATCGGGCGCCATCGGCACCAGCGAGTGGATCACCGAGTCGCTGCAGCGCACCTCGGATACCGTTGCCAGCAGCATGCAATCGGGTTTGCCGGTGCTCGCGTCCGTGGGCGCCACCGCGCCGTTCGTCGGACTGCTCGGCACCGTCATCGGCATTTATCACGCGTTGATCGCCATCGGCGTGGCCGGACAAGCGTCCATCGACAAGGTGGCGGGACCCGTCGGCGAGGCGTTGATCATGACCGCCATTGGTCTGGCCGTCGCAGTGCCTGCAGTGTTGGGCTACAACATTCTATTGCGCCGCAATAAGGGCGTTCAAGAGCGTGTCAGCCACTTCACGCATGAACTGCATGCCTACTTGATCTCGGGCGTGAAGATGGGCTTGGGCATGGACAAGGGACCGTCGCCGGCCGGCAAACCCGCTCCCGCGGGCGCTCGCTGAGGATCGGCGTCCATGGCGATAACTACCAGCGGTGATGAAGGCGAGGCGATGTCGGACATCAACGTCACGCCCCTCGTGGACGTGATGTTGGTGCTCCTGATCATTTTCATCATAACGATCCGGGTCATCATTCAGCAGGTGCAGCTGGATCTGCCGAAGGCAACCAACTTGCCGACCCAGACCAATCCGGAAAACATCACCATCGCCATCGACAAACAAGGCGACATTTATTGGAACACCAAGCAATTGGCGGACCAGAATGAGCTGAAGACCAGGCTGCGGGAAATTGTGACCAAGGACCCGCAGCCGGAAGTGCACATTCGCGGTGATGCCAATGTCCGGTACCAGTTCGTCGGTCAGGTCCTCGTGGCCACACAGCAGATCGGGATTCGTAAAGTGGCGTTCATCACCACTCCCGACCATTTTGGCCCCGGAACCTAGGAGAAAAATCGCATGGCCATGAGTGTAGGCGGGGCCGAAGGCCAGTCGTACTCCGACATCAACATGACGCCGTTGATCGACGTCATGCTGGTGCTGCTGATCATTTTCATCATCACGATTCCCAGCATGACGCACGCGGTGAAGATCGATAATCCGCTGCCGCCGCCGCCGAACTTCGTGCCGCCGCCGCCGCCCGAAGTGATCGACCTCACCATCGATTTCGACGGCACCTTGCTCTGGAACAAGACGCCGGTGGACCGGGCGACGCTGCAGAGTTATATCTCGCAAGAGTCCGTGAAATCGCCTCAACCGGAGGTGCATATCTCCGTCGATAAGTTCGCCAAGTACGAAATTGTGGCTCAGACCTTGGCCGATTTACAGCATCGCGGCTTGAAGAAGATAGGGTTCGTCAACAACGACTATTTCTGATTGGGCATCCCTTGGGTGGTATTACGGCGCGTCAGCCCTTCAAGTTGGGGCTGACGCGCCGTTTGTTTGAACCGTGGGCGAGATGCCGGTGGCGCGTTCTCATGAAGTGCGCGAAATAAATTTAAGACTTGTACGCAGCGAGGTTTGCTAATGACTCATTCGATACACGATGTTGGGCACCGGCCGGCGAAATCCTGGGCCGGCTATCTGAGTGCGGCGCTGATGTTTGCGCTGGTTGGCCTCGCGGTGAGTCCGCAGTCGGCATTCTCGGCCGATGAGAAAAAGGGCCATGAAATCAGCCGCGTCATCGCCAAGGAAATGACGGCGGCGCAGAAGGCAATGCAGGCCGGTCAGTGGGCCGAGGCAATCAAGAATCTGGAAGCCGCGGAGACGAAGCCCGGCCTCAACGCGTTCGACAAGAAGACCATCTATGACTTCAAGGCGTTCGCCAACATCAAGCTGAACAACTTGAAAGCGGCGCAACAGGCCTATGAGCAGGCCATCGCGACCGGCGCGTACACGCCGGATGAACTGGCGAAGACCATTCGCATACTGTTCAAGGTGACTGCCAGCACTCAGCAATACGCGAAGGCGATCGAATACGGCAAGCAAGTGGCCGATTCCGGTGCGGCCAGTGCCGACGATCTGGGAATCCTGAGCCAGATTTATTATCTGCAAAAGGACTGCAAAGACTCCGCAATATGGGCCGACAAGGCCGTCGCCGCGTCCCGCAAGGCGGGAGAGACCCCCAAGGAGAATCTGTATCAGTTCAAGCTGCAGTGCGCATCCGATTCGGGCGACACGGCGGCCATGGCCACGGCCTCGGCCGATCTCGTGCGTCTAACCAACAAGACCAACTACTGGAACACGTTGCTGCGCATCGAGCGGCAGGATGAGCGGGACGATCACAACACTCTGATGATCTACCGCATCATGTACAACACCAACTCGATGAATGCCGACACCGACTACATCGAAATGGCGCAGCTGTTGGCGGATTCCGCGTTGCCGGGCGAGGCGCAGGCCGTGCTCGAGAAGGCCATGGCCACCCCGGGAGTGCTGAAGGACGAGCACAAGGAACGTACCAATCGCCTCTTGAACTCATTGAAGGTGCGTGCGGACGCCGACCGGAAGGGGCTGCCGCAGTTCGATGCCGAGGCCGGCAAGAATTCGGCCGGGGAACTCTCGGTCAAGCTCGGCGAGGTGTACTACGGCTTCGGCGAATATCAAAAGTGCGTGGACGCCATCAGCGCGGGTCTGCAGAAGGGGCAGATCAAGCATCTGGACGAGGCGTACGTCTATCTGGGGCTGGCTCAGGTGCAGCTCAAGAGCTTCGCGGAGGCCAAGAGAACGTTTGCAAGCTTGAAGATCGTTCCCAACTTGAGCCCGCGAATCCTCAAGCTGTGGGAGCTGTACTCCGAGACGGTCGGTCGATAGTCGGAACGCTTAAAGGAGAACTGCAATGACGATCAAAGCCGGCGACAAGATGCCAGAGGGCTCGTTTACGCGCATGACTTCGGACGGGCCGCAAAAGATCACCACGGAGCAGCTGTTTGCGGGCAAGACCGTGGTGCTGTTTTCCGTCCCGGGTGCATTCACTCCGACCTGTGACGCCAAGCACTTACCCGGATTTGTCGAGCTCGCGGATCAAATCAAGGCGAAGGGCGTCGACACCATTGCATGCACCGCGGTGAACGATGTGTTCGTGATGAACGCCTGGGGTAAGCACGGCGGTGTCGGCGACAAGATCCTGATGCTGGCGGACGGGAACGCCACCTATGCCAAGGCCCTGGGGCTCGAGTTGGACGGAACGAAATTCGGTATGGGTGTCCGCGGCCAGCGGTTTGCGATCATCGCCAAGAATGGGGTGGTCACTCATGTGAACGTCGAAGCCCCGGGCGAGTTCAAGGTCTCCGCGGCCGAATACGTTCTCAAACAGCTCTAGCACGCATCGCCTTGTTAGCTCTGCGGACTTCGCCGCCGTCGTTCGGTCCGGCGGAGGCCGAGCGTCTCGCGCGAGATCTTTACGGGCTGGCGGTCTCGGTCAGCGCATTGCCGGGAGAGCGGGACACCAACTTTCGCTTGCGCACCGCCGGCGGCCCGCGCGCGGATGCACGTGAATTCGTGCTGAAGATTCAGGGCGATGCGGCCGATGCGCAGAGCATCGACAGCCTGACGTGCGTGCTGGACCATTTGGCGGAGCAGGATCCCGGTTTGCCGGTACCGAGGCTGTTTCCCACGCAACGGGGGGAAGCCCTGGGCCGTTTCAGCCGCGACGGGATCGACTACGCCACCTGCCTCGTGAGCTTCTTGCCTGGGCGACTGTTGGCCGACTCGCCTCCGAGCGCAGCCCTGCTGCAAAATATGGGCGCCACCCTGGCCCGCGTCGACCGGGCATTACAGGGGTTTTTTCATCCCTCCTTGAATCGTCGCTTGGCGTGGGACGTGCGGCGGCTGCCCGAGCTTGCGGAATTCAGCGCTGCCATTGAACCTGAGCCGGTCCGGGCGGCCGTCGATAGGGTTTGCAGCGCATTTCGCGACTGTTTGCCGCGCTTGCGTGGTCTGCGCAGCCAGGCGATCCACGGCGATTGCCACGCCGCCAACTTGTTGGTGGATGTCGACGGACACTCGATCAGCGGCATACTTGATTTCGGCGACATGATCCATGCGCCCCTGATATTCGAGCCCGCCGTTGCGATGTCGGAGTTGTTGACCGAAGACGTCGCCCGCTTGGACTCCCTGGGCAACGTGCTGCACGGCTATACGCAGGGCCGTTCCCTGCAAGCCGACGAAGTGGAATCGCTTTACGACATCGTCGCCGCGCGGCACGCCGTAACTCTGCTGGTGCATGCCTGGCGCATGCGTCATGACCACCACGGCGCCCGGGTGCTGGAAGAGGCCGCCGTGCACGCTGGGCGTTCGCTCGACCGGTTGATGAAGGCCGACCGCCAAGCCCTGACCCGCGCATGGCACGAAGCTGCGGACACCGCGGGCCTGACGGCATCGACTGCCGCGGATGGTGCCGCGCCTGGTGCGGCGCCACACTCCGTGTCCGGCGTTGACCTGGGGCGGCGGCGGCGGCTGATGGGAGCCGGCGCCGAGTTGTTCTACGAAGAGCCCTTGCATCTGGTGCGTGGCGCGGGAGTCTGGTTGTACGACGCGCAGGAGCGCGCGTATCTCGATGTGTACAACAACGTCCCGCATGTGGGTCATGCCCATCCGACCGTCGTGGCGGCGATTCAAAATCAGACCGCAATCCTGGCCACCCACACTCGCTACTTGCATGAAAGTATCCTCGAGTACGCGGAACGGCTCACGGCGCGGCTGCCGGCGCATCTCAACGCATGCATTTTCGTCAATTCCGGCAGCGAGGCCAATGATGTGGCGTGGCGGATGGCGCGGATGGCCACCGGGCACCAGGGTGCGCTGGTCATGCAGCATGCCTATCACGGAATCACCGATGCGGCGGCGGCGCTTACACGCGGTGTGAGCCCGCCCCATGACCCACGCGTCGAGACGCTCGCGCCGCCGCCCGTGACCCTGCGTGCCGGCGACGCGATGGGCGCTTTGGACCAGGTCGAAGCGGTGCGGGACGCCGATCGTGCCATCGCGAGACTTGCCGCCCGAGGAGCCGCGCCCGCCGCATTCTTCATCGACTCCGCCATTACCAGCAGCGGCATTTTTGATCCACCGGCCGCGTGGGCTGCGGCGGTGACCGGCTGTGTGAAGGCGGCGGGCGGTCTGGTCATTGCCGACGAGGTGCAATACGGATTGGGCCGTTCCGGCTCGCACTTCTGGGGATTCGGCCGGCGCGGCCTCGAACCCGATATCGTGACCCTGGGCAAGCCGGTGGGCAACGGCTATCCCATGGGTGTCGTCGTTGCCGATCGTGCCTTGATCGAGGCCTTTCAGGCGAGATTCGGCTTCTTTTCAACCTTCGGCGGCAATGCCGTGGCCGCGGCCGCGGGTCTCGCCGTGCTCAAGGTGCTCGACGGCGAAGCGCTGATGGCAAACGCCCTGGCGACGGGAGATTACTTGCGCGGGCAACTCGAGTCCGTGGCCGTCCGGCACGAGTTCTTGGGACAGGTGCGCGGCAGCGGACTGCTGCTCGGCCTGGAATCCATAGGCCGCGACGCCGCCGCGGCGAAATGGCGCAACCTGCGGATGGTGAACGTGTTGGCGTCGGAGTTCCGCATTCTGACCGGCTACGAGGGTCCCCAGGCGAGCATTCTCAAGCTGCGGCCACCGATGCCGTTCCGCCGTGAGCATGCCGACCTGCTGGTCCAGGCAATCGATGCGGCGGCCGCGTCAATCGAGCGCGACCGAGAATAACGCTCAGCCGCCTACCAAACGCTCCAGCTCGGGCACGATCTGAAATAGATCGCCGACCAAACCGACATCGGCGACTTCGAAGATCGGCGCCTCGCCGTCCTTGTTGATTGCCACGATGGTCCGCGCATCCTTGATGCCGGTGAGATGTTGAATCGCGCCGGAGATGCCGATGGCGATGTAGATTTCGGGGGAAATGATCTTTCCCGTCTGGCCGACCTGCATCTCATTCGGTGCGTATCCGGCATCCACGGCGGCGCGCGACGCGCCCACGGCCGCGCCGATTTTGTCCGCAAGACTGAACAACAGCTTGAAATTCTCCGCGCTGCCGAGTGCCCGTCCGCCGGACACCACCCGGGCTGCCGTCTGCAGATCGGGACGATCGGTCGAGCCGCTCTTGGCGCCGACATAGCGCGTATGGGTGGGCAGCGCCACGCTGAGGGTTTTGGATTCAATGGCGGCGGCTCCGCCGGTCGCCGCCGCTTCGAAGGATGCGACCCGAACGGTGGCAATGAGCTTACGGGCCGGATCGGCTTCAACCGTCACGATAGCGTTCCCAGCGTAGGTCGGCCGCCGGAAGCGATGGGCTCCCTCGACTGCCATCAAGTCGCTGACCTGCGGGGCGCCGAGCAAGGCCGCAACGCGCGGCATGAGATCCTTACCGAAGCTGGTCGAGGGCCCGAAGATATGCGTGTAGTCGGCTGCGAGAGCCGCCAGCTGCGGCGCGAAGATCGCGGCGAGCGGATGCTCGTTCTCCGGCCGATCCACGCGCAGCACCGATTTCACCCCCGCGACGGCCGCGGCTTGGGAGGCGACGGCCGCGGTATCCGCGCCGAGCAGGACGATCGTGATTTCGCCGCCGGGAATGCCGCTCGCGCAGGTGACGCATTTCGCCGTGGCGGGATTCAGCGACTTTCCATCGTGTTCACCGACAATCAGTACCTTGTGCATTAGAGCAAACCCTTTTTCTTGAGTACTTCGACCAATTCAGCCACGTCCTTGACCATCATGCCCTTCTGCCGCTGCGCCGGCGGCTCGGTCTTCACGGTCTTGAGCAGGACGCCCGCGCTCACGCCGAGAGCGTCGAGCGAAGTCACGTCCAAGGGCTTTTTCTTGGCTTTCATGATGTCCGGTAATTTCACGTACCGCGGCTCGTTCAAACGCAGATCCACCGTCACCACCGCCGGCAAGTCCACCTCGATGGTTTCCAGCCCCGCGTCGACCTCGCGGGTGACCGACGCCTTGGCTCCGGAAATCTCCACTTTCGAGGCGTAGGTCGCCTGCGGGCGCTCCCAGATCGCCGCCAACATTTGACCGGTTTGATTGGCGTCGTCATCGATGGCTTGTTTGCCCAGAAAAATCAGATCCGGATTTTCTTTCTTTGCCAGGGCGAGAAATGTTTGGGCGGCGGTCAACGGTTCGACCGCCAGGTCCGTCTGGACCAAAATCGCGCGATCGGCCCCCATGGCAAGCGCGGTACGCAGTTGTTGCTGTGTGTCGGCCACGCCGATGCTGACCGCGACGACCTCGATATTCGTGCCGCGCTCCTTGATCCGCAAGGCCTCCTCGAGCGCGATCTCATCGAACGGATTCACGCTCATTTTTACGCCATCGAGCATTACGCCGCTGCCGTCGGGTTTGACGCGGATACGCACGTTGTAATCGACGACGCGCTTGATACACACCATGATCTTCTGCATGTTTTTTTTCCTCAGGCGCTACGCGCCGAACTTAACGGGGACGAGGCGACCCCGTCCGATAATTGTATGACAAGAGCGGAGCATCACGCCGCCGTTTCCGGCGCACCCTTGGTACGCGCTTCGGCTTGCTGCTCCGAAAACAGGGCGCCGATCTTGGCCGCGCACTGGCGCAATTTCGGCAGGAATCGTTCGAGACCGATGCGGATCGGAATGGCGGAGGCTGCAAAGCGCACCGTCAGGCTGGCGAGCACGCGGTCCTGGAGCAGGATGGGTACGCTCAGACTGATTTCCTCCATCAAGCGGCGGGTGCGGGTTGTCGTCGCGTATCCCGACATCTTGATCTCCGCCAGCGCGCGCGTGAGTTCGGCGCGCGAGCGCGCCGCCTGGTCGTCTTCCTTGTTGGAGCGGGCCAATATCTCGATGAGCGTATCGCGCTGCGACGGCGGAGAATTCGCCAGGTAGGCGCGGCCTGCGGCCGTCGTCAGCAGCGGCGCGCGGAATCCGGCGGAATAGCGTTCGACGGCCAGAGGACTGCTATGGTCGGTCGACTCGCGCACCAGCATCATGGTTCCGGACAACGTCGCGATCGACACCGGCCAGACGATGTCACGGCACAGTTCATGGATGAAGGGCTTCGCAATCTGCGTCACCCACGCCTCGTCGTCGAAACCATCGCTCAAGCCGCGCACCAGGATGGTCAGCCGGTAACGGTCGTCTGCGGCATCTCGAAAGACGAATCCGGCGTTGCACAGGGTTTCCAAGATTCTATAGACCGTGGTGCGAGGCAGGCGAATTTCTTGGGCCACTTCCGACACGGTTGCACCGTCGCGCAAATTCAGAACGGTGAGCGCATCGAGGCCGCGCATGAGCGCACGGATTGGGCGTGTCGATTCCATGAAACCTCGAGCAGTCCGCGATCGGCCTTGCGCAGTCTGCGATCGGCCTTGCGCTGTACGTGTTGAGTGCTTGCAAATTCGGCGCGCTAGTTTAAGGATCGCCGCTTCGCTTGTCCACCATGCGGTCAATCGATAGACTTGAGGCGTGCTGCGCTACTGTCTAACCCGCCTGGCCGGCGCGGTTCCCACCTTGTTCGTCATCGTCACCATGGCTTTTTTTCTTATCCGCGCGGCTCCGGGCGGTCCGTTCGATCAAGAGCAGACCCTTCCGCCGGAAATCATGGCGAACCTTGAGAGGGCGTACGGACTGGATCGACCGGTCTGGGCTCAGTACGGTCGCTACCTCGGCTCGCTGGCGCACGGCGACTTCGGCCCCTCGTTCAAATACAAGGATTTCACGGTGACCGAGCTGATCGGCCTGGGGTTTCCCGTGACGTTCGAACTCGGCGTGATCGCCATGGCGCTTGCCTTGGGGTTGGGCATTCCGATTGGAACCTTTGCCGCGCTTCATCAGAATTCCGCGGCCGATTACGCCGCGATGTCGCTGGCCGTGGTGGGTATCGCAGTTCCTTCATTCGTGGTGCTGCCATTCCTCGGCCTGTTGTTCGGCGTTCACTTGCATTGGCTGCCGGTGGCCGGGTGGGAGCCCGGATCGATCCGCCACTTGGTGCTGCCGGTCGTCGCGCTGACACTTCCTCCCTTGAGCGTGATCGCGCGGCTCACACGCGCCAATATGTCCGAAGTCCTGCGCAGCCATTTCATCCGCACCGCAGTCGCCAAAGGGCTCACCCTGCGCACGGTGATCCTGCGTCACGCATTGCGGCCCGCCTTGTTGCCGGTGGCGAGTTACCTGGCGCCGGCGGTCGCCTCCATCATGACCGGTTCCCTGGTGGTTGAATCCATCGCGGGATTGCCCGGCATTGGACGCTACATGGTGCAAGGCGCGCTGAATCGCGATTACACCTTGGTCCTGGGGATGGTGATCATCTATTCGACCCTGCTCATCCTCATGGGCCTCGTGGTGGACCT
The DNA here is from genome assembly GCA_035314705.1 of Steroidobacteraceae bacterium. Lineage (GTDB taxonomy): Bacteria > Pseudomonadota > Gammaproteobacteria > Steroidobacterales > Steroidobacteraceae > Bog-1198. The sequence continues at coordinate 27,157 of DATFZF010000095.1, read as the reverse complement.
CTTGTACGCGTGGCTCGATCCGCGCGTGAGGCTCGAGCCATGAGCAGTCTCATCGTCGATGCGGCGCACCGTCTTCGATCGAATCCCGGCGCGATGTGCGCGCTCATCCTCACCCTCGGCATTGTCGCGCTGACGCTGTTCGGGCCGTGGTTCAATCCGAACGGCAGCGAGGCCTTGGATTGGGCGCACGTCGCTTCGCAGCCCGGCTTGCAAAGCGCGCATTGGTTCGGTACCGATCGTCTGGGGCGGGATCTGTTTGCGCGCACGCTCGAGGGCGCGCGAGTTTCGTTGGCCGTGGGGCTGGTGGCGAGCGCCGTCAGCCTGGTCGTGGGCATCGGCTACGGCGCGGCCGCCGGGTACATCGGCGGCCGCACGGATCATGTGATGATGCGGCTCATCGAAATATTGAGCGGGCTGCCGCTGATCTTCTTCGTCATATTCTTGACGGTCATTTTCGGCCGCAGCGAATATCTTTTGTTCTTGTCGATAGGCGCGGTGGGCTGGCTGACCATGGCACGCATCGTGCGCGGTCAAACTTTGAGCATCCGTCAGCGAGAATTCATCGAGGCCGCGGTGGCCTCGGGAGCGAGCACCGCCCGCATCATCGTCAAGCACGTGATTCCCAATCTTCTCGGTCCGGTCATCGTCTATGCCACGCTCACCGTGCCGCAAATCATCATGTTCGAAAGTTTCCTGAGCTTTCTCGGGTTGGGGGTTCAAGAGCCGCATGCCAGCCTGGGGACGCTGATCGCCGAGGGTGCCGGCGAGATGGAGGCGGCGCCCTGGATTTTGCTGGTGCCCGGCGGATTGCTGGCCGTGCTGCTGCTGTCCCTGAATATTTTTGGCGACGGATTGCGCGATGCTCTCGATGTGAAGGAGCGCTGAATGATCCCGCCGGCGTTGAGCATCGACGGCCTGAGCGTCGCCTTCAGGCAGCGCCATGCGGACATCCCCGCCGTGCGGGAAGTGTCGTTGGCCGTGGAGGCCGGCGAATGCGTCGGCATTGTCGGCGAGTCCGGATCCGGGAAGACCCAGGTTTTCATGGCCGCCATGGGTTTGCTGGCCGGCAATTCTTCGGTGAGCGGCCGCGTGCGCTTCGAGGGAGAAGATATTTTAGGGGTGCCGTCGGCGCAGTTGAATCGCGTGCGCGGCTCGAAGCTGACGATGATTTTCCAGGATCCGATGACTTCGATGACTCCGCATCTGAAGATCGGCACTCAGCTCGCCGAGGTCCTGGTGCGTCATGCAGGGAAGTCGTGGAGCGAGGCGCGTGCCGCTGCGCGGCGGATGCTGGAGCGCGTCCGCATTCCGGAGCCGGCGCGCCGGTTGAGCCAGTATCCGCACGAGCTCTCGGGCGGCTTGCGGCAGCGGGTGATGATCGGCATGAGCTTGCTGTGCCAGCCGAAGCTCTTAATCGCCGACGAGCCGACGACCGCGCTGGACGTGACCGTGCAGGCGCAGATCATCGATCTGCTGCGCGCCATGCGCGAGGAAGTCGGCATGGCGCTGGTGCTGATCAGCCACGACCTGGCCGTGGTGGGCGAGCTCGCCGACCGCATTCTCGTGATGTATGCCGGCCGGATCGTGGAAAGCGCCGGGGCGGCGCAGCTATACCATCAGCCGCTGCATCCCTATACCGCGGCGCTGTTGAAATGCATTCCGAGCCTGTCGGGTCCGCGCTTGGAACGACTGCCGACTCTCGCGGGACAACCGCCGCGGCCGGGCGATTCCACGGAGGGCTGCGCATTCGCACCTCGCTGCCCGCGGGCCGCCGAGCGCTGCCGGATCGAGCGGCCGCTGCTTCAGGACGCTGTGGGCGGCGCCAAAGTCGCCTGCCACTACCCGTTGCCGCAATGAACGAAGCTGACCCCGGCCAGGTTCCGTTGCTGAGCGTCAGGGACCTGCGGGTGAACTTCGGCGCCCATGCGGCAATCACCGATGTCGGCTTTGACCTGGGCGCGGGCGAAACCCTGGGGCTGGTCGGCGAGTCAGGATCCGGGAAATCCACGCTGGCCCGCGCCATCCTGCGGTTGATTCGAACATCGCACGGCGGCGTGCTATGGCGCGGCCGGGATTTGTTGCTCTGCGACGCAACGGAGCTGCGCCGCCGGCGCCGCGACTTGCAAATAGTGTTTCAGGACCCGCTGGCGAGCCTGAATCCGCGCATGACGGTCGGCGAGAGCGTTGCCGAGCCGCTGCGGATATTTGCACCCGAATTGGATGCGCGCGCACGGGGTCGGCGCGTGGCGCACATGCTGCAGCGGGTGGGCCTTGCCGACGATATGCACGAGCGCTATCCGCACGAATTCAGCGGCGGCCAGTGCCAGCGCATCGGCATTGCGCGCGCGATGATATTGAGTCCGCAGCTGCTCATATGCGATGAGCCCGTGAGCTCGCTCGACGTGTCCGTGCAGGGACAGATCGTCAATTTGCTGCTCGATCTGCAGCGGGACGCCGGCACTGCGATGCTGTTCATCAGCCACAATCTGGCCGTCGTGCGGCATTTGAGTCATCGGATTCTGGTGATGTATGCCGGCAGGATCGTGGAAATCGCCTCCCGCGATGCGCTGTTCGCCGCGCCGCTCCATCCGTACACGCGAGCGCTGTTGGCGGCGGTGCCCTCCGCGATTCCCGCGCCGGGCGCCGTTCGGGCGCCGGCGGCACTCGTTGAAGGAACGTCCTCGCGGCCTTTGGCCGCGGGTTGCGCGTTTCGGGATCGCTGCCCACATGCGCTGCCGGTCTGCGCGGCAAGCGTGCCGCCGCTCGAGCAGGTAGCGGTGGGGCACCGGGTGGCCTGCCACCGCTCGCACGAGCTTCTCCCCCTGGAACTCAGGTCCCCTCAGCCTTGATATTCACGGGCCGCGCAGCGGGGATTCCGCTATTCTTTGCACCATGAGTCAACGCAAGCCGGTCCGCCCCAGCGAGGGCCTAGCGAATGTGCGCTACGAGATTCGCGGCAAGCTCGCGCGTCGCGCGCTCGCCCTGGAGCGCCTGGGCTACGACATCGTCTCGCTCAACATCGGCAACCCGTATGCATTTGGTTTTCGCACCCCTGAAACCATGCGTCTGGCGATGATCGAGAACCTGCGCCACAGCGAAGGATACGTGCATCAGAAGGGTATATTCCCGGCGCGCGAGGCGGTCGTGATGCAGCAGCAGGAGCGCGGCGTGCGCGGGGTCACGGTCGAAGAGGTGTTTATCGGCAACGGCGTCAGCGAGCTGATCGATTTGACGCTGCGCGCCTTGTTGAATCCCGGCGACGAAGTGCTGGTGCCGAGCCCCGATTATCCGTTGTGGACGGCCGCGGTGAATCTCAACACCGGGCGCGCCGTGCACTATCCCTGTCATGCGGCACGGTCGTTCATCCCGGATCCGCAGGACATCGAAGCGCTGGTGACGAAACGCACGCGCGCCATCGTCATCGTCAATCCCAACAACCCGACCGGCGCGGTCTACCCGCGCGACACGCTGGCCGCGATTGCGCGCATTGCGGAGAGCCATCGCCTGGTGGTGTTGTCCGACGAAATCTACGATCAAATTCTCTACGACGACGCGCAGTTCGTGCCCATGGCGACCCTGGTGCACAACACGCTGTGCTGCACGATGAGCGGCCTATCGAAGATCTATCGGGCCTGCGGCTACCGCGTCGGCTGGGCCGCATTTTCGGGCGACACCGAAAGTGCCACCGAATATCTGAACGGCCTGGAACTGTTGTCGTCGCTGCGCCTGTGCAGCAATGTTCCGGGCCAGTGGGCGGTGCAAACGGCGTTGGGGGGCCATCAGAGCATCCGCGAACTGACGCGCCCCGGCGGCCGTCTGTTCGAATCGCGGCAGATGATTCTCGACGGAGTCGCGCGCAGCAAATTTTTGCGGCTTTCGCGCCCGATGGGCGCGCTGTATTCCTTCGTCGAAGTGCGCAGCGATCTGCTGCCTGACTTCGACGATCAGGCCTTCGCGCTCGACCTGCTGGAGAACAAGCACGTGTTGGTCGCACCGGGCGTGAGCTTCAACGTGCCGTATCGAAACTGCTTTCGCATCACCAATTTGCCGGAGCCGCAGGTTCTCGCGACGGTGTTCGCGCGCATCGAAGAATTGCTCGAGGCGCAGGCCGCGGGGCGGCCTGAATTGCAGCTCGTCGGAGCGGGCGCACAGGTCCAGCAACACTGAGCGCCGAATTCGCCGATTCCGGCCAGTGGGCGGCCGTCGCGGCCGGCCGCACCATTCTGGCGCCGAATACCGAACTTGCGGCGGCAGTGTTCGATGCGGCCGAGCGTGCCCAGCTCGATGCGGGCCGCGACGTTTGGCCTACTCCGCGCGTTCGCGATTTCGGCAGTTGGCTGCGCGAACAATACGTCCGGCGGCAGCATTCGGACGCTTCCTCGCCGCGCGCCTTGAGCGACATCGAGGAGCGCGAGCTGTGGCGGTCGGTGATCGACTCGAGCGACTTGGGACAGGACATTCTCGACCCCTCGGGCGCGGCGCGCGCGGCGCGGCGGGCCCGGCGCACGATTTACGAGTACGGCATTCCCCTGCGGGCCCTCGCCGACCACGCTTCGGCTTCCGAGGAATCGCGGGCATTTCTGCACTGGAATCGGCAGTTCGACGAGCGTTGCCGGATGCTCGATTGCGTCGGCAGCGATGAACTGCTCGGGCGCACCGAGCCGCCCGATGAGCGTATCGCCTGGATCGAGAGTCCGGTCTGGAGGCCGGTGGCGCGGCAATGGCTGCAGCGCCATGGCGAAATGCTGCCGCCAACCATCAATATTTCTCGCATGGCGAGCCGCGTGGCGGCGGCGTCGCCGGCGGCCGAATTGGCGGCGATCGCCGACTGGGCAGCGGCGAATTTGCGGTCCACGGCGCGCTTTCGCGCCTGGGTTTGTGTCCCGGATTTAGGAAGGCGGCGCGCGGAAGTGGCGGACGCCTTCGATGCGGCGCTGGCGCCGCAGCGTTTCACCTTGTCCGGGGCGCCAAGCGCGGCGCCCTATGCGCTGGCCGGCGGAACGCCGCTCGCTGAGTTTGCTCCGGTGCGCGCGGCGCTTGCGACCTTGACGGCGTGCGCGGGTAGGGTCCCCTTCGAGCGATTCAGCGAGCTGTTGCGGTCGCCGGAATTGCAGGGCTCTGCGGCCGAAGCCGGAGCCGCGGCCCTCTTGGATATACGGCTGCGGCACCAAGGTCCCAGCGAGGCGGATCTCCCGGCTTGGCTCAAGATCGGGGAGCGAATCGCGGCTGCGCACGGGATCGGCCCCGTCGCCGCTTTGCAGCGGCTGCTCGGCGCGGTTCGCGCGCTCGACGACGTGCGCGGCAGTCAACCCGTCAGCCGCTGGGTCACGGCATGGATCACGGCCTTCGAATTGGGACCCTGGGCCCTGCGGCACCGTTGGTCGAGCGCGGAGTATCAGGCCGCGGAGCGCTTTCGTGAGCTCTTGGGCAATCTTGCGGCTGCCGATTCGCTGTTCGGCACGCAATCGCGCGACTCGGCGCAGAGCATCTTGCGGCGCGCGGCGCGCGACACGGCGTTTCAAGCGCAAACCGGCGTGCCGCCGATCTGGGTGAGCGGGCAGCTCATCGATCCGTGGCTGAATTACGACGGCTTGTGGATCGCCGGCTGCACCGACGAACGCTGGCCGCCTCCGGTCGAACCCATCCCCTTGCTGCCGGTGGGATTGCAGCGCGACTTCGGCGTGATCGCCGCTTCGGCGGAATCGCAATTGCAGTTCGCGCTGGAATTGCAGAATCGATGGGCTGCCCGCGCCGCCCTGTGCGTGTTCAGTTACGCCGATCCGGGCGACGGCCGCTCGTCCGCGCCCAGCCCGGTGCTGCCGACCACGGCCACGACGCCCGCGGCGGCGCCACCGAGGCCGCACTGGCACACGCTTATTCAAGCCAAACCGGTGCTGGAGCGATTGTCGGATGAAATCGCGCCCGCGTTCGGCGGCGACGAGCGCACGCGAGGCGTGTCCACGCTGAGGGCCCAGTCGCGCTGTGCGTTTCGCGGCTTTGCCGAAACGCGCATGAAGTGCGAGCGCCTCGAGCGGCCGGTGCCCGGTTTCAACGATCGCGAGCGCGGCGAATTGATCCACCATGCGCTCGAGCACGTATGGTCGGTGCTGCGCGGCTCGAGCGCTTTGCTGTCGATTTCAGCGGATGCACAAGCGCAATTGTTGGATGAGGGCGCGCGGCGAGCTCTCGCGAAGGTGTGCCGTGTACGGGATCCAGGCCCCCGCTGGCGGTTACGGGAACACGAGCGTATGAGAAGCGTGCTGTTCAAGTGGTTGGACATCGAGCGGCAACGCCAGCCCTTCGAAGTGGAACAGCTGGAGCTTGGCGCCCAAACGGCGCGGCACGGCGGCATCGACTTCACCGTGAGAATCGATCGCGTCGATCGGCTCGCCGACGGAGCGCGAGTCTTGATCGATTACAAAACGGGCAACGCCACCGCCGATTGGCGCGGCGAACGTCCTGACAATCCGCAATTGCCCATCTATGCGCTGTTGCGTCCCGACGCGCTGGCCGCAGTCGCTTATGGCCGCGTGAACGCCGGCGAATGCGGCTTTGTGGCCGAGGCGGAGCGGCCGGGCATTTTCAGGCCGCGCGGACAGAAATCAGCGCTCGAGGGCATGACCAGCCTCGCGGCGCTGGTTGAGGTATGGGGGCGGCGTGTGGACAGTTTGGCTGCGCAATTCGCCTCTGGATGGGCGGCCGTGGCGCCGACGGTGCGAGCCTGCAAGAGTTGCCGGCTGCACGGATTGTGCCGGGTACCGGCGGCGCTCGAGGAGGCGGTGGACTCTCATGACTGAGGATGTCCGCATCGCGTCCGACAAATCGGCCCGGGAGCGGGCCGTCGAGGCGACCGGCTCGGTCCTTGTCCAGGCGCCGGCGGGCTCGGGCAAGACCACGTTGCTGGCACAGCGTTACCTGCGGCTCTTGGCCGTCGTCGATGCGCCGGAGCGAATCCTGGCGCTCACGTTCACGCGCCGCGCCGCGCAGGAGATGCGCGAGCGCGTGCTGGTGGCGCTGCGCGCCGCGCGCCTCGAGCGCTGCCCTGACGGCATGAACCGCGGCACCTGGAATGTGGCGGTGACGGCGAGACGGCATTTGGATGCGATGGGACTCGAGATCGAGCGGCAGCCGTCGCGGCTGCGCATCGAGACCATCGACGCGTTCAATGCATGGCTGGCGGCGCAACTGCCCATTTCCGCGGGCGCTGGGTCCGCGTTCCAGGTGCTCGCCGATGCGAAGCCCTGCTACGAAGAGGCGGCCCGCCGCGCGCTGGCGCACGAGGAGGGCGACCGCTTCGGCGCCGCGGTCGATCGGGTGCTTGCGCTCGATGATCAGCGCTGGCGCCGACTTCTGGATCTCATCGCCAATATGCTGCCGAGCCGCGACCGCTGGCTGCCGCTGCTTGCGGGGCGGCTGCAGGCGGCCAGCGCGCTGGACGAGGCGCAGCTCATGCGCGTGCGACGGCATCTCGACGAGGATTTGCAGCTGTTGGTGTCGCGAGTGCTGAGCCATGCGCATGATGCCCTCGGCGAGGAAAGGATTGCGGCCTTGTCGGCGCTGGCGCGCGGCGCCGCGCTGCGTGCGGGCGCGGAGCGGCCGGAACTGTCCGCTTGGGCGGCCGACGGGACGCCGTTGCGAACCGACACCGGCGATCTTGCGCGATGGCGCGCTGTCGCGTGGTTGTTGCTGACCGGGGAGGGCGAGTTTCGCAAGCGGCTCACCAAGAACGAGGGCTTTCCGCCGCAATGCGCCGACAAGCCCGCGATGATGGATCTGCTGCAGGAGCTCGATGGCGATCCGCGGATTGGCCCGCGTCTCTTGATGGAAATCCGCAGACTGCCGGCGCCGGCCTACAGCGACGAGCAATGGGCGCGTGCCCGTGAAGTGGCTCAGGTCTTGGTGCTGGCCGCGGCCGAATTGGACCAAGTATTCCGCGAGCAGGGGGCGGCGGATTTTCCGGCCGTGTCGCTGGCCGCGTTGCGCGCCTTGGGCTCGGCGCAAGCACCGTCCGATTTGAGTCTACGTCTCGATTACCGGCTGCAGCATATTCTGGTGGACGAGTTCCAGGACACCTCGAGCGCGCAGCTGGAACTGGTGAGGCTGCTGACGGCCGGGTGGCAATCGGGGGACGGACGCAGCGTGTTTTGCGTCGGTGATCCCATGCAGTCCATCTACGGGTTTCGTCAGGCGGAAGTGCGGGCGTTCCTGGAACTCGCCGAGGACGGAATCGGCGAGCTGCGCTTCGAGGTGCAGCGTTTGCGGGACAATTTCCGCTCTGCCAGGCCGATCGTGGATTGGATCAACTCGTGCTTTTCACGCATTTTGCCGCAGGCCGACGATCGCGATCGCGGCGCGATCGCATTTCGGCCGAGCGTTGCCGCGGTGCCGGAATCGGCCGCCGTGCCGGAGTCGGCCGCGGCGCCGGCCGTGGTACTGCGCGGGTTTGGGGCCCGAGCCCTGGAGTCGGCGGCCATCGCCGACATGATCGCGGCCCAAAGGGAGCGGCATCCCGAGTGGCGCATCGCCGTCCTGGTGCGCGCAAGAACCCATGCGCGCGAGATCGCCGCCGGCCTGCGCGCCCGGGGCATCGGCTTTCGCGCCGTGGAAATCGAACCGTTGCACGATCGCGGCATCGTTCGCGACGTGATCATGCTTCTGTGCGCGTTGCTGCACCTCGCCGATCGGATCGCCTGGTTGGCGGTGCTGCGCGCGCCATGGGCCGGAATTCGCTTGGCCGACCTTTTGCAAATTTCTCGAGCGGCGCCGCTGGTCTGGGATGCGCTGGGGGATGAGGCCGTCTTGGGAAAACTTGGCGATGACGCCCAAGTGCGTTGCCGGCGATTGCGCTCGACGCTGCAGGCCGCCTTTCGCGTGCGCAACGATACGTCGATCGCGCGCTGGGTGGAACGAACATGGCTCGCGCTCGGCGGGGCGAGCTGCGCCGCGTCGCCGCAGGAGCTGGAACTGGCGAGCGCCGCGTTCGCGCGACTGCGGGAATTGGAGCAGCGCGGGCTGCCGGACGCCGCGGACCTGGCGGCCGGTTTTGCGGATCTGTATGCCGATCATGGCGCGGCGAGCGCCGTGGAAATCATGACCATCCACAAGGCCAAGGGGCTGGAATTCGACATGGTGGTTCTGCCGGCGCTCGATCGCCACGTTCCCCTGAGCCGCGATCAATTGTTGGTGTCGCATCAATTCGCCCGCACCGGCCGCGACGGCATGGTGATCGCGGCGCGTCCGCCCGTCGGCGCCGACAGTGATCGGCTGTTCGAATTCCTGCGCCATCAGCTGCGCGATGCGGCCGGCCTCGAGGCCGAGCGGCTACTGTACGTGGGGTGTACCCGCGCAAAATCGCAGCTGCTGCTGACTGCGACGGTGAAGGCAGAGCCGTCCGAGCGGCCGGCCGACGAAGCGGCTGCTCGCGGGTCTTGGTCGCCGCGGGCGGGTAGTTTGCTTGCCGTGCTCTGGCCCGTCGCGGGCGATGACTTTGGCGCGGCGCAGTCCGGCTCCGCCCCGGAGGATCAAGGAGCGGGAGCACCGCGCGGAGGTCCCTTGTGGCGCGTGCCGAGTGGTTGGAGACCGAGTCTCGACATGGGTGCGCTGAGCGCTGAATCGATCGCGCCGCCGCCGGTGTTGCGCGACGAGACTCCGGTTTTCGACTGGGCCGGCGAGACGGCGCGCCGCGTCGGCACTCTGGTGCATGCCGAACTTCAAGCCATGGACGCGGCGAGCGGCGGCGCTCCAGTCATTCGCGCACGGGAGCCGCATTTTCGGCGTTGGCTCGCCTTGCATGGGGTACCGGCCGATCGTTTGCCGGAGGCGGCCGCGCGGGTCGTCGAGGCGTTGATTGCCGTGCATCAAGATCCGCGCGGCCGCTGGATCCTGCAACAGTCGCGCGAGGACGTGCGCGAACATGCGCTATCGGGCTCTGTGCAAGGTACGGGTGGGCTCCCCGGGGAAGTGACGCGCGTGGTATTCGATCGCAGCTTCGTCGACGCTGAGGGCGTGCGCTGGGTGGTTGACTACAAGACGAGCCAGCACCAGGGTGGACGTGTCGAAGAATTTCTCGACCGCGAAGTGGAGCGTTATCGGCCGCAATTGCATCGCTATGCCATGCTGGCCAAGCGCTTGGGGCCCGAGCCGGTGCGGGTGGGCCTGTATTTTCCGCTGCTGCGCGCCTGGCGCGAATGGGCGGCCTAGGCCCCTGTTGACTTGGCTGGGTACTGGATATATAAACAGTCCTTGGGGCAGGCAAGAACCTAAAGGGGACACACATGATCGGATACGTAACCATCGGCACCAACGACTTGACGCGCGCGGCGGCGTTTTACGATGCCTTGCTGGGCGAGGTGGGTGCCAAGCGGATGATGGAAAACGAACAATTCGTTGCCTGGTCGGTGCGGCCTGACGCGCCGGGCCTGGGCGTGACCAAGCCCTTCGACAAGAAGCCGGCCACGGTCGGCAACGGCGTCATGGTGGCCTTGGAGGCGAGCAGCCGCGCGCAGGTCGATGCCCTGTATCACAAGGCCTTGCAGTTGGGCGGCAAGGACGAGGGTGCGCCGGGTCCGCGAGGCGAGGGTTTTTACGCCGGCTACTTTCGGGATCTGGACGGCAACAAGCTCAATTTCTTCTGCACGGGCTAGGCGGCGGAAGCTTGAGCGCGGCCTGCGGCGGCAACTAAAGCGCGGCCTGCGGCGACAGCTAAAGCGCGAATTCCAGGTCCACGGGAATCCGTCCTTGCGGGTCGCGCCCGCGCAGCTGCGAGAGGCTCTCGAGTTGCTTGCGCACTGCGGGGGGTGCCTCGGGACGATCCCTGATCGTGCCGGAGAGCAGGCCGGTGCGCTCCTTCGCCGAGTACCTGAGGACGGTTTGCACTTCCAGGGGGCCGCCGGTATCCCGGAGTTGCGCCGCCACATTGCCGTCGGCGTCGACGGATCCCTCGCCCAATTGCAGCTCGTAGCTTCCCAAGTCCGAGCCGTCGGCCAATCGCCCCGAGGTCAGATTCGACAGCCGCAGAACTCCGGCGGCGGCGAGCGGCTTGGTGAAGTCGGTCTTCAATTCAGTAAAGTCGATATCCGCGGTGCCGCGCCACCCCGGGGCAACTCCCAAGCCGCTCAGATCCTCGATGGGCCCGCCGCCCTTGACGCCGCGCAGGGTTATCGCTCGCCGATCGATTCTGGCGGCAGCATCGATCACGAAACCGACCTTGACCCAATGCAGATCCGCGGCCAATGCCATCCCGAACAGTGCGGCCGGATGCAACCGCCACTCGAGCGCACCGGCGTCCCGTGCATTGACGCTGACCCTGCCCGCGGAGCCGTGCCAGAGGCTGCCCGAAAATTCTTCGGCGCGCACGGACGGCGGCAGGAAATGCGCAATGATGGATGCGGGCAACACGGCAATGATCACTGCGAACACGGCCGTGAGGCCGATGAGAATCACCGGCGCGGAGACGCGCGGACGCGACGTCGTCTTAGCGTCGCGACTGGGTGAACGTGATGCTGGCATTCACCAATCCCGGCCGGGCCGCGCGATCCACCGTGATCGACTCAATCCCGAGCCCATAACGCTCATCGAGCGTTGCAAGCCAGGTGACCAAGGTATCGAAGGGGGCCGCCTCCAGCTGCACACGCACGCCGGTGCCGTTTGGCTGAGTGCCGCGCAAAGCGGCGCCGAGGCCGGCCTCGCGGCCCACTCTGTCGACCAACACCACCGGGGCCTCGCCCGTGTCGGCGGGCAGCTGGCTGCCGAACGCGCGGATCTCCGGGACGTGCAGCTGCATCCACGCCAGATCCTCGCGCTTGGTCTCGTTGCGGTGAGCCGCGGTGGATAGCGCGGATTGCATGGGCATGAGAATTCCCAACACCAGAATGAGAACGGCGAGAACGACGCCGCCGACGGCAACCACACGTTGCTCGCGCTCCTGCAAGCCGCCGTACCAGGCGCGGAGTTTGTTCATCGGTGCGTCCGCGAAGATTGGCTGCGCAGCTGGATATGCGCTTCCACGCCATTGGCGACCGGGGTGGAGGATTGAATGTCCGCCGTCATTCCCTGCTTGCCGATGAACTGCGACAGTTGCGAGATCGCCGCGAGGTTCGGCGCGCTCACCTTCATATCGAGAGAATCCTCTCGATAGCTCAATGCGTCGATGTCGGTCTTGGGAGCGACTGCCTTCGCTTCGCTCAAGGCCTTCAACGCACGAAGGAAATATTCGGGGCCCGCTCCGGATTTGTGAATGCGATCGAGCCGCGACTGCATCTGGCGGCGCGGGTCCTGCATCGCCTCGGCGGGCATGGCGGCCGCGAAGGCGCTCGCGATCTGGCCGTCGAGCGCAGCCGTCTCTCGCTTGGCCTCGCGAATTTGCAAGGCTTGCGCCGCGATGTGCACGGTCAGCAGTCCCGCCGCCAGCAGCGCAGGGCTGCGCCAGCGGCGCCAGCGCGCGCCGAAGTCGGTGACTCGGGCAAAGTCCCCTTGCAGGAGGTTGACGGCGTCGGCCGACTCGAGGCCCCGCGCCAGCCAGGGCAGCGGTCCGTCCGGCAGAAGCTGCACCTTCAGCGACTCGAATTTCTCACCCAATTGCTCGAACTCGTCTTGCACGTGGGCCCAATCCTCGCGCGTGACGTACAGGACCGCGCTTTCCGGATGTCTCGGCTCCGGACTCGTGTCGAGCGGATCGGCTATGACGCCGGCAACCACCAAGGCCTCGCTGACGGGCGAGAGCTCCACCGCGAAGGGCAGCGCCCCCGGCCGCCGCACGGCGAGCCGGCCTTTCTCCAGCCACAGCACCGTTTGGCCGGGGTTTTCCGGCATCAGCGAAATGTCAGGGTAGACGGCCGAGGCGTCCAAGCCGACGGCAGTCAGCGAAGCAACCCAGCCCTGCAGGACGGCGCGCGATACGACGGCCACGGGTGTGCCGCCGCCGGCGCGGCGGCGGCCGATCGCAAAGTTCAATTGATCGATGTCTTCGGTCAGCTGTTCTTCGAGCGCGAAGGGCACGGCCCGCGCGAGCTTGACGCCGCTGCCGGGGGGCAAATCCGGTTCGGCCAGCAGTATCTGCGTGGCCGGCGCGAGCGCCAGCACCTTGCCGGTTCCGGAAACCGCCGCTGCCAGGGTCAGGGGGCCTCGTTGCCGCGCCGCAGACGATGCACCGGCCTCATCGATGACGAGCCATTCGGTCTCATCCTGGCCGGGCGAGGGGAGGCGTAGCAGTAGAGTGTGAGGCATGCTCAAGGAGTTCCGAAGGAGCGCAGCAGCGGCGTTATCTTGCCGCCGTTCCCGCGCGACAAAAGACTGTACAAGGTGAACTGCGTAGTGCCAAGGGTGACACGCGTGGTAAGGCGGAAATATTGGCTCTTGGAATCAAATCGGCTGGCGATGGCCGCAAGCGATTTGGGGCCGACAACATTTCTGAATGCGTTCAAATCGGGAAAACAGCCCGCCTTGCGGCCGTTGGCCAGCACTTGCGGACTGTACTCACCATTCAAATTGTCGGCCAGGCTTTCAAGCACGACGGAGGACGCGGTGCAGATATTGATCGTCGCGTCCGCGCGCGGCAAGGCCGTGACATAGGGTGCAATCTTGCGGTAGCGGTCCGCACCGAAGCCCGGCAGGTTCATCAATTCGCTGGGCGACATCATCGGCCAGTTGCCGGTGCGATAAGGCGGCATCTGCGAGGTATAAATCTGGTCTTCGGCGCCATCCGGAGAGCCGGGCACATCGTCCGCATCGATCCAGTCGCGTGCGATGGCGGCCCACTTCGGTTCCAGGCCGACCGCCACCAGCAGTCGTTGGAATTGCTCCAGAGGCTGCGGGTCCTGCATCGTGGCCTGGGGTCCCGTGGGCTGCGATCCCGTACGCAGCGTACTCGGCGATCCGCTACCCAGCGTGCCGGTCGCTTGCGCTCCGCCGCCCTGCGCGGTGGCGGCCGGAATGACATGCGCCAAGTTGTTCAAATTGAATCGGCCCTGCATGTCTTCCAACTCGCCCTGCAAGGTGCCGATGGGTTCCCCTTCGGGATCGTTCGGCGGCGTGATGGGCAGGGGTTGGGTGGGTTGTGCCCAGGCCGCCGCCAGCGTGGTCTGTGAGGGGCTGGTCTGCAGATCCTGCGTCAACGCGTCCGCGGCGAGCGCTTCGGCGCCCAGGCCGAACTGCAGGGCTTGTTCGGCGGCGAGCACGCCGATGGCGCGGCGCCGCTCGAGAAATCCGTCGAAGGTCAATTTCGTGGCCAGAATGGTTGCAAGCGCCACCAATACGAGCGCGATGATGAGCGCCACTCCGCGCTGGCGGCGCCTCATCCGGCAACCTCGATGAGTCGGCGAATGCGTCCCCAATCCTTGAATTCGATGATGAGCTCCACGGCCAGCGGCCGGGTCCACAGGCTCTCGGGCGGCACCAAGCCGGGCGGCGGCCACTGGGTTTGCCAGGTCTGGTTGGAGTCGAGGTAGCGCATTTGGATTGCTTTGACGCCGGTGAACAGGTCTTGCACCACGGGCGTGTTGCCCTGCACGGTATCCAAGTTGACTTGATAGCTGCGCTTGAGCACGTCCTTGACCAGGCCGTAGGACACGCGCTGCAGCGTGCTGCGCTGCTGACCGGCGGTGTTCGACCACCCGGCGCGCGTCACATCGACGATCGAGACCGCGCTCGCCGTGCTACCGGAACCGGAGCCCGATCCCGAGCCTGAGTTGAAGCTTTGGCTGACGAAGGTCTGACTGACGAAACTCTGACCCGGGCTGGAAGTGGAACTCGACGTAGGCTCCGGGGTCAGGGTGCCGAAACCGCCCGTGCCCTGCATGGCCGCCAATCGGCTCTGACCCAGGATGTCGCGCACCGGACGAGGCACCGCCTCGGCGAGGTCCTGCACCATGATGCGCATCCCGAATTCGATCTCGCGCGAGCGCTGCAGCGACTCCTCGGTGCGTTCGGCGGAGATGCGCGCGGCTCGATAGGTGCCGTAGCCCAGCGCCGACATGATCCCCAGGATCAACAGTGCCACCAGGATCTCGATCAAGGTGAAACCGCCGCCGGCGCCGCGAGGTGATTTTCGCATCACGCTGTTCATTGATTCGAGGTGGGTTGGGTGGTCGTTGAAGGCGGATTCGGCGTCTGACCGCCGCCGCTGGGCGTCGTCGTGGGCGTGCCCGGCGTCGCGGCCGGGCCGGCGCCTGCCGCTGCGCCCGCGGTCGCCCCGGCGGGCACAGTGGTGCCGGCGGTCCAATCCACGTTCGAGCCGCCGGGCAAGGCGAGCGAGGACCCCAAGAACCCGGTGGACTCGGCCAGCGGATTACCCTTGGTCTTGGCATCCCCGGCGTAAACACGCACCACCACGCGCTTCATGGAGGCCATGCTGGTGTCGAAGTAGCGGGTATCGTAGTGCCAGGTTCGATTGGCGAAGTAGATCTCGCCGGTATCGGTATTTTGTCCGAATTTGACGAGTTTCAAGCGCACTTCGGTGAGCCGGTTGAGCGCCATCCATTGCGCGAGACTCTTGTCGCGCAGAGCGCCGCTGGTGCGCGCGGTGCTGCTCACCGCGGTCATCAGCGCCGCAAGGCCGATCGCCACGATCACCAGAGCGACTAGAACCTCGACCAGCGTGAAACCGCCCGTGCGCGGAAGTATGTCCGGCGGCCGGCGATTCAAGTGCTTTTTTCCACTCGGTCCGAATTGATGCGCGTGACCTTGCCGCGAGCATCGCCGTCGACCGAGGCCTTCGCCGCTGTTCCATCCCGCGACAAGGTCAGGCGAAACGGGGTTCCTTCGCCGCTCGCCGCAATGGCGACCTGCGGCGCGGGCGCCGTTGCATCGCTTGTAAGATTGTTGTCGATGGGTTTGATGACGACGATCTGGGAATCGAGTTCCAGCTGGAAACTCAGGCCCTTCGGCAGGTCGCGATGCCGGAATTCGCGCTCTTGATCGAGCTTCATCCAGCGGTCGCGGCGTGGTTCGTACACCACGAATTCATAGGCGGCGGGTTCGATCCGCAAACCGAAATCCCGGCCCTCCAACAGCGCGCGTTCATGCAGCAAGCCGACCAGACCCTCGATGCGGCGGCTCTCCTCGTCTAATTGGGCGTCGCGGCCGGTGACGCCCACCGACAAAACCGCGAGCGAGACCATGATGGCGATGATCACGATCACCACCAGAATTTCCACGAGCGTGAAGCCCTTGCTGCGCATGCTGCGGCCCGCCCAAGCGGCGAGCCTATCTTTGATCGAGGGTCGCGGTGCTGATGTCCGCATCGTAGCCGTCACCGCCGGGCTTGCCGTCGCGGCCATAGGTCGTGATTTCGTATTCACGGCCGTCGCCGCCCGGACTGGCATATATGTACACATTGCCCCACGGATCCTTCGGCAGGGACTTCAAATACCCATTGGGGGCATAGTTGGTGATGGTCGGGTCCACCGGCTGTTTGACCAGCGCCTGCAGACCCTGTTCGGTCGTGGGATATTTGAAGTTATCCAAACGGTACAGGTCCAAGGCCGTCTGAATGGCCCGAATGTCGCTTTGCGCCCTCTTCACCTTGGCGACGTCGACTTTATCTATAATTTGCGGCACCACGAGCGCACCCAGCACTGACAGAATGACCACGACGACCATGATCTCGATTAGGGTAAAGCCGCCTTGGCGAATGCGCATACTGACCTCGAAAATTGCCTGGATGATACCAAAATAAGGGATGCCGATGCCCCGTGACGCCGCAAATCGCCTTGCGCAAATCGCCGCTGCATTGCAGTTGGATCGCGGCCGCTGGGTTTGGTTGCTTGCAATTTTGCTGGCTTTGGATGCCGTGTTGGGTCTTGGCGACAGCGTCGGCCAGCTCTTGCGCTATGATCGCAGTGCCATTGCGGCCGGCGGATGGTGGCGGTTGCTCACAGCCCACATCGTGCATCTCGATGTCCACCACCTGGTGTTGAACGAGTTGGGTTTGGTGCTGATGTGGTCCTTGTTCGCCGGCGACTTCGATGCCGTGGAGTGGTGCGCAATCGTATTGTCCGGCGCGCTGGCGATCAGTTGCGGGCTCTGGTGGCTGAGTCCGCGCGTCAGCTGGTATGTCGGTGCGTCCGGGGTTCTGCATACGGTGATGGCCGCGGGTGTTGCGAAGCACCTTGCGGAGCGCGCCTGGGATCGCTGGATCTTGTGTCTCGGCCTGTGCGGCAAGCTGGCATGGGAGCAATGGGGTGGATCGCCGGCCCCCTGGATCGTCGTCGATGCGCATCTGTACGGGGCGCTGTGCGGATTCGCGGTAGGGGCTGCACTCTCCTTGAGGATCGCTATAATTCGCCACCGCTCCCGCGCCTAGAGGCCCTAAGTCAATGTCACTTGCGTTTGTATTTCCCGGCCAAGGTTCGCAATCCGTCGGCATGATGAGCGGATTGGCGAAAGTCTCGCCGGTGATCGAATCGACCTTTGCGCAAGCCTCGGCCGTGTTGGGCTACGATCTGTGGCGGCGATGCCAGGAAGGGCCGGTCGAATCGCTCAATTCCACCGAATGCACCCAGCCCGCGATGTTGACGGCCGGTGTCGCCACCTATCGCCTGTGGCTGGAACGCGGGGGGGCTGCGCCCCAGATGATGGCGGGTCACAGCCTCGGCGAATTCACGGCGCTGGTTGCCGCGGGCAGCCTGGATTTCAAGACCGCCGTGGATTTGGTCAAATATCGCGGCGAATTGATGCAGGCGGCCGTGCCTCCGGGCGTCGGCGCCATGGCGGCGATTCTCGGATTGGAGGACACCGATATCGACGAAGCATGCCGCGAGGCGTCCGCCGGTGAAGTGGTGGAGGCGGTCAACTTCAATGCGCCGGGACAGGTGGTGATCGCCGGTCATGCCTCGGCCGTCGCGCGCGCCATTACGGCCGCGACGGCACTGGGGGCGCGGCGCGCCATCGCATTGCCCATCAGCGTGCCCGCGCATAGTTCGCTCATGCAGCCGGCCGCGGAAAAACTGCGCGTGCGCTTGGAAGACACCGCTTTTGCGCCGCCCTCGCGGATTGCCGTGTACGGGGTCGACGTCAAGACGCACGGCAGCGCGGAAGCCATTCGTGCCGGGCTGGTCAAGCAGCTGTATACGCCCGTGTACTGGGCGGCTACCGTGCGCACGATGATTGCGGCGGGCGCCACCCGGATCGTGGAATGCGGCCCCGGCAAGGTATTGACCGGATTGAACCGGCGGGTTGATAAGAATCGGGACCTCGTCATGATGGCGCTGGAGGATCCCATGGCGCTGGACGATGCGCTCGCGGCGGTAAAGCTCTAATTTGGGGATGCACGATGCTGGACGGAGAAATTGCCTTGGTGACGGGCGCGACGCGCGGCATCGGCGCGGCCATCGCGGAGCGTCTCGCCCGGGACGGAGCCCGAGTGATCGGCACTGCCACCACGCCGGAAGGGGCCGATCGGATCAGCGCGAATCTAGCCGCGCGCGGCGGACGCGGCGCGGTTCTCGACGTGGCGAAGCTCGACTCGATCGAGGCAGCGATCGAAGACATTGAATCCAAGGAAGGGCCGCTCGGCATACTTTGCAATAATGCCGGCATCGCACGCGACACCCTGCTGTTGCGCATGAAGGAGGAGGATTGGGATGCCGTCCTGGACACCAATCTGACCTCGGTATTCAGGCTGTCCAAGGCCGTGCTGCGCGGCATGATGAAGGCACGCAAAGGCCGCATCGTCAGCATCACCTCCATCGTGGGTGTGATCGGAAATCCCGGGCAGGCCAACTACGCGGCGGCCAAGGCGGGAATCATCGGCTTCACGAAATCGCTGGCTCGGGAGGTCGGCTCGCGCGGTATTACCGTCAATGCGATCGCACCGGGCTTCATCGACACCGACATGACCCGGGGCCTGGCCGAGGCGCAGCGCGCGGCCTTGAATGCCCAAATCCCCTTGGGGAGGCTGGGCCAGCCGGCCGACGTCGCCGCAGCGGTGGCGTTTCTGTGCTCCCCCGACGGTGCCTACATCACCGGCGAGACCCTGCACGTGAACGGCGGGATGTACATGTCCTGAGGACTTTTGGGCCCTAACTCGTGCGTGTTTGTCAATACGAATGAGGCGGGCGAGATGTCAAATGTGCGTTCCAGGTAGCCGCCGTCGCTGGGTTCACATAAAATACGCGCCCGTCGATTCCCTAAGGCTGGTCGCGGGCTTTTGTCAGTTCAGTGCATAACTAGCAATTCCGAGAGGACACCATAACGATGAGTACTGTTGAGCAGCAGGTTAAGAAGATCGTCGCCGAACAGCTGGGCGTAAAAGAAGAAGAAGTCACCAATGACGCCTCGTTCGTGGACGATCTGGGTGCAGACTCGCTGGACACGGTTGAACTGGTGATGGCGCTCGAGGAAGAGTTCGAGACGGAAATTCCCGACGAGGACGCCGAAAAAATCACCACGGTTCAGCAAGCGATCGACTATATCAATTCGCACAAGGGCAAGGCCTAAATCCCATTGGGCGAGCCGCCGTTGAGCAAACGACGCGTCGTTGTTACTGGACTAGGAATCGTCTCGCCGGTGGGCAACGACGTTTCGAGCGCGTGGGCCTCGATCCTGTCGGGGCGCAGCGGGATCGCGGCGGTGGAACGCTTCGACACCACGAACTTTCCGACGCATTTCGGCGGCGAGATCCGGCACCTGGATCTCGAGCCCTACATGAGCACGAAGGACGCGCGCCGCATGGATGCCTTCATGCAGTACGGCGTGGTGGCCGGCATGCAGGCCATGCGCGATTCGGGTTTGACCGTGACGGAGGCGAATTCCGAGCGCATCGGCGTGCTGATGGGTTCCGGAATGGGTGGGCTCGAGTCGATCGAGATCACTTATCAGAAGTATCTCGAGACTCATTCGCCGAAAAAAGTGTCGCCGTTCTTCATTCCGGCCAGCATCATCAATTTGGTCAGCGGACACCTGTCGATCGCCTTCAATATCACCGGTCCGAATCTCGCCGTCGCCACGGCTTGCACCACCTCGACCCACGCCATCGGTTTGGCGATGCGGCTCATTCAGTACGGCGAAGCGGACGCGATGCTGGCCGGCGGATCGGAAATGTCGACCTGCGTCACCGGCATGAGCGGCTTTGCCCAAGCCAAGGCGCTGTCGCAGCGGAACGACGATCCGCAGGGCGCCAGCCGTCCCTGGGACAAGGACCGTGACGGCTTCGTCATGGGCGACGGTGCCGGGGCGATGATGCTCGAGGAGTACGAGCAGGCCAAGGCCCGAGGGGCGAAGATTTACGCCGAGCTGGTCGGTTTCGGAATGAGCGGCGATGCGTACCATGTCACCGCCCCGACCGAGAATGGCGAAGGGGCGCGCAAGGCCATGGTGAAGGCGCTCGCCGATGCCCGCTTGAATCCGGACCAGGTGCAGTACATCAATGCCCACGCCACCTCCACCGAATTGGGCGATCGGGCGGAGACGACCGCCATCCGCCGCGCGTTTGGCTCAGCGGCCGATAAAATGGCCGTCAGTTCCACAAAATCGATGACCGGCCACTTGCTGGGCGCGGCCGGAGCCGTCGAGGCGATCTTCTCGGTGCTGGCGTTGCGCGATCAAGTCGCCCCGCCGACCATCAATTTGGCGCAGCCCGGCGAGGGCTGCGACCTCGATTACGTTCCCAACACCGCGCGTCCAATGTCGCTTGAATACGTCCTCTCCAATTCGTTCGGATTCGGTGGCACCAACGGTTCGCTCATTTTCCGCCGATCTTGAGCCCCTGACGCTCATCGAGAAGTTTCCGGCGGCGTATCCGGGGCTTCTCGAGAGCGGTGCCGGAACGGCCGCGGCCGGCAGCGGCAGCCGGTTCGATATCCTCCCCATGGCCAGCGGCGAATGCTTGCGCCTCGGATCGGATGCTCGACTATCCGGACCCCACGCGGGCACGCACGGGTTTCTCGGCGCGCTGGAGAATTGGTGGAGCGCGCTGCGCACCGCCGAGGTGGGATCGCCGCTGCCGTTCACGGGCGGCTGGCTGCTGTATCTGGGCTATGAGCTGGCCGCGGAAATCGAACCCCGGCTGCAGCTGCCGCAAAGCACCGATCCGGTGATCGCCTTGGCGATCCGGGCGCCGGCGGCCTGGATCCGCGATCGCGCGACCGGCCAGGCATGGCTCGTGGCCGAGCCCGGGTACGAGGCTTTGCTCGACGAGTTCGAGGCTCGCGCGCAGGGGCAGGGCGAGCCGCCGAGCGTGCGCGGTGCCGTGTTCAAAATCGACGAGGACGAACCGGAGGCGTTTATGGGCGCCGTCCGCCGGGCTCTGGAGTACATTGCGGCCGGCGACGTGTACCAGGCCAATCTGTCGAGGGGTTGGCAGGGTCGAGCGACGCCCCAGGTCGATCCCGTGCGGATTTACCAGCGGCTGCGCGCCACCAATCCCAGTCCGTTCGCGGCACTGCTGCAATATCGGGATTTTGCGCTGTTGAGTTCCTCGCCCGAGCGTTTGGTGTCCGTGCGGGCAGGCACGGTGTCCACCCGCCCGATCGCGGGAACCCGGCCGCGCGGCGCCACGCCGGAGGCCGACGCGGCGCTGGTCCAATCGCTCCTGGCGAACGAGAAGGAACGTGCCGAACACGTCATGTTGATCGACTTGGAGCGCAATGATCTGGGAAGAGTGTGCGCCGGCGGCTCGGTGCGGGTCGACGAGTACATGAGCGTCGAGACCTATGCTCACGTGCACCACATCGTTTCCAATGTGAGCGGCCGGCTGCGCGCCGATGTGTCGCCCATCGGCGTGATCCGCGCGCTGTTCCCCGGCGGCACGATAACGGGGTGTCCCAAGGTTCGCTGCATGGAAATCATCGCGGAGCTCGAAGGAGTCGGGCGCGGGGCGTATACCGGGTCCATCGGTTATTTGAACCGCGACGGCAGCTGCGACCTCAACATCTTGATTCGCACCATCACCGCGCAGGGCGGGCTGTTCAAGTTTCGCGCCGGCGCCGGAATCGTCGCGGATTCGAACCCTGCGCAGGAATTGGCCGAGACGCGCGCGAAGGCCGAAGGCTTGTTGCGCGCGCTGGCAGCGCCGCCTTGAGCGCGTGGATCAACGGCCGGAAGAGCACGAGGATCGACTGCCGGGATCGCGGCTTGCAATACGGCGACGGGGTCTTCGAAACCATGCGGGTGCGCGGCGGCCGGGTGCGTCTCCTGGAATATCACCTCGACCGGCTGTTCGCGGGATGCCGCAGCCTCGAGATCTCGGGACCCGCTCCTCGCAACCTGCGCCGGGAACTCGAACGAACCGCGGGCTTGCGCCGCGACGGCGTCTTGAAACTGATCGTCACACGGGGCGCGTCATCGGCCCGCGGTTACCGGCCGACGGGCCGTGAGCGATGCACGCGAATTCTGACCTTGCATCCCCTGCCACCCGCGGCGGCAGGCGCAGCGCCGCCGGCGCGAGTCCGTCTGTGCGCGACGCCGCTCGGGCTCAACCCGCGGCTGGCCGGTCTCAAAACCCTCAATCGCCTGGAATCGGTGGTCGCCCGCGCCGAATGGAACGATGCGCGCATCTGGGAGGGTCTGATGCGGGACGTGGACGAGAACATCGTCTGCGGTACGATGTCGAACTTGTTTCTCAGGCGTGGAACCCGGCTGATGACCCCGTTGCTGGATCGTTGCGGCGTGGCCGGCGTGATGCGCCGCTGGGTGTTGGAAACGGCTGGTCAGCTTGGGCTTT
The DNA here is from genome assembly GCA_035314705.1 of Steroidobacteraceae bacterium. Classification (GTDB taxonomy): domain Bacteria; phylum Pseudomonadota; class Gammaproteobacteria; order Steroidobacterales; family Steroidobacteraceae; genus Bog-1198. Next base: position 4,500 of record DATFZF010000095.1, on the reverse strand, counting down.
GCGCGGTCGAATGCCGCATTGGATGGCGGGAATTGCAGGACGCCGAGGAGGTGTTCATGAGTAATGCCGTCGTCGGATTGAGATCGGTCGCGGTGGTGGAGCGGGGCAGGGAGCGGCTGCGGCGCACCGCGTTCGAGACCGCGAATCAGCTTCGATTGCGGCTGGATACCTTGTGAGCCGCGGCTGGCGCATCGCCATCGTGTTTTTCGTTCTGCTGCTGGGCGCCGCCGGCGCCGCGATCATTTGGTCCGGTGTGCGCAGTCTCGACGAGCCGCTGCGGCTCGCGGCGCCGGTGCGATTCAAAGTGGCCCCGGGGACCAGCTTCGCGCGGGTGGCAGCGGAATTGGCGGAGCGCGGCGTGATCGCGAACCCGCGGGCCTGGGTCGTTTTCGCCCGCGTTCGCCGCCTCGCGCCGAATATCAAAGCGGGCGAGTATGAAATTCAGCCGGGAATCACGCCGCGCGATTTGCTGTGGAAGATGGTCAATGGTCAGGTGCTTCTGCATTCGTTCACCATCGTCGACGGCTGGCGGGTGCAGGATATGCTGGGTGCCCTGCGGCGCAATCCGGATATCATCTCCACCTTGACCGACAAGGCGCCGAATCTCATGGAGAAACTTGGGTACGCGGGACTGGATCCGGAAGGCCAATTCCTGCCGGAGACCTATCGCTTCATCGGCGGCACGACCGACATCGAGCTGCTGCGGCAGGCGCACGCGGCGCTGACCCGGGAGTTGGAGTCCGATTGGATGGACCGTGATCCGGGCCTGCCGCTGCAAAGCTCCCGCGAACTCTTGATCATGGCCTCGATCGTCGAAAAGGAGAGCGGCCTGCCGCAAGAGCTGGGGCGCATCGCCGGTTTATATCTGCATCGCTTGGGCCTGGGGATGCGGCTGCAGGCCGATCCCACGGTGATCTACGGGTTGGGGGACCGCTACGACGGGGACCTGCACTCGGTGGACCTGCGCACCGACGGTCCCTACAACACCTATACCCGCACCGGGCTGCCGCCCACGCCCATCGCCTTGGCCAGCGCCGCCGTCATTCGTGCCACCGCACATCCGGAAAAAACAGATGCGATCTATTTCGTCGCGTCGCCCAAGGGCGACGGAAGTCACGTGTTCTCCGCAACGCTCGAGCAGCACAACGCGGCCGTGGCCTCCTATCTGGCGCATCTGCGGCAGAAGGCGGCGGGGATGAGCGTGCGATGAGCGCGGTACCGGGGCGATTCTTGACGCTCGAGGGGATCGAGGGCGTCGGCAAGACGACGCAAGTGGCGCGGCTGTCGGCGGCCTTGAGCAATCGCGGTATCGCCCATGTCGTGACGCGCGAACCCGGAGGCACGCCCCTGGCCGAGAGAATCCGCGAGATCGTGTTGGATAATGCGCGCGGCGAATCCATGCCGCCGACCGCCGAGCTGCTGCTCATGTTCGCGGCGCGGTCCGTGCATTTGACCAACCACATCGAGCCTCACTTGAGCGCCGGCCGATGGGTGGTGTGCGATCGCTTCACCGATGCCACCTATGCCTATCAGGGGGGCGGCCGCCGCTTGAGCATCGACACCATCCGGCAGCTGGAAAGCATGGTGCAGGGCGCGCGCCGCCCCGATTTGACCGTATTGCTGGATGCGCCGGTGGAGCAGGCTTTGCAGCGGGCGAAGCTGCGCGGCGGCGGCGCCGCTGCGGATCGCTTCGAGAGCGAACGGGCCGAATTTTTCGAGCGTGTCCGCGCGGCATATCTGGCGCGCGCCGCCGCGGAACCGGATCGGATCGCGGCGATCGATGCCGGTCAATCCGTCGATCTGGTCGCCGCGCGAATCCTCGATCTGCTGAAGGCGAGATCATGGATTTCTTGAGAGCCGACTCCTTGCCCTGGCTGCAGGGCGCGCAGCAGCGCCTGCGCGACGCGCACGCCGCGCAACGGCTGCCGCATTCTTTGTTGCTGCTGTCGATGCCGGGGCTTGGAGCGGAACAACTGGCGGATTGGACCACCGCTCTGGCGTTGTGCGAGTCGCCTAAGGACCGCCCGTGCGGCGTGTGCCCATCCTGCCGGCTGCTGGGGGCGGACACTCATCCCGATTCGTACCGGGTGCGTCTCGAGGAGGATGCGCGCCAAATCAAGGTCGATCAGGTGCGCGAGCTGATCGGGTCCCTCGCGCTCAAGAGCTATCGAGGCGGCTACAAGGTGGGCGTCATCGAGGGCGCCGAGTCGCTCAATGCCAACGGCGCCAACGCTTTCTTGAAGACGCTGGAGGAGCCGACCGACGACACCGTATTGATCATCATTGCGCAGCCCAGCCATCGCTTGCCGGCGACCATCGCCAGCCGCTGTTTGCGCATGACCTTGCAGCCGCCGGCGAAGGATGCCGCCATCGCCTGGCTGAAGACGCACGCGGACGGCGCGCCCGCGGCCAAAGACGCGTCCGCGGCCGACCCGGCGAGCCGCGGTACCGCCGCGAGCCGCGGCACCGCCGCGGGGGCGGCGCATTCCTGGGAAGCCGCCTTGGAACTCGCCGGCGGCGCGCCCCTGCTGGCCATGGAATTGGATGCCTCGGGAATCGCGGCGCTCGATGCGGACATGCGCGAGTCCTTGAGCCAATTGAGCGCCGGCGCCGTGGACGTGACGTTGCTGGCGGAACGCTGGATGCGATCCAACCCGGGACTGCGTATCACTTGGCTTGAGAACTGGATCACACAGCGCGTACATGCATGGGTCGGTGCTGCCGCTTCGCGTCAAAGTGCGGAACCCGTCCGCTTGCCTGCCGCTTTACTTAAGGCCAAGATAAGAGCCCTATTCGAACTGCTGGACGCCGCCCGTGACTTGAGGCGTTTCGCTTCGACCGGCATGAATCAACAACTCGCGCTGGAGGCCTTGCTGCTCGGTGGCCGATCCGCGCTGGCGGAATAGAGTCTATTTTCGGGAATGGCAGGAATTGCGAAGTCCAAGTAACAAACCGGGTTTGCTGACGCTTACCATCAAGGATAAGAGCGCGCTGTATCTCGCCTATATGCCTTTCGTGAAGAACGGCGGCTTGTTCATTCCGACGAACAGCAATTATCGCTTGGGCGACGAAGTGTTCATGCTGCTGAATTTGATGGGCGAAGAAGAGAAGCTCCCGGTCGCCGGCCGGGTGATCTGGATGACGCCCAAGGGCGCTCAAGGCAAGCGCACCGCCGGTATCGGCGTGCAGTTCAGCGATCAAGACCGCGGCAACACTCAGAAGAAGATCGAAAACTATCTCGCCGGTGCGCTCGGCGGGGACAAGCCCACGCATACCATGTAGCGGCGCCGGCGCCGCGACGCGCGAGGGGCCCTAACTCCTGTGCGAGCGGGCCGCTTCGGTGGCGGCGAGCCCGCCTTTCAGCACATACGCTTCGAATCCGCGCTCGCTCAATATATACGCGGCCGCGGAGCTGCGGCGGCCCGTGTCGCAGCACACGACGTACTGGGTGTTCTTGTCCAGGGCGTTGAGCTTCAGGCGGATGAAATACAGCGGAATATTGATCGAACCGTCGATGCGGAAGTTCTGGAATTCGCTGGGCAGCCGCACGTCGAGCCATTTGCCGCCCTTGGCGACGATTTCCTTGGCCTTGTCGTGTTCCACCCATTGCAACAAGGGTTCGTTGAGCAGGGTCTGAAAATCGTTCTTGCCGAGGCGCATCAGGGTGCCTTCGGTGGACATGGTCACCGTCGCATTGCGCTTCGCCTCGGCGATCAATGCTTCCTCGCCGAAGCTGTCGCCCGGACCCAACTCGGCCAGCTTGATGCCTTCCTTGTTCAGCGGCGTCTCGCGCGTCACCACGCATTTACCCGCCACGACGACGTAGAAATAATCGCCTTCGGTTCCCTGCTTGATGACGATATCGCCCAGGCGATAGTTGATCCGCTGCATGCGCATGAAAATCGCCTGGATGTTCGCGGGCGGGATGCGGTGAAACGCCTTGGTCTGCAGCAGCGTGGTCATCCAGTCGCCCGTCACATCGAGGCCGTCGCCGCGCAATTCCGCGACTTCGTACTGGCCGGTCTGGTCCCAGGTCAGCAGCACGTCGAGCAAATCGCTGTCGATCATGATGTATTCGAGATCCGCCGCCGCCCGCGCGGTGAACTTTCGCGGCAGGCCGGGGGCGAGCGCGGCGCGCGCCTCGGGAGTGCCGGCGCGTATGGTGCCGATGAGCTTGTCATCCGCACGCAGTTCGACGTTGCCGGAGACCAGATAAAAGGTGCGCTTATCCGTGTCGCCTTCCTTGAAAAGGATGCGTCCGGCGTTCAATTCGCGGATGGTGGTCTTGCGGGCGAGCGCGTGCAGGTTCTCCGCCTTCAAGCCGTCGAGCGGCGAAAAGGTGCGGAGTACTGACAGATCGGTAGGTCGTTCATCCATTGCGCAATTCGCCGCCGCCTATGATTTTAACCCTATGATTTTGGCTGCGAATCCTACCATATGCGACGGGTGGTAGGATTCGCAGCCAAAATCATAGGGTTAAAATCATAGGCGGCGGCGAAT
>DATFZF010000094.1:0-2419 GCA_035314705.1 Steroidobacteraceae bacterium | reverse complement strand
CAGCATGCGCAGGGCACGCGCTATGGAATTCGCGTCGATCCCGCCGACGGCCTGCTGCAGGCGGGCGAGCGCGGGACGCAGCTCACCTGGATGGACGCCAAGCACGGCGATCAAGTGTTCACTCCGCGGATCGGCAAGCCGGTGGAAATCAATGCATTGTGGCTGAATGCGCTGGATGTCGCCGCCCGCTTGGGCGCACAGCTGCGCAATGGCAGCGAGCAGCGCTATTGCGAATCCCTATTGGCGCGCGCCGCCTCGAGTTTCAGCCGTTTCTGGAACCCCGAGCGCTCCTGCCTGTACGATGTGCTCGATGCCGAGGACGGTGCACAGAACGCCGCGCGCGGCGCTCGCGATGCGCGCATACGCCCCAATCAAATCTTCGCGGTCTCCCTGCCCTACTCGGCGTTACCGCCCGAGCAGATGCGCGCCGTGGTCGATTGCTGCGGCCGCGAACTTCTGACCAGCCACGGACTGCGCAGCTTGAGCCCGAAGGACTTGGGGTTTGCCGGCCGCTACTTGGGCGGCCCCGCGCAGCGCGACGCCGCGTATCACATGGGCACGGTGTGGGCCTGGCTGCTCGGGCCCTATTCCCGCGCCCACTATCGGGTGTATGGCGATGCACGCCTGGCGCAGTCCTTTTTGGAACCCATCGGGCAGCACTTGGAATGCGCCTGTTTGGGCACGGTGAGCGAGATCTTTGATGGTGACGCGCCTCACAGTGCGCGCGGCTGCTTCGCGCAGGCCTGGAGCGTCGCTGAGATACTGCGTGCTTGGATTGATCTCGAGCGCGAGATCTCGAAACAATAAGGACATGGCATGAATACCGAGCGCGAGCGCCTGCTCGCCAATGTTCCCGGCCGCGACGGCTGGCATCACTGGGGACCCTATGTGAGCGAGCGCCAGTGGGGCACGGTGCGCGAGGACTACAGCGCGGGCGGCACGGCCTGGGAATACTTCCCGCACGAGCACGCGCGCAGCCGCGCCTATCGCTGGGGCGAGGACGGCATCGCCGGCATGTCCGATGCCGACCAATGGGTGTGCCTGTCGTTAGGGATGTGGAACGGCAATGATCCGATTTTGAAGGAGCGCCTCTTCGGCCTGACCAACGCCGAGGGCAATCACGGCGAGGACGTCAAGGAGCATTATTTCTATCTGGATGCCACCCCCACGCATTCGTATTTGCGGATGCTCTACAAATATCCGCAGCGCGCCTTCCCCTACGCGGATCTGGTGGCCGAAAACGCGCGCCGCGGCACGGACGTTCCGGAGTACGAGCTCCTGGACACGGGGGTGTTCGCGGACAATCGCTACTTCGACGTGTTCGTCGAGTACGCCCAGGCCGAGCCCGGCGATATTCTGATGAAGGTCACGGTGTGGAATCGCGGCGGCGCACCCGCGCCGCTGCATCTCATACCGCAGCTGGTCCTGCGCAACACCTGGACGTGGGAGTCGGGTGCGGCAAAACCCAGCTTGCGCGAGGTCGGCGGCGCGGTGGCCATCGAACCCGCCTCGCTGGGCGTGAGCCGCCTGTACGCCGAGGGCAGCGCGGAGCTTCTGTTCACCGAGAACGAAACCAATGCGCCGCGGCTCTGGAACTTGGGCACTGCCGGCTACTTCAAGGACGGCTTTCATGAGCGCATCGTCGGCGGGCAGGTGGGCGCGGTGAATCCCGCGCGCAGCGGCACCAAGGCGGGCGTGTGGTTTCAATCCACCATCGGGGCCCAAGCCAAACAGGAATATCGGCTGCGCCTCACGCGGCGCTCCATGCCCGCACCGTTCGAGGATTTCGATGAGCTGCTGTCGCTGCGGCGCGCCGAAGCCGATCAGTTCTACGCCGACCTGCAAAAAAACATGACCTCGGCGGACGAGCGCATCGTCCAGCGCCAGGCGTTCGCCGGGCTGATCTGGAGCAAGCAGTACTATCGCCTGGACATTCCGCGCTGGCTCAAGGGCGATCCTGGGCAACCGACGCCGCCTGAAGTCCGGCTGCACGGCCGCAATGCCGAATGGCGCAACCTCAACAATGCCGACATTCTGTCCATGCCGGACAAATGGGAATATCCCTGGTACGCCTCCTGGGATTTGGCCTTCCATTGCATCCCCTTCGCCTTGATCGATGCCGAGTTCGCCAAGCATCAGCTGGTGCTGCTGACGCGCGAATGGTACATGCACCCCAACGGCCAAGTTCCGGCCTACGAGTGGGCGTTCAGCGACGTCAACCCGCCGGTGCACGCCTGGGCCGCCTGGCGCGTCTATCAAATCGACCGCAAGCAGAACGGCGGCCAGGGCGATCTGGAATTTCTCGAGCGCGTGTTCCACAAGCTGATGCTGAACTTCACCTGGTGGGTGAATCGCAAGGACAATTCGGGCCGCAATATCTTTCAGGGCGGATTCTTGGGATTGGACAACATCGGCGTGT
>DATFZF010000093.1:0-45685 GCA_035314705.1 Steroidobacteraceae bacterium | reverse complement strand
GTGCCAACAATCGATGAGGTTCCGACAATTGACCGCGGTTCGGCCGACGACGTACCAACGATTGAGGATGTTCCAACAATCGATGAAGTGCCCACAATGGACCTTGGCGCGGCCAACGAGGTGCCAACAATCGATGAGGTTCCGACAATTGACCGCGGTTCGGCCGACGACGTACCAACGATTGAGGATGTTCCAACAATCGATGAAGTGCCCACAATGGACCTTGGCGCGGCCGACGAGGTGCCAACAATCGACCGCGGCTCAGCCGATGACGTGCCAACAATTGACGATGTTCCAACAATCGATGAAGTGCCCACAATGGACCTTGGCGCGACCGACGAGGTGCCAACGATCGATGAGGTGCCAACGATCGACCGCGGCTCAGCCGACGACGTACCAACAATTGACGATGTTCCAACAATCGACGAAGTACCCACAATGGACCTGAACCTGGGCGCGGTAAACGACGTACCAACGATTGATGAGGTTCCGACAATCGACCGCGGCTCGGCCGACGACGTACCAACGATTGAAGATGTTCCAACAATCGACGAAGTACCCACAATGGACCTTGGATTGGCGGACGACGTGCCAACGATCGATGAGGTTCCGACAATCGACCGCGGCTCGGCCGATGACGTACCGACGATCGACGACGTTCCAACAATTGACGAGGTCCCCACTATTGACGAAGTACCTACGATAGAACGAGGAGAGACATTGGTGGCGAGCAAAAGTCCACCGGCCGTCGGCCGGATACCTACAGCTTCAATAACTTGTCCTGGCTCAACCTTGTCAAACTGCGGGTCCGCCATAGCGGGAGTTAGGTCAACACTTAACCCATCAACCTTTGCCCGGCCTAATGATTGCTGGACCGACAGTACTCTGGCCTTTACAAATACAGTTGTTGCGCCAGCAACATATGCTTCACTAAGTCGACTAACAGAGAGTACCGGTTCGTCGATTCGACCGAAAACCGCAAGCAGATCGCCGGTCTGTATCATGCTAAGCGCGCGGGCGTGATCCTCTACGGAAACACCGTTGTACAAAAACGCGGTGTCCTTGGCGATCGAGACATGCTGCCCAGCTACGACCAGCACGCCACGCGCCAGGTCTATACCTTCAACGCCGCCCAATACCTGCAGCTCCGCGCCGTACGTATTTTTAAGTTGTGCTGCCGTAACCTCCGCCCTGGCAGGTGTCGCTACCGCACAACATACCGTTGCCGTCGCGCAAATTACCATTGCACTAGTTATCCCTAACTTCCTGTTATTCATCCCCATCCCCTTCAACGTGAATTCAAGTCAATGTATTGGCGTTGTAAATTCAATTACTTCCCGCAATCGCGTATCGTCGGGAGGTGACTCAACGTATAAAAAGCACTGCAGACCGGCGCGGATATTCGCTACCTCGCCAGCCTTAACACCCATTTTTTCTTGCAGATCGACGGCCGCAAAAGTGTCGACTCGCTGCAAAAACTGGCCGCCAAAAACCTTTAGATATCCCTGCAACTCAAGTAATTGAGCGCTGGTGAGCGGTGCATCAACGATCATCGTTCTTTCAAATAAATCCGTGCCGTCCCTCTTGCCACGAGTGTTGTTTTCTAACGTTGACAGCAGCGATTCGACCAGACTTGCCATTCGTCCGAGGTTTTCAGGTGAGAGGCTCGGTTCGATGTATTCTTGCTTCAATGGCTTCCAAACGTTGAAGCCAACTTCTGTCACCGCGCCGACCCGCCTGAGTTCTTTCAACACAACCTCAGGCGATACGCCCCTAGCGTGGCGCGTCGTCAAGTTGGTAAAACTCAACGGACTACCCTCGAACGGCAAATCCACTGGAAATCCGTATGGACCAACGTAATCCCGATCGTTGTGCCAGCCATGCAACACTCGAGCGAACGGATTCGACACCTCAAGAAGTTCACTTGAATCGAATCGCTCCTGCTCGACCAGCACGCTCATGACTTCGGGGAGGGTCATACCGGTCAGCGCACACACAGATGAGGCAGACGACTTAGTCCCCTTCCCCACAAAATCTTTGGCAGCCGACTCCACAAACGCCATTTGTGCGATAGCAGCAAAATGAGAATATGTAAGACCTTCACGCAACATAATCCTCACCAACGGCCTAAGTAGCCGCACAAGCGATATCGATAGTGCGGTTTTTACATTATCCGGCATTTGTGAACGATTTCACACATTTCGAAGACAAATTGGTGTTTTCTCTTAATTCGGGGTCTCAAAGCTTATGTCAAAACTTTGAAAATGTATGCAACAAGCCTATGAAATCACTGGTGTTGCTCGGATGACGCGTCGACAAGCACCTGAATCCACATGGATTTTGTTGCGCTGCGGTATGATTTTGGCTGTCATAACGTGCGTGGCGGGGTGTGGCGGCAACGGTCAAAACGGTCAAGGCAACTCGGTGGGAGGCCAGAGCGTTAAGTTAAACGAAGTCCATATGCTTAGGCGAGGGTTGCCCGGCGAACCCCGTACCTTAGATCCTCAGCTTGGCGACGACACTTTTTCGTTTCCAGTTTTGCGCGATCTTTATGAGGGTCTCACTGCGGAAGATCGAAACGGGCAAATCGTGCCGGGCGCTGCGGAATCTTGGACTGTAGATAAGACCGGCACCATCTACACGTTTCTGCTTCGGCCAGATGCCAAATGGTCAAACGGCGATCGGACCGTCGCGGCCGAATTCGTCCAAGGGCTACGGCGTGCCGTCGATCCCCAGACCGCTTCAGGATCCGCTGAGTCGTTGGCAATTATTAAAGGCGCAAGCGACGTCATTGCGGGTCGAAAAGGAGTCACAGAGCTCGGAGTATCCGCGATTGGCGAATCTTACGTGCGCATCGAGCTTGAGCATCCGGCTCCGTTTGTTTTGGAAATTCTCTCGCAGCCTATCGCTGCACCTGCACATATTGGCGCAAATGTGAATCCTGGAACTCGGGGATCCGCTGATGATAATAAAATGAAGGTGTGCAACGGCGCTTACACATTAGTAAGCAGGGTCCCAGGCTCATTTATTGAGTTGGCGCGAAATCCAAATTATTGGAACGCATCGGACGTATTGATCGAACGTGTTAGATACGTCAACGCAGAGTCCGAAGCGACCGAGGTACGGGAATATGTCGCAGGGCAAATAGATATGACCTCAACAATCGCTGCGCCAGATCTTGAACGAATCACTCAAAAGTACGGCGCCGAAATACAAACGGCACCAATTTTGGGAACGCTATACCTTGCTCTGGATGTCTCCGAGCCGCCGCTACGCGACCATCGGGATCTTCGCCAGGCACTCTCTATGGCTGTTGATAGAGATTTCATCTCGAAATACGTCCAGGTCGGAGTGACGCCTGCTTATACTTTTGTTGCGAAGGGTGTCCGGGAGTACAAGTCTCCCGTGTACCCTTGGTCCCTATGGACGCGCGAACACCAACTAACGTATGCGCGAACCCTGTTCACGAATTCTGGATATTCAGAAAAAAAGCCACTGCATCTAACACTGTATTTCAATACCAATGAGAGCATTCAACGAATCATGATCGCAATAGCTGCCAGCTGGAAGCAGAATCTCGGCGTCGTTACCGACCTCGTTAGTGACGAGTTTCGAGTATTCCTGGCGGGTAGAAAGGATCGCGGTCGATGGGATGTCGCTCGCCTAGGTTGGTACGCGGAATACGATGACGCAGCGAGTTTCCTTGAAGTCTTCTCCCGGGATAGCAGCCAAAACGATCCTGGTTATATGGGTTCCGAATTCAACAGGCTAATAGACGCCGCCCGAATCGAACCAAATCCCAATGAGCGAATCCTGTTGCTGCAGCGATCTGAAGAAGTACTACTAAACGACTACCCAATCATTCCCGTCTATTTTTATACCGCTCGACGACTAGTCAAACAGAATTTGGGCGGCGCCGAGATTACACCGCTGAATCATACGTATTCAAAACATTTGTATTGGAAAGATGCATCGTAATTGGCACCGACTAGCGACGGCACTGTGTCGTACCATCGAGCATTCAGTCCGCGGGAATGAGTCGGCAAATCAGATTGCCCTCAAACGATCTATATAAGATGCGTCACAACATCATTGTCGAAAGCCATACGCTCTAACACAAAGATCATCCGCCACCTCCTCCGCCCCACCCGCGGCGGAGCCGCCGGCGTCGTCATCGTGTTCGCCCTCGTTCTCACCCTCGCCACCAAAGCCGGACTGTTGGGCATTCCATTGGCCCTGATCATTACGTCCTGGTTCTTCAAGTACGCATATATCTTGTTTGATCACACCGTGCGCGGCTTCGACGAACCACCGACCCTCGACATCCAAATGTTGAATCCCTTCGATGAGCAGCGCCCGCTCGCCCAGCTCGCGATCTTAGGCCTGATTTATGCCGCTGTGAAATTCGCGCAAGTCATGCTCGGATCGCCGGCAGCGATCGCCATCGCCGTCGTGGCGGCGCTGCTGCTGCCGGCCTCGGTGGCCATCCTCGGGCTCGAGGGAAATGTTTTCAAGGCGGCATACCCCGTGGCCTGGATACGCATGGTCTGGCACTTGGGTCCAATGTATGCCCTCGTTCTCGCAGTCATCGGCGGCTACTCATTACTTATAGGGTTGCTGGCAAGATGGGAACCGTGGTTGCCTCTGCAAATTGCCATTTTCATGTTTTGCACTCTTTCGATATTCAGCGTTCTGGGCGGCGCACTGTATGAGCGCCGTCATGAGCTGGGGCTGGAGACATGGGCTTCGCCCGAACGCACCCAAGAGCGCCTGCAGGCGCAAGAGCTGCGCCAAAGCGACAAGGAAGTGATGGAAGCCTACGGTCAAATGCGCGCGGGCTCGCACGCCAAGGCCTGGCAGCAATTGCAAACCTGGCTCGAGGCGCGCGGCCACGCGCCCGATGACTACCGCTGGCTGTGCGGCCGGGTCGCCGCCTGGGACGACCCCCGCTACGTGACCCGCCTCACCGAGGACTATGTCGACCGGTTGCTCACCCTCAAGCGCAGCGGCGAAGCGCTCGACGTCGTGGCCCGGCGTCTGGCCGAGGATCCTGCTTTTCGCCCCAAGTCTGCCGCCGCCACGCTGCAAATAGCACGCATCGCCGCGGGCGGCGGCGGGGTGCCGCGGGTGGCGCGAATCCTGCTCGCCGATTTTCCGGTGCGCTTTGCCGGCGACCCGAGCGTGGCGGCAGCCAATGCGCTGGCGCAGCATTTGGGTGTGTAGCGCACCAAAGGGGCGCCGGCCCTAAGAAATCATGCGACGTATTGGTGCGCGATTGCGGCGCAATAGCTCTAAGTACATGATTGGGTACGAGCGCCCCAGCTTGGCATGGAATTCGCTCAACATCCGCACGAGGGGGGTTTTTGTCCAGCAAACCGTATAACGAAATGTTCTTGGGCGACGGTGCGGCGCGGCCGCACTACCTGCGATATGCGCAATGGCTCGAGCTGCAGCCGGGAGAACTATTGTCGCAAAAACGCGCCGAGGCGGACGCGCTGTTTCATCGCGTGGGCATCACCTTTGCCGTGTACGGCCAGGAAGAAGGCGCCGAGCGCCTCATCCCCTTCGATATCGTGCCGCGCGTCCTGCCGCGGGAAGAGTGGGTCCGGCTCGAAGGGGGCCTGAAGCAGCGAGTGCGCGCGCTCAACGCCTTCATCCACGACATTTACCACGACCAACAGATTCTCAAGGCGGGCGTGATTCCCGCTGAACAGGTTCTCTGCAACTCTCAATACCGCCCTGAGATGCAAGGCGTCGACGTGCCCGGGGGCATCTACGCCCACATTGCCGGCATCGACATCGTGCGCGACGACGCCGGCGAATTCCTCGTCCTCGAAGACAACCTGCGCGTCCCTTCCGGGGTCTCGTACATGCTCGAGAACCGCAAGATGATGATGCGCCTGTTCCCGGAGCTCTTCTCCGAACACCGTATCGCTCCGGTCGACCACTACCCCGATGTATTGCTCGACAATTTGCGCAGCGTCGCGCCCACCGGCGTCGCCGATCCCACCGTGGTTCTATTGACCGCGGGCGCCCACAACAGCGCCTATTTCGAACACGCCTTCTTGGCCCAGCAGATGGGCATCGAACTGGTGGAGGGGCAGGACCTCTTCGTCCGTGACGAGGCGGTGTTCATGCGCACCACCCAAGGACCGCAGCGCGTCGATGTGATCTACCGCCGCATCGACGACGATTTCCTGGATCCCCTGGTGTTTCGGCCCGACTCCATGCTCGGCGTGCCCGGCCTCCTGACCGCCTACCGCGCCGGGCGCATCACCATTGCCAACGCCATCGGCACCGGCGTCGCCGACGACAAGTCGATCTACCCCTACGTGCCCGAGATGATCCGCTTCTACCTCGGCCAGTCGCCCATCATCGGCAATGTGCACACCTGGATGCTGCGGCGCAAAGAGGATAAGGAGTACGTGCTCGCCCATTTGTCTGAGCTCGTGGTCAAGGAGGTTCACGGTGCCGGCGGCTATGGCATGCTGATTGGCCCCGCCGCGACCAAAGCGGAAATCGAGATGTTTCGCAAGCAAATCATCGCCACGCCCGAACGCTACATCGCGCAGCCGACCCTCGCGCTGTCGACCTGTCCGACCTTTGCCGCCAAGGGCCTGGCGCCCCGCCATATCGATTTGCGCCCCTTCGTGCTGTCGGGCCGGGACGTGACCATCGTCCCGGGCGGCCTCACCCGCGTCGCGCTGCGCGAGGGTTCGTTGGTCGTCAATTCTTCCCAAGGCGGCGGCACCAAGGACACCTGGGTGCTGGAAACTTAGATGCTCGCTCGAACCTAGTGCTCACTCGGACTGCCTAATGCTCACTCGGACCGCCTAATGCTCACTCGGACTGCCTAATGCTCAGCCGCACCGCCGATCACCTGTACTGGATGTCGCGCTACATCGAACGCGCGGAGAGCCTGGCGCGCCTGGTCGATGCGCATTATCGGATGTCGCTGCTGCCGCACTCGGGAGATACCCTGGCGCAGTCCTTGAGCGCGACCATGACGGCGCTGCACATGGAAAAAGCCTACAAGGAGCGGCATGAAGTCATCGAGCCGCGGGCGGTATTCGAGTTCGTGAGTCTCGATCGCGATTACAGCGGCAGCATCTTCAGCTGCTTGCGGGTCGCACGCGAGAACGCCCGCGCCGTGCGCGGCTCCTTGACCTCGGAACTCTGGGAAACTCTGAACTCGACCTGGCTCGAAACCCGCTCGCTCGCAACGCTCCGTAAATCGCGGCCCGACATCGGGCAGTTCGTCGAGTGGGTCAAGGAGCGCTCCCACCTGACGCGCGGGGTCACCATAGGCACCATGATGCGCGACGAGGCATTTCACTTCACACGCATCGGCACGTTTCTCGAGCGCGCCGACAGCACCGCCCGCATTCTCACGGCGCATCAGAGCGACCTCATTCCCGGCGCCGACGCCGGCGGCGTGCCCGACCCTTACGAGTGGAGCGTGCTGTTGCGCGCGCTCTCGGCATTCGAGATCTATCGGCGCGTCTACCGCGACGTGATCACGCCGTCCAAAGTGGCGCAGCTCCTGATCCTGCGCGATGACATGCCGCGCTCGCTGCTGCGCTGCTGCAAGGAGGTCTACCATAACCTCAAGGCAGTTTCGAACGAGCATTCCGCGGAAACAGAGCGTCGCGCCGGCGAAATGCATGCCATGCTGCACTTCACGCGGATGGAGGAGATCATCTCGGGCGGCCTGCCGCGCTTTCTCGAACAGTTCCTGGCAAGGCTGGGCGATCTCGGCGATCGCATCGCATCGGATTTCTTGTTACCCCCGGCGGAGGCCTAGCGTATGCAGATGCACATTCGGCATGAGACTCGTTACCGTTACGAACGGCCCGTCAAATACAGCGTACAGAGTCTGCATCTGACGCCGCGCCGCGACTTGAGCCAGCGGGCCCTGTCGTGGACCATCACCGCCCCCGGGCGGCGGCTCGAGCAAGTGGATGCCTATGGCAATATTTCACATCTGCTCACCATCGAGGAGCCGCACCGTGAAATTCAAATCGTGGTGCGCGGCGTGGTCGAAACCGCCGACGCCGAGGGGCGGCAGGACGACGGACCCCTCTCGCCGCTCGCCTACCTCGCCCCGACTCCGCTGACCGCGCCCAGCGACGAATTGCGGGCATTTGCGCAGAGCACCCTGCAGCCCGTCACCGACCCGCGGTCGCGCGCGCAAGTCCTGGCGGATGCGGTCTGCGACGCGGTGCGCTACAAGTCCGGTACCAGCGACGTGCAGGACAGCGCCGCCGTGGCATTCAAGAGCGGCGAAGGCGTTTGTCAGGATCATGCGCACGTGTTCATTGCCTCGGCCCGCGCGGTCGGCATGCCGGCGCGCTACGTCAGCGGGTATCTCTACACCGGCGACAAGACCGAAGCCGCGAGCCATGCCTGGGTCGACATCTGGTTGGGCTCCGAAATAGGCTGGCAGAGCATGGACGTGACCCACAAGCGGCCCGCCATACGCACCTACTGCCGGCTGGCCGTGGGGCGCGACTATCTGGATGCGGCGCCGGTACGCGGCGTGCGCCAGGGAGGCGGCGGCGAAAAGATGGAGGCCAACGTCGTCGTTGCGGAGTCGGCGCAGCAATGACTTACTGCGTCGGCTTGCTGGTCGACACAGGGCTCGTGATGCTGTCCGATTCGCGGACCAATGCCGGCGTCGACCAGATCAATACTTTCCGCAAAATGGCGACGTTTCAGGAAGCGAACGACCGCATCTTCGTGCTGTTGTCGGCGGGAAATCTCGCCATCACTCAGGCGGTGGTCAACTTGTTGCACGAGTCCCCGCAAGGATCCGCGCAGCCGGCGCTCATCTACCAAGCATCCAACATGTTCAATGCCGCCCGGGTGGTGGGCGACGCCTTGCGCAAAATCCATGAACGCGACGGCGAATCGATGCATGAGCATGGGCACGAATTCAACGGCACGTTCATCTTGGGCGGCCAGATCAAGGGCGAAGAGCCGCGGCTGTTTCATATCTACTCCGCCGGGAATTTCATCGAATCCTCCCTGGACACGCCCTATTTTCAAATCGGCGAATCGAAGTACGGCAAACCCATCATCGATCGGGTCATGTCCCGAAGCAGCAGCCTGGCGCAGGCCGCCAAATGCGCCCTGGTATCCATGGATTCGACCATCCGCTCCAACCTGTCCGTCGGTCCGCCGCTCGACCTCGCCCTCATTCGGCGCGACGAGTACAAGCTCGCCACGCATATCAGCATCGACATGGACAACGAGTATTTCAGGATGATTCGCACTCGCTGGGGCATGGCGCTTCGCGAAGTGTTCAGCGAACTGCCGAATCCCAATTGGTAGCGCCCAATCAAGAACGCCTGACGCTCAGTTGGTGGCGGCTGTCTTTTCGCCGCGCGCGTTGGCCTCCCCAGGACAGAAGGTCCGCGGCGGCAATGCGCCCAGCGCCGGCGTCGCCGCCGAGCTCGCCACCTGGTAGCAGCTCGCACTGATCCATACGATCCAATCGCCGCTCGGGGTCTTGAATTGCTCGCCCGGGTGGTGACGCGCCCGCGGCCACCAATGCTCCTCCGCGGGCGACCCCGAGACGCTGCTGTTGCGCGGAGACTCATGGCTGCGAATGTCGAATGCCCGTACGGCGCGGCGCGCTTCGGCCGCCCAATCCACCCCCGACCCCGACCCATTGCCCTCGGTACCCGACGCGGGCGAGGACCCGGAAGGCAGCGCTGAATCGAGCACGGGCGGCGCGACGGTGATGGCCGTGTCGCCGCTCAAGCGTCGCGGCAGGAAATTCTCGGCGCGTACCTTGGGATAGGGCGGCGGCGGCAAGAACAGCAGTTCAACCGAGTCATTTGCCGACTGAGAGGCCTGCTGAGATCGCGAGCCCATCACCAGCGCCGCCAACACAGCCAGATGCAGCGCCAGCACTACAAGTAGAGTGACGTATCGCGGAAGGCTCCAGACCCGTGGCTGATCCATGCCCTTCGATTCGCTCGTGTTACCGCAATCAGACGCTCGATAATGGACCGGTAACGCGAGATTTGGTTCCGAGAGACTAGTTCGCCGCGCCGCCCTCGAAATCGTAGCCCGTCAGCGACCGCGGCTTGCCCAGCAGGAAGCCTTGAGCATAGTCGACGCCGAGCGAACGCACGGCCTGCAACTCCGCATCGAGCTCCACCGACTCCGCCACCGTGCGGATGCCCAGATCGCCCGCCATCCGCACGATCGCGGAAATCATCGCGCGCGCCACCCGATCCGTGGGCGCCGCCCCGACCAGGGCACTGTCGATCTTGAAGTAATGCGCCGGCACCGTGCGCAGATACCCGTACGACGGCGCGTGTCCGCCGAAGTCATCCAGCGCCACCTCGCAACCCAACGCCTCGAGGCGCTTCATGGACTCGGCCACGCTGATATTGCCGGAGGACGCGAAGCGTTCCGTGATTTCGAAACACAGCGCCTGCGGCGGCAAGCCGCTCTTGAGGACGCAGGATTCCACGTAGCTGATGAAGTTGGCATCCGTCATGGATTGCGGAGCCAGGTTGATGGAAAAGACCACCGGCACCCGCGCCCATAGTTTGCGGTTGTTGACCAGCCACACCAGCAGCGTGCGCACCACCCAACGGTCGATCGCCGGCATGAGGTGGCGGTCCGCCGCGGCGCGCAGGAATGAGCCGGGTTCGAGCAGCCGGCCATCCGACGTGCGCAGACGCAGCAAGACCTCGTAATGCGCCAGCCCTTCCACCTCGCGCAGCGAACAGATGGGCTGCAAGAACAGTTCGAAGCGCTCGGCGTTGAGCGCATTTTCGATCTGCGCGAGCTGCGCCTGATCCTCGCTCGGCAAAGACGGCAGCACGCCGCGCCGCTCGAATTCGGCGGCCAGACACGCCAATACCGGAGCCAGACGCAACTCCAGGGGTTCGCCCGTGCGGGCATCTACGACTTGCGAGTCGATGCTCAAGCGCACCGCTCCGTTGACGCCGCCACTCGAGTCGCGCACCGGAATGGCGACGGCGTAACGCCCGCCGTCCTGCGAGCCGAAGGTCATTTCCGAGGTTCCCTCGGAGGTGTCCGACAGCGAGTCCTCGACCAATCGATGGTCCTCGGGCAGCAGAAAATCCTCGCTCAACCACAACGTATCGGCGGCGAAATCGTGGAACGACACACTGCAAACTTCCGGCGCCAGCGCGCGAATGACCTGCGCCAAGGCCGCGAGCGTTTTGCTCGAAGCGGCTTCCGCACTATCGCTCAATCTGATGGGCACGTCTGGCACCTATGGGTTTCGATGCACCATAGTAGGGAAAGCACGGCAGCGGCGGGATGTCGCGGGGAAGCGACGTATGACCCCGGCGACACGGCATTAAGTCAATACGCCGGCACCTGCCGCGCCGAGGCCGCCCCGGCCGCCCGGGCCGCCCCGGCCGCCGAAGACCTCAGTGCTTCGAGAGAAAGTACGAACCGACCAGCACCGTCGATGCGGCCAGGAGAAGAATCAGCAGGCGCGCGACCCAGCGCCAGTAGCGCTCGGGCTCCCTCGTGCGGACGATACTGCCTTGGTTGGAATAGAAAACACCGCCGACCAAGACGATGGGAAGGTAGATGAGGAGCCCGGCGACGGCGGCCGCCAAGGGCCAATTGTGCTGCAGGTGGGTAATGAAGGCGGGATTCACGTGGCTGCTGCTCCGGCTCCGGCTTAACCAGCGCTCGCCGCGCTCGGCACCGGCGCCGGCGTCCAGTTGAGTTCCGCCAGCTTCGGCACCATCCAAATCCAGCCGATCAATCCGAGCACGCTCACCGCGGCGGCCACCACGAAGGCGTTGGTGTAATGCCCGGTGCTTTGGATGATGTATCCGGTGAGCCAGGGCGCCACAATCCCCGGCAGGTTTCCCAGGGAGTTTTGTATGCCCACCCATCGACCCGACGCGCGCGGCCCGGCCAGGATCTCGCACATGGCGTACACCCCGGGCGAGGAAGCCCCGCACAGCGCCTGGTAGATGAACAGGCTGATCAGCGCCACCTTCGGTGATCCCAACGCCATGGCGAGCATGCATGCCACGAACCCCAAGTGCGCCACCGCCATCACCGATTTGTAGCCGACGTTGACCGATCCGCCGCGGGCGAGGAAGCGATCGATGGCCCAGCCGGCGACGAATGCGCAGAGCGCATTGACCAAGTAGGCGCTGGTGGCAACCCAAGCCATGCCGACGATGGAGAAGCCGCGTTCGGTTTGCAGATACGAGGGCAGCCACGACAGCATGAAGTAGAACACGTAGTTGCTCGAAAAGAGTCCGAGCGATGTACCCCACAAAGACGGCTGTTTGAGAATCATCCACCACGTCGTCGCATCATCCGCGGTGGTGCGTACCGCCGCGCGCACCTCCCCCGCCACCCCCGCCCAAGGCCACAGCCAGAGCAGCGACAGCGCACCAAACACCCAGAATGTCGAGCGCCAGCCGAAGTGCGCCATCAGCAGGCCGCCGATGATGGTACCGACGACGGGACCGGACAGATAACCGATGGCGATGATCCCGTTGGCCGTGCCCAAACCCTTGGCGGGCACGATCGCCGCCAGTATCTTCGCTGCGCTCGGGAACCCTGAACTCTCTCCCAAGCCCAATAGCAGCCGCAACACCAGCAGAGCTGCGAATGAGTGCACGAATCCGATCAGGAAGGTGGCCGTCGCCCAGAGGGTGAGGCCGGCGGCGAGTACTCGATGCGCGCCATAGCGTTCTGCGAGCCAGCCGACGGGGATTTGCGAGCAGGTGTACGTCCAGAAGAAGGCCGACAGCAGCACGCCCATTTGCGTGTAATTCAAGTGCAGATCGCCCTGCATCAAGTGCACCGCCGTCGGCAAGGTGCCGCGGTCGACGTAATTGATGAACAGCACCGCCGCCAGCAATAAAACGATGGGGCTGCGGGCGGCCCGCGCCGGGTCGACGGCCGCGAGGATGCGCGAGTTCAGCTCGCGTAATCCGATTTGCTGCGATCGAGCACGCGCTTCAAGGCATCGAAATGCAGCGCAGCGCGATCGTGGCCGCCCACCGTCGTGCCGGCGGCGAACTGCTCGATCGTTTTCTGGATGATGGGCTCGGGAATCAGCCGCAACGGCCGGCCGGTCGACAAGGCGAGCACCTGCGCTTGGGCGGCGCGCTCGAGAAAGTACAGCCGCTCGAACGCCTGCGGCACGGTCTTGCCCACGACCAGCACGCCGTGATTGCCCATCATGAGCACCGATTTGTCGCCCAGCGCCCGCGCCAGCCGCTCACCCTCGGACAGGTCGAAAGCCAGGCCGTTGTAGCCCGGATCGTAGGCAATATCATTGAAAAACCCGAGTGCGGTTTGCACCGCCATCTCCAGGCGCGGATTCTCCAGCATGCACAGCGCCGTCGCATACGGCATGTGGGTGTGCAGCACGCAGCGTCCCTGCGGCGACAGACGATGCACCGGCTGGTGGATGTAGAGCGCGGTGTCTTCCACCGACCCCTGCCCGCTCAGCACGCGTCCGTCGAAGTCGACCACCATGAAATCGCTCGCCTTCACCTCCGACCAATGCATGCCGAAAGGCGCGAGCAAGAAGCGATCGGAATGCCCCGGCACCAGCAGCGTCAGGTGATTGTCGATCCCCTCGTTCAATCCGAAGCGCTCCGCCAAGCGATAACACGCCGCCAAATCGACCCGGGCTTGAGCGTCGGCATCGGCCGCCGGCTGGATGGGTTTGAGACTCGCGTTCATGGGGGTCGCCTCACGGATTTCGATCGCTTTGTTTGTAGAAGTATAGCCCGGCGGACAGCGGCGGTGACACCGCGAATTCGCTCACGAGAACAGCGATATCGGCCCGACCTAATCCTACATCCCCGGCAGACTCGCTGTCCGCCCCGCAAAATAACTTGAGTTGAGCGGCTTACTGCAGCAACTGATCCAGCACCGGCAGAGGCACGGCGCCCTGCCGCAGCGCGCTCTCGTGGAACTGCTTGAGGCTGAATGCCGCTCCCTGCTTGGACTGGGCGTGTTCGCGCACCGCGAGCCAGCCCTTGTATCCGGCGTAATAGGTCGGCAGTTGGCAGGACGAGAGCTTGGCGCGCTGCAGCTTGGAGTTGGCTTCTTCCGATTCTTGATAGGTGGACTTGGTCATGAGGTCGAGCGCCTGCTTGTCGGTCATGCCCATGGTTTGCAGGCGCACATCCAGAATCGTGTTGGCCAGGACTCGCAACAATTGTTTTTGCAGAGTCAGCCGATAACCCGGCGTGTCGCCCAGGTATCCCTGCTCCGCCATGAGCTGCTGCGAGTACACTGCCCAGCCCTCGATGTAGGGTCCGTTGCCGAAGATATTGCGCAGCAAGCGGCGCGACCGCGGCTGTACTTGGTTCGCATACTCCGCCTGCACATAGTGTCCCGGCATTGCTTCATGCACGGTCAGATGCTGCATGCCCGAATCGTTGTATTCGCGCAGCTTCGAATCCACGCGTGTCTGCGGCCAGGTGCTGGGGATGGGCGTCACCCAAAAAAAGGCCCCCAGCTTCGGCTCCAACGGCGGCGCAGAATTGAAGCCGCCGACCCCGTAGATGCCCCGCATGAACACCGGTGTCTCGATGACCTCCAAGTTGGCGTTCCCCGGCAGAGTCAACAAATCCTTGGATTTGACGAAGGCCGTCGCGGCGGCGAGCGCCTGCCGAGCCGACGGGATATAGGTCGCCGCCGTCGCATGCTGGCGCGCCACGTCCGCCAGTGCTTGTTCCACGGTCTTCGGCGCAGCGAGCCGCGCGATCTCGTCCCGCGCCTTGACCAGATCCGCCTCCGCTTCCGACAGCAGCGCTTCCGGCGTCTTGCCGGTCGCCAGTACAAATCGAAATTTCTTTGCGTAGAGCTCTTTTCCCAGCCGCCAATCCGCCCGCTTCTCCCCCAAATTGTCTTCCAGCCAATGGTTGAAGCCATTCAGGGCCGCAATCGCGGTGGCCGCGGCCTGGTCATAGCGCATGCGCTCCCCGGTTGGGCAGTCGTCGCGCAAGGTGGTGTCGATGAGACCGATATTGCCGGTGTTCTCATCACGCGCGACGACGTTCCATGCCTCGGGCGAGTCTTGCAAATTTGCCTCGGCCTGCCGGATCAGTTCCGGAATCTTGGTCAGGCGGTTGATGATGTGCCGGTACCGTTCCGGCGCCGGCGCGTAATGCAGTACGTAGGGGGAATACAGGCCGTTGCCCAACAGCTCCACATAAGTGGTCGGATTGTGGCGGTAGCTCTGGATCTCGTCGAGCTCGAGCCGCGACGCCCCGAGCGCGTCCCGCATGATATCGACGTCGGCGCGCTGTTCCGCGTCGAGCGACGCCGTATCGAGCCGGGCGATGCGCCCCTCGATGTCGTTCAGCAAGCCTCGCGAAGCAACGATCCCCGCCGGGCTGAAATCATCCAGCAGGTCATCGAGCGATGCCCCGTGATGGTCATGGTAGCCAAAGCCCGTCGCAGTCGTCGGCGAGAGCGCCAGCGTACCGAAGACGAAGTCATCGACCAGCTGCTCGAACGGGCCCGCCGGCTTGGCCTGGGCACTCGTCGTCGCCGCCTTCGCCGATGCCGCTTTGGCATTGGTCGGCGCCGCATTGGCATTGGTCGGTGCCGCCCAGGCAACGGCACCGCACAGGACCCCGATCAGCGAAAATGCAACGTTGAGACGTCTAAATTTGTTCATGACCCAATCTTCGGACAATTCGCGTCCCCTCGTCCAGCCAATCCGACCCTTGGGTTAAGATGCCTGCCGCAACACCTTTCAATTGGTAGCCTCCGCGATGACAGCGCCCATGAAACTGGCCAGAGTCCTGCTCGGCATCGCAATCACCCTCGCGCTCCTGCTGGTGTTGCTGGTATTGCTCCTGTGGGTGAAGCCGCCGGAGCTATTGCGGGTGGGCGCCAATTACTCCGCAAAGATCGTGTGCTCCAATGTGTTTCTCGCCGGGCGCGACCCGGATGAGGTGCTGCGCGTCGATGTGCAGGCGCCCGGCGTGGCGCTGCTGCGCCTCATGCGGGTGTCCGTCGATCGGGAACGGCGCGTGGTTCGTGCAGACTTCTTGGGATTCATCGGCGACGGGCTCGCAGTGGCACGTCCCGCCAACGGTTGCGCCGCGGTACCGGACGGCAATCTGGATTTCGCGGCGCACATCGCCGCCGCCGACGCCAGCGCCGCCGCCGACGCCAGCGCCAACGCCAACGCCAGCGCCAGCGCCGACGCCGACGCCGACGGAGTCTGGCCGCTGGGCGACACTGTCACCACCACGACGACGCTCGATCGCCTGCTCGCCGACGACGCGCTCGCCGGCCCCGGCATGCGCGCCATCGTCGTGGTCGATCACGGCCGCCTCGTGGCCGAACGCTATGGTGCGGGCTTCTCGGCCACGACACCGTTGCTCGGCTGGTCCATGACCAAGAGCGTGGTCGCCGGACTCGTCGGCATACTCGTCAAGGAAGGCCGGCTCACGCTCGATCAATCCGCTGGTTGGCCCGCGGCTGGCAGCGGCGGCCGCGAGCGCATTCGGATATCGGATCTGCTCGCCATGTCGAGCGGTCTGCGCTTCAACGAGGCCTACGGCGAGGTCTCGGATGTCACGCGTATGCTGTACCTGCGGCCCGATATGGCGGGCTTCGCGCGCGCGCAGCCCCTGGAACATCCCGTCGGCGAGTTCTGGAGCTATTCGAGCGGCACCGCAAACATCTTGTCGCGCATCGTGCAAGACGCGGCGGGTGCGCTCGGCGCCGCCTATCCGCGCGAGAAACTGTTCAAGCCGCTCGGGATGACCAGTGCCACGATGGAGAGCGACGAAGACGGCACCCTGGTGGGCTCCTCTTATATGTATGCCACCGCGCGGGACTGGGCAAAGTATGCGCAGTTCCTGCTGCAAGAGGGTGTTTGGCGAGGCCAGGAGATTCTCCCCCGCGGCTATGTCGCCATGATGGCCTCCCCCGTCGCCGCATCCGGCGGCCAGTATGGACACGGCCTGGTCTGGCTGTGGGGCTCCGATGCCATCACGCCCGGCCAGAATCCGGACGTTGCGTTTGGAATTCCCGCCGACACCTACTGGATGGAGGGTCACGATGGCCAAACCATCGCCATCATCCCCTCGCGCGCATTGGTCATCGTGCGCTTGGGGCTCACACCCGCGCGCGCTCACTATCAGCCTCAGCCTCTGGTGAAGGCGGTGCTCGACGCCGTGCCTAGATAGCCGGCGCAGGGCCCGGGTCCGCCCGGCGCGAGCGGCGGCGTGCGATCCATGCGTAGACGGGGGCGCATGCAATCATCAAGAGCCCGGCGAATTTTCCCGAGCGGTGATCTTCCATGATGGCCGCGACCAAGAGCGACACGCAGCCGAGCAGCACGATCGCCGTGGTGTAGGGAAATCCGAAGGTCCGATAAGGGCGCGGCGTCTCAGGCTCCGTCCACCGCAACACGATGAGCGCGCTGTAGGCGGACACGTAGGTGAGCAAGAAAAGCACCGCGGCGACGGCGACGATCTGCTCGAAAGTGCCGCTCATGATGAGCGCCACGGCGCCCACGCTCGTGACCCCTAACGCGACGCGCGGGGTGCCTCCGTCACTCACGAGGGTGGCCTTCTGCGTGAAGAAGCCGTCTCGGCCGATGGCGAGGAGTATTCGCGGTCCCATGAGCAGCGTGGCGTTGATGATGCTGAGCACGGTCAGCAGCGAAATCACGGTCACGAGGGCGGCGCCGCCACGGGGCAGCACCAGACGCGCGGCATCGGCGGCCGGCAGCTCGGAGGCGGCCAGCACCGGCAGCGGCAGCACTCGAAGAAAGGCGATGTTGATGATCACGTACAGCGCAGCGACCAACAGAGTCCCGCCGATGAGTGCGCGCGGCAGCGTGAGCGTCGGCTGGGTGCTCTCCTCCGCCATGTAGATGGGCGAGTACCAACCGTCGTAAGTCAGGAACACCGCACGCAATCCGGTCACGATGCAGGCGAGCATCCCGAGGGACATCAGCGGCAGCGATGCGGCCGACGCCGCGGGGGGCGGCGCACTGGAGGCGGCGACCGGAGCGGTGAGGAAACACGCGGCCACCAGCACCATCAGCATGAGGCCCACGGCGAGGCTGATGATGCGGGTCAGCGAGCTGCCGATGCGCAGCCCCGCCCAATGCAGGGCCGTGAACACGGCGATGACGGCGACGGCGATCGCGCGCGGCGCATCCGCGGCGGCCGGCCACAGCGCGCCCAAGAACACCGCCGCGGTCAGCGCGGCATAGGCGATCGCTGCCACTTGGTTGACCCAGTCGCTCCAACCCACCACGAACCCCGGGCCAAGCCCGAAGGCGCGCCGCGCATAGACGTAAAACCCGCCGGCCTCGGGAAACATCGCGGCGAGTTCGGCCACTGCCATGGCGCCGAGCAGTGCGTACAGTCCGCCGAGTATCCAAAACAGCACGATAAGGCGCGAGTCGCCGAGTGCCGCGGCCAGGGTCCCCGGTAGCCGCAAGATGCCGACGCCGACGGTGCCGCCGAAGACCATCGCCAAACCAAACCCCAACCCCAGAATTCGCGTCAACGGACGAGGGGTCTGGATCATGAGTCGGGCGTCGATGGAAAAGTCACGCGCGAGAGCTTGCGCGAGAGCGACGTTGACCGCAAGCTAACCCACGCTTCATGACCATCATCGATCGCGGCGGCACGTGGCGCGGTTTATACGCATCGGGACTGCTTGGCCGCTTCGTCGTGCTGTGCGTTGGAATCTGGCTGCACGCGGCCGACACCCTGGTCACGGCCACGATTGCGCCCGCCATCGTCGATGATCTTGGCGGTGTCGCCTACATCAATTGGACCATCACTCTGTACCAGGTGGGCGCCATCGTGGCGGGTGCCGCCGCGCCGATGCTGTGCCGGCGGTTCGGCATCAAGCGGGTCTTGGGACTGGCCGCTCTGCTCTATGGCGGCGGCTGCATCATCGCCGGGCTTGCGCCCGCCATGAGCGTTCTGCTGGCGGGCCGGGTCGCTCAGGGAATCGGCGGCGGCATATTGCTCTCACTATGCTATCTGGCGATTCAAGAATGGTTCGATCCATCCTGGTGGAGCCGCCTGTTCGGCATCGCTGCGATCATCTGGGGCACGGGTTCGCTGCTGGGCCCGCTCATCGGCGGCATATTTGCCGCCTTGCATGCGTGGCGCATGACCTTTGCGGTGTTTGCGCTGCAAGCCGCCCTGCTGTGGGTTCTGGCGTCGGTGTGGTTGCCATCGCAAGCTCCCTCTGCGCACGCCGCCAAACCCTGGTCGGTGCTGCCCTTGGCCATCTTGTCGGCGGCAACCCTGGCCATAGCCGAAAGCGGCGTGGCGAGCGGCCTCGCACTGTCCATCGCCGGGGCCGCGCTCGGCGTCGGCCTGCTGTACGCGGCGGCGCGATTGGACCGCCGCGCGGACTCGAGGATGTTTCCGCTGCAGCTATTGGATGTCCGTCATCCCGTGGGCGCGGGACTCATGATGGTGTTTGCGCTATCCGTGGCCACCACCGGCTTCTGGGCGTACGGTCCGTTGCTCCTGAAAATCCTGTTCGGCACCCCGCCGCTCGTCTCCGGATATATTCTCGCCGTCGAAGCGGTGGCCTGGAGTCTCGCCACCGTGGCGGTGTCCACCGCGCCGCTGTCGGCGGATCGCACGTTGATTCGTCTGGGTGCCGCCTTGGTGGCGGTGGGAGCGGCCGGCTTCACCGTCGTGGTGCCCGCGGGTCTGTTGGCGGGCATGGTTCTCTGCGCGCTCCTGCAGGGTCTCGGTTTCGGTCTGTGCTGGCCCTCGATCGTGCACCGCTTGGCGCGATTCTCCGATGCCGAGGAACGGCCGCTGGCGGTGACCTCGCCCGAGACCGTGCAGCGGATCGGCTATGCGGTGGGGACGGCTGCCGTGGGCATCGCCGCGAATTTGTCGGGACTGGCCGAGGGCATCTCCGTCGCCGCCGCAAAAACCGCGGCCTTCTGGATATTCGCCGCCTTCGTGCCGGTGCTCATCGGCGCCCTGATCTGCGCGTGGACCTTCACCCGGGATGCCGCTTGAGCGCTGCCGCCGTCGCCGCCTGCCAGTCATCGATCATGCGGGCATAGGTGTTTGGATCCAAGAATCCGTCGACGAAGGCCTGGGCGCGGGCGTTGAGCGCCGTCAGCGTGTACGCCACGCTCACATCGGTTCCGCCGCCTTTCGGGTCCGTGCACACCACATCCACCAGACCGATGTTGGAACCGTTTGCCAGGCGCGCGTAGCTCACGCGTCCTTCGGCCGGCCGAAAATCGGTGACGATCCAGGTCGTCGTTTGGCCATCGTGATTGACGGTTTGGAAGGCGCTGCCGCGCTCCTCCGCACCGCTCAATATCATGGGGTCCCAGCCGGGCGCCCATTGCCGTTCACCGCGCGCGGTGAACAGCGCGAAGACTCGCGTACGCGGCGCATCGAGGTGAAAGCTCTTGATCTGGGTACGCGGATTGTCCGGCACGGCGGCGCCCTCTTGGTACAATGGTACCATGGTACCAGTAGTGCCTTGGAGCGGCAAACCTGCGATCATTGCAGCATGACCGCCAAGAAATCCCCGCCGCAGCCGCCGCGCGAAGTCGAACGCGTTCAGACCGGCGTGCGCATGGAGAAGCGCCTCCTCAAAGTGCTCAAGGCGCTGGCGGAATCCCTCGACCTGTCGCTCGGCGACCTCCTCGAAGGCATTGCCCTGCATGCCCTCGAGAACAAGCCGCCCTTCAAGCGCGCGACGCTCGACAAGATCGCGCAGCTGCGGCGCGTCTACGGCTTCGATCTGCTGGCCGGGGACAGCCACCGGCTGCGCGAGCAGGACGGCGGGGGCCAGAAGTGACGACCTTTTTGCTGGCGTTCGGGGCTCTGTTTTCGATCGTCAACCCGCTGTCGGGCACCTTCATTTTTTTCGGCGCGACGCGCGAACTGGAGCCGCGTGTGCGCACGCAGGTGTCGCGCTGGGTGGCGATCTACGCCTTTTGCATCGTGGCCGCCTCGCTGTACGTCGGCGCCTATGTATTGAGCTTCTTCGGCATCTCCATCCCGGTGCTGCGGGTCGCCGGCGGCATCGTGGTCGCCATGTCCGGCTGGCAGATGTTGAACCAGCCCGATGCCACCGAGCAGCGGCGCAGCGAGACGCCGAGCCCGCGCTCGATCAGCGTGCCGCCGAGCCGGCTGGCGTTCTACCCCCTCACCATGCCGCTCACCACGGGCCCGGGAACGATTTCGGTGGCGATTTCCCTCGGGGCCGGCCGCCCGCACGGCTTCCACGCGGCAACGCTCGAATTCTTCCTCGAGACCCTTGCCGCCGTGGTGCTGCTCGCCCTGTTGGTATACGTGTTCTATCGGCATTCCGCCCGCCTGGCGGGCTTGATGGGCGCAACGGGAACTACCATCGTGGTGCGGCTGTCAGCGTTTCTGCTGTTCTGCATCGGCATACAGGTGATGTGGAATGGCGCCGCGGAGCTCCTGGGCTCGCTGACGCTCGGTACTGCGGGTTCTAATTAGAATGAGGGAAGACATGAAGATCGGATTCGACCGCCGCCAATTTCTCGCCGCCGGTGCCGGTGCCCTGTCGACGGCGCTGCTGCCGAAGCGCTTGCAGGCCGCCGCCGCCGGCTCCACCGTGCCGCCGCCCCCGGTGGCACGCATCGACGTCGTGCGCGATACCTACTTCGGCGAAACGCTGAGCGATCCATACCGCTGGATGGAGAACGACAAGGATGCGGACTGGCTGCCGTTCCTGAAGGGCCAGAACGATCACGCCCGCGCCGTGCTCGATGCGCTGCCCCTGCGGGCGTCATTGCTGAAGCGCGTCCAGCAGCTGTCGGGCGACACGGTCTCGACCAGCCGCGTGCAGCGCGCCGGCGGCTTGACGTTCTTTACGCAGCGGCCCTTGGGCGCCGACAATTTCAAACTCCTGGTGCGCGATCCGAAGGCGGGCGCGGACCGTGTGCTCGTGGACCCCACCGAGTTGAGCGGCCGGAAGGCGCAGGGCACGACGGCCGGCGCCGCGCCGGGCCATGTGTCGCTCGACTGGTGGCGCGCCTCGCCGGATGGGCGCTACGTGGTGTACGGCCTGTCGAAGGACGGCAGCGAAGATTCGACCCTGCACATTCTCACCGTCGCCGACGGGGCGGATCTCGCCGAACGAATCGCGAACACCCAGGACGCCAATCCTCAATGGCTCGATGATGGCAGCGGCTTTTTTTACAATCAGTTGACCGGCGCGGTCGATACGCCCGAACGATTTCTCGACAGCCAGGCGCGCTTTCACCGCTTGGGAACGGATCCGAATGCCGATCCCGTGCTCATGAAGCGGGGACTGGTCGCCGGGATCGATTACGAGAAGATCCAGTCGCCCTATATCGTCACCTACCCGGGCTCCCGTTACGCGGTGCTCTTGCTGTCGGACGTGCGCCCGGAAGCGCGCGCCTACATTGCGCCGCTCGCCGATGCCATCGCGGGCCGCGCCCGCTGGATCTCCTTTGCCGCCTTCGAGGACGAGATCACCGACATCGACTTGGACGGCGAGGATCTGTACTTGCTGGTGAACCAGGGCACGCCGCGGGGACGCCTGGTCAAGACTTCCGCCGCCGCTCCCAGCCTTGCCCGGGCCACGGAAGTGGTGCCGCAGGGGCCCTTCGTCATCGAAGGCACTGCGCGCGCGCGCGACGGCCTGTATCTCAAAATCATGGATGGCGGCATCAGCCGCCTGCACCGGCTGGGGCACGACGGGCGAGTCAGCGATATCACGCTGCCCTTCGACGGCACCATCGGTGCCGTCTACACCGTGATGAACGAGGACGGCGCTCTGATTTCGCTCACCGGATGGCTCACCCCGGCGGGTATTTATTCCGTCGACAGCGGCGGCCGCGTCCTCGATACGGGCATCACACCCAAGCCCAAAATCGACGTGAGCGCGTATGAGGCGAAGCGCTTTTTCGCCGCCGCCAAGGACGGCACGAAAATTCCCTACACCTTGATTTACCGCAAGGGTTTGAAGCAGGACGGCAGCGCGCCGGCCTGGATTTCAGCGTACGGATCCTACGGCCTCGCGGCCTACACGCCGGCGTTCGCGGGGCGAACCTTGGGCCTGGTCGATGCCGGCGCCATCGTCGGCTACGCCAATGTGCGCGGCGGCGGCGAATACGGCCGCGAATGGCACAAGGCGGGACAGCTCGTCAATAAACCCAACACCTGGCGCGATCTGATCGCGGTTTGCGAAGACCTGTGCGCCAAGAAATATACCTCGCCGCGGCATTTGGCCATTGGCGGACGCTCGGCGGGCGGCATCACCGTCGGACGGGCGCTCACCGAGCGGCCCGACCTGTTCGCGGCGGTGGTCGATGGCGTCGGCTGGTCGAATCCTCTGCGCTATGTGGCCGAGCAGAACGGCTATGGCGAGGAGCCCGAGTGGGGCGCCATCAGCGATCCGAATGGTTACCGCGCCCTGAAGAGCATCGATAGTTATCAATCCGTGAAGGACGGTACGCCCTATCCCGCGGTGCTGTTGACCACCGGCGTCACCGATCCGCGCGTCGCGCCCTTCCACGTGGCGAAGATGGCGGCACGGCTGCAGGCGGCGACGAGTTCCGGCAAGCCCATCCTGCTGCGCGTCGACTATGACGCGGGGCACGGCATAGGTTCGACTCGCTCGCAGCAGGATCGCGAAGCCGCCGATACCTACGCGTTTCTGCTGTGGCAGCTGCGCGGCTAGGTAGCGCGACGCACCGGATCAGCGCGACGCGGCGGGGCCGCCCACGTAAATCGTGCCTGCCTTCATGACGAGCAGCGGATGTTCGGTGGCCGTCATGTCGAGGAGAGGATTGCCGGGGACCGCCACGATGTCCGCGAATTTTCCGGGCGTCAGCGTGCCGGTCTTATCGGCGATCCCGAGCAGGTCGGCGCCGTTCGCGGTGCCCGCCATCAGCGCCTGCGCGGGCGGCAGACCATTCTTGGTCATGAGCGAGAATTCGCGCGCGTTCAAGCCGTGCGGCTCGACCGCCGCGTCCGTGCCCATGGCCAGGGGCACGCCGATTTTGACGGCATGCTGAAACATCTGCTGAATTTGCGCGCCGGCGGCGCGTGCCTTCACCCCGATGGCCGGAGGATAGCGGTCGACGTGCGCGCCCACCCACGCGCCGGCGGAAATCGTCGCCACCAGGTAGACGTGCTTTTTCTTCATTTCCTGCAGCGTGTCATCCTGCAGAAAGCTGCCGTGTTCGATCGAGTCGACGCCCGCGGCAATGGCCATCTTGGCGGCGCGGTCGCCATGGCAATGGGCCGCCACCTTGCGGCTCCAGGCATGCGCTTCGGAGACGATGGCGTTCATCTCTTCCTGGGTCAGCTGGACATTGTCCACCGGGTCCGACAGCGACAGCACCCCGCCCGAGGGCATGAACTTGATGACGTCGGCGCCATACTTGATCTGATAGCGCACGGCGGCACGGCACTCCTCGGCGCCGTTGCACACGCCCTGAATGGGCCCCGCCACGGCAATGCGCTGCGGCGGCACCGGGTCCTGATCGGCATGGCCGCCGGTCGACCCAATCGCATAGTTGGACACCAGCATGCGCGGGCCCGGAATCATTCCCGCGGCGATGGCGTTGCGCAATCCCAGTGAAATATAGTCATTCGAGCCGACGTCGCGCACCGTGGTGACGCCGGCCTCGAGAGTGACCTTGGCGTAGTGCGCGCCGTACAGCGCCTGCTCGGCGGGGAAGCGCATGAGGCTGTCGAAATTATCGTGGTACCAGTCGGGGCTCGACTCTTGCGACAAATGCACGTGCGCATCGATGAAGCCCGGCAGCAAGGTGGCGTCGCCAAGATCGATGACCTGGGCGTTGTCGGGAATCTTCACATCGCTCCCCACCGCCTCGATCTTGGTGCCCGACACCACCACCATGCCGTGCTCGATGAGCTTGCCGGACACGGAATCGAACAGGTGTGCGGCCTTCAAGACGATGGGACGGGCGGGGGCCGGAGCGGCATCCGCGAGGCACAGGTTGGCGAACATGAGGGCCGCAAGCCCGACTAGCCGGTAATTCCCCATCGTACGCTGCCGCATATCGTCCCCTTGTGATTAGCCGTGGAATTGGAGCGCGCGATCATAACTCAAGTCGCGGGCGCGACGCAGGGCGCGACGCTGGGCGCGACGCGGGGCGCGACGCGGGGCGCGGGGCGTGGGGCGTGGGGCGTGGGACTGGGCTAAACTTCCGTCCACAGCCGCAGCAGACTGTGATAATGCCCCGCGAGCCGCACCAAGCTGTCCGGATCCGACTTGAGCTCGGTCAGGCGCTGGACGGTACAGTCGAGTTCGAACAGGGCAGAACGCTTGAAATCATCGCGAATCAAGCTCTGGATCCAAAACACGCAGGCTAAGCGCACTCCGCGAGTCACGCGGCTCACGCGGTGCCGCGTCGTCGAGGAGTAGACGATGAGGTCGCCGGCCGCGAGCTTGACGGTCTCGCTGCCGAAATCCGTGTCGATGATGAGGTCGCCGCCGTCGTAGGAATCCGGGGAGGCCAGGAACAGCGTCGCCGAGAGGTCGGTGCGAAGCTTGTTGCCGGTGCCGGGGATCATGCGCACGGCGCCGTCCACGTGGGTGCCGAAATACATGCCCTCGCCGTAGCGATTGAACATGGGCGGGTACACTCGATGGGGCAAGGCGGCGCTGACGAACCGGGGGTTGCGCTCCAGCTCCGCGAGCACGGCATTGCCGAGTTCGCGCGCCATCGGACTCGCCTCATCGAGTTGGCTGTTGTGCTTCACCGCCGCGCCCTGATGTCCGGCGGTGACGCGGCCGTCGACCCAGGGCGCCGTCTCTGCGGCAAGGGAGCGGCGAACGGCGGCCAGCGGCTCCCCGCTCAATAGGGCCGGGATGCGCAGCATCATGGATTCACGCTCCCTGGCGTTCCGCCGCGCGCCGCGCGCTCGAACCAGGCCGCCGCTTCCCGTCGGCGCCCTGCTTGCAGCAGCCAGGTGGCCCAGTTGTATTGGCCGCGGAAATAACCGCGCTCGGCCGAACGCCGGTACCAGGCGGCGGCGGCGGCCGGGTCGCGCGGCGTGCCCCAGCCCTGCTCGCAGCAGCGTCCCACCAGGTTCATCGCTCGCGCGTGCTGCTGCCCGGCCGCCCGATGGTAGTACGCGAATGCCTGCCGGAAATCCTGCGCGACGCCGCGCCCATCCAGATACAGATGACCCAAGTTGTACTGCGCCCACGCAAAGCCCAAGTCGGCCGCGCGCCGATACTGCCCGGCCGCGGCGGCGGGATCGGCGGCCGTGCCCCAGCCATTGTCGAGGCAGCGTCCGACCATGTTGATGGCATCGAGATCACCGCGGGCGGCAGCGCGCCGGAACCAGCGCAGCGCCGCGGCCTGATCCTTCGCGACGCCG
Source organism: Steroidobacteraceae bacterium (assembly GCA_035314705.1). Taxonomy (GTDB): domain Bacteria; phylum Pseudomonadota; class Gammaproteobacteria; order Steroidobacterales; family Steroidobacteraceae; genus Bog-1198. The sequence goes on along the minus strand of DATFZF010000093.1, from coordinate 19,304 downwards.
GTTCCCTCGAGCAGCATGCGGCCGTAGCACACCTGTGCTTGGGCCAAGCCTTCCGCGGCCGCGACGTACACCCAATCGGCGGCGCGGTGCGGCGCCTGCGCAAACAAGGCGGTGAGCCTGGGGGCGCTCATCTGTGCCAGGAGCGAGGTAATCGACATGCAGGCGGCGGGCATGGGGCGGAATTCTTTAGAAGCGGTAAGTGGCCGTGACGATGAGCGTGCGGCCCGCGCTCGGCAGCGCGTGATTCTCGGCGGTTCCCGTGTAGTAGACGCCGGTGAAATACAGCTTGTCGCCCACGTTATTGAGATTGAGCTGCAGCTTCAAATGCGCGGTCGCTTGGTACGAGGCCATCGCGTTGAAGACCACATAGGACGGCACCCCGGCGGTGTTCTCGGCATCCGCATAGCGATGGCTCACGGCGGTGAGGCCGCCGCCGATCGTGAACGCCGGCGTGGGCTCCACGGTGGACCAGAAGTTGACCGCATCGTGCGGCACATTGGGAACCGATTTGCCCACCCACAGGGGATTGCTGCCGGCGTCGATTTTGTCATCCAGGTGCGCGTAGTTCAGCGTGACCTCCCATAGTTCCGTGACATGGCCGTTGATGCCGGCCTCGACCCCCTTCACGCGTTGATCGAAGGGCATCTCCTGCACCGTCGGGTCATCCGGATCCGACAGGCGCACGTTCTTGACGCGGGTGTCGAACAAGGCGCCCGTCACCTCGACGCTGCCGTCCAGAACCTTGAGCTTGGCGCCCAATTCGACGGTGCTGTTCTTTTCGGGCGAGAGACTGTTGTCGGAGGGCGCGACGATCAAGTATTCGATCACCGGGTTGTACGAGGTGCCATAGGACAGATAAAAACTCTGCGCCTCGCTCGGCTTGAAAATCACCGCGGCGCGCGGACTCACGAAGGTATCGGTGCGCTCGAAGGCGGTGCCGGTGAACGCTTCGCTGAATCTGGAATTGAACCGATCCCAGCGCCACCCTAAGTCCACATCCCAATGAGGCCCAAGGGCGAGGCCGTCCAGGGCATACAGGCTCACATCGCTGCCGCGGCCCTTCGGCAGCGAGTAGGCCGTGAGCGGAGTCGGTGCCGTGTGAAACGGATCGGGGTTGAGCAGCGGCGTCGGCGCGATGTCGTTCAATCCATTTGTGAATCGACTGACGTTGGACTGCTCGCGGCTGAGTTCGAGACCGGCGGTCAGGGTGTGCTTCAGACCGGCCGCGTCGAATTTGGCGGTCGCGTCGGTGCGGTTGATCGCGAGGCTCGTCGTCCCTGCGCTGCTCGGCTGATCGCGCGACACCCCGATGTCCGCATACGGGGTGGCCGGTGGCGGCGGAGAAACGTAGTCATTACCGAGGTAGGGGGCACTGACCAGGTACTCGAACCCGTAGTTCGCGTAGCGCAGGCTGTCGCTCAGGGTGATGTCCTCGGCGACATCGTGCTCGATGCGCAGGGTTCCGATATTGGTATTGGTGCGCGTGCGATCGTAATTGACGAGGCCGTAGTAGTTGTTGCGGTCGACGTCGGCCGGCGCCCCCTCGATGAAGGGAATGCCGTAATCAGGAATATTGTTCTCTTCCTCTTTGAAGTAGCTTAACGTGAGCCGCGTCGGCGTGCCGATGCCGAGCGCCACAGCCGGTGCAACTCCAAAGCGGCGGTACAGTACTTGGTCGCGTTGCACCACCCCATTGCGTTGATCCATCAGCGTGAGGCGCGCCGCCGCGGTGCCGCTCAAGGGCAAATTAAAATCGCCCGTGCCGCGCCAATATTCCGCCTGACCACCCGACACGCTGAGCGCAGCCGATTCCGTGAGCAGCGGCTGCTTGCTGATGCTGTTGATGACGCCCGAGGTCGAGCCGCGGCCGAACACCGCCGAGGCGGGTCCCAAGAGCACGGATATCGCCTCGGTGTTGAACGTGTCGCGCTGGTACTGGCCGATGTCGCGTACGCCGTCGAGGAAGAAGCTGTCGGGTATCGACAGGCCGCGCAGGTTCACCGAATCTCCGTGCGCGCCGCCTTCGCCCGCGTTCAAGGTGATGCCGGGCACATTGCGCAGGGCTTCCTGCAGGAGCGTGAGGTTCTGCTGCGCGAGTTCCTCTTTGCCGATGCTGTCCTGTGACTGGGGAGTGTCGTGCCCCGACGGAATGGCCGTGCCGGTCACTTCGAGGCTGGGCAATGTGGCGGGCTGTCCGGACGGGGCGTCCGACGTATCGACGGGCATGAGGTACATGAGAGTTACCACTCGCGAATTGACGAGTAATAACGCTAACACGAATCATTCTTATTTGCATTAATTGCCCCGATTTACGGGCGGCGGCGCAACCCCGCGGGAATTAACATAATTCCCAACAATTCGAACACCCCATGAGCGACCAACGCCATCAGGGCGGCCGGGATGGCGCCAGTCAGGATGGTGGGCACATCGTTGAGGGCGAGCCCGGACACGATGGGGGCGCCATAGCCCCCGGCTCCCACCAGGGCCGCCAGCGTCGCCGTGCCGATGCTGACGATGGTCGCCGTTTTGATCCCGGCCAACAGCGTCGGGCTCGCGAGCGGCAGCACCACGCGCAACAAGACCTGCCGGGGTTTCAGGCCGAAGGCACGCGCATTTTCCACATGGATGGGGTTCACGGCCCGAATACCCGTGAAGGTATTCAGCACCACCGGCAGCAGACTGTACAAGCACAGCGCCGCCAGGGCGGGCTTCGTGCCGACGCCGAACACGGGGATGAGAAAGCACAGCAGCGCAAGCGACGGCACCGTCTGAATGACGGCACTCGACAAGAGGATGGCCTGCCCGGCCGTGTGAAAACGCACGGCTGCCACGCCCAAGGGAATGCCGACCAGCACTGAAAACAGCAGCGACACGCCGACCAGCCACAGGTGCTCCTTGGTGCGGCGGGCCACTTCGTGCGGCCAACTTTCCGAAACCCGGGCTTCGGCTCCCAGAAACTGCGCTGCGATGGTTTGGAACCCGATTTTTTGTATGTCGGCCTGCGCATTCATGTCGAGCATGGCCTGTTCGCTGATCCTGCCTTCGAGCCCGAGGAGGGTCTGCCACTCGCGCGGATGATCGGCCACGAAGGATTTCCGGGCGACCCACACGGCCTGGTACACGGGAAAATAATTGTGGTCATCCTTGAGCAGCCGCAAATGCAGCTTCTTGATCTTCGCGTCGGTGGAATAGACGTCGATCAAATCGACGGCGTTCTGATCGATCGCCTGAAAGCTCAGGGTGTGCTCCATGCGGGAGATTTTCTCCGGGGTGAAGCTCAGGTGATAGTTGCCGACCAATCCGGGATAACCGTCCTTGCGGTCCATGAACTCGTAGCTGAAAGCCGCCCGGATTTCCGATTCGATGGGAATCAGATCGCCGATCGAATGCAGGTCGTGCTTTTCGGCAAACTCCTCTTTCACCGCCAGGGCATAGGTGTCGTTGAACCCCAGCGATCCGGACGTCGTTAATCCAAGGCCCGCGAGGGCCCGCCGGATGTCGTCCAACAACTTCAAGTCCGGCCGCTTGAGAATCGCCTCGGCCAGGGTCCCCGTGTAGTCCGGATACACGTCGATCGCGCCGCTCTTCAAGGCCTCGAACAGGATGCCGGTGTTGCCCATCCCGAGTTTGCGCGTGACCGGAACATCGGATGAGGACTCGATGGACTGCGCCGCGATTTCTCCCAGGACATAGCTTTCGGTGAAAATCTTGCCGCCGATGACGATGCCATCCGCCCCGCACGCGAGGTACGGGACGAGAACGCCGAGCGCCAGGGCGAGAGGTAAGAGGCGCTTCATTGCAGTTCCGCCGCGTCCGGCAGGGTGCGCTGGGCGTTGATGAACTGACTCACGAACGGACTCGCGGGGTGCAGCAGCAGGTCACGATAGCTCCCGGTTTGCACCATTCTCCCCTCGTGCAGCACCGTGATTTGCTCCGCGAGAAACACCGCTTCGCCGAGGTCGTGGGTGACCAACAGCACGGTCTTGCCCAGCCTTTGGAAAATGGATTTCAATTCCTGCTGCACGCTGCGCCGGATCAGCGGATCCAAGGCGGCCATGGGTTCGTCCAGCAGCATCACGGCCGGATCCATCATCGCCGCACGCATGATGGAGACCCGCTGTTTCTGGCCGCCGCTCATCTCACGCGGGAAGCGCTTGAGAACCTCCGCATCCAAGTCGACCACCTTGCGCAGTTCTTCCACGCGATCCTCGATTCGCGACTTGCGCCACCCGCGCAGCTTGGCGATCAACGCGACGTTGTTGCGTCCCGAGATATGGGGAAAGAGCCCCCCATCCTGGGGAACGTAGCCGATGCGGTCGGCCCACTCGACCTGCGTGAAGGAGAGCAGCGCCTGGCCGTTGATCTTGACGTAGCCCTGGTCGAAGGGGATCAATCCGAGCGTGATCCGCAGCACCGTGGTTTTCCCGGAACCGCTCGAGCCGATCAAGGCATGCGTGACGCCCTTGGGGACGCACAAGCTGACGTCCGAGAGAACCAATCTATCCTCGAAGGTCTTGGAGATATTCAGCAGCTCGAGCATGGGGCGCGGGGAGCGGCTAGCGAGGGGCGTGCGCGCTCTAAGGCTGCGCCGCCACGACGGCAATCTCGATCTTGAATTCGGCGGACGCCAGGTGCGGGCTCACTACAGTGGCGCGCGCCGGGGTTTCGCCCGGAACCACCCACGACTGCCAGACGCTGTTCATTTCCGCGAAAGTGCCCATGTCCGTGAGCCAGATGGTGGCCGTCAACAGCCGGCTCTTGTCGGTGTTTGCCTGCGCCAGCAGGGCGTCGATCTGGCTAAGAATTTCTCTCGTTTGGACCGCCACGGTGGCGCCGGGGGCAACCTGACCCGCCAAATAGACGATCTTATTGTTGATTACGGCCTGCGACATGCGGGGACCGGGTTGAATGCGCTTGATCGTCATGGTGACTCCCTTCGGTTCAGTTAGTGCTAGCGTATACCGGCATACGATCGATGGCGATCATTTGGGGGCAGGCATGGATCTGGGAATTCGCGGACGGACGGCAATCGTCTGTGCATCGAGTCAGGGGCTGGGGCTGGCGTGCGCTCGCGCACTCGCCGAGGCCGGAGTCTCGCTGGTCGTCAATGGACGCAACGCCGCCCTGCTCGAGCAAGCGGCCGCGGACATCCGGCGCGCCACCGGCGTGGATGTGCAGTCCGTGCTCGCCGACGTGTCCACGGCGGAAGGGCAGGCGGCGCTGCTGGCGGCCTGTCCCTCCCCCGACATTTTGATCAACAACAATGGCGGACCGCCGTTCCGGGACTTTCGCGAATTGGATCGGCAGGACATGCTCGCCGGCGTCACGATGAACATGGTGACCCCCATCGAGCTCATTCAACAAGTCATCGACGGCATGGCGGCCCGCGGCTTCGGCCGGATCGTCAACATCACGTCGATCAGCGTCAAGATGCCCCTCGCGGGACTGGATCTGTCGAGCGCGGCTCGCGCCGGACTCACCGCCTTCGTGGCCGGGGTGGCGCGCAAGTTCGCCGACAAGAGCATCACCATCAATAATCTCCTGCCGGGCAGTTTCGACACCCAGCGCTTACGCGGCGGCTTCGCGGCCGCCTCCAAGCGCACCGGAAAGCCCGAGTCGGCCACGGCGGCGCAGGCCATGGCGGAGATTCCCGCCAAGCGCTTCGGCACTCCGGCGGAGTTCGGACAGACCTGCGCCTTCATCTGCAGCGTGCACGCCGCCTACATGACCGGCCAGAACATTTTGCTGGACGGCGGCGCGTATCCCGCGGCGTTTTGACCTAGACGCCGCGGCGGCGGCGGCATCGCGCGCGGCTCACAGCAAATCCGTTTCCGCGCGAGTGAGCATCCGCCACTGCCCTTTCGCCAGGTCGCCCAAGGTCAGCGAACCGATCGCCACCCGCACCAGCCGCAGCACCGCTATGTCGAACGCTTCCAGCAATCGGCGTATGTGCCGATTGCGGCCCTCCTCGAGCACGATCTCCACCCACGCGTGCTTCTCGCCTGCGCGCAGGCTGCGGGCGGAGCGCACGCCCAGGGCCTCGCCGCCGATGACGACGCCGCGCTGCAAGTCGGCAAGCAGAGCAGCGTCCGGCAATCGATCCATCTGCACGTGGTAGGTCTTCGGCGGCCCGCCATTCGGGTCGGTGATGCGAGCGGCCCAGGCGGGATCGTTGCTGAACAAGAGCAGCCCCTCGCTGGCCTTGTCGAGCCGCCCGATCGGCGCCAGCCAGGGCAGCGCCGCGCCCGCGAAACAGTCATACACCGTCGCGCGGCCCCGCTCATCCTTGGCGGTCGTCACCAAGCCGCGCGGCTTATTCAGCATGAGCGCGATGCGGCTCGCCGGCGCGGCCTCGCGGCCGTCGATCTCGATGCGGTCGTACCCCTGCCGCACCGGAAATTCCGCATCCCGGACCACACGGCCGTTGACGCGCACCCGCCCCTCCCGCACCCATTGCGCGGCCTGGGTACGCGAGCCCAACCCCAATTTGGATATCACCCTCGCCGCGCCATGCCGCAGCCCTGTCGACGGCGGGTGTGGCGGCTTGTTCACGCGGGAGATTCTAGCGGATGGCCCGACAGCGCGCTCGCCGCGCGGCCGACCCGCGGTGTAGCATAGGGCGTTTGGCGCGGGCGCCGTTCGCCTCGAAGGAATTCCACATGCTACACAACGACGCTCGCACCGGGCTGCAGCTTCGCTCGCGGGTTATGCGCACCGGCGAGCTCGAACTATCGTTGACCGAAGTGCCGACCCCCGTTCCGGCGGCGCATGAAGTGCTGGTGCGCATCGAGGCGGCGCCCATCAATCCATCCGATCTCGGCTTGCTCCTCGCCCTGGCTGATATGAGCCAGGCCAGCCAGCAGGGCACGAAGCAGCGGCCGACGGTGACCGCTCGCGTTCCGGATGCCGCGCTCAAAGCCATGGCGGCCCGCTTCGATGTGTCCATGCCGGTCGGCAACGAGGGCGCCGGCGTCGTGGTCGAGGCTGGGTCGTCCGCGGCGGCGCAGGCGCTGCTCGGCAAGACCGTCGCCGCGCTCGGCGGCGCCATGTACTCGCAATACCGCTGCGTCACGCCCGAGCAATGTCTGGTGCTGCCGGCGGGCGCAACGCCCATCGACGGCGCCTCATCCTTCGTCAACCCGCTCACGGCGCTCGGCATGGTCGAGACCATGCGCCGCGAAGGCCACAGCGCCTTGGTGCACACCGCAGCCGCCTCCAACTTGGGGCAGATGCTCAATCGGATTTGCCTCAAGGATAAGATCGCGCTGGTCAACATTGTGCGCAATCGTACTCAGGTCGATTTGCTGCGCTCGATCGGCGCCGCTCATGTATGCGATTCGAGTCTGCCCACCTTCATGCAGGATCTCACCGAGGCGCTGGCCGCGACCGGCGCCACCATTGCCTTCGACGCCATCGGCGGCGGCAAACTGGCCGGGCAGATTCTGTCGTGCATGGAGACGGCGCTCAATCGCAAAGCCACGCAGTACAGCCGGTACGGCTCCCCGGTTCATAAGCAGGTCTATGTCTATGGGGGGTTGGGGCAGGGCCCGACCGAACTCAATCGCAATTTCGGCATGGCCTGGGGAGTCGGCGGCTGGCTGGTCACCCCCTTCCTGCAAAAGATCGGACCCGCCGCCACCGAAAAGCTCAAGGAGCGGGTTGCCGCGGAGCTGAAAACGACTTTCGCCAGCCACTACGCCGGGGTGGTCTCGCTCTTCGAAGCGCTGGACCTTAAGTGCATCGCCGCCTATAGCAAAGCGGCGACTGGACATAAGTATCTGATCAACCCGAACAAGGATGTGGGCGGGGCCCGCTGAGGGCCTGCGCGTCGCGCGCCGCCGCTCCCAAGGGAACCTCCAGGGTCCCTTGCCGATCCAAGGGAATCGGTCGCCGATTACCGGCGACACTCACCTGTGCAAAAGGATTAAAGGCTGATGAATCAAAAACCTGCGCCAATCCCCGAGACGCGCCCCATGCCGGTCGAGTCAGACGAGGGCCTGCGTGCCGCGCGCGAAACCGTGCTGCAGAACTCGACCTGGGTGGGGCCGCTGCAATTGGAAATGGCGCGGGTGATCGTGGGTCAGAAGCACCTGCTGGACCGATTATTGATCGCCCTCCTCACCAATGGCCATGTCCTCCTGGAAGGCGTGCCGGGCTTGGCCAAAACCTTGGCGCTGAAGACCTTGGCCGCCGGCATTGCGGTGCGCTTCAAGCGCCTGCAGTTCACTCCCGACATGCTGCCGGCCGACATTGTCGGCACCATGATCTACAACCCTCAGGATGGCGCATTTCGCACCAAACACGGGCCGATATTCAGCAATCTCATTCTGGCGGATGAGATCAATCGCGCGCCGGCCAAAGTGCAGAGCGCGCTGCTCGAGGCCATGCAAGAGCGCCAGGTGACCATCGGCGACGAGACCTATGCGCTGCCGAATCCCTTTCTGGTGCTCGCCACGCAGAACCCGCTGGAACAGGAAGGCACCTATCCCCTGCCCGAAGCGCAGATCGACCGGTTCATGATGAAGGTGGTGGTGAGCTACCCCAACCGCGCCGAAGAGCGCGCCATTCTGGATGCGATGGCGACCTCGGAGGCGCTGCCGAGCGTTCGCCCCGTCGTCTCCGCGCAGCAGATCTTGAACGCCCGCCATGTCGTGAACACGCTGTACGTGGACGATAAAATCCGCAACTACATCGTGGACCTGGTGCTCGCAACCCGCCCACCCACCGCGGCCTCCATGAAGCTCGACGGGTACATCCAGACCGGCGCCTCGCCGCGGGCAACCATCAACTTGACGCTGGCCGCGCGCGCCATGGCCTTTCTCAGCGGCCGTCACTACGTGACCCCGCAGGACGTCAAGACCATCGCCTTGGACGTGCTGCGCCACCGTGTATCCGTGACCTACGAAGCCGAGGCCGAAAACATCACCTCGGAGGACGTGATACACAAGATTCTCGACGCCATCCCGGTTCCTTGATTTCCATGCCGGCCGACACCACCAAGTCGACGAAGACCATCATGAGCGGCATGCGGCAGTTGGAGATCCGCACGCGCCGCATGGTCAACGACAGCCTGGCCGGCGAATACCACTCGGTGTTCAAGGGCCGCGGCATGGATTTCGACGAAGTGCGCGAATACACCCCCGGCGATGAAGTGCGCACCATCGACTGGAACGTCACGGCGCGCGCCGGCCGGCCCTTCGTGAAGAAATTCACCGAGGAGCGCGAGCTCACCATTTTGCTGCTCGTGGACATCAGCGCCTCCGGGAATTTCGGCTCCGCCGCCTTGAGCAAGCGCGATCTCGCCGCCGAGCTCGCCAGCGTTCTGGCCTTCTCCGCCATCCGCAACAGCGACAAGGTCGGACTGCTGCTCTACACCGACCGCGTCGAGCGCTACCTGCCGCCGAAAAAGGGCCGGCGGCATGTGCTGCGCGTGGTGCGGGATATCCTCTACCACACCCCCGAAGGGCGTCGTACCGACAGCGTCAAAGCCCTCGACGTCGCCAATCACGTCCTGCACCGGCGCGCCATCGTGTTTCTGATTTCCGATTTCCAGTCGCCCGGCGATCCGGTCCGCACGCGCATCGAATTGCGCCGCGCCATGCGCCAGACCAATCGGCGCCACGACCTTATCGCGGTGCACGTCGAGGATCCGCGCGAGAAGGAGCTTCCCGATGTCGGTGTGCTCGCGCTCGAAGATGCGGAAACCGGAGAGGTCATCGAACTCGACACGGCCAACGCCGCGGTCCGCAAGCGCTTCAACGAGTTGGCGGTCGCGCACGCTCGCCGACTGGTGAACGATTTTCGCGCCGAAGGGGTCGACACGCTCGAGCTCAAAACCGACTCCGCCTACATGCCCGCGCTGCAGCGATTCTTCAAAACCCGGGAGCGCAGGCGCGTATGAGCGGGTGCAGAGCCGGCCGCGCCTCCCAGGTGTGCGCAGCGGCGGCAATCGGCCTCATCGCGGCGCTCTCGGCCGCCGCGCCCGGGCGCGCGGCGGCGGCCGACGCCGCGCCGGCGCAGGATATTCGCGACATTCGCGGCCCCAAGGGCATCCTTCCGGCGTGGCTGCTGCCGGCCTTGGTGGCCGGCGGCGTGCTGCTCGTGCTCGGCGCTTACGGCGCGTGGCGCTGGCACCGCCGGCGGCGCTTGACTCCGCCGCTGCAGCCATTCGAGATCGCGCTCGAGCGCCTGGAGGAGATTCGCAGGCTCTTAGACCCCGCGAGCGTGCGGGAATTTTCCGTCGCCATTTCCGGCCTCGTGCGCCAGTACATCGAGGATGGATTCAAGGTCACCGCCACCCATCGCACCACGGAAGAGTTTCTGCACGATTTGCTCGAATCGCGCGACGCGGCGCTCGCCGCGCACCGCAATTTGCTGTCCGAATTTCTGCAGCAATGCGATATGGCCAAATTCGCGGGCGTGTCCTTGTCGCGGCAGATCATGGAATCGCTGTACCAGAGCGCCCGCCGCTTCGTCATCGAAACCCACGCGGCCGAGGAGGCGGCTCATGATTCGCTTCCTGCAACCTGAGTGGCTGTGGCTTCTGGCGCTGCTGCCCGCGGCGATGCTGCTGCGCGGGCGGCGCGGTCCGGTGGCCGCCATCGAATTCTCGGATGTGGGTCTGGCTCGGGAGGTCGCCCGCGGCAGCCGCGCGCGCGCCGGCCGCTGGCTGTGGCTGTTTCCCCTGCTCGCGGCGGCGCTCATGATCTTAGGATTGGCGCGCCCGCAGCGCGCGCACAGCCGCACCGAGGTTACCGCCAACGGCATCGACATCGTGCTCGGACTCGATGTGTCCGGCTCCATGCAGGCGCTCGACTTTCAAGTGGACAGTCATCGCGTGAACCGCATCGCGGTGGTCAAGTCCGTGGTGTCGAAATTCATCGAGGAGCGGCCCAACGATCGCATCGGCCTCATCGCCTTTGCGGCCGCCCCCTACCTGGTCAGCCCGCTCACCCTCGATCACGATTGGCTGCAGCAAAATCTGGAGCGCGTCAACACCGCTCTGGCCGGCGATGACGGCACCGCCATCGGTTCGGCGATCGCCGCCAGCGTCAATCGCCTGCGCACCACCAACGCAAAGTCGAAGGTGGTCATCCTGCTCACCGACGGCATGAACAACACCGGCAAGATATCGCCCATCGCGGCTGCCGAGGCCGCGAAGGCCATGGGCGTGAAGATCTACACCATCGGCGTCGGCGTGCGCGGCATGGCGCCCATCGCGATCAAGGACGAGTCCGGCGTCACTCACATCGTCATGGACAAAGTGGATGTGGACGAGAAGACCCTGCAGACCGTCGCCGGCGAAACCGGCGGCCAGTTCTACCGCGCGACCGACACCGATTCGTTGGAAAAGATCTACGAGCAGATCAACCGCCTCGAGAGGACCGCGCAGACCGTGCAGAAGTTCGAGCACTTCGAAGAGCTGTATTCCTGGGCGCTGATTCCCGCGGTGGGCATTTTCGGATTGGGATTGCTGCTGCAGCACACCCGCTTCCGGAGGCTGCCATGATGTTCAGCAATCCGGGATGGCTGCCGGCCGGACTCATCGCCTGCCTGTGCCTGCTGTGGTTATGGCGCCGCTACGACGCCCGCCAGCACGCGGCGCTGGCGCGATTTGTCTCGGCGCACCTGCGCGAGCAGCTCACGGAATCGGTGTCGATCGGGCGGCGCCGCGCGCAGCGTGGGCTCACGCTGGCCGCGTTCGCCTTGCTGTTCATCGCCCTGGCGGGGCCGCTGGTCGGTTATCGCTGGGAACTGGTCAATCGCCGCGGCAACAACATCATTTTCGCCGTCGATACCTCGCGCAGCATGTCGACGCCGGACGTGAAGCCCGATCGGCTCACGCGGGCCAAATTGGCGATCGACGACTTTACCAGCAAGTTGGATGGCGACGCGGTGGGCCTGGTGGCCTTCGCCGGCAGCGCCTTCCTGGTCTGCCCCATCACCTTGGACTATGGCGCGTTTCACGAATCCTTGAGCGCCGTCGACACCAATACCATTCCGCGCGGCGGCACCAATATCGCGAGCGCCATTCGCGAGGCCCAGGCGGCGCTGCGGCGCCGGCCCGGCAGCGATAAAGTTCTGATCCTGGTCACCGACGGGGAGGACCTGGAGGGCGATGCCCTGGCCGCGGCTCAAGCGGCGGCGAGGGCGGACTCCTTGAAAATTTACACCGTCGGCGTGGGTACCCCGCAGGGCGACCTCATCCCGCTGTCACCGGACCCGCGCAGCGGATTCGTGAAGGACGAGTCGGGCGCCTTCGTCAAATCGCGGCTCGACGAGTCGGCGCTGAAGGCCATCGCGGCCGCCACCGGCGGCCTGTATGCTCCGCTCGGCGCTCAGGGGCAGGGATTCGACACCATCTATCGGGTGGGCCTCGCGCCCCTGCTCAAACATGATCTCGCATCGCGTCAGCAGAAAGTCTACACACCGCGCTATCAATGGCCGCTGGCCGGCGCCTTCGCCCTGCTCCTCATCAGCTTGAGCTTGGGCACTCGCCGCCGAATGCGCGCCCGGCGCCGCGAGCCTAAGTCCGAATCGCGGGCCGCGGCCGGTGCGGCCGCCGCATCCCTGGCGATGTCGCTGTCGCTCTCGCTGTCGCCGGCCGATTCGGCGCGCGCTGCGGCAGTGAGCCCGGAGGATGCGTTCAATGCCGGAACGGCCGCGTATCGGGCCGGGCAGTTCCAGCAAGCCGCCCAGGCGTTTCAGGAATCGATCAACCGCGCGGTGTCGGGCGAGGCGAAGCGGCTGGCGGACCAAGAGGACGCTTACTACAACTTGGGCAACACGCTGTACCGCGCGGGACAAAAGACCGAGGAAAGCGCCCCGCAGCAGACCATCGAGACTTGGACGCAAGCCGTGAAGGCCTACGACACCGCGCTGCAGCTGCGCGCCGGCGATGCGGACAGCAAATACAACCGCGACTTCGTCAACCGCAAGATCGACGAGTTGAAGAACAAGCAGCCGCCGCAGAATCAGTCGCAGAACAATTCGCAGAACAACTCGCAGAACCAGCAGAACCAAAATCAGCAGAATCAGCAGCCGCCAAATTCGGGCCAGCCGCCACCCGGCCAACCGCCCCCCGGCCAGCCGCCACCCGGGCAACAGCCACCCCCCGGGCAACAGCCGCCAGGCGCCGGCCAGCCGCCCCCCTCCGGCCAGCCGCCACCGCCGGGCCAGCAGCCAGGCCAGCCTCCGCCCAGCGCGAATCAACCGCCGCCGGATCAGCCAAAGAAGCCCGGCCAACCACCGCCCGGACAGCAGCCGGGCCAGCCCCCGCCGCCGCAGGATCAGGACGAGACCGAACGCGCCCCGGGTCAAATGAGCCGCGAAGAAGCGCGCCAATTGCTCGATTCGCAGAAGGGCGAGGAGCGGCGTGCGCAAAGCCTGCCCGTGGCCCGCCGGGACACCGAGACGCCGCCCGACAAGCCGGTGCGGGATTGGTGATGCGCATGCCGTCTCGTCTCTTACATTGGATGGTCCCGGTCGTCGCGCTGCAGATGTTCGCGGCGGGCAGCGCGCTCGGCGCCTTAGGCTCGGTCGACGCCACGATCGAGCCGCAGCAAATCGAGATGGGAGAGTCCGCGCGGCTCACCATTCTGACCTCGGGCAGCGGCACCTTGTCGCCGACGCTGCCGGTGGTGGCCGGTTTGGAATTCCGCGTCGTCGGCACATCGCGTCAGATTCAGTTCATCAACGGCGCGACCATCGAATCGACGTCGACCATCATCCGCGTCACTCCCGAGGAGCCGGGCGTGTTCACCATCCCGGGTCCGACGCCCAAATCGCCGCCCCTGGTGCTGCGAGTCAATCCGGGCAATGGCGCCGGCTCCTTGTCCTCGCCCGGCGGCGGCCCCCCAGGCCTGCTTCCCGGCGCCACCACCGCCAATGGCATTCGTCTGACGGCCGACGGCTCCGCCTTCGTGCGCTTGGAAACTCCCAAGCATGAAATCTACGTCGGTGAAAGCGTTCCCGTGGAAATCCAAGTCGGCATGCGCGACGGGTTCGTCGCCTCCATCAACGGACTGCCCAAGCTCAACAACAACGATTTCACTCTCAACAATCTCTCGCGCCAGCCCGAGCGTGCGCAAAGGGTCATCGACCGCAACCCGTTCACGGTCTACACCTGGCACAGCAATCTCGCCGCCGTCAAACCGGGTACGTACAAGCTCACGTTCGAGGCGCCGCTCACCGTCAAGATTCGCGCGCGTCCGAAGTCGGATTCGATGCTGGACGATCTCCTGGGCGACCCGTTCATGCAAAACTTCTTCGCGGCAACCATTCCGAAAGAGGTCACGGTCGTAAGCCCCGAGGCGGGGTTTACCGTGCTGCCCCTGCCGACGGAGGGCAAGCCGCGCGACTTCGACGGCGCGGTGGGCAGCTTCAAGATCAGCACCGACGTCTCCTCGGCCAAGACCACCGCGGGGGATCCGCTCACCCTGCGCCTGCACGTGAACGGCGCCGGGAATTTCGATCGCGTCGAGAGCACCGTGCTCGGCGCCGACGGCCAATGGAAAACGTATGCGCCGAAGGCGGTTTTCAAACCCGCCGATCCCACCGGCTTCCGCGGCGAGAAAATCTTCGAGCAGCCGCTGATCGCGACTCAGCCCGGCATCCGTACTGTCCCGCCGCTGAGCTTCAGTTATTTTGATCCCTCCACGCGGCGTTATGAAACCGCCCACAGTTCGCCCCTGAACGTCACCGTGGCCCCGGCTCCGGACAGCACCGCGAACGAGCCGCCGCCGCCGGCAACGGCGGGCACCCAGGCCGATGCAGCGCACGGCGGGCTGCAGCCCGATCATGCCGCGGGCGAAGCGCGCGTGGATTCGCTGGTACCCCTGTATTTCCAGCCGCGATTCTTGAGCGTGCCCGGCGCTCTCGCGCTGCTGTTCGTCGGCGCGTGGGCCGCGCTGCGCCGCCGCGAGATCGACCGGCAACATGCGCGCGAACGCGCGAGGTCGCAGACCATCCGTGAATTGCTCACGCGCATGGCCGCCGCCGCCGCCGCCGGCGACGCGGCGCTGTTCTTCAATGCCGCGCATTCCGTACTCCGGCAGGCCCTGAGCGCACGCTGGCAGGTCGAACCGGAGCATATCGGTTCAGCCGAGGTCGAAGCACGGCTGGAAGGCGCCGACCGGAGCGGCATCCTCGAGATCTTCGCTCTCGCGGATGAGGCCAACTACTCCGGCCATCTCCTACGGGCCACGGATTTCGAGCGGTGGACCGAGATCGTTCGCCAGCAACTCGCCGACGAGACGCCCGCATGATGCGCCGCGCACCGTGGGCAATGGCCGCCGCCCTCGCGCTGGTGGGCTTCTTAAGCCACGCTCAGCAAGCGCCGGCGGGTTATTCCGCGTCATCGCTCTACAACACGGCCAATGCCTATGCCCGCGCCAACCAGCCGGGCCTGGCCGTTTTGAACTATGAACGCGCGCTGCTGCTCGAGCCGAACGATCCCGACATCGCCGCGAATCTCCGCCACGTCCGCCTGGCGTCCGGTCTGCCGCCGGAATCGCGCACCGGCTTCGAGCGCGCGGCTCGCAGCTTGAATCCACGCATTCTGGCGTGGGCCGGAATCGCCGGGCTGGCGCTGGCCGGCGCCGCGGTGCTCGCGCGGCGAGCCTATCCCGGACATCGCCGCAAGCTGCTCGCAGCGGCGGCGGCGGGCTTCCTCGTGCTCGGCGTGGCCCTTGCGAATGCCTGGGCGCTGTGGCCCGCCCTGCATGAAGCCGTCGTGGTCGCGCACGCCGCGCCGCTTCGCGTCTCCCCCGTCGCTCTCGAAGAATCCAAGGTCTCGCTGCCCGAGGCGACCATCGTCCGAGCGGGTGCCGAGCACGATGGATTCGTGCTCGTTCAAGTCCCGGGGGGCCGCACCGGCTGGGTGCCTGAGGCGGACCTCGCGGCCCTGCTGCCAAAGCCACGGCAGCCGCGACTGGGCGGCCGCTAAAGCTAGGGGTAGTGGTCAACTCGGCCACTTCAATCCAGGTCCGATGAAAAGCAGAAAAACCACGATAACTACCGCCGCGGCAACTCCCCACGCAGCGCTCCAATTGATGTAGACAGTCGCCGAGGGTCCCTTCGACGCCATCCCGCGCTGCATATCTGGAAGGCGCAAGATACCCCAGGCACCGCCGAAGGAAGATGCCGCAGCTAATCCAATCGCGGCACCGTGTCCCATGGTTCGGTTCAACGCGCCGGCACAGCACGCAAAAACTCCAGCGGTTGCATATGGAATCCAGACGATGCGGAAAAGGCGCGTGCTTCCGTCATTGGGGCCAGCGAATCGCGTGAGCTCGAACGCCGCCGCCCGCATCGACAGGAAGTAGACCGCTGCACCGAGCAGAATTAGCACGCCGCGCCATATCAGGTGCGGACTCAGCCCAGCAATGAGTACGGCAGCATCCCCGAAATCGGTCACACCACTGAATGCAACATAGCCGGAGGAGACGAGTAGATTGAAAACCATATACAGCCAGAAAAAGTAGCGCAGCCTGGCGGCGCCCGGAGACAGCCGGTGCAACACTAACCACGCCAATAGGCCGGCACCAAATTGCATACCGGGACCCGCCGCCTCAATTCCACGCAGTTGGGCGCTGCACGCCTCCCCCCAGGCGGTGAGCATGACGGTATGTCCACCCAGGGCGAGACAATAACCACCGTGTCCAAGCCCTTCATGCGTCATCATTGAAGCGGCGTAGGCGAGAATCCCCAGCGCGCCAAGCATCATTGCACTGTCTCGAGGAGCGGGCTGTGTCGATTGCTGATTTTCAGGTGCCATGTGGTGCGTTGATCCTAAGGGTACTTCAGCTAAGGAGAAATCCCCGCCTCACTCGTCAAATACACCGCAAAGCTGCCCAGCCAGTGGCCACCCTCGTAGTGCTCTCCGGTGACAGCCGGAAGTGCCGCTTGCCCGTGGCGCGCCGCGAGCGCGCGCAAGCCCTCGATGCGCACATCGCCGCGCGGCAGTCCCGAGGCGATGCCTTCCAGCATCCAGGCGCGGCTCAAGTTCAAGCCATCGATGTGCGCCAGTTTCGGATCGGCACGGTCCGTCACCACCGCCGGCTGCAGCCACGCCGGCGCCGCCGGCCCACCAATCTCCGGCAGGAAATCCCCAAGCCACCGGCCGAATGCGGCCGGACCCAACGCCCTGCGCATGAAATCGGCCTCCGCCAGGCAGGGTGATAAGAAATCCTCGCCCGAGGGCTCGTAGTCAATTGGGCAGTGGCGGTCAGCGAGGTAGAACCGTCGCGCGGCGTCGCTCAGCACGCTGCGCATCGCCGCATCGCCGGTCACGCCCGCCCAATCCCAGATCAAGCCGAACGAGAATGCCGTCTGATCGTGCTCGCCGATTCGAATCGGATAATGCAGCTTCGGGATCCAGGCTTCGAGCCGCGCTGCCGCCTCGCTTTCGAGCGGCTGCAGCAGCACCGCCCATTCCCGCCCCTGCGGGTCGTTCCAGGCGCGCAGTTCCGCCGCGAGCTTCAGCAGCCATGCGAGTCCATACGGCCGCTCGAACGACGCGCGATCCGCGCGCCTCAAATAAGCAACCTCGCCGGCAATGTTCTGCGCGGTCAGGCTGCGGGCGAGTTCGGAGCGCGCCGCCGCCGCGTAGGGCGCGTCCGGATACAGGCGCAGCAGGCGCACCAGCAGCCAGTGACCGTGCACGTCCGAATGCCAGTCATAGCAGCCATAGAAGGCCGGATTGAGCGCGTGTGGAGGCAGGGCATCCGCAGCGCCGTCCAGGGTGTGGCTGATGTGGTTCGGGTACTCCGCGTGCAGGCACTTGAGCGCAAGAGCGGCGAAGCGCTGGGCCGCGGCGGGATCCATCGGCGGCGTTCGATCGCCGTTCACCGCCCGATCAGCATGCGGGGGCGCCGCGAGGAGCGCCGCCCAACTCGTCATCATCAAAATCGCCGCAAGGCAGCCCGCTCGGCGCATGACGTGAATTCCTTGTACGCTTCGTCCGGTGACGGCATGGTCAGAGAATTCAAGGATACATGACATGGCCAATTCAATGAGTCCTCCGCCGGGTCCGCTGTGGCCGGGTCCGCTGTGGCCTGAACTGCCTTTCGGCGCATGGGCTGAAACGCGCGCCACGTTGCACCTGTGGACCCAGGTCGTCGGCAAGATCCGCCTCGAGCTCACGCCCTGGCTGAATCACAGCTGGCACGTGCCGCTGTACGTCAACGCCCGCGGGCTCACCACCTCGCCCATTGCGTACGCATCCGGCTCTTTCGAAATGCAATTCGATTTTCTCGACCATGCGCTCGACATCACCTTGAGCGACGGCCGCGCGCGGCGTCTCGCCTTGCAGCCGCAGAGCGTCGCCGAGTTCTATGGCGCCGTGATGGCGGCCCTCGCCGATCTTGGCCTCGACGTCGCCATCAATGAGCAGCCCTGCGAGATTGCGGGGGCGACGCCCTTCAGCCGGGACCGGCTGCACGCCGCGTACGATCCCGACTACGCACGGCGCTTCTGGCAGGTGCTGGTGCAGACCGACCGCGTGCTGAAAAAATTCCGCACCGGCTTCTTGGGAAAATGCAGTCCCGTGCACTTCTTTTGGGGAAGCTTCGATCTCGCGGTCACGCGCTTCTCGGGCCGCCGCGCCCCGCCCTTTCCGGGCAAGACCCCGGGCGTCGCCGCCGAAGTGATGCGCGAAGCCTATTCTCACGAAGTCAGCAGCGCCGGATTTTGGCCCGGCGGCAACGGCATCGACTATCCGGCGTTTTATTCCTATACCTACCCCTCGCCCTTGGGTTTCGGCGCCGTCGCGGTCCAGCCCGCGGCCGCCTTTTTCAGCGAGGCGCTCGGTGAGTTCTTGCTGCCCTACGAAGCCGTGCGCACCGCGGCCGATCCGGACGGCGCCTTGCTCGCCTTCTTGCAAAGCACCTATGAGGCGGCCGCCGTCACCGCCAGCTGGGATCGCGCCGCGCTCGAATGCGCGCCGGGACGCCCGAGCATTCCCCGCGAGGCGTGAATCACGGACGTCCGTCCCCGAGCGCCGTGAACGCCCGCTCCGCGTCCTGCAGAGCGCGGGTGACTCGCTGCGCCCACTGCGCCTGTCCGGCCTCATCGCTCACCAGGTCCTGGCGTATTTCAATTTCCACGTGGGGCAGGCCGCGCGCCTCGCCGTGGCGCGGAATGGTGTAGTCCGTCTCGTCGCTGACGAAATAGGGCTCATTGTCGGCGATCACCAATCCGGATTCTCGGCGCAGCATGTCGAGCACCAGACCCGCGAATCGACGGTCGCGGTTGTACAGCACCGCGGCATGCATGGGACGATGCTTGCCCAGGTAATTATTCGT
>DATFZF010000092.1:0-100048 GCA_035314705.1 Steroidobacteraceae bacterium | reverse complement strand
CATCTCCGCATCGGGCATGGACAAGGATCACAAAATCTTGTTAGATGCGCTCGGCTTTGATCCCGCGGACCTCGATGTATTGGTCGTTCGTACCGGATTCAAACCAGAAGCCGTGTCCTCGATGATGCTGATCCTCGAGCTCGAAGGCCACGTTCAGGCCGCCCCCGGGGGCCGCTACTCCCGAGTCGTTAGGAGCCGGAGGTGAAAGATAACGTTCTCGATCTACTCATCTATCTATTCGAGAATTACATGAGCGCCGACGACGAGCCGCGGCCGGATCGCAATGTATTGAAACTCGAATTGGATAAGGCGGGATTTGCGGAACCCGATATCGAGCGCGCTCTGGAATGGCTGGACGGATTGTCCGGCGAACAACTCGGCAAGGTCGCCGAAGCCACCGCGCGCGCGGTACGCGTTTTCAGCAGTCAGGAGTCGTCGCGGCTCGACACCGATGTGCGCGGCTACCTCATGTATTTGGAAAACGTGCGAATTCTCTCGGGCACTCAGCGCGAACTCGTCATCGACCGCCTCATGGCGCTCGAGGCCGACGAAATTGACATCGAACAAGTGAAATGGGTCGTCTTGATGGTGCTTTTCAGCCAACCGGGACAAGAATCCGCTTACGCGCAGATGGAAGACCTGGTCTTCGAAGAGCGCTCTGACGCTTTGCATTAGACGACTTTGAGCAGCAACCTCGTTATCGTGGAATCGCCGGCCAAGGCGAAGACCATCAAGAAATACCTCGGCAAAGACTTCGAAGTCCTTGCCTCCTACGGTCACGTTCGCGACCTGGTGCCGAAGGAAGGCGCGGTCGACCCGAAACATCACTTCGCCATGAAGTACCAGGTCGTCGAACGCAACCAGAAACACGTCGACGCCATCTCGCGCGCCCTGAAGAAGGCGAAGTCGTTGTTCCTGGCGACCGACCCCGACCGCGAGGGAGAAGCCATCTCATGGCACCTGCACGAGCTCCTGAAAGCCCAAGGCGAACTCAAGGGCAAGGAAGTGCAGCGTGTGGTGTTCTACGAAATCACCAAGAACGCGGTCCGCGAGGCGATGGCGAGCCCCCGGGCGCTGTCCGTCGACCTGGTGAATGCGCAACAGGCGCGGCGCGCGCTGGATTTCTTGGTGGGATTCAACCTCTCGCCGCTGCTATGGAAGAAAGTACGCCCGGGCCTGTCGGCCGGAAGGGTGCAAAGCCCCGCGCTGCGCATGAT
Source organism: Steroidobacteraceae bacterium (assembly GCA_035314705.1). Classification (GTDB taxonomy): domain Bacteria; phylum Pseudomonadota; class Gammaproteobacteria; order Steroidobacterales; family Steroidobacteraceae; genus Bog-1198. Next base: position 98,831 of record DATFZF010000092.1, on the reverse strand, counting down.
CTGCGAGCGCGAAGATGAGATCGCCGCCTTCGTAGCGCGCGAATATTGGACCATCGACGCCGAGTTGGAGCATTCGGCGCAAAAGTTTCCGGGCAAGCTGGTGGAATTTCAGGGCGCCAAGGTGGAGCAGTTCAGCTTTACGACCGCCGAGAGCGCGCGCAACGTCGAAGCGGCGTTGCAAGAGGCGGCCCGCGGCGAACTCACCGTTTTGTCGGTGGACCGCAAGCAGCGCAAGCGCAACCCAGCGCCGCCGTTCACGACCTCCACCCTGCAGCAGGAAGCCGCCCGCAAGCTCGGTTTCAGCGCCCAGAAGACCATGCGCGTCGCGCAGCAGCTATACGAGGGCGTCGACATCGGCGAGGGCCAGGTGGGCCTCATCAGCTACATGCGCACCGACTCGCTGAATCTGTCGCAAGAGGCCATCGGCCAGATTCGCGAGCTCATCGTGCAGCTGTACGGACAAGAGGGGCTCGCGGAAGAGCCGCGCATCTACCGCACCAAATCGAAGAACGCCCAGGAGGCGCACGAGGCCATCCGCCCGACTCAGGCGAACATCCTGCCGGGCGACATCGAAAAGAAGCTCGAATCGGACCAGTTCCGCCTGTATTCGCTCATCTGGAAGCGCACCGTGGCCTGTCAGATGGCCCCGGCGGTCTTCGACACGGTGGCCGTGGAAATGCGCGCCGGCGAGGAAGCCGCCAAGCGAATCGTACTGCGCGCGAACGGCTCCACCTTGGTCAAGCCCGGCTACATCTCGGTGTATCAGGAAGGCATGGATGATGTGGTGCAGGACGATTCGGACCATGTGCTGCCGCCGATGAAGGAAGGCGACCGGGTCAAACTCCTCGCCGTGGTGCCCACGCAGCACTTCACCGAGCCGCCGCCGCGCTTCTCCGAGGCCTCGCTGGTCAAGGCGCTCGAGGAATACGGCATCGGCCGGCCGTCGACCTATGCGTCGATCATTTCCACGCTGCGGGACAGGCAGTACGTGGACATCGAGAGTCGCCGCTTCACCGCGACGGACATCGGCAAGATCGTGTCGCGATTTCTGACGCAATACTTCACGACCTACGTGGACTACGACTTCACGGCAAAGATGGAAGATTCCTTGGACGCCGTGGCGAACGGCGAGCAGGAATGGGTGCCGCTGCTGCAGAAGTTCTGGAAGCCGTTCATCGATCTGGTGAAACACACGGAGACCTCGGTCAGCCGCGAGGAAGTCGCGCAAGCGCGGGATTTGGGTAAGGACCCGGTGAGCGGCAAACCGATGAGCGTGCGCATGGGCCGATTCGGTCCCTTCGTGCAAATCGGCACCAAGGACGATGAAGACAAGCCGCGCTTCGCGGGCCTCCGGCCGGGCCAGAAGATGGACGCCATCACGCATACGGAAGCGATGGAGTTGTTCAAGCTGCCGCGCAAGCTCGGAACCACGGCCGCCGGTGAGGAAATCACCACCAATGTCGGCCGATTCGGGCCCTACGTGAAATACGGGGCCAAGTACGTGTCGCTCAAGATCGACGATCCGTACGAGATCACGCCCGAACGCGCACTGGAGGTTATTCGCGAAAAGGAAATCGCCGATGCCAACCGTCTGATCCTCGATTTTCCGGACGCCGGCATTCAAGTGCTGAATGGCCGCTATGGTCCGTACATCACCGATAAGTCGCGCAATGCGAAAATCCCCAAGGACAAGGAGCCGAAGAGTCTGACTCTGGCCGAGTGTCAGTCCCTGCTGGCGGCCGCGCCGGTGCGCACCTTCGGCAGGTGGGGCAAGAAGAACGGCACGCCCAAGGGGCTGGCCAAACGACCGGCGGCAGCGAAGGCGGCGAATGGCGGCAGCGCCAAGCCACCCGCAGCGGCGAGCCCGGCGGCGGCGCGCAAGAAAGCGCCGTCAAGGCTGGCCGCCAAGGGTGCGAAGGCGTCCGCCGACAAAAAGGCGCCCGCTGGCGCGGCAGCGGCTCCCAAGCCCAAACCCAAGACCAAAAAGAGTCCCGCGAAAAAGAAGCCGTAACCCGCAATGGACGCAACCGCGGTCAAGCGCTACTTGAACGACCTGCACGACCGCATCACCGCGGCCGTGGAAGCGCTCGATACCGCGAAATTTCGCCGCGATCCCTGGGTGAGACCCGAAGGCGGCGGCGGGGAGAGCCGCGTCTTGAGCGAAGGCACGGTGTTCGAGCGGGCCGGCGTCTCGTTTTCACACGTGTTTGGCGAGCGGATGCCGCCGTCCGCCTCGAACCTACGTCCGGATATTGCCGGCGCGCCGTTCGAAGCCATGGGGCTGTCGCTGGTGTTCCACCCGCGAAATCCGCACGCGCCCACGACCCATTGCAATGTCCGGTTCCTGGCGGCTACGCCGAGCGCCGGTCCCGCGCACTGGTGGTTTGGCGGCGGCTTCGACCTCACTCCGTATTATCCCTATGACGAGGACGTGCTGCATTGGCACCGCACGGCCCGCGACGCCTGCCGGCCATTCGGACCGGAAACTTACGGCAAATACAAAGAGTGGTGCGACCGCTATTTTTTCCTGCCGCATCGGAATGAGACGCGAGGGGCGGGCGGCCTGTTCTTCGATGATTTGAATCAAGACGGATTCGAGCGCTCGTTCGCATTCATGCGCAGCGTGGGCGATCATTTTTTGCCGGCCTACATGCCTATCATCGAGCGCCGCAAGGACCACTCCTTCGGCGAGCGCGAACGCAGCTTTCAACTGTACCGGCGCGGCCGCTACGTGGAATTCAATTTGGTTTACGACCGCGGAACCCTGTTCGGGCTGCAATCGCGCGGCCGCACCGAGTCGATTCTGATGTCGATGCCGCCGTTGGCGCGCTGGGATTACGATTGGCACCCCGTGCCCGGATCGCCCGAGGCGCGGCTGTACGAGGATTTCTTGCGCCCGCGAGACTATCTCGCCGAACTCGATCGGAGCTGATCATGCCGCTCCGAATCGGAATTCTCGGTACGGCCCGCATCGCGCGCAGTTTCGTGGCGGGTGTGAAGCCTTCCCCGCAGGTCTTGGTGACCGCGGTGGCGAGCCGCGACGCCGCCAAAGCTCGGGCCTTCGCGCAGCAGGCGGGGTTGGATCGCCATTTCGCATCCTACGAAGCCTTGCTGGCCGATCGCGACATCGACGCCGTCTATGTTCCGCTGCCCAATAGCCTGCACGCAGAGTGGTCGATCCGCGCCGCGCGCGCCGGCAAGCATGTGCTGTGCGAAAAACCTCTGTCGACGACGGCCGAGGAGGCGCGGGCGATGTTCGAGGCCGCGCGCCGGCACGGCGTCCACGTGGTCGAGGCGTACCCTTATCGGGCGCAGCCGCAAACGCTCACAATGCGCGAGCTTCTCAACGCCGGCGTCATCGGCGACGTGCAGCTGATCCAAGCCAGTTTTGGATTCACTCTCGGCGGCGGCGAGAACATCCGCTTGAGTCCGCAACTCGGCGGCGGCGCTCTCATGGACATCGGTGTGTATCCCGTGAGTCTGGCGTGCATGATCGCCAAGCAGCGTCCCGCTCGCGTTCACGCCGTCGCCGATTGGTCAACGAGCGGCGTGGATCGCGCGCTGGCCGCCACGCTGGCATTCGCCAGCGGCCTGTTCGCGCAGGTTACCTGCAGTTTCAGTACCTGCGACCATCGTCAGGCGTTGATCGCCGGCACCAACGGCGTGATTCAAACCACTTTCCTCAATCACACGTCCACCCCCGCGCAGGCGGTCATGAAGCTTCGGGTCGGAACCGGCAAGGACGCGGTCGACTCGGTCGTCGAATCGTCAGCGGTCAACGGCTTCCTCGCAGAAGCAGAATCGTTCGCGCGTCTCGTCGAGTTCGGGCCGGCCGAGTGGTCGGGTGCCACGCCCGAGGAATCGATCGACATCATGGCGACACTGCAAGCGATCCGCGAGAGCGCGCGCGGCGGCGGGATGATCGAGGTTCAGCCGCGGAGTTGAAGGGCGCCAGACAGGCGCAGCGTCGCGGCGCATGACCAATCCGGACCCCATGATCTCCAACAGCGTGCCAGCCGCACTAGTGCCCGAGCGCAAATACATAGTACTTGCGCAGGTTTTCGTGGACCGTCCAGGTGCCCTTGGCGCCGGTCTCGACGATGAAAACATCGCCGGTCTTGAGCGTTACCGGCGGCTTGCCCTGGATCTCGATGGTGCAGCTTCCTGCGAGCAGATGGCAGTATTCCCACGCGTCATAGTCGATCTTCCAGACGCCGGGCGTCGATTCCCAAATGCCGGCGAGGATTTTCCCGTCATCGGATGTGTGCAGGTTCCAGGTCTTGGTGTGCGGATCGCCGCTCACGGCGGTTCCCGGCCAGGGCGCGTCCTTTTCCAGGGGCGCGGTCAGATCGCGCAGCGGCAGCACTCGATTCGCCATTATTCGTCCTCTTTGAGTTGCGGAAGATTTGCCGCGGGGCGCCGCCCGGCCCACCCGCGGTGCTGCAAGGTACCGTCTCGCGGCGCGCGCATCAACTGGCCGCCGGAGCGCCGAGGGCCACCCGCTCGATGGCGCCGGCCAAGGTTTCCTCGCCGATGGTCAGGTACAGGTGGCGCTCGGCCACCGTCAAAGTGAACTCCATTCGCCGCGCGAGCCGCGCCGCGAGGCTTGCAAGCCAATCGCGATCCACGGCGTAGAGCTCGAGCGCCTCCGCGCGATGAATGCGTTCCTCCCCAAGCCGCGCGGCCAGCTGCACCGCATCCTTGTGGGTGTAGACGGCCACCCGCGGCGCGAGCTTGGCCGCTCGATGCAGCCGCGCCGCCTCGGGGGAACCGACGTCGATCCAACTGCGCAGGGCGCCGGTCAGGTCGCGCACCGCGATCGCGGGCTGGTCCGCGTCGAACAGCCCGTTCGAGAATGCAATGCCTTCGGTGTATTCGAGGCAGTAGGCGAGCACGCGTGTGAGCAAATGATCTTCGGTCTCGGATGGATGGCGCGCCACGCGCAACTCGAGCGCCTGATAAACGCCGCGGTCCGAGTCGGCAAGATCGATCTTGAACACGTAGATGGTGGCGCCGAGCGCCATGGGTCACCTCAAATGCGCCACTTTAGCACCGCCGCGCATTGGTCGAGGAACGCGCCGGTCGCGCCGCCGCGCGGCGCAGTCCGCCGGCGCGAAATCCCTATTTTCGGTACACCGCTGAGAGCTCGATCTCGACCACCAGTGACGGAACGTACAGCCGTTGCACCTGAACCCAGGTCGCTGCCGGGAATGCCTGACCGTGACAGAAAGAAAATCGTTCTCATGGAAAACCAGCCCCTTTGGACGCGGCGCGGACCAATCACCGCTAAACGGCAGTGTATGATTAGATGCTGACCCTGGAAATCTTAGGCAGTACGGCACAACCACGGCATGGAAGATAAATCCGCTCTGCTCAACCAGCTGCGCCTCGATCGCAGCGGCGAGTCTTCGCCATCCGGCAAAGGCAAGATCTGGATTGGCGCCGCCGCCGCGATCCTGGCCGCGGCGGCCCTCGCGGCTTGGTGGTGGACACGGCCGGGCGCCGTGCCCGTGCATGTTGCCTCGGCGCAGGCGATCGGCGGCGACGGTCCCGCCGCCGCGGGCTCCATTCTGGACGCCTCGGGCTATGTGGTGGCGCGCCGTCAGGCGACGGTGGCATCCAAGATCACCGCGAAGATGGTCGAACTCGACATCGAGGAGGGCGACCATGTCAACGCCGGCCAGATCATCGCCAAGCTCGACGACACCAATATTCGCGCGGCATTGAATCAGGCCGCCGCGCAGCTCGACTATGCCAGGGCCAGTCTCACCGAGACACAGGTCAACCTGACCAACGCACAGCGCGACTACGACCGCCAGAAGAGCCTGCTGCAAAGCCACTTCGTCAGCCAGTCGGCCGTGGACAACTCGCAGACCAATGTGGACGCGCTGCGGGCTCAGCTCGCCACCCAGCGCAGCAATGTCGATGTCGTCGCGCGCGCCATGAGCGTCGCGGAGCGCAATCTCGACGATACCATCGTGCGCGCACCCTTCGCCGGCATCGTAACCGTCAAAGCAGCGCAACCCGGCGAAATGGTTTCGCCGATATCCGCCGGAGGGGGCTTCACACGCACCGGCATCGGCACCATCGTCGATATGGACTCGCTTGAAATCCAGGTCGACGTTAATGAAAACTTCATCAACCGGGTGCAGCCTTCGCAGCAAGTGACCGCCAAACTCAATGCGTATCCGGAGTGGCAGATTCCCGCGCATGTCATTGCCGTGATCCCGACCGCGGACCGCAGCAAGGGCACGGTGACGGTGCGTATCGCTCTCGATCAGAAGGATGCGCGCATCCTGCCCGAGATGGGCGTGCGGGTGTCGTTTCTGGCCGACTCATCGCCGAAATCGGACGGCAAACCGCCGAGCGGCGTGAATTTGCCGAGCAATGCGGTCCAGGGATCGGGCAGCACCGGCGCGGTCTTCGTCGTGCACGGCGACACCGTCGAGCGGCGCGCGGTGCGGCTGGGCGCGAGCAGCGGCGACAGCATTACCATTCTGTCCGGCCTCGCCGCGGGCGACCGCGTTGCGATCGGCGATTTTGCCCAGCTCAAGGACGGCGCCAAGATTCGCGTCGAGCAATGATCCGCCGCGGCACGGCCGCGGCGCTTGAAGGAGACCTAGAACGTGAGTGAAGCCATCGTACAGTTGCGCAATGTCACCAAGCGCTATATCCGCGGCAAGCAGAGCGTGGATGTCCTTGAGGGTTTGAACCTCGATATTGCCAAGGGCGAGTTCGTCGCGCTGATGGGTCCGAGCGGCTCCGGCAAGACCACGCTGTTGAATCTGATCGGCGGCTTGGACTCTGCCACATCGGGAGAAATCACAGTCGCGGGACAGCGCCTCGATCAGCTCGGACAAGGGGGCCTCGCTCGCTGGCGCGCCAATCACGTCGGTTTCGTGTTCCAATTCTACAACTTGATGCCGATGCTGAGCGCCCTGCGCAATGTGGAATTGCCTCTGCTGCTGACCCGCCTGTCGGCCAGCCAGCGCAAGACCAATGCCATGGCGGCGCTGACTTTGGTCGGCATCGCCGATCGCGCCAAACACAAGCCCAACGAATTGTCGGGTGGTCAGGCGCAGCGCGTCGCCATCGCGCGCGCGCTGGTTGCCGACCCGATCCTGTTGGTGTGCGACGAGCCGACCGGTGACCTCGATCGCAAATCCGCCGACGACGTGCTGCATCTGCTGCAGGTGCTGAACCGCGAACACGGCAAGAGCATCATCGTGGTCACCCACGACCCCAAGGCGGCCGAGTTCGCCAGCCGCCAGCTGCACATGGACAAGGGGGCGTTGCTGGAAGCCGGAACCCTGGCTTGAGGGCAAGGCGCGCTCCATGAAATACTTCCCACTCATCTGGTCGACACTCTGGCGCAAGAAGACTCGCACCATATTCACGCTGCTGTCGGTCGCCGTCGCATTTCTGCTGTTCGGCATGCTGGAAACGGTCGACTACGCCTTCAGGCATCCGAGCGGCGGCGTCACCGGGGCCGACAAGCTGGTCACCACCAACAAGTATTCGATCACCCTGTCGCTGCCGTTTTCCGACGCGCAGCAGATCCGCTCCGTGCCGGGCGTGGCCGAAGTCACCTGGATCAGTTGGTTTGGCGGCTACTATCAAGAATCGAAGAACTTCATCTTCGCGCTCCCGATCGATACCGACAGCTATTTCAATCTCCACAAGGGCGAGTTCGTCGTGAGCGACGAGCAGATGCAGGCGTTTCGAAATACGCGCACCGGTGCGCTGCTCAATGAGGCGCTGATGAAGAAGTACGGCTGGAAGGTCGGCGACAAGGTGCCGTTGCATTCGACCATATGGACGCAAAAAAGCGACGGTTCCCTGGACTGGACTTTCGACGTCGTCGGCAGCGTTTCGGTCAAGGATCCAACTCAGGCCAGCGCCCAGTCAAGCACCCTGTTGTTTCATTACGAATTTTTCGATGAGGGGCGCAGCTTCGGCAAGGGCACTGTGGGCTGGTTCGAGGAGCGCGTCGAGGATCCGTTGCAGGCGGCCGCGATTTCCAATCGGATCGACGCATTGTTCGCGAATTCTCCGAACGAAACCAAGACACAGCCCGCCAATGACTTCACCATGGCCTTTATGAAGCAGTTCGGCGACATCGGCTTCGTGCTGCGCGCGATCCTGGGAGCGGTGTTCTTCACCCTGTTGTTTCTGACGGGCAACACGATGATGCAATCGGTGCGCGAGCGCATCCCGGAGCTTGCGGTGCTGAAGACCTTGGGCTTCGGCGACGGCAAGGTGCTGGGACTGGTTCTTGCCGAATCCCTGCTGTTGTGCCTGATGGCCGCCTTGGTCGGGCTGGCCTTGAGCTACGCCACGCTGCCCATCATCAAGCAGGGATTGCGGGGGGTGGAGCTGTCGCCCACGGCACTGCTGCCCGGCATCGGCGCAGCGGTGTTGCTGGCGCTCATCGTGGGTCTGCCGCCGGCGCTGCGCGCGATGCGGCTCAACATCGTCGATGCGTTGGCCGAGAAACACTAGCACGGGCGATCCAGGGAACCGAAAAAAATGTTCAAACAATTGGCCGCCGTCATCCTCATGAGCCTGCAAACCCTGCCGCAGCGGCTGGGCGCCTCCAGCGTCATCGTCATCGGCATCGCGGGGGTGGTTGCGGTATTGGTCTCGGTGCTGGCCATGGGCGCGGGATTCCGGCACACCCTGGCGGACACGGGTCGCGCGGATCGGGTAATCATCCTGCGCGGCGGCTCCGATGCCGAGCTCAACAGCAACCTGACCCGCACGGACGTCGACACCATCAGCAATGCGCCGGGCCTTGCGAAGGATCGGGACGGCAAGGCCCTGCTGTCGAGCGAGCTGGTGACCGTGGTCAACGTGCCGAAAATCGACACCGGCACCGATGCCAACGTGACGCTGCGCGGCGTCGGCCTGAAGCTCACCGAGGTGCGCCCGGAACTCAAGATCGTGGAGGGGCGCATGTTTCGCCCGGCCGTGCGCGAGCTGATCGCGGGCCGGGGCGCCTCCCGGCAATTTCGCGGGCTTAGGCCAGGCAGCGTACTGCAATTGCGCAATGCGGACTGGACGGTGACCGGAGTATTCACCAGCAACGCCGACGTCCACGAATCCGAGCTTTTGGCCGATGTCGATACGGTGGGCTCGTCGGTGGAACGCAACGGCTACAGCTCGGCCGTCGGGCTGCTCACGAGCCCTGAGGAGTTCACGCGATTCAAGGATGCGCTCACCACCGATCCGCAGCTGAAAGTGGACGCGCAGCGCGAGCCCGACTATTACGCTGCGCAGTCCAAACAGCTGACCCAGATCATCAACGTCGTCGGCAAGACGGTGGCCATCATCATGGCGATCGGCGCGATGTTCGGCGCGCTCAACAGCATGTATTCCGCGGTCGCGGCGCGCGGGCTGGAAATCGCCACCCTGCGGGCGATCGGTTTCGGAGCCCTGCCGGTGCTGTTGTCGGTCATGATCGAAGCGCTGCTGCTGTCCCTGCTCGGCGGCATCATTGGCGCATCCCTGGCCTGGTTGTTCTTCAACGGGCACAGCGTCAGCACGCTGGGCGGCGCCTTCGCGCAGGTCGTGTTCCAATTGACGGTGACACGTGCATTGATCATCACGGGCGTCATCTGGGCCTGCATCATCGGCCTGCTCGGCGGCTTCTTTCCGGCATTGCGCGCCGCGCGCCTGCCCGTGGCGGAGGCGTTGCGCGCCGCCTGAAGTGGCGATTCCAAGCGGAGGGGCCGGCATCATGTGGAACGTAGAATTACCGGGACAGGAGCGCGCGGTCCGGGGTCTGGCGCCGGCCCGGCGGGATATCGACCGTCACGCCCCCTACCTCAGGATCGCAACCGAAGAGGCCTGGAACATCCCGGAAATACTCGAGGCGCAGGTCCGGCTGCTGGCGAGCCCGCGCGCGCCCGACGATCCCTCGCTGCGCATGGCGGGCATGTTTTCGAAACTGCCGGCGCTGCAGGTTCAGCTCATGGACATCGGCGCGCAGCGCATCGCGCGGATGGACGAGTTGGGCATCGACAAGCAATTGCTGCTGTTGACGGCGCCCGGCGTCCAGGTCCTCGAGCCCGAAGAGGGCACGGCGCTTGCGCGGCTGGCCAATGATCGTCTCGCGGCCGCGTGCCGCCGCCATCCGGATCGATTTGCGGGATTGACGGTCTTCGCGCCGCAGGACATCCCAGGCGCGGTCGCCGAGATCGAGCGCGGCATGAAGGTTTTGGGACTGAATGGCGCCGTCATCAATTCGCATACCCGAGGCCATTATCTCGACGAGCCTGGCTTTTGGCCCATCCTCGAGGCGCTGGAGGCAAACGACGCGGCGCTCTACATTCACCCCACGATTCCACCCAAGGAGTGGTCTCATCCATACGAATTCCGAGGATTCGGCGGCGCCCTCGCGGGGTTCAGCCACGAGGTGTGGATGCACGTCATGGGACTCATCATGTCGGGGGCCTTCGACCGCTTCCCGAAGCTGCGCATCGTGATGGGACACATGGGCGAAGGGATGCCTCTGCTGCTCTATCGCTTCGACTGGATGCAGAGCAACGCGGACGGCAAGCCCAACTTGCGCGGCGGTGCTCCTGCCGTGACGCTGCGCCACAAAATCTCGCATTATTTCAAGAACAACATCTGGATCACGACCAGCGGACAGGGCTGGGAGCCGTCGGTGAAGTTCTGCATGGATGTATTGGGCCCCGACCGGGTGATCTATGCAATGGACTATCCGTACCAGCAGTCCGCGGATGAGGTCGCGGCCTACGACGCGTTCGACATCAGCGCCGAGCACAAGAGAATGCTGATGCAGACGAACGCGGAGCGCGTCTTCCGCCTGAAATAGGGAATTGCGGGCCGACACCGCGCACAATGCCCCGTCATGAACTACAAGCACATCTATCATGCGGGCAATTTTGCGGACGTGGCCAAACACGTCGGGCTGTTGTACTGCCTCGGCGCGCTGCGGCGCAAGGACGCGGCATTCTTCGTGCTCGACAGCCACTCGGGCCGCGGGTACTACGACCTGCAGGCTCCGGAGGCACAGAAGTCCGGCGAGGCCGAGCGCGGCATCCAACGCCTGATCGAGACCAGTATCGGCGAGACCTTGCTGGCCGATTACTTCTCGTCGATCCGCGCGCGGCGCGGCAAACGGCTGGCGCGCTACCCTGGATCGCCGGCGCTGATTGCGAGCGCATTGCGCAGGCAGGATCGCGCCCTATTCGTCGAGCTGATGCCGGCGGAGGCGCGTGCCGCCGTTCGGGATATCGACTCCCTCGGGCGAACGCGAACGGAAATCGGCGACGGCTACGCCGCGCTCAAGGCCTTTCTGCCGCCGGAAGAGCGCCGCGGACTGGTGTTGATCGACCCGCCCTACGAAAGCCTCGATGAGTTGAAACTGATGTTGCAAGCGTTCGCGGACGCTTATCGGCGCTGGCCGAGCGGTATTTTCTTGATGTGGTACCCCATCCGCAGCGCGGCACAGCGCAGCATGGTGCATGCCCGCTTCGAGGCCGCGGGCGTACCGAAAATGCTGTTCGCCGACCTCGCCATTCATCCGGACGATGCCGGAGTGGGTCTTGCCGGGAGCGGCCTGATGATCGTCAATCCCCCCTATGGCGCCGACGAATACCTGAGCGAGGCCTACGCCACGATTCACCGGGGGATAGCGGCGCCCGGGGCCGGTTATGTGGAAGTAGCCCGACTGACGCCCGAGCGAATGGCACAATAGGGCATGTGCCAAAGGGTGCGCCTGCTTCAGGACTTAGACCATGGATAAGAATTCTCTACGCGATCTTCTCGCCAAGCTGCATGCGGAACTGACCGAGGCTCTGCGCGAGGACCCTAAGGCCCGGGATTCGCTGCACGAGATGATGCAGGACATCAATCGCTTGATCGAAAAGCCCGCCGACTCGGCAGCCGCTTCGCACGGATCGCTCCCCGACCGGCTGGAGAGAATTGCGGTCCAATTCGAGGCCGATCACCCGACCTTGGCCGCGAGCGCGCGACGGTTGGTCGATTTGCTGGGCGAGGTCGGGATCTGACTCATCCGGTCCAGACGATCGACGCCTGCACTCGCGCGGCGATGCGTTCGACGGTCTTGATATCCGTGTCCGCGCCGCGCGTGAGGACGGCCAGACTACCGTGGCCGGTCACGGGAACGATGACGCCGCGGTAGCCTTGCTCGTCGAATCGCACCGTCTTGGGCACATGATCGTGCACCAGGACCATCACGGTGACCGGCCCGGATTCGGTTTGCATGACCAGGTGCGGCACCTGATGGCCGCGGAAGCTGCAGCTACTGGCATAGCTGACGACGTCCGTGCCCACCGCCAAGCGAAGGTGCGAATCGCGCAACACCTCTTGAAGCGCCGCGCTCGGCACCGGCACGTCGGTGCGCCGCCACGCCTGCGGTTCCTCCCGCATGTGGGTTACGACGTCGGCGGCGAGGCTGGGGCCGGGAACGCTGAGCCAGAGGGCTCCCGCCACCACGCAGGCCAGCACCACACTCGCCGCCATCGCGAGCCAACTCTTGCGATATGCCGGCAAGCGCGTCACGGTACGCCGTGCCTTGGGGCGCAGCGGGACGACTCGAGCCGAATGGGGCGCCGCCGCGTCCGTGGACTGACCCGCGGCCCCGGGCGCAGCCGCGGCCGCGGCCGCCGGGGGCGGCAGAGTAACGCGCAGCGCGCGGTCGAGGCGCGACTCCAAGCGCAACAGCCGTTCCGCAAATTGATTGCACTCCTGGCAGCTTGCGCGGTGCTCGCTCCAGCGAGGATCCGGGTCGCGCGGATCGGCCAACAGCGCTCGTCTCAGGGCTTCGCAGTCGCTCATTCTTGCGGATCCAAACGTGTATCCTCGCCGCATAGCACACGCAGCTGCTTGCGCGCCCGAAACAAGCGAGTAAGAACCGCGGCGGTCGATAACTCAAGTTCGCGGGCAATTTCGGCGGTGGAGAAGCCCATCAGCACCTGCATCACCAGCGGCTCGCGGTACTCGTCGGGCAATTTGAGCAGGGCGGTGCGCAGCTCCATGAGATCTTGTTCCTCCCCGGCGGCCAGCATCGGCTCCTCGCGGGCGACCAGTTCGTCGACATCCACGGTCACGAAGCGCTTGCGCTCGAAGCTGCGGGCGTATTCCCGGCGGATTATGGTCAAAAACCAAGGTTTCGCCGCGGCCTCATCCAGAAGCGAGTCCTGTGCCTTCCAGGCTCGCAGCATGGTTTCCTGGACCACATCTTCGGCCAGGGCACGGTCGCGGGACAACCAAAAGGCGAATCGCAGCAGGTCCGGCCGCAGGGATTGGCACAGCGCCTGAAAGCGTGCGCGCTTCTGATTTCCGCCTACCTGATCCTTCATGGTTAAATCAGCACCCGGCTTGAGATATTTTCCCCGCGATATTACCGCGTTACGCCGATGCCTACGGCCGGCCGGCCCGAGCCGGGGCAGGCGCAGCCGATTCGCGGTGCTGAGATTATAGTCAGGAGTCACAACCAAGATGACCGGAACTAGCGCCAATTCATTTCCGCATCTCCGTATGCGGCGCATGCGGCGCGATGAGTTTTCCCGCCGTCTGATGCGCGAAACCCACTTGAGCGTAGATTCGCTCATTTACCCGATTTTCGTGGTCGAAGGCCGCGGCGAGCGGCAGCCGGTGGCGTCCATGCCGGGCATCGAGCGGCTCTCCGTCGATGAAGCCCTGCGCGAGTGCGAATCGTTGGTGCGTCTCAAGATCCCGGCCATCGCCCTGTTCCCGGTCACTCCCGCGGAGAAAAAAACTCTGGATGCGCGCGAGTCCTGGAATCCCAATGGTATTGCGCAAGCCGCGGTTCGGGCCATCAAGAAGGAGTTTCCGGGTCTCGGCGTCATCACCGACGTGGCCCTGGATCCCTTTACCACACATGGGCAGGACGGCTTGATCGATGACAAGGGCTACGTGCTGAACGATTTGACCGTGGAGACCCTGGTGCGCCAGGCACGCTCGCATGCGGATGCCGGCGCCGACGTGGTTGCGCCCTCGGACATGATGGACGGCCGCATCGCCGCGATCCGCAGCGCGTTTGAAACCGCCGGATTGGTCAATACGCGGATATTGGCGTATGCGGCAAAATATGCGTCGAGCTTTTACGGTCCGTTTCGCGATGCGGTCGGATCCGCCGCCCAACTCGGGAAAGGCGGCAAACATACGTATCAGATGGACCCCGGCAATTCCGATGAAGCGCTGCGTGAAGTGGCTCTGGACATCAGCGAGGGCGCCGACATGGTCATGATCAAGCCGGGCCTGCCGTATCTGGATATTGTGCGTCGCGTCAAGGATCGTTTCGGGATGCCGACGTTCGTCTACCAGGTGAGCGGTGAGTACGCGATGATCATGGCAGCCGCCCAAAATGGCTGGGTCGAGGAGCGTGCGGTGGCGCTCGAGACGCTGGTCTCCATGAAGCGCGCCGGGGCGGACGGAATATTGACCTATTTTGCCAAACGCGCGGCGGAGTGGCTCACCGAGTGAACTCAAGCCTGGGACCGGACAAGCCGGATCAATACGGGGTCGTCGGTCACCCCGTCGCGCACAGCTGGTCGCCGTTCATCCATGGAATGTTCGCCAAAGCGACCGCCCAAAACTTGGTGTATCGATTATTCGACATCGCGCCCGATGACTTTCGGCGCGAGGCGCTGCGCTTGTTCACGAGCGGCGTGCGCGGCCTCAACGTCACTTTGCCCCACAAGCAAGCGGCCGCAGAGCTGGTCAACCAACTCACCCCGCGCGCCGAACGAGCGCAGGCCGTGAACACGATTGCCTTTTTCGAAGACACCGCGCTGCTCGGCGACAACACCGACGGGCTTGGACTGACGGCCGATCTGGAGCGCAATCTGGGAATGAATCTCGCGGACAAGAGAGTTCTGATCCTGGGAGCCGGCGGCGCCGTGCGCGGCGTGCTCGGTCCCCTGCTGGAGCGCGATCTGCGCGCACTTGTCATCGCCAATCGAACGCCCGATCGAGCCCGCAAGCTGGCCACCGAGTTTGCCGACCTGGGGTCGATCTCAGGCTGTGGCTTCGGCGATCTGGAAGGGCCGTCTTTCGATCTCATCGTCAACGGCACGTCCGCAAGCCTGCAAGGCGAAATGCCCGACTTGCCGCCGGGCCTCGTCGGCAAAGGGACGATTTGCTACGACATGGCGTACGGCCGAGGTCACACGCCATTTACGCTGTGGGGGGAATCCCTGCACGCGGCGCACACCACCAAGGGATGGGGAATGCTGGTCGAACAGGCGGCGGAATCATTTCTGTTATGGCGCGGCATACGGCCCGACACCCAATCCGTACTGCAAGCGCTCGCGCTGCACGCTTGAGCCGACGGCGCTAGCGCATGGTGACCAGCTCCTCGGCGCTGGTCGGATGTATTGCCACGGTGTCGTCGAAGTCGCGCTTGGTGGCACCCATGCGAATCGCCACCGCGAAGCCCTGCAGCATCTCATCCGCGCCGGCGCCGATGATGTGGCAGCCGACGATTCGTTGTTCCGGTCCCACGCACACGAGTTTCATATCGGTGTGCGATTTGCGCGTCGTCAGGGCGTGGTACATCGGCGTGAAATCGGCAATGTAGACTTTCACGGCGTCCCCGTATTGAGCGCGCGCCTCGGCTTCGCTCGCACCCACGGTGCCGATGGGCGGATGAGTAAACACCACGGTCGGGATCATGGTGTATTCCAGGCGGCGATCGGCTTTGCCGCCGAACAGGCGGTCGCTCAGGCGTCTGCCGGCGGCAATCGCCACGGGCGTCAGGGCGGCACGGCCCGTCACATCGCCGATCGCGTACACGCCCGGCACGTTGGTGTTCTGAAAGCCGTCGGTGACCACGAAATGGCAATCATCGACGCCGACGCCGGCCCATTCCAGGCCGAGGCCGGCGACGTTCGCCGTGCGGCCGACCGCCCACAACAAACAATCGAAGCCCGTAAATTCGCGGCCGTCCGCCGCCGTCAAGGTCCTGAGGCCCGAGTCCTCGCGAACCTTCGCCGGTACGACGTGTTGGTGAATGGTCATACCCTGTTCGCGCATCTCGCGCATCAATGATTTGCCCAGCATCACATCGAAGCTGGTCAGCAGGTGATCTTTGCGGATGAACAACTCCACCTCGCTGCCGAGCTCGTGGAACGCGCCGGCCAGCTCGCAGGCAACGTAGCCGCTGCCGACGATTGCAACACGCTTCGGACGCTGCTCGAGCGAAAAAAAACCGTCCGAGGTAATGCCGTGCTCCGACCCCGGCAATTTCGGCACCACGGCCTTGCCGCCGGTCGCGATCACGATGTGGCGCGCCGTCATGCGATGACCGTTCACCTCCACGGTGCTCTTGTCCAGGAAGCGCGCCTCGCCCCGCACGTAGGCCACTCCCTTGGACGCGAGATTGCGCTCGTAGATGCCGTTCAACCGCAGCACATAGGCGTCGCGCTTGCGCTTCAGTTGCGACCAATCGTTGGCGCCCACGGCGACGTCGAAGCCGTAGTCATGCGCGTCGGCGAGACTGAGCGCGACGCTCGCCGCATTCCACATGACCTTCTTCGGAACGCACCCGACATTCACGCAGGTCCCTCCCAGGCGCTGCGATTCGATTACAGCGGCCTTGGCGCCGAATTCGGCGGCGCGCTGCGCGCAGGCGAGGCCGCCGCTGCCGCCGCCAACGCTGATGAGATCGAAGGCTTCGTCCGACACTGTGAACTCCATGCCGAAAGGCGCGAAAACCCCAATGATATACTGCGCAGACCGCGAACTTGCGAATGAGGTGACCTGGTGATCGGTCTCGTCGTGATCCTAGCCGTCGGGCTGGTCTTGGCCGTTTATTTCGTGGGAATCTACAACGGCCTGGTGAGTTTGCGCGAAAACGCCAAGGTGGCATGGGCGAATATCGACGTGCTGTTGAAGCAGCGGCACGATGAACTGCCGAAGCTGGTGGAAACGTGCAAGCGCTACATGCACTTCGAGCAGGACACTCTCGAGAAAGTGATGCGGGCCCGGGCGTCCGTCATTTCGGCGAGCACGTCGGGCGATGTCGCCGCGGTCGGAGCGGCCGAGCAGAAACTGCGCATCGGCGTCGGACGCCTGTTCGCGCTGGCCGAGAATTATCCACAGCTCAAGAGCGACGCAACCTTCAAGCAATTGCAAGGCAGGATCACCGCTCTGGAAGAGTCCATCGCCGACCGCCGTGAGCTCTACAACGATCAGGTCAACTTGAACAACATTCGGGTGAAAGTCTTCCCGGACGTCCTGGTCGCACGCAGATTCGGGTTTCAGCCGGCGCAGTTGCTGGAATTCACGAACGACGAGAAGCGCGACGTGGACGTGAGCGCACTGTTCAGCACCTGATCACCCGGCGATGTCCGGCATTCGATTCAAAATTTGGCTCATCGTCATCGGCCTCGCGGCGGCCGCGCTGTATTCTTTTTGGTACGCCTTCAGGTCGTGGTCGCGGAATCGCACCGTCGAGGATACGGCGACCTCCCGCGTCCGCTCCGCGGCCCAGGGCTATGTCGAGCTCAGCGGCCGCGGCCTGCTGCCCGCGAATGCCCAGACCAGGGGACCATTGACCGGCATTCCCTGCGCCTGGTGGCGCTACAAAATCGAGGAACGGCGCTATTCCGGCCGGTCGCGTTCGTGGAGCACCGTTCAGAGCGACACCAGCGAGGCGCCCTTTCTGCTCGACGACGGCACGGGTCAGTGCCTGGTCGATCCGCGTGGCGCGGAGGTTTTCCCCGGCGCCAGCGACGTTTGGTACGGTCCGTCGGAGTGGCCGGAATGGCGCATACCGAACGGCAGCGGAATGTTCGGCCGGCTCGCCGACGCCTTCCTGACCGACAGATACCGCTACACGGAGTACCGCCTGCAGCCGAACGAGCATGTGTGCGCGCTCGGCGCGTTCCGCAGCACCGGTGGCGCCGGCGCCCAGGATCCCGATGCCGCAGCCGCGCAATTGTTGCGCGAATGGAAGCACGATCAAGCGGGACTGCTCGCGCGCTTCGACACCAACCACGACGGAAGCATTAGCCCCGCGGAATGGGAGCAGGCACGGATGGCTGCGCGCACACAGGTGCTGGAGGCGCACGCGGCGGCGGCGGCGCCGCCCACCGTGAATGTGCTGGGCGACCCTCTGGATGGCCGCGCATTCCTGCTCGCCGCATCCGACGGCGCATCGCTCGCACAGCGATTCCGCCGCCGCGCGCTGGCGGGGGTCGGGGGATTCGTGGGCAGCGCCGCGGCTCTCACCTGGATCTTGACGCACGTCTGATAGAATCTCTGCGGTGAACAACCCACTTCTGGAATTGGAGCCGTTGCCCGCGTTCGGCCGCATCGAGGCGAGCCAGGCGCGCCCGGCACTCGAGAAAGTGCTGGCGGAGAATCGCCTGCGTCTCAAGGAATTGACCGCGCAGCCGCACCCGACATTTGCCTCCCTGGTCATACCCGTCGAGGAATTGAGCTACCGCTTGAGCCGGGTGTGGAGCCCGATAGGCCACCTGAACGCGGTGGCCAACTCCGCGCAAATGCGGGCCGCGTACAACGAATGCGTACCGTTGCTGACGGCCTATTCCTCCGAACTCGGACAGAACTCGGATCTGCAGGCCGGATACGCCTACGTGCTGCAGCACGAAGGCGCTGCGCTCGACGCGGCGCAGCGCAAGGTCGTGGAAAACGCGCTGCGCGATTTCCGGCTGGCCGGGGTCGATTTGCAGCCGGACGACAAGAGCCGTTACCGCGAAGTCGCGCAGCGCCTCGCGCAGCTGGCGACGAAATTTTCCGAGAATGTGCTCGACGCCGGGCGTGCCTACACACGCAGCGTCACCGACAGCGCGGAACTCGCCGGCTTGCCCGCGAATGCCGTCGATCGCGCCGCCGCAGATGCCCGCGAGGCCAAGCAAACGGGCTGGTTGTTCAAACTCGATCAGCCCACCTACGTGACGGTCATGGCGAGCGCCGAAAATACTCAGCTGCGCCGCGACATCTACGAGGCCTGGGTCACCAGGGCGTCCGAGCTCGGCCCGAGCGCCGGTCGATTCGACAACAATCCCGTCATCGCGGATATTTTGCCGCTGCGTCACGAGCTGGCGCGTTTGGTGGGCTACGAGAACTTTGCCGACTACGCCCTGACCACCCGCATGGCGAAAAGCAGCAAGCAAGTGCTCGCCTTTTTGAACGACTTGGCGCGCCGCTGCATGCCCGCGGCCCGCCAGGAGTTCTCCGATCTGGAGGAATTCGCCGGCCGCAAACTCGACGCGTGGGACATGGCGTTCTACGCCGAGAAGCTGCAGGAAAGCCGTTTCAAGGTTTCGCAGGAGGCGCTGCGCCCGTATTTTCCACTGCCCAAGGTGCTCGGCGGCTTATTTGTGCTGATCCGGCGCCTGTACGGCATCGGCGTCCGCGAACGGGCCGGAGTCGGCGTTTGGCATCCGAGCGTGCGCTATTACGACCTGCTCGATGCGAACGGCGAGGTGGTGGCCGGTTTCTTCCTGGATCCGTATTCACGCAGCGAGAAACGCAGCGGCGCCTGGATGGACGAGTGCGTGATCGCCAAATCCCTGCCCTCGGGCACGGCGCTCCCCGTGGCGCAGCTGGTGTGCAATTTCACCGCGCCGGTCGGTCATGCTCCCTCGCTGCTCACGCACAATGAGGTGACGACGCTGTTCCATGAATTCGGCCACGGGTTGCACCACATGTTGACGCGCGTGGCCTACCCGAGCATCGCCGGGATCAACGGCGTGGCCTGGGACGCGGTGGAGCTTCCCAGCCAATTCATGGAGAACTTCGTCTGGCGCCCGGAGGTTCTGCCGCTCATCTCCGCGCACGTGAACACGGGTGAACCATTGCCCGTCGATATGCTGCAGCGTCTGCTCGGCACGCGCACATTCAATGCGGCGCTCGATACGCTGCGGCAGATCGAATTGGCGAGCTTCGATTTTGAATTGCATGCGAACTTCGACCCCGGCGTGGGCGCAAAGGTCGCCGAGACGCTCGCGGGCGTGCGGCGGCGGGTGGCCGTGGTACCCGCGGCACCCTTCAATCGGATGCCGGCAAGTTTCGCGCACATATTTGCCGGCGGCTACGCCGCCGGCTATTACAGCTACAAATGGGCCGAGGTGCTGGCCGCCGACGCGTTCGAGGCGTTCGAGGAAGCCGGAGTGTTCGACGGCGCGACGGCAGCGCGGTTTCGCGACTCGATTCTCGCGCGCGGCGGCAGTTTGGACGCGATGGACGCCTTCGTTCGGTTTCGCGGCCGCGAGCCCGACGTGCGGCCGCTGCTCAAACAAACGGGAATCGCGGCATGAGAGGCCTCCGCCCGCTGTTGCTGGCGTTGCTGGTGGCGGCGAAGGCCGCAGCCAATCCCGCCTATGTGACCGACGAATTGGTGCTCGGCGTCTACCCCGAGCAGAACAGTCAAGGCCAACGGCTGGCTACGCTGCATTCGGGAGCGAGCGTGGAGACGCTGGGCGTGAGCGGGGAATTTACCCAGGTGCGCTTGAACGACGGAACCACGGGGTGGGTCAAGTCCGCCTACCTCACCACCCAAGTGCCCGCCAGCGTGCGGGTCAAGCAGCTCCAGGAGGAACTTGACCAGAGCCACGCGACGACGCCGGCGCTGGCCGAGGCGGCGGCCCGCAGCGAGGTCCAGCAATTGAAGCGCGAGCTCCAAGCCGTGCAATCCGACCTCGACGCGGCGCGCGCGGCGGCGGCGGCGCCCGCCGCTGCCCCGGGTGGCGCCGGCAGCCCCGCGCCCGGCGGCGCGTTGGCCCACAACTTGCCGGCGACGCCGGCCCAGCTCTGGACCTGGGGTGTTTCGGTCCTATTCGCGCTGGCATGCGGTTTCTGGCTGGGATACGCCTCCTTGGCGCGCCGCATCAGACAGAAGTTCGGCGGCATCAAGGTGTATTGACTTATTTCCCCGGATTCCAGGCTTTGACATATCGGTAATCGAGTGTGAGCGTCAGAGCAAAAGAGAACCAGACACGTGGCGCGAGGGGCCTTAAGAGCCTAAACTGCGGCGATGCATGACCTACGCCGTAACGACTACGACGTTACAAACTCGGTACAAGTCAGTTCCACGACGGCGGTAACCGCCGCGGTTCGCGAACTGTTCACGGCGGCTTTCCCAGGCGAGCCGTTCGACCGGGTGGCTGTGTCGTTCGAAGAGTTCGACAAGCTCTTCACCGGCCGCATGCCGGGCTATCACGGCGTCGACACCGTCTACCATGATCGCCAGCATTCGCTGGACATGACATTGGCCATGGCGCGCCTGCTGGTGGGATACGAGCGCAGCGTCGAACCTCGAATGCGCTTCGGCGCCGAGCGGGCGGTCATGGCGCTGGTCACATCGCTGTTTCACGATGCGGGCTACATCCGGGAGTTCGACGACCGGCAGCATCGTAACGGCGCCGAGTTCACCCGCTACCATGTGACTCGCAGCGCGCGTTTCCTGGCCCGATTCCTGCCGAGCATCGGCATGGAAAGCTGGGTGCCGATCTCGACGCGAATCGTGCATTTCACGGGTTATGAAATCAAGCTCGATCAAATACGGCTGGCCGATCCCCGCGATCGCAAAGTCGGACACCTGTTGGGCACGGCTGATTTCATCGCGCAGATGGCTGATCGATGCTATCTCGAGAAGTGCCGCGACCGGCTGTATCCGGAATTCGTCCTCGGCGGAATTGCGGCGGCAACCGGCTCCGACGGGGTCTTGCAGGTTCGATACAGTTCGGGTTTGGATTTGTTGCGGCAGACTCCGGAGTTCGTGCGCGACACGCGTGTGCAGCGCCTGGAAGGCGAGTTCGAGCACGCCTATCGATACGTCGAACCTTTGTTCGGCGGCAAGAACCCCTATCTCGAGGCCATCGAGCGCAATTTGGACTATCTGCACCGAGTGCTGCGCACCGAGCGCTGGCCGCTGTTGCGGCGAAATCCGCCGCTATTCACCTGGGGCGACAATCAGTTGGGCCAGGTGCGCGGCCTGATGTTGACCCACCTCCGGGAACTCTGGGCCTAATCCAAAGCTGTGGGCGCCCGCCCCGCCCCCTGGGTCCCTTGTAGCCGGCGCTAGGGCCAGTCGACCGCCGCCACGTAGCGCGCGTGCAGTTCATCGAGCCGCTCCAGTACTTCGGCTTTGCCGAGCAGCGGCGTCGCCGCAATCGCCTTTTGCAGCACGCTTAAGGTCAAGGCGCGGCGCGCGTTTTCGGCGACCGGCGCAAAGCTGAAATGCCAGGGTTCGGGCCGAACGCCCGACAGCACGCCGCGAAACGGCCGGAAAAATCCGAACCGGGCCGCATTGGCCGTGAGCCACCCGGACAGCGCCGCGTACGGCCCTCCGGGCGCGAACTCCTCAGGGGTGAGCTGCGGCCGGTATCCGGGCCCGGTCGTACGGCCATCGACGAGATCCAGATCCGTCCCCCAGTGATGCCGGCTCGCTCCCGGAAGAGCGGACCACAGCAAAATCGCCTCGATGCGCTGCGCGGGGGATAGGTCCCTCACGTCGATGGGCTGGCCCGCGGCGTCGGCCATCGGCCTCTCACCGCTGAATTTCCCGTTCCATATCGCAAGCTGGCGCGGAAAGTCGCGAAAGCTGCTGATGGGCGTGAGATCGAAGCCATCGACCTGGGCGGCGCGGCGCAAATTCAAGAAGGGCGCAACCGCGTGCAGGTGCAGTGCGCAACGCGGCTCGGACAGGTCGGCGATGTGGGTTCGCAGCTGTCCGGTCAGTTCGCCGTCGTTCACGACGCCACGTCGCGGGCCGCGGCGAAATCGGCCACTTGGTCCAGGATCCGGGCGAAGGTCCCCACCTCCTGCGCGCCTGAAATGGTGTATTGACCGTCGAATATGAAGGTGGGGACGCCGCTGATCCCAAGAACCGAGGCATGGCGTTCGGCGGCGATCACCCCGTCTTGCCCCGCGCGCAGCACCAGTGCGGACCGGGACTGGTGCTCCGGCAGGCCCGCCTCGACGGCCAGCCGGACCAGTTCCTCGATATCCCCGATGTTGCAGCCTTCCTCGAAAAAGGCGCGCATGATCCGGTCCTTGACGGCCGATTGGCGTCCGGAACGGGCGGCATGGGCAATCAACAGGTGCGACCGGCGGGTGTTCGGCATGCGCCGAATCAGGTCGAATCGGAACTCAATGCCGCTCGCCTCGCCCTGGCGCTGAAGCTCGGCATGCGCCTCCGCAACGCGCTGCGCATCCCCGATCTTGGCGGCCAGGTAGGCCGCGCGGTCGATGCCATCGGCGGCAATGTCGGGATTGAGCTCGAAAGGCCGCCACGTCACCCGCGGCTCATACTGCGGGCGCGCGGCCACCGCCAGCTCAAAGCGACGCTTGCCGAGATAGCACCACGGACAAACGGTGTCGGAATAGATATCAACGCGCATTATTTGCGTCCATCTTGAGCCGGATTGTACCGGGCCCCTTATAGGGTTTGGCGTGAACGGGTATCATTCCTACAATATCCACGACGCGAGCGGCCGGTGTAATCCATGGCGCGAAGCCTAAAAACCAAGTACCTGCTGCTCGCCCTAGGCGTCGGCGCCGTGCTGTCGCTGCTGCTGGGGGGCCTGGCGTACTACGAACACCGGGCCGACGCCGCCGACGTTAAGCAAATCACCTACGCCACCGTTGCGCAAAAGCTGGAAGCCGACTTGGAGACGCGCGCCAGCAGCCTGTCCGAGATCACCGGCACCTCGCTTAGCGTAGCGCTGGGTTCCGGCAACAAGGCCGCGGTCACGTCGATCGCCGAGCGGCTGCTCGACGAACGCGACATCGAAAGAGTCGAAGTGTCGGATGCGCGCGGCGCCGTGCTGTTCAGCGGCGGCGATCCTGGGGCAGGCGCCGCGGCCGCTACCGCGGCAGGCGCCCCCGCTTCTCGGGCGGCGGACGATTGGTTCGTCTTTCAGAGCACCGTTCACTCCAACCTGGTATCGGCGCCCGTGCAGCGCGTCGGCAGTCTCAAGATCTGGATGAGCCGCGCCGAGATGCAGGAGACGCTCGCCAGCCTCGCCGGGCAGCTGGACAAGCAGCAGGGGATGCAGATCAAACGCATGCGCGGTTTGCTCGCCGGCATCGTCATTCCGCTTCTCGTGTTGGGACTGGCCGGCGCCTGGTTCATCGCCCGGCAATTGTCGGGTCCCATTTCCGCGCTGGTGAAGAGCGCCGACCGGATCGGGCAGGGCGACTACACCCGGCCGCTCGCCGTGATGCGCCACGATGAGCTCGGCGATCTGCAATTCGCGCTCGAGCGGATGCGCCAGAAGCTGAATGAAACCACGATCACGAAGAATTATCTCAACACGGTACTCAATAGTCTGAGCGACGCCGTCCTGGTGACTTCGCCCGACGGCATCGTCAAGAGCTGCAACGAGGCCGCTCAGAGATTGCTCGGCTACCAGGAATCCGAGCTGCTGGACAAGCCGCTGGTCAGCTTCATCGACGAGGCGCACCGCAGCGCATTCGATTTGTCGAACTCGGTGGCGGAAGCGCGCGAGACGGTGCTGCGCACGGCCAGCGGGCAAACCATCCCGGTCTCCATGGCCTCATCGTCGATCAGCACGGAAGACCCGCAGTTCCAGGGCAACATCTATGTGGCGCGCAATATCACCGAGCGCAAACGCGCCGAACGGCGCATCCGCTATTTGGCGCGCTACGACGCGCTCACCAAAATGCCGAATCGCATGCAGTTCCAACACCTGCTGCAACAGGCGATCGCCCGGGCGCGGCGCAATCAGCGTTCGCTCGCGCTTCTTTATCTGGATCTGGACCGGTTCAAGGAGGTCAACGATACCTTTGGCCACGCGGCCGGAGACAGGACCCTGGAGATCCTGAGCGAACGTCTCACCAGAAACCTGAGCAAGGACACGGTGATCGGGCGCCTCGCGGGCGACGAGTTCGCCATGTTCATCGATGACCTGCCGGTGGACGTCGACAATCGCGCGAGCCTGGGTGCGCTCGCGCGCACGCTGCTCGATGAAATCAGCCGCACGTTCTACGTGAACCAACAAGAGGTTTACCTGACGGCCAGCGTCGGTGTCGCCATCTGCCCGAACGACGCCGAGAATGTGATCGATTTGATCCGCAATGCCGACGCGGCCATGTATCACTCGAAACAGAACGGCGGCAACTCCTGCGCGTTCTACGTGCCCGAAATGAACGCCGCAGCGGTCGAAAGACTGATGTTGAAGAGCAAGCTGCGGCGCGCGCTGGAACGTGACGAATTGGTGATCTTGTATCAGTCCAAAGTGGATCTGCGCGACGGCCGCGTGGTCGGCGCGGAGGCGCTGCTGCGCTGGCGGCTGCCGGGCCACGGCGACATTTCGCCGTCGCATTTCATTCCTCTGGCCGAAGAGACGAGCCTGATCCTGGATATCGGAGAGTGGGTCCTGAACCGCGTCTGCTCGGACTATCGCGAGTGGCAGAAGGTCGTGCCGGAGCCGGGCCGCATTGCGATCAATCTGTCGCTGCGCCAGCTCAAGCAGTCGAGCTTCATCGCGCGCTGCCGCAGTGTGTTCCGCAAGCACGCGGTTTCACCGACCTGCTTCGAACTCGAAGTCACTGAAACCACCTTGATGACCGACCCGAAGCGCACCATCGGACTTCTGAACGAGCTGTATGCCATGGGTTTGAATCTGGCCATCGACGATTTCGGCACCGGGTATTCTTCGTTGTCGGCGCTGCAGCAGTTTCCGATCGGAACACTGAAGATCGACCAGTCGTTCGTCCGCGACGTCGCCGTCGATTCGAACGACGCGGCCATCGTGCGCACCATCATCGACATGGGCAAGAGTCTGGATCTCGAGGTGATTGCGGAAGGCGTGGAAGCAAGCGAGCAGCTCGAATTTCTGCGCAAGCATGGCTGCTACTACGCTCAAGGACGCTTGTTCGGCGATGCCATGGAAGCCGGCAAGCTGCTCGGCATTCTGGCCAGTCAGAGCGGCGGACTGCCGCATCACGCGGCACTGTGCGTCGCCGAAGGTTCGCGGCCAATTCGGCTGATTTCATAGCAATCCGCTGTGTTATCCGCTCGGGATCTCACCCTGCGGCGCGGTCCGCAGCCGCTCATCGAGCAGGTCAATTTCACGGTCTTCCGCGGCGACAAGGTCGGCGTCACAGGCGCCAACGGCTCCGGCAAGTCGAGTCTCTTTGCGGCGATTCTCGGCGAGCTGCACGCCGATCGGGGCGATATCGATCGGCCGGCCGGCGTGAAGATCGGCCACGTCGAGCAGGAGGTCTCCTGCACCGCGCGCGGCGCGATTGACTTCGTGCTGGACGGCGACTCGGAGCTGCGCGCCGTGCTCGACGCGATCGCGCACGCCGACGCCAGCGATGCGGCCATGACCCTCGCCGAAGGCCACGCCTCGCTGCAGGCCATCGACGGCTATCGCGCCAGGGCAAGGGCCGCGGCGATCATGCATGGACTCGGATTCAAGGCCGCGGATCACGAACGCCCGGTCCAGGAATTCTCGGGCGGCTGGCGGGTGCGTTTGGCTCTGGCGCGCGCGCTCAATTCGCGCGCCGATCTATTGCTGCTGGATGAGCCGACCAACCACCTGGATCTGGACGCCGTCGTCTGGCTGGAGGATTGGCTGTCGGCATTTCCCGGCACCGTGCTGATGATTTCACACGATCGCGAGTTTCTCGACGCCATCATCGACCGGGTGCTGCACATCGAAAATCGCAGGGTCCGTGCCTACACGGGCAACTATTCGCAATTCGAGCAAAAGCGCGCGGAAGAACTGGCGTTGCAGCAGGCCCTGCAGGCGCGGCAGATTCGCCGGGTGGCCGAGATCACCTCCTTCGTGACGCGGTTTCGCGCCAAAGCCAGCAAGTCGCGCCAGGCGCAGAGCCGGCTGAAGATGCTCGAGCGCATGGAACGCATCGTGCCGGCGCACGTCGACAGCGCGTTCGAATTCGAATTCGCCAAGCCGTTCAAGACACCCCGGCCCTTGTTGACCGTGGAAGATGCCGCGTGCGGCTATGCGGACGCTCGGATCGTTGCCGGGATCAACGTATCGATCGGGCCGCAGGACCGCATCGCCCTGCTCGGCCCGAACGGCGCCGGTAAATCGACATTGACCAAAATGTTGGCGGGTTTCGCCGCCCCGCTCGCGGGCAAGCGCATTCCCGCTGCGGACTTGAGCGTCGGCTACTTTGCGCAGCAGCAGCTTGAACAGCTCAAGCCGGATTGCGACGCGTTTTGGCATATGCGCAATAGCGGCGGGCCGGACTTCGCGACGGGCGATGAACTGCGTGTGCGCAGCCATCTCGGCCGATTCGGATTCGAGGGCGATCGTGCGTTCGAGCCGGTGGCGCGATTCTCAGGCGGCGAGAAGGCGCGCCTGACTCTGGCGCTGTTGGTAGCGCGGCGGCCCAACCTTTTGTTGCTGGACGAGCCGACCAATCACCTCGACATCGACATGCGCCATGCGCTCACCGTCGCATTGCAGAGTTTCGAGGGCGGTCTGGTGATCGTCTCCCACGACCGTCACTTGATCAAAACCGTCGCCGATTCTCTGTGGCTGGTGGCCGGCGGCAGGCTCGTGGTCTTCGACGGCGACCTGGACGATTATCAGCAGAGCCTGCGATCCGGCGCCAAGACCGGGCCGCAAGGCGCCGTCCGCAAGGAGACACCGAAGCGCGCCGCCAAGGCAGCCCGGCCGCCCGTCAGCCGATTGCGGGGGCTGCGCCGTGAAATCGAGGAGATCGAGAAGCGCATCAGCGCGCTGGCCGCCGAACGGGCGGCGGTGGAGACGGAGCTTTGCGAGGACCCGATGAATGGCGGGCTGCAGGCGCGGCACGCCGATTTGATCCGGGAAGCGGCCTCCATGGAAACGCGCTGGATGGAAGTGGGTACGGCGATCGAGACGGCAGAGGCCGAGAGCTGCAATCCGGAATGACGGCCGTGGCAGACTCAGACGCACCGCTCGAAGATTCGGCCCGGCCGCCGCGGCCGGCGGCGCGATTCGCACACTACGCCGGAATCATTTTTGTCGTGCTGCTGCTCGCATGGCTGGCGCTGATCTTCTGGAATTCGGCGAAGCCCCTGCCCCCGGGAACGCACATCGCCTCCCTGACGTCCCGCCTGCCGGAATCCGACGTCGATTTTCTGTATGAGTCGCCGCAGCGCGAGGGGATTCGCACCGCCGAGACGGCCGCAATCGATCGCGCCGAACAGTTGATCGTGCTCGATCGATCGCCGGTGACCCGCGAGCTGGGACAGCACTTGTCGGCGCGCAAGCGGCTGCGGCCGAATCTCAAGATCGTGCTGGTGACCGACCCCGGCAACGCGGCGTTCGGCGGTACTCCCCCGGCAACCCTGAACTTTCTGGAGCGGTCGGGCATCATCGTTGCCCGCGTGCGGCTTGATCGGCTGCGCGATTCGAACCCGCTGTATTCCGGCTTTTGGCGGCTGCTGTTCGGCTGGTGGAGCGACCCGTTCGACGAGCCGGCCGGCCGGGTTTCGCTCACCGCCTGGTCGCGCATGCAGAACCGCAAAGCCGACCAGCGGCAGCTGGTGATTGCGGACGACGGTGCCGGCGGATGGAACGCCGTCATCGCGCCTGCAGGCGCCCCCGCCGGCCTGATTCTGCGAGGCTCCTTGGCCCGCGCGATGATCGCCAGCGAATTGCAAATAGCGGCATGGTCGACGGATGACGACCGCATACCGCCGACTCCGCCGATGGACGTTCGCGGCGTGGGTACGATCGATGCTCGATTCCTCACCGAGGGCGCCATCGCGACGGCCCTGATCGACGCCATCGGCGCCGCGGGCAACGGCGATGAGATCCTCGTTGCGGTGGAGAACCTGAGCGATAGGCGGCTCATCGCCGCGGCGCTGGGCGCGGCCGCGCGCGGCGCGCATCTGCAGTTGCTGCTGGCGCGGAACCGGATGCCCAACCAACCGGTGGCCGGCGAGCTGCTGCGCGGCGGTGGCGGCCGCATCGAGGTGCGTTGGTACCCCGTGGTCCCGGGAACGCTGCGTTCAAATCTGCTCGTCGTGCGGCACCGCACGGATCTGTGGGTGAACTTCGGTTCGGCGGCCTTCACGCGCCGCGGTCTCGAGGATCTGAATCTCGAATCGAACGTGGAACTGCGCATGCCGGCGCGGGCCGCCGCGGCCCGCGCGGTCAGCGATTATTTCGCCAGGGCTTGGGCGGGCGCCGCCGCCGATAGCGGCTCCGCGGATGAATCGGCGGGGGCCTATTGGCGCTACCGGTTCGCGGAAGCCACCGGACTATCGAGCTTCTAGGGTCTTGGCAAGCGTCGCGTCGACGTCGGCGACGATCTGCGCCAGCGCTGCATCCGCGGCGCGCGCATAAGCGTCGACAATCGCCGTCAAGCGGTTCTCCGCGGCGGGTTGCTGCACGGCCGCCTCGAACTGACCGAGAATGCGCCGGTCGTCGGCGCTGCCGATGCGGGCCAGGAGATGCACGTGAACCGTGGGCGCCGCCGCTGAGGATGCATATTCGGCTTGAAATTCCGTGACTTCCAGTTCCAGCCAATAGGCGCTCGCGAAGACCGATGCGTCGCCGCTGACGGTGCGCAAGTTGGCGTGCGAGTGAAACTCCTGCAAGGCAAGGTCGTGCAGCACCTCGCCGAGCGGCCCGCTCCAGCGAGCGTCGGCAAAATAATCCAGCCGCCGATCCGGGTACAGCACGGCGATCCGGTCGGTCTCGAGCCCGGCGCGCAATTTGGGTTTGAGAACCGCCAGATCCACGGGAATCACGGCGGCGGGCGGTCGCGCCCCGGGCGATCCCGCGGCGGGCGACCCCGGCAGCGCCGAGAGCATATAAATCGACGGCGGTGCCACCTTGCTCTGGAACAGCGAGCCCGTACAGGCCGCGAGGCAAAGCACCGTCATCGCGAACGCCCCATTGACCGGTCGATTCACTTCGCCACCTCGACGCCGCGGTAGTTCGATTCGTAGATAAGCTGCGACGGATTCTGCTTCAGGCTGCGCGACAGGTCGCGAAAATCGCGTGCCGCCTGCCGGCTCTCGCGCAGCAGTTGTTCGAACTCGGGCAGGCTTTGATGCGTGAACCGCGAAACGCCCGGTTCGTTGTCCGCGATGAATCGATCCAAGCGGTCCGAGGTTCTCGCGAGATTCTCCGTGACGTGCCGCGCGTTCGCGATGGCTGCCTCGACATCCGGCGCGGCGCGCGCCTCGATGCCGCGCAAGTCCGCGGCGGCGCCCTGCACTTCCTGGGTCATATGCCGAAGATCCGCCACCAATGCCTGCACGTCGCGCACGGTGGCGGGCAGGCGATCGCTGGCCAGCCGTGCATTGTCGAGAGTCGCGGTGAACGCGCGCACGTTCTCGTCGCTGAACACCTGATTGAAGCGAACCACCAGCTCGACGAGGTGCGTGGTCAACTGCGGCAGATTGCTCAACAGCACGTCGAAGTCGGACCGCGCCGAGCGGATGATGGGATACTGCAGACCCGGTGCGAGCGCTCCCGGCACCCTGGCGTTGTGATCCTGCTCCAAATCGATGAACAGCAGGCCCGTGACGCCCTGCAAGCTCAGGGAAGCCTGGGTGCGGCCGTCGATCGGCGCGGAGGATTCGATGTCGGCGATGACCTCCACGCGGTTGCGTTGCTGCGGATCGATCTGGATGCGCCACACTTTGCCGACGTCGACCCCGAGGTAGCGCACCGGGCTTCCCGCGCTCAAGCCGCTGACCGTGCCGGGGAAATAGATCTCGTAGCGTTGATAGGTACGCTTGTCGCGCTGGTCGGTGTACCAGAACACGAACGAAACCGCCATGGCGATGACCAGCAGCACGAAGGCGCCGACCGCCACATAATTCGCATCCCTATCCATGTGTGTCCTCGTCCGCGGTCGGCGTAGCGGCGGCGGGCATACCCGCGGCGCGCGCCCGGGGCCCGTGAAAATAGGCGTGGATCCACGGTTCCTGATTCCCCAGCATGCCCTCCAGGGTATCGGTGATCATGCGCCCGCCGACGATCACCCCGACCCGGCTGCAAGTTCGAAACAAGGTATCCAGATCGTGGGTAATCATGACCACGGTGAGCCGCAATTGAGAATGAAGGTACAACAGTAGCTCATCGAAGGCCGCGGCGGAAATCGGATCCAGGCCCGCGGTCGGCTCGTCCAGAAACAGCAATTTGGGCTCGAGGCTGAGCGCGCGCGCCAACGCGGCGCGTTTCACCATGCCGCCGGACAATTGCGATGGAAACTTGGCGCCGTCATCGGGCTTGAGTCCCACCAAACCCAGATTCAACTCCGCCAGCTCGCTCAAGGCCCGCTCCGATGCCGGATAATATTCGCGCAGCGGCAATTGAACATTCTGCGCAACGGTCAAGGAACTGATCAAGGCGCCGTTCTGAAACGTCACGCCGTAGCTGCGCACCAAGGCGCTGCGGTCGGCGGCCGCCAGCTGCTGCACGTTTTTGCCGTACATCTCCACGGTCCCTGCGTCCGGGACCCGCAAGCCCAAAATCGTATGCAGCAACACGGACTTGCCGGTTCCGGACCCGCCGACGATGCCGAATATTTCGTTCGGTCGCACTTCCATGTCGAGCCCGTCGTGGACCGTCTGCGTGCCGAAGCGGTTGACGAGGCCGCTGACGCGAACGACGGGGGTTGCGGCGGGTTCAGGCATCAGAAGCCGATTTGCACGAACAAAACGGCGAACAAGGCGTCCGCCAGAATGACGAAGAAGATGGATTGCACCACGGCCACCGTGGTCAACCGCCCCAGTTCGCGCGCGGAATCGCGCACCTGCATGCCCCGGTACGTGCCCACCATGGCGATCAACATGGCGAACACCGGCGCCTTGATCAGGCCGGCCCAAAAGGTCGTCGCCGAGAGCGCCTCGCGCATGCGATAGGTGTATTGCACCAGCGGGATGTGCAAATTGATCAGACACAGAAGGCCTCCGCCGGCGAGCCCCATGGCGTCCGCGATCACCGTCAACAACGGCAGCGCGATGACGAGAGCGAGCACTCGGGGGACCACCAGCAGTTCGATCGGGCTCATGCCCATGGCGCGCAGCGCGTCGGTCTCCTCGTTGAGCTGCATGACTCCGATCTCGGCCGCGAATGCGCTGCCGGAGCGGCCGGCGACGATGATGGCGGTCAACAACACGCCCATTTCGCGCAGCACCGCGATGGTCACGAGGTCCACGACGAATATATCGGCGCCAAACCGGTTCAGCTGCTGCGCTCCCAAATAAGCCACGATCACGCTGATCAAGAACGCGATGAGGGCCACGATCGGAATGGCGGTGATGCCGGTCTCATAGATGTGCCGCGTCAGCGACGACGGACGCAGTGCCTGCGGACGCGAAAACGCGCGGCCGAGAACCGCCGCGATGCGGCCGAAGAACTCGACCACACCGCGCGCCTGGGTGCCCTGAAGCACGGACCATCGGCCCAATCTGCCGACGATTCCCTCGAAAGTTTGCCCGGCCCGGGGCGTGGTGCGGGCCGCGGGCAGATCCGCCTCGAGCTTCTGCAGCAATTGCAAAAAATGCGGCGGATCGCCGCTGTGGCGGATGTCCAGGTGCTGGCCGGCGAATGCGAATTCGGCGAACCGCTTGAGCAATGCCCATGCGGGGCCGATCCCCGGCGTCTCAGCGCGCGACCAATCGCAGACCAACGTACCGTGCAAGCCGGCCGGCAGGCGTCCGAGCTCGACTTCAATTTGCGCAATCGATGCCAGGGACCAATCGCCGCTCAGGCGCAGCCGCCAGTCGTCGCCTTCTCCTTCGAGCTCAAGGGCGGTCATACTTGGACTCATGGCTATATGCTAGCAGGCAATACGCGCCGCTTTGCCGTAAGTTCGAGGATGTGATGCACGGCGATCCGCTGTTACAAATCCTGATCCTGCTGTTTGCGTCGGTGTGTGTGGTCGCCGGCGTGCGCAAGCTTAGGCTGCCGGCAATTCTCGGATACCTTGCAGTCGGGATGCTGCTGGGTCCGCACGCGTTCGCTCTGGCGCAGGGCGGCGAGACGACCCAACTGCTGGCGGATTTCGGCGTGGTATTCCTGGTATTCACCTTGGGCCTGGAATTCTCGCTGCCGCGACTGGTGGCGATGCGCTGGGAGGTGCTTGGCGTCGGCGGCGCACAGGTGTTGATCACGAGCGGCATAGTCGCGGCGGCGTTGACGCTGCTATTCAATGTGGTCCCGGCCGTGGCCGTGGTGATCGGCGGCGCCGTGGCCATGTCTTCGACGGCCATCATCATTTCGCAGCTCACCGAGCAGTCGGAAAACAACCGGACCCACGGGCGCCTCGCCGTGGCGATCTGTCTGTTTCAGGATCTGAGTTTCCCGCTGTTTCTCGCCTTGGTTTCCGTGCTGACCGTCGGCGCACAAGCGGCCGACGCGATTCACATCCTCGGCGCCATCGGCATCGCGGCCGTGGCCTTGGCTTTGGTGCTGGCCGCCGGCCGCTGGCTGCTGCGGCCGCTGTTCCTAGGGATAGCCTCGGTGCGCTCCCCGGAATTGTTTTCCTTGGCCGTGCTGCTCGCGGTTCTCGCTTCCGCCTGGGCCACCCACGCAGTAGGCCTGTCGCTCGCGCTCGGCGCCTTCCTCGCCGGCATGATGCTGGCTGAAACGGAGTTTCGCCACCAGATCGAGGCGACGATCCGCTCTTATCGGGAAGTGTTGCTCGGCCTGTTCTTCATCACCGTGGGCATGCTGCTCGATGTCGGGTTGCTGCTGCGGCACTTTCCGTTGGTGGCGGCCATTCTTGCCGCGATGCTGCTGCTCAAGACGGCGGTGGCGACTCTGGTCGCCAAGCCCGCGACGCGCAGCTGGTTCAAGGCATTGCGCACCGGCGTGGTGGTGAGCCAGGGTGGAGAATTCGGGTTCGCACTGCTGACGCTATTGCTGCGGCGCGAATTGCTCGATCCCGGCCTCGTGCAGCCGCTGCTGGCGGCCACGGTTCTCAGCATGGTTCTATCGCCGCTGTTGATCCGGCACAATCGGCGGATTTCCCGCGCCCTGCTCGGCGAGTCCGGGCCGCCGCAAAGCGAGGCGATGCGCGAAACCCGGGCCACCCTGGCGGTGGCCGGGCGCGATCACGTCGTCATCTGCGGTTTCGGCCGCGTTGGGCAGAACATCGCGCGGGTGCTCGAGCAAACCGGCTTCGAATACATCGCCCTCGATCTGGACGCTTACCGGATCAGGGCCGGCAGGCAGGCCGGCGATCCCGTCATGTACGGCGATGCCGGCGAGATCAAGGTGTTGGAAAACGTCGGCGTCGCGCGCGCGAGCTGTGTGGTGATCACATTTGCCAACCCCGAGGTGGCGCTGCGCATCCTGCGGGCGGTGCGCCAATTGCGCGACGACGTGCCGATTCTGGTGCGTACCCAGGACGACAGCAAGCTCGAACAGCTGCAGCTGGCCGGGGCAACCGAGGTGGTGCCGGAGACCTTCGAGGCCAGCCTCATGCTGTTGTCGCATCTATTGCTGTTGCTGAAGGTGCCGGTGCCGCGGGTGATCCGCACCGTCAACAACATTCGGAGTGGCCGCTACAGCATGTTGCGTCAGCATTTTCGCGCCGCGGACGCCGAACATCTGGACGACAGCCACGCCTTTCGCGAAGAGCTGCACAGCGTCATTTTGCCGCCGCACGCCTGGGCCGTGGGACGCAGCATCGCAGAGCTTGCCGCCCGCGGGTCGCGGGCGTCGGTCAGCGCAGTGCGTCGCGACGGCATCGTGGGACGCGAACCCAGCCCGGAAACCCAGTTCAAGGAGGGAGATGTGGTGGTCGTGTGCGGCACCCCGGAGGCGGTCGAGCACGCCGAAACCCTGCTGTTGATGGGCTAAAAAAAGCGCTTTACAGGGACGCCGCATCCATCGCATAGTAGGGCTGCTGTTCAAGGGCAAACCCGCCGAAAGGTGGGGACGCAAAACCACCGGTCTAAGGGGCTTCCTTTTGGGAAGCCTGACGATAGCGGGGTCGCCAGTATCGTTTAGTGCAGTGCACACTCCGAAACCTCACGGTTTTGAGCCCCCCAACAGCAAGCGTTTCGCAGCTTGTTTTCACGTCTTCCGGGGGGAAGCACATGGTAACCAAAGTCACTCGTTCGCCTGGAGCGGACTCATCCGGCGTCTATCGGAGGCCTCGGTTCGTCCTCAAGCCCAAGCGCTTCGAAGACATTCCGGTCATCTTGGGCAAAACCAAGAGCTATTCGACGCCGGTACGAATGGTGGGCGCCGACTATTCCCAGACGCGCTGCGTGGGCGGGGACGGAGGCACCGTGGTCGACTTGGGTGCGCTCGATAAGATCCTCGAATTCGGCGACACCTTCGTCCGCGCTCAGGCCGGCGTGCGCGTGGGCACCCTGGTGCGCGCGCTTGCCGAGCGCGGCCTCGAGCTGCCGCTTACGCCGGAAATGGGCCAGATTTCCCTGGGCGCACTTGCCGTGACCACCTTGCCGCAGGCCTCATTTGACACGGGGGTGGCGCAGCTCTCCTCCTGCATCACGGAAATGAAACTGATCACGCCGCAAGGCAAGCAAATGATCGTGACCGAGCGGGATCGCGACCTGATGCGGGTGCTGCGTTCGAGCTTCGGCTTACTGGGTGTCGTGCACGAGGTCGTGCTGCGCGTGCGGCCGCTGACTCCGGTAAGGATCGACTATCAAGAGGTGTCGCTCAAGGACTTCGCCGCCCGCTTCAACTCGACGATGCAAGCCCCGGGAGCCTTGCGGTTCCACATCTCCCCCTTCACCGATCGCATCACCATCGAGCGGCGAACGCTCGACGAATCGGCAAGCCAGAGCCGCTCCGGGATGTGGCAAATTCGCAATTCCGTGATGCACAACGTATTACCGGCGTTCGGCACCACCGTCGGCAGCGTGCTGGCGGCTCCCGGGCTGCGGGCGGTGATGCTGTCGGGCGTGCAGCGCGCGCTGCGCGCCACGTTGGATCGCGCCGCGCGCGGCGTGGTGCTGTATTCGCACGAGTGGATGCGCGACCTGCCGAGCGAGGCATGGAAGGCCCGCTACACCTATAGTCTGTGGGCCTTTCCGCAGGCCGACTATCCGAAGTTGCTGAGCGAATATTTTAAATTCTGCAAGGCCTACTACAAGGAACATAAATACCGCTGCAACGTCGTCAGCGGCGCGAGCCGCCTGCATCAGGATCGCGGCTCCTTGTTCAGCGTCAGTTACGCCGGCCCCATGATCACTCTGGAACCGTCTTCCACGGGCGAGAAAGGCTGGGACGACTTCTTGATCGATTTCAACGATTTCGCGTCAGGGCTGAACGGCACGCCCACGTTCAATCAAACGCGCGCGCTGCAGCCCGAACATGTGACCAAAGCCTTCGGTGAGCGCGCCAAATTGTTCCGCGCGCTGCGGCAGCGGACGGACCCGCTCAATCGGCTGCGCAACAGCTACTTTGCTTACCTGCTGGGTTAGGCCGGCCTGTAGCGGACTTTCATAGGCCGGAGACGATTCTGGCTTTGATCGACTCGAATTCCGAGTCGCTGATGAGCTTGGCGTCCAGCATCTCGCGCGCCTGGCGCAGCCGCCGTGCCGGCTCTGATTCCTCTCCGGCACCCTGCGGGCCGTTTAGGCCCGCGGCGGCGCTGCCGATTTGCACGCCGCCGGATTTTGCGCGCAATTCCTCGAGCTCCCGAATGCGACGTTTCTCGCGCCATACCTGATCGTGCTGCTGGCAAATACGATACATGGCCTGTGCCTGGTCTTTGACCAAACCCGCAAAGGTCCACACGCGATTCACCTCGGACCCGATGTTCAGGTCCGAACTCGCCTGTGCGACCAGGGTCAGGTCCGCCGCGAGAATTCCGGCGCTGATCCGGGTTTCCCTCAGGTCCTGCCAGCGAATGTCTGCCGAGTCATAGCCGCCGAGCAGGCGCCGTTTGAGCGAAATGAAGCGCCCGCTGGTTGCGGCGATGCACGCTCGGCGATGCGTCAACGCATACAGGCGATGCTGTGCCGCCCAGGCCTCCAGAGTCTCCCCGGCCGTGAGCAGCCCCCGCAGCGTGGCGAGGGCCTCGCCGAGACCGGGCGGGTTGGCGGGCGTCGGATCGGTCATCAGCCCTTTTCCTGCAGATGCGCCTCGAGGAACCAGAGGTACTTGTCGACGTCGCGGGAAATTCCCGTGAAGAGGTCCGCCGTGTCCGCGTCGCCGAGCTTGTCCGTGTCATCGATGGCCGTCCGTACCGCCTTGCCGAAGGCCGCCAGCTGCGTCGACAGATAAAACAGATGATCCTTGCCCGCGGTGATGGAGAGCGGATAGTTTTTCAATTTGCTGCGTTTGGCGGCCACGGCAACCGTGCCTTCGGCGGTACCGCCCAAGCTCGTCACCCGTTCGGCGATCTCGTCGATTTGTTCCAATACCAGATCGGAGATCTTGTCGAACAACTCGTGCAGAGCGATGAAATGGGGACCTTTGACGTTCCAATGCGCCTGCTTGACCTGGCTCTGCAAATCGATCGCATCGGCCAAGCGATCGTTGAGTATGAGGATGACGTTGCGGCGGATTTTCTCCGTCAGGTCAATCTTGGTCTTGTACATCGGCGCTCCTTCTAAGATAGCGAGTTCGAAACAGCGCTATTTTGCACCGCTTGCCGGGGAATCCCAAGACGGCGGGCGAGGCTTACGCCTCGGTGCGCCGTATCCGCAATTGGACGGCGCAGACGATCAGCCCGACCCCGACCGCGGCGCCGATCCAAGTTTCCGGACTCGACGCAAATCCGCCGGGATTGAGGAAGCCCCAGATGCTGGTCGGCGTCCGGATGGTGTCATTCTCGACGACCGTGGTCACCCAGGAACAGCAGCCGGCATCGTCATGGAACGTCAGCCTTCCCAAACCCGCCAGGCGCTCCCAGAGCTGGTTCGCGATCACGTGCGTGCCGAAGAGCCAGCGCTCGGCGAGCACCAGTGCGATCGGCGGCAAAATCGACCACAGCATGACGGCGCGCTTGGCCCAAGCCGATACGACCAGCAGATACGCGGCCAGCGGCAGGTACCAGATGGCGCTCGTCACGATCACGTATAGCCACAGCACTTGCAGCTGCAGCCACAGATCGACGTGCCATAGGGCGGCACCGATGACTGAACTCGCTCGCACCGAGAGGATGAACGCCATCAGCAGCGAGGTCAGATCGGCGGCAACGAAGTACACCGCCGGAATCACGATCAAGGCGGTCGCCAACTTGGACATGACCGTCGTGGTATCCGAAATCGGCATCGACTTCCAGAACAGGATGCTGCGGTCCTTGCGGTCGGCGTATAGACAGTCCAGCAGGTACCAGGTGGAGTAAACCGTCATGACCACGAAAAAAGTGCCGCCGACGGCCAGCAGGAAACCGCCGCCGACGGCGTGGCTGGGAAACTGCAGGGGAATCGAGATCCGATTGACCTGGCCGAAAAGGGCGGTGAGGACCATGAGCCCGCCGAGGATGGCCGGAATCATCCAGATCGCGCGATTTTCCCAGAATTCCCGGCGTATCAGCCAGATATTGGTGTTCATTCGGCGCCTCCCGACAGCTTGGCGACGAACAGATCGGCGACGCTCAGTGCGTGCACCTCGCCGAGCGCCGCGAGTTTTTCCAGATTGGGTTGCTCGAAGTACAGCACCACTTTGCCGAGCAGGCGCCGCTCGTAAAAGGGTTTTTCGGCGCGAGCCGCGTCCAATTTGTCGACGGCGACGGCAACCGCCGCGTAGCGGGTCGCGATGTCGTCGAGGGACGAATCGAGAACGATGCGGCCCTTGTCGATGAACAGCACATCGGTGAGCAGGTTTTCCACTTCTTCCACTTGATGGGTCGTGATCAATATGGTGCGCGTCTCGTCCATGTAGTCATTGACCAGCGCATCGTAGAAGGCGCGCCGCGCGAGAATGTCCAGCCCCAGGGTCGGCTCGTCGAGCACCAATAACTGGGCGTCGATGGCCATGGTCAGCGCCAGATGCACCTGAGTCTTCATGCCCTTGGACAACTCGCGCATGCGGCGCCTGCCCGTGATGTCGGTCTTGGCCAGAAATGCCGTCGCCCGGTCGCGGCGAAATCGCGGGTGCACTCCGGCGACGAAATCGATGGCGTGATCGACCCGCAGCCAGGCGGGGAGCACCGCGACGTCGGCGATGAAGCAGGCGTCGCGCATGAGCTCGGCGCGTTCGCGCAGCGGTTCGCGGCCGAGCACCTGCAGCTGCCCTTCGTATGCGGTGAGTCCGAGGATGGCGCGCAGGGCGGTGGTCTTGCCGGCTCCGTTGGGACCGATGAGTCCGACGATGCGGCCGGGCTGCACCGAGAAATTGGCGCGATCCAGGGCAACCTGCGTGCCATATTTTTTTGAAAGATCTTTTGCTTCGATGAGCGCAGACATGATGCTTCTCATTCTTCCGTAGGCAAGGGGCCGCGGGGCGGCGGGGCTGGATGGGTCAGCGCCGGTGTTTGCGCAAACAGTTCCTGCGAGGAGAATCCGAGCCGGTGGATGACTGCGAGAATTTGCGGCCATTCCTCGTGCAGGAACCGTTCGCGCTCTCCGGCCAGCAACAGCCTTTGAGCACCCTCACTCACGTACATTCCGCGACCGCGGCGCTTCTCGACCAGGCGTTCGTCGACCAGCTGCTGATAGCCCTTGAGCACCGTCAGCGGATTGAGCCGGTAATCAGCGGCAACCGCTCTCACGGAGGGCAAAGGATCGCCCTCCTTGAGTGCGCCCTCTAGAATGAGGGCGACCATTCGATCGCGCAGTTGGCGATAGATGGGCTGGTTGTCGTTCCAATTAGGGTCCATACCTCTCTCGATTGACTGTTGTGGCTCTATAGCACTGTAGTCTAAGGCAACGCTGATCGTCGCAGCTCAGATCGAGCCGACCACGGTGGTGGTGGCGGCATGAGCCAGGGAATAAACAGCGGTCTGCAGATGCAGGGGGCTGTTGAACAAATAGGCAACTCCGACGATCAGCAGGCTGTTCATCATCAGAGCGGCGACGAGGGCGGTGAGCTTGGTTGTGATCTGGGTGTTCATGAGAGTCTCCTTAGGTTGCGTAGTCATCGAGGTGTTTCGGTGACTTGGTGATATAGTTACATACAACACTGCTACATGCAAGCACTTCGCCAGTTTTATTTTTGCTATCCCGCAGCATGGTTCTGCTGCGACGCAATAGACACACCGTTCGACCCGGGAATTAACACCTCGCGTATGCTTGAGCGGTATGGAATCGCTCGACGAGGACGCGAGGCTGATGCTGCGATACCGGGACGGTGACGCGGACGCCTTCTTGGCGCTGTACTCGCGTCACAAGGGCCCTCTGTATCGCTACGTGCTGCGGCAGGTGCGCAACGCGGGCGCCGCGGCCGACGTGTTTCAAGAAGTCTGGTCGCGATTGGTCGCGACCCGCGCCCGCTACGAGGCGCGTGCGAAATTTGCGACCTACCTGTTCCACATAGCGCACAACTGCATCATGGATTTTTTCCGGCGCGATCTGCGGCTGCGCCGCGATGCGCGATCGGATGAGGCTGAGCCGCAGTTCGCGGAGCCGGAAGTGCCCGAGTATCAGCGCCCCGACGGCATCGCGGAATTTGCGGAACAGCAGTCCGCGTTGCTCGCGGCATTGAGCTCCCTGCCGCAGGAGCAGCGCGAAGCGTTTCTGTTGCATGAAGAAACGGGTTTGACCATCGAGGAAATCGCGCGGGTGACGGACGTCGGGCTCGAAACGGCCAAGAGCCGGCTGCGCTACGCGATTCGCAAGCTGAAGAAGTCGCTGATCGCCGCCCATGCGCCCGGTTCACAGGACTTGCGCACAGCAAGGGAATTGAAGGCGGCGCAATTAAATGCATCCACCTGACGAGCTGGAGGAATATTTGCGGGGCGACAGCGCGCTGTCGCGCCAGTACCGGAAAGAATCCGCACCGGCGCCACCGCACGCGCTCGATCGGCGAATCCTCAAGCTGGCGAGCGGGGCGCAGGCCAAGCCGCCGTGGCTGGCGCCGCTGGCCTTCGCCGCCAGCGTTCTCTTGTCGGTGGCGCTGGTGCTCGCCATCGTGTTCGGGCCGCAGAACCCGAAGCGCGACGAGGATGCGCCGCGCCTGCTGCGCATCGCCGCCCATTCGGACGTATTGCCGGCAGCCTCGCCGAATCGCAAGCTGCAGATCTACAGCAGCGATCCGCTGCGTGCGCACTCGCCCTCGGCCTGGCTCGCCGATATCGCGGCGCTGCGCCGCGCCGGGCGCAACCGCGAAGCGGACGCGGAATTTCGCCGCTTTCGCAGCGTCTACCCCGACTATTCGAGCGGCGATATTCCAATCCGGCCGTAAGTCGCCCCGATTTGCGGCGATTTGGGCTAACATTCGCGCCTTTGCGCCGGGAGCTAGTCATGAAGAAGCCAGTCACTGTCACCATCACGGGCGCGGCCGGAAATATCGGCTATGCGCTCGCGTTTCGCGTCGCCTCGGGTCAGATGCTCGGCGCCGATCAACCGATCAACTTGAATCTGCTGGAGATCCCGGCGGCGAGTGCGGCTGTACAGGGCGTGGTGATGGAGCTGAACGACTGCGCCTTTCCGACTCTCGAAAAAGTGACCGCGACAAGCGATGCCGCGGTCGCGTTCAAGGATTGCAATTTCGCCATGCTGGTGGGCGCCCGGCCGCGGGGCCCGGGCATGGAGCGCAAGGATCTGTTGCTGGAAAATGCCAAGATCTTTTCCGCCCAAGGCAAGGCCCTGGACGCCGTCGCCAGCCGCGACGTACGTGTGCTGGTGGTGGGCAATCCGGCCAACACCAATTCGCTGATCGCACAGCGCAATGCGCCATCGCTGCCGCCGCGCCGATTCACGGCCATGACGCGGCTGGATCACAACCGGGGATTGGCGCAGCTCACCGAGAAAAGCGGCGCTCGGCTGGCGGACGTCAAAAAGGTCATCATTTGGGGCAATCATTCGGCGACCCAGTATCCCGACCTGCATCATGCAACCGTCGCCGGCAAGGCGGCGCTCTCGGTGGTCGAGGCGAGCTGGTTCAAGGATGTTTATATCCCGACGGTGCAGCAGCGCGGCGCGGCGGTCATCAAAGCGCGCGGCACCTCGTCCGCGGCGTCCGCGGCCGCGGCGGCGCTCGACCACATCCACGATTGGATGCTGGGCACGCTGCCCGGCGATTGGGTCAGCATGGCGGTAACCTCCGACGGCAGCTACGGAATTCCGGAGGGAGTGATCTATTCCTATCCCGTGACCTGCAAGAACGGCGAGTACAGCATCGTTCAAGGGCTGAGCATCAATGATTTCAGCCGCGAGAAAATGCAGGCGACGCATCGTGAGCTGCTCGAAGAACGAGACGGTGTGAAAGATCTGATCTGAATGCGCACCGCCCATGTATAGCGTGGCGCTCTGCTCCCTCGCGTTCCTGGCATGGGCGGCGCTATTCCTGGCGGCGTGTCTCGTTCTCGCTTACCGGCGCGCGAGCCTGGCCTCGAGTTCTTGCGTTCTCGGCGTATTGCTGTTCGCTTATTGGGCGCTCGGAACCTTCCCTGAGTGGTGGAAGATCGCGGTCTCCGTTCCCTATGGCTTGCTGCTGCTGCTGAATGTCCGTCCCTTGCGGCTGCGGGCGATGACGCGGCCTTTTCTAAGAACCTACCGAAGGCTGCTGCCGGCGATGTCGGCCACGGAACGCGAAGCCTTGGATGCGGGTACCGTGTGGTGGGACGGCGAACTGTTCACCGGCGGCCCCGATTGGCAGAAGCTCATGGCGGCGCAAGCGCCGGCGCTCAACCGGGAGGAGCAGGCCTTTCTCGACGGACCCTGCGAAGAGCTGTGCGCCATGCTCGATGACTGGGACATCACGCACACCCGGGCCGACATGTCCCCGACCGTGTGGTCCTTCATCAAGTCCCGCGGTTTCTTCGCCATGATCATTCCGCGCCGCTACGGCGGATTGGAATTCTCGGCTTATGCGCATTCCTGCGTGCTGATCAAGATCGCCTCGCGCTCCGCCACGGCATCCTCGACCATCGCCGTGCCGAATTCCTTGGGTCCGGCGGAACTGCTGCTGCACTATGGCACTGAAGCGCAAAAAGACCATTTCCTGCCGCGCCTCGCTCGCGGCGAGGAAGTGCCCTGTTTCGCTCTGACGGGTCCGCGGGCGGGCTCGGATGCCGCGTCGATTCCCGACACCGGCGTCATCTGCAAAGGGCCTTGGGCGGGCGCGGAAATCGTCGGCATCAAACTCAATTTTTCCAAGCGCTACATAACCCTGGCACCCGTTGCCACGGTGGTCGGACTGGCCTTTCGCCTATTCGATCCGGAGCGTCTCATGAGCGATCGGGTGGATTTGGGGATCACCTGCGCGTTGATTCCGCACGATGCGCCCGGCCTGAGCATCGGCCGGCGGCACTTTCCGCTGAATGTTCCGTTCCAGAACGGACCCATTCTCGGGAGGGACGTGTTCGTGCCCATCGACGCCATCATCGGCGGCTTCACCATGGCCGGCCAGGGCTGGCGCATGTTGGTCGAGCAGCTGTCGGTGGGCCGCTGCATTTCTCTGCCCTCGAGCGCCACCGGCGGCGCGCAGGCAGCGGTGTACGCGACGGCCGCGTACGCGCGAATCCGCCGCCAGTTCAACATGCCCATCGGGCGCTTCGAGGGTGTCGAGCAGGTGCTGGCGCGCATGGCGGCGCGCACCTACATCATGGATGCCGCGCGCTCGGTGACGGCGGGCGCGATCGACGGCGGCGAAAAGCCGTCGGTGCCGTCCGCCATGTTGAAATATCATGCAACCGAATTCGCACGAATGATCGCCAACGATGCCATGGATGTGCATGGGGGCAAGGGCATTTGCCTGGGGCCAAAAAATTATCTGGGGCGCGGATATCAGATCGTGCCGGTGGCGATCACCGTCGAAGGCGCCAACATACTCACGCGCAGCCTCATTATTTTCGGCCAGGGGGCCGTACGCTGCCATCCCTTCGTGTTGAGAGAAATGAACGCGGCGCGCAATCCCGATCGCGAAGCCGGGCTCGCCGAGTTCGATCGCGCGCTGCTGGGTCATATTGGATTCGCGATTTCCAATGCCGCCCGCTCGCTCATCTTGGCGGCCACGCTGGCGCGCTTCACCAAAGTCCCGCAGGCCGGCCCCACCGCACGTTACTTTCAACACGTGAACCGGTACAGCGCGTCGTTCGCGCTGGCGACCGACGTCGCCATGCTGGCGCTCGGCGGTTATCTGAAGAAGAAGGAATCCTTGTCGGCACGGCTGGGCGACGTGCTGTCGATGATGTACCTGGCTTCGATGGTGTTGAAGCATCATGAGAATCAAGGCCGCTTGCCTGAAGATCTGCCCCTGGTCGAATGGGCCTGCCGCAGCCTGCTGTATCAGGCGCAGGAACAGCTGAACCTGTTCCTGCGCAATTTTCCGAATCGTCCGTTGGCGGCATTCATGCGCCTCGTGATCTTTCCGCGCGGATTGACCTACTTTCCGCCGAGCGACGCCCAAGGGCGCCGCATCGTCGACCTGATCATGAACCCGACCGCCGCCAGGGAGCGGCTGACCCGGCATATTTACAAGACTCCGAGCTCCAACAACCCCTTGGGTCTGCTGCAAGAGGCGTTGATTCTCTCGACCCAGGCCGAATCCCTCGAAAAGCGCATCAGGGTGGACGGCGTCAAGACCGGCCGGGTGACGGCCTTGGATCTGCCCGGACAAATCGCTGAAGCTTTGGCGCTTGGCATCTTGAGCGAGGCGGAGGCGGCCGTATTGCGCGATTACGACGCGAAGGTCTCGAACCTCATCGATGTCGATGATTTCGCGCCGCAGGAATTGCGCGGCGGCAGCGCCGCAAGCGCGCAGCCGGACCCGGGCGCCGGCCCGGCGGCATGACGCCGGAAGCGCCCGAGCGGCAGGCTCCCGCGCTCAGCGCCGTCAAGCGCTGCCTGAACTGCGGCGCGGAGT
Organism: Steroidobacteraceae bacterium; assembly: GCA_035314705.1. Lineage (GTDB taxonomy): Bacteria > Pseudomonadota > Gammaproteobacteria > Steroidobacterales > Steroidobacteraceae > Bog-1198. The sequence continues at coordinate 53,934 of DATFZF010000092.1, read as the reverse complement.
TGACCGGCCGTTACTGCGCCAATTGCAGCCAGGCCGCGGATGTCCATGTGCCGAGCACCCGCGAGCTCATCCACGAGGCGCTCGAGGGCATGACGCATTCGGACTCCCGGCTGTGGCGAACGCTGCATCTGCTGTGGTTCAAGCCGGGCAAACTCACCCAGGAGTTCGTGGCGGGGCGGCGCGCGGCCTATCTGCCGCCGTTTCGCCTGTACCTGGTCTTGAGCATCCTATTTTTTCTGGTCGCGTCGATGTCGAACACCCACGCCAATTTCGTGCGCTTCGACAATGAGACATCCGAGGCGGCGGGCGTCGCCGCGCCCCAGGATTGCGCCAAGGTGAATGCCACACAATTCTCGGCCCAGCTCTTCGGACGCGACTGGGCCCCCCGAATCAAGCACGCCTGCGGCGAAATCGCGCGCGACAACGGCGCAAACCTGCTGCACGTGGCCCTCGCAACGGCACCAAAGGCCATGTTCATATTCCTGCCGCTGATCGCATTCCTGCACATGCTGCTGTACTGGCGGCCCCGGCACAGATACGCGGAACACCTGCTTTTTTTCATCCACCTGCATGCATTTTTCTTTTCCGTGATGACGCTGGTGATTCTGTCGGCGGACGCCGCCGATGCCTGGCCGCGCTTGAACCCCGTGTTGCGCTTCCTGCCGCTGCTGCTTTGGTCCATGCCGCTGTATGCGATCGTTGGCATGCGGCGGGTTTTCGGCAGGGGCTGGATGGGCGCGCTGCTCAAGGCAGGAGCACTTTTTGCGGCATACATGGTCGTATTGATAATCACCCTGGGCGGCGTATTCGTGTATGCCGTGCTGCAGTTGTAAGATGGGCCGGGCGTCCGCAACCATTCAGGAGACCCGCATGAATCGACTAATTCTCGCGCTGGCGGTCACATTGATCGCGACCTTCGCCGTGGCGCAGGACCGCAGTGCCCCGGCCGCCAATGCGGAAGTCTATTTTATCGCTCCGCACAACGGCGAGACGGTGCACGGGCCCGTCACCGTGCGCTTCGGATTGAAGGGCATGGGCATCGCGCCGGCCGGGGTCAAGTTCGACAACACGGGGCATCATCATCTGCTGGTCGACACCGACATCGCCGAATTGAACCTCGATGCGCCGCTGCCCGCCACCGACAAGGTCCTGCACTTCGGCAAGGGCCAAACCGAGACGACCCTCACCCTGACGCCCGGCAAGCACACGCTCGAACTCGTGTTCGCGGATTACGTGCATAAATCCTTCGATCCGCCGCTGCACTCGAAGAAAATCACCATTACCGTGAAATGATCGATGCGGCGCAGCGACGCCCAGAGTAGCGACGCCCGGCGTGGCGACGCGCGGCGTGGCGACGCCCGGGCGATACTGCACATCGATATGGACGCGTTCTACGCGTCCGTGGAAGAGCGAGATCGCCCGGAACTCAAAGGCAGGCCCTTGATCGTCGGCGGGACGAGCGGCCGCGGCGTGGTTGCCGCGGCCAGTTATGCGGTACGGCGCTTCGGAGTGCGCTCGGCCATGCCCATGCGCGAAGCATTGCGCCTCTGTCCGCAGGCTGTGTGCATACAGCCGCGCATGGCGCGCTACAAGGAGGTCTCGGAACAAGTGTTTGCGATTTTTCGCCAATTCACGCCGCTCGTGGAAGGCCTATCCCTGGACGAGGCATTTCTCGACGTGACCGCGAGCCGGCAATTGCTGGGCAGCGCCGAGTCGATGGGGAGCGAAATCCGGCGCCGTATCATGAGCCAAACCGGACTCACCGCATCGGTGGGAATCGCCCCGAACAAACTGCTGGCCAAGATTGCCTCCGACCTGAACAAACCGGACGGCATGTGCCGCATTGGCGCGGACAATGTGCACGACATCCTGGACCGGCTGCCGATCGAGAAGCTGTTTGGGGTCGGACCGAGGACCCTGCCCGCCGTGCATGCGGCCGGTATTCGCAGCTTCGGCGATTTGCGCGCGGCAAGCGACACAGCGTTGTGGCGCATCTTCGGCAAGCATGGGAAATCGATGCGCGAACGCGCGTCCGGCCTGGATGATCGGCCGGTGGTCCCCGATCGCGAAGAGAAGTCGATCAGCACCGAGGAGACTTATGCCGCGGATGTGCGCGGCGGCCCACAGCTCAAGGTGCGGTTGCTGCGCCTTGCGGATCGGACGGCCGCTCGGCTGCGGGCGCAGCATCTCGCCGCGGGCCGCGTGAGCATCAAGATCCGGCGCGGTGATTTCACGACTTTCACGCGGCAACGCGCGCTGGGACCGCCCACGCAGGACACGGCGGCCGTGTCGGCCGCGGCGCAGGCGCTGCTCGAGGAATGGCTGACCCTGCAGCCGGACGCCGAGGTGCGGCTATTGGGCGTGGCGGTGGGCGATCTACAATCGTTGCTGCAGTGGGACTTATTCGCCGGCGGTCCCGTCCAAGGCACGCGCTTGGACGCGGCCATCGACGGCATCCGCGACCGCTTCGGACCGTCCATGTTGACTCGCGCCAGCCTATTACCCGGGACCCCACGCGGCTCCGGATCTTAGCCGCCGAATTGGTATCCTAGGGCGGCCATGTACCTAAGCTTCTTCGGACTCAGCGAAAAGCCGTTCGCCATCACACCGGACCCGCGCTACCTCTTTTTGAGCGAGCGCCATGCCGAGGCTCTGGCGCACTTGCTGTATGGCATCAACGAATCCGGGGGTTTCATTCAACTGACCGGAGAGGTGGGCACGGGCAAGACCACCGTGGTGCGCACCCTGCTGTCGCGCGTGCCTCATCATGCCGATGTCGCGGTGATATTGAATCCACGAGTGACGCCGGTGGAGTTTCTGCTCACCATCTGCGAAGAGCTGGGCGTCGCCATTGCCGACGCCGATCGCGGCAGCGTCAAGGCCATGGTCGACGCGTTGAATCAGCGCCTGCTGGCGGCCCACGCCGAAGGGCGGCGCATCATCGTGATCGTGGACGAGGCGCAAAACCTGTCTGCCGAGGTTCTGGAACAGGTGCGTTTGCTCACGAATCTGGAGACGCCCACGCAGAAGCTGCTGCAAATCATTCTGATCGGGCAGCCGGAGCTGCGCGAATTGCTCGATCGCACGGAGCTGCGCCAGCTCGCACAACGAATCACCGGCCGCTATCATTTGGAGCCCTTGTCGCGCGAGGAAACGGGGCGTTATGTGCGCCATCGGCTGCGCGTCGCCGGTTCCCCCGAAGACATCTTTGCCGCGTCCGCGCTCGCCGAAGTGCATCGTCTGGCGGCGGGAGTCCCGCGCGTGATCAATGTGACCTGCGACCGGGCCCTATTGGGGGCCTACACGCAGGAAACGCGCAAGGTGACCGCCTCGCTGGTGCGGCGCGCGGCCGGCGAGGTCTATGGCCGGCGGTTTGCGCCGCGATGGCTGTCCTGGCTCGCCACGTGCGCTGGTCTCGCGGCCATTGCGGTCACCGGATATGTCGGCTGGCAACTGTGGCAACGGCAAATTTCCCCGCTGCAGCCGTCCTTAGCCAAGCCATCGCACGGCGCGGCGCACTCGATGGCAGCGCCGGCAGCTGCGCCCGTGCCGATTCCGGCGCCGCCGGGCGCGCCCATGCCGGCGCCGGTGGGTGTGTCCATCAACGCCTTGCTCGCGGCCAACAGCGCCGGTACCAATGATGCGGCTGCCTTCCGCCGCCTGCTGTCGCTCTGGGGAACGGCCCTGACCGATGACAACAACCCCTGCCGGCAGGCGGCCAAGTCAGGTCTGTCGTGCCTGGAGCAGCGTGGTTCCTGGGCGCAAGTCAGGGCCTTGAACCGCCCGGCCATTCTCACGCTGACCGACGATCATGGACAGCGGCACCGCGTGGTCCTATCCGCCTTGGACGACAAGATCGCAACCCTGGATCTGAGCGAACACAGCCAGGCGGTGCCGCTGGATGAGGTCTCCAAGGATTGGTTCGGGGAATTCACCGTGATTTGGAAGCCCAAGACCGCGCGCACCCGGCTGCTGTCGTTGGGGATGAAGGGGGACGAAGTCCGCTGGCTGCGTCGCAGTCTCAACGCCCTGCAGGGCGCCGCGTCGGATCCGGAACACGCGGATGTCTACGACGAGGAATTGGCGATCGCGGTGCAGAATTTCCAACGTGACCATCGGCTCAACGTCGACGGCATTGCGGGAGTCCAAACCCAGGTCATGCTCGACACCGCGTTGGCCGAACCGGGATCGCCCATGTTGCTGCCGAACGCTCCGCGCGGCAGTTGAGGTCTTCATGTCATTCATTCTCGATGCACTCAAGAAATCGGAAATCGAACGGCAGCGCCAAACTGTCCCGGGGTTGATGGACGCGCGCTCCAGCGAGCGGCGCGGCCGCCTGCCCGTCTGGGCATTGGCATTGGGTGCGCTGCTCGCCGTCAATCTGCTCGTCTTGACGTTCCTACTGACCAAAAAGGGCGCCCCCGCCGCAACGGCGCCGCGGTCTGCGCCGACCGTGGCCGCGCGGGAGGTGGAGGCCGGGGACTCGCCGTCCGCGGCCGACCACTTCAGTCCCTTGGATTCCGCGCCGGTCTATGCGCCGGAAATTCCGGTTCCGGCCACCGGCAGCGCCGCAGCTCGCGAGCCACCGATTGCCCGCGCGACCCCGGCGGCGGAGGGGCCCGGAAAGGCGCTGCGCGCCACCCGTCACCCGGATCCTGTGTTGTCCGACGAGGACGCCCAAGCGGATTCCCAAGAAGTGCTGCCCTCGATCAGTGAAATCAATTTGAGCGGCGCGCAGGCGCTGCCCGAGCTGCATCTGGACGTTCATGTCTACGCGACCAAGCCGGCCGATCGCTTCGTGTACATCAACATGCGCAAGTACCACGAGGGCGCCGCGTTGCAAGAAGGCCCCACGGTCGAACGCATTCGGCGCGACGGGGTGGTGCTGAACTACCAGGGACTGCGATTCATTCTGCCGCGGCAGCCATGATGAGAGCGGCGGGCCCGGGCTACCCGCTTCCCGCGGCATGGTGGCTAACGGGCCTGGCGCTGCTGGGCGCGGCCGCCGGCGCGCTCGCGGGGACGATCGAGGGCGGCGTCGCCTTTCCGAGTCAGCTGGTGCCGGCGATGACGGTGTATGCCGCGAACCTCGATACCTCGCGAGTCCATACGGTACAGCTCGCGCGCGGCCAGTCGAATTTCACCATCGAAGTCCCCCCAGGCCGCTACCTGGTGTTCTTGACGCCCAATGAACTCGGCGCGCCCGACGTCTATGGAGCGTACACGCAGTACAGCCTGTGCACGCCGCATGATGTGGACGGCAAATGTGAAGATCATGCGCTGGTTCCGGTCGCCGTCAGCGCGAAGGCACCGCGGGCCGCAGTAACGGTCGATGACTGGTACTTGACGGATGAGATCGCCGGACAGCTGGACCGCATCCGCGGGGTTGCCGTCGGGCTCTACTCGGAGCCCTTGAGCGCGCCGCGATTTTCCGAGTACCCGAGCGCATCGTTCGACGCGCCGGCGCCGCCCAAGATCGATTTCAGCGGCAGCGAGTTGTCCCGGCAGGATCGAGAAGCGGTGCAGATCGCACTCTCGAGCGGCCCGAACTTCGCCGGGCATGTCACCGCGGCATTGACGAACTGCGGGCCTGCATGCGGCCGCCTCGTGTTGGTTGACTGGATCCGCGGTCAGCTACAGGTGTCCACGGCGTCAGCGCCGCCGCTTCCGCTGTCGGAAATTCAGGGAACGTTGCCCTGCCGGCCGGAGGAAGCCGTGCTGTTCCGACGCGACAGCAGACTGCTCTCCATTACGCGCATGCGCGGCACGGCGGTGGTCACGCAGTACTACGTGTGGAATCCGGACAATGCCGCGCTGGTGCCGAGCGGTGAATACCAGCGGACCGCCGAGGCGTTCTGCGCGGTTGCGGCGCGTTGAGCCCGATCATGCGATGATTGAAACATGCGCAAGATCCTAACGCTGACCATGAGCGGTCTGGTGACCGTATTGCCCTTGGCATTGACGGTGTATGTGATTTGGTGGCTGGTGAATACGGTCGAGGGGTGGCTGCGGCGCGCTCTGATCGCGCTGGGCCTGGTGAGCACCGAGCATTATTGGCCGGGCCTGGGGCTGGTCGCCGGATTCGTGCTGTTGCTGGCCGTCGGAAGCCTGGTCAACGCCTACGCCGGCAGGATCTTCCTCAAGTATTGGAACGATTTCCTGGGGCGGATTCCCTTCGTGAAGACCCTCTATGGCGGATTTCGCGACGTGGTCAGTCTGCTGCCGTCCGGCAGCGGCGAGAAGCGCGATTTGCAGCGTGTGGTACTGGCCCGGTTCGCGGATGTGCACGCCATCGGATTCGTTACCCGCGAAGACGTACCACCGGTTCTGCACGCGCATGGCGGCGAAGACTGGGTGACCGTGTATTTTCCCATGAGCTACGCGTTCGGCGGCTACACCATTTACCTGCCGCGCGAGCGCATTCAGCCGCTCGACATTTCGGTCGAGGATGCCATGCGATTGGCGATCACCGCGGGCCTGACGGCTGCCGGCAGCCGCGCCAACGGTTGAGTCCAAGGGGCGTTACGCTCATGGTCAGGCGCCTGCTCATTTTCCTCGTGGCGGCCCACTGCGCGGCGGCGTCCGGGACTACGCCCGACTCCGCGGCCTCCCGTCCCAACCCGCGGACGGCTGCCGGCAAGTACCAGACTTGGCGGACCGCGGCGGCGGCGGCGCTCATCGCTCGCGCGGACGCCAACTCGCTGGCCACGGCCGCCGCGCTGCGCTTTGCGAGCCCCACGAACGGACCATCGGCGCTGGATTTGGCCGCTCGCGCCAGCGAGCTGGCTCCGCAAAGCGCGAGCATCGGCTGGATGCGCCTGCAATTATGCTTAAGGACACCTGCGTGCGACGTCCGCGACGCCGCGACCGTGATGCGCTGGGTGGACGCGGACAACGGCGCGGCCTGGCTGCAGGCTTTGGGCGTGGCGCAGAAGGATCCGACCGAAGTCGACCGGATACTTGCCGACATGGCGCATGGGACGCGCTTCGATTTCTATTGGAATCGTATCGTCGTGCTGATGGCCGATGCTCTGCATGCCGTGCGCAATCAAGTGCCCGGAAGTTATCCGTCCTCGGACGCGTCGAGGTTGAAATTGGTCAGCGGGATCGCGAGCGCCGAGCTCATTCCGCCGTTTTCGGCGCTGGTGGAAGCCTGCCGTGAATCGGGTAGCGCACAGGAGCGGCGCGAGCTGTGCCTGAAATTGTCGAAAATCATGCAGCGCGGCGACACCGTGGTCGCGCAAATGGTGGGATTCAGCATCGAGAGGCGTCTGCACGCGCCCGACAGCAAAGAGGCACGCGCGATTGCCGAGCGTCGGCGTGTATTGGAGTGGCGCGTGGCGGCGGCCGCGAAATTCGACGATGCGCTGTTGCCATGGACGAAGAACGCGCGAGCCCGGGCGCGGCTCATGCAGATGCGCGCCATGCCCCGCGAAGAAGACGTTTGCATCGCGATTCTGCGGGAGCACAAGATGGCGCTCGACCCGCCGGAGATACATCCGTGATCGATATTCTCAGGCGGCATCATCGCTTGCGGCGCGCGCCGGCGGCCACCCAGCAGTGCCGCTGGTGTTCATCGACCAGCCCCACGGCCTGCATGAATGCGTAGCAGATGGTCGATCCGACGAAGCGAAATCCCCGCCGTTTGAGATCCTTGCTCATGGCATCGCTGTGTGCGGTCGATTGCGCAATGTCGCCCAAGTACAGCGGCCGGCGGCGAATCACCTTGCCGCCCGTGAACCGCCAGATGTAGTCGTCAAAGGAACCCGAGGACGCGCGGATTTCGAGGTAGGCTTTGGCGTTGGATATGAACGCATCCACCTTGAGCCGATTTCTGACGATGCCGGGATCCTGGAGCAGGCGCCGGCGTTTGGCGGCGTCGTAGCGGACCATTTTCTCGGCGTCAAATCCGTCGAAGGCCTGGGCGTAGGTCTCGCGCTTGCGCAGAATGGTAAGCCAGCTCAAGCCCGCCTGCGCGCCTTCCAAGCACAGCATCGCGAACAGCTTGCCGTCGTCATGCAGGGGCACGCCCCACTCGGTGTCGTGGTAGGCAACATACAAGGGATCCGCCGGGCACCACGCACAGCGCAGTTTCCCGTCGGCATGGCGTTGCGCACCTAAAGTCCGCCGGTCTGGGCTCGCCACGAGGATTGGTCGGTGATTCAGCCGTGCAGGCGCACGGCGTGGCAATCCTTGTAGACCAACTCGATGCGGTCGACTCCGCGCGTGCGGCGGGCCGCGCTGCGGATCTCATGCATCAGTTTGAGCAGCACCCGGGTATTCACCTCCGGGGTCGTGCTCAAACGAGGCTCCACGCCGAGATGCAGCACCGCGAATCGCTCATGCGCCGAGCGCACGAACACGGCAAAGCCCACCAGCCTGCCGACATCGGATACCGCAAACAGGGTTTGCACGCCGGCGATGTCTCCCACCCGGACGCGCAGTCCGCCGTCTTGCTCGTAGATCTCAGGCACGCCGTAGGCTTCGATGGATTGCTGGATGCCGACGCGCACGCGATGTTGATTGACATTGAAGAACAGCAGTTGCTCCAGCGCCGCGCGCTGGTCCACTGGCAATTTAGAAATAATCCCGATTGAACCGCTCAATGCTCTCCCCGCGATGAGCGCTTGCGCCCCTCAAGTGAGTGTCCAGTCACAGAATTAACTTGACGCAGTGCAACAGACATTGTCTGCGCCTTCAGACTCCGTATCGTATAGCGTCGCCCGCGGAATGACACTAGCCTGCCGGGATGTTCCTTCTTTTAGTTGCTGCAGTGCAGTCGCCGGATGGGCGATCCATGGCTCAAGGGTCTTGAATGAATGGATACAACCGGTGCTAGCATCTGACGAAGAGGGCGGCACGCTGGACGCACTGCGCTTCAGCCTTGCGAGCGATATCGTCGAGCTCGTGGTGCTTACCAGCGATGAAGCATTCCTGCAGACCTTGCGCGAGGCAGTGGGCGGCGCTCGCCGGCTTTGGCACGTTCCCTCGGCCGACAAAGTCAGCGATCTCTTGGTGGCGGGCGAGGTGGGCATCCTGGTTCTCGATGCGCAGACGCTGAGCGAAGCGTCGAGCGTGTTCGTCGGGCAAATCAAACGGCAATTTCCCGATCTCGTGGTCATGGTCGCCGGCAATCGGGATGCCGAAATCTCGCTTGCGGGATTGATCAGCGCAGGGACGGTCTATCGATTCATCCACAAGCCCATGTCGCCGGGTCGTGCGCGTCTGTTCGCGGAAGCCGCCGTCAAGAAATTCGAGGAGCAGCGCCGGCGCGCGGCCGCCGCTCCCCCGATCAGGCACACAGCGCGTTCGAATCGCGGGTTGCTGATTGGCGGCACGATCGGCGCCTTGGGGGTGATCATCGTCGCAACCTGGGCGATGCGCAGGGGCTCCGTTGACGATGCCGGTTCACCCGCACCCGCCGACGCCGTTCATCCGTCGGCGGCCGAGTCAATACTGCGGGAACGCGCCGCCGGCGCGCTCGCGGCCAACCGGCTGACCGAGCCCGCGGGCGACAATGCGCTGGAGCTGTACCTGCAAGCCCAGGCACGCGACCCCGCCGATACGGCGGCACGCGCCGGCCTCGCAGAAGTGCGCGAGCGCCTATTGGCCAGGGCGGAAAACGCGCTGCTCGAAGAGCGCCTCGATGAGGCGTCTGCTGCGATCGAGACGGCGCGCAAATCGGGCGTCGAAAGCGGCCGCATCGCGTTTTTGACGGCGCAGCTCGCCAAATCGCGCGAGCGGGTGAAAACGGCGCAGGCCGCGATGCGTGTCCGCAGCGAGCCGCCTGCCGCAACCGACAAAATCACGCCTTTGCTCAACCTCGCTTCGCAACGGGTCAGCGATGCCCACCTCATCGATCCGGAACATGACAGCGCCTTGTATTACATACAAGAAGCGCTGCGGCTCGATCCCAACGGCGGTGCCGCGCAGCAAGCCCAAGAGGCGCTCGCAATGCGCCTGCTGGCGGAAGCTCACAGCGCCATCGATCGCCGGGATTTCGTGCACGCGTCCGACTGGATCGAGGCCGCCAAGGGCGTCGCGGCTGCGGCCAACGTCGAGGCGGCGCAAGCCCTGCTCACGGCGGCCCGCCGGGAAGCGGCGGCGGACGCCTGGAATCAGCTGTTGAAAAACGCCAACGAGCGATTGCAGCAGGACCGGCTCATCGAACCCGAAGATGACAGCGCCAAGTATTACTTGCTGACTCTGCGAGGCTTGGATCCGGGCAACTCAAGGTTGGCCGCCGCGATGCAGGATCTGGGAACGCGCCTGTCCGCCAAGGCACGCCGGGCCTTGAGTCTGGGCCAGTACGATGCGGCGCGAAGCTGGCTGGACGAAGCGGGAGGGATCGGCTTTGCCTCCGCGGAAACCAATTCCGTGCGGCACGATCTGGACGCCGCCGTTGCCGCCCAGCAATTCCTGGCGAACGTCGTGCCGGCCGGCGACCTTACGCTCGTGAAATCGGTCAATCCGATCTATCCGAAGAAAGCCAACCTCAGCAAGATCCAGGGCTGGGTCGAATTGGATTTCACGGTTACCGATAGCGGCAGGGTCATGGACGTTGCAGTCCACGCCGCCAGCACTCCCGGCGTGTTCGAGGATGCCGCGATCAGCGCCCTATCTCAGTGGCGCTACAAGCCGATGCTGCGCGACGCAAAGGCCGTCGCGCAGCGCGCGCGAATTCGAATCCGTTTTGCGCTGAGCGAGTGATTCGCTTTTAGGGAGGGCCGCTCAGGCAGCCGAGCTGCGGGTCAGCGCGGCCGATTCCGGCTCCTGCGTGAGCGCGCCGATCTCCGCCCCGATGCGCAGATCATCGACCGCGCCGAACGCGTGCTTGCGCACGCGGCCGTGCCGATCGATCAAGACGAGGCTGGGGGTGCCGCGCATCTTGTACTTTTCCATGGTGTGCGGAATCGGACTGGCCGGATTCGGCTGATCGAGCGCGATCGGAAACTTCAGCCGATACTCTTGGATGAAGGCCTTGAGGAGCGCGGCGCTGAAGGCATCATGGTGCTCAAACGTCGCGTGCAAGCCGATGACCGCCACGTCCTTCGGCTCGAAAGTTTCGAAAATCCTTTGCGCCTGGGGAACCGCGCCGGCAATCGAGTTCGGGCACAACACCTGAAATGCCGCAAGCACGACCACTCGACCGCGCAAACCGGACAGGAACAGCGGCCGCTCGGTATTGAACCAAGTTTGCACCAGCAGCTCGGGCGCATAAGTTGCAGTTGTCATGAATAGCGCGCGCCGTGGTTGCCCACCGGCGGCAAACGTCCTTCGTTGGTTTTTTTGATCGACTACGGTACTGCCTATTGTGTGCCCGAAGCGGGCATCAATTACAAGAGCCGCCGAGTACTTGGCGTCAGGCCGCGAATTCTTGACGTCGATTGCTTGCGAATTTCGCGGCGGTGAGTTAATGAGCCGCCCGGTTCGTCGGTTCGTGCCGGAGAATCTACGGCGCCGACCTACCGCCGCGCCGGGGCCTCATTTGCGGTGAAGTCCGCAGCTCCGGCCCAGTCGCTGATGGTGGCTTCGTAGATGGCCAACTCCCGGAGCAGATCCTGCAAAGGCTGCGCCCGGCCCATTGCAAATCCCTGGCCGTAGTCGACGCCCAGATCCGCCATGCGCGCGCGCAGTACGTCGGTCTCGACGTATTCGGCGATGGTCTCCATGCACATGACCTTCGCCAGTTGGGCAATGGCCTTGATCATCGATTCCGAACGTGCGTTGACGATCGCATCGCGGACGAACGTGCCGTCGATCTTGAGATAATTGACCGACAGGTCCTTCAGGTAGGCCAGCGAACTGACTCCGGTGCCGAAATCATCGAGTGCGAACTGGCAGCCGAGATCCTGCAGGGCGCGGATGAAGTTCTGCGCCTTGACCAGGTTGCCGATGGTCGCCGTTTCGGTCAATTCGAAGCACAGCACTCCGGGCGGAAGGCTGCTAGCCTTGATTTGCTCGATTACGAACGGCAGGAACGACTCGTCCTGCAGCGATTGGCCGGACAGGTTGATCGCGAAGCGCGCGGTGTCCTCGCCGACCGACGCGCTGTGTTCGCCGATCAATTCGCATGCACGGCGCACCACCCAGCGATCCACCGTGGGCATGAGCTGATAACGCTCGGCGGCGGAGAGAAACTTGCCCGGCGGAATGATCTCCCCGCGATCGCCGAGCATGCGGATCAGCAATTCGAAGCGCGGACGGCCATAGTTGCCGCGCAACGGCAGAATGGGTTGCGCATCGATGCGGAAGCTGTCGTTGCCGAGGGCCTCGCGCAGCTTGCCGATGACCATGATGTCGGTGTGGCGCCTGATGATGCTCTGATCCGAATCCTGGAACATTTCGACGCGGTTGCGGCCGCGATCTTTCGCCGCCTTGCAGGCGATTTCCGCGGTTGCCAGCGCATGAGCGAGCGGATTGTCCGAGTGGCCTATCGGAGCGACGCCGACGCACACGGATACTTCGAAGGAGCCCTGTCCGGCCCGCGGCGCGATGGCGGCGGCGGCCGCGCGAATTTTCTCGGCGACGAGCGCCGCGGCATCCATGCTGGAATTCGGGATGAGCGCGGCGAGCCTGTCTCCGGATATGCGCGCCGACAAGGCACCGGGTGGCAGGGACTTGGCCATGCATTCGGCGACGTTGACGATCACATCGTCGCCCACATGCATGCCGAAGGTTTCGTTGATGACATGCAGCCGATCGATGTCGAGATAAAGAATTGTGTGCGCAGCCGCGGAATTGGTCGTCCCGAGCAGGGCGCCGGCCTGGCGTTCGAAAGCCTGCCGGGTCATGAGGCCGGTGCTGGAATCGTATTGAGCCTGAATGATGCTGGTCGCCCGCTTCGCCAGCACCTCGGCGATGCGGGTCTGGTGCAAATCGAAGTCCGGCGCGCTCGGCGGATTGAACAGGGCGAGCACGCCCATGACCCGCTCCGAGGGGTGGCGCACCGGGCAAGCCAGGATCTTGTAGGGAGCCGCGACGTCGCTCGCGACCTTGGAAATGTGATTGACGACGATGGTGCGCTGCTGCAACTGCATCCAGGCCATCAAATGGTGCTGCGCCCGCTGCAGCGATTCCGGGGACATGGGTTGGCCGCTGCGCGTCAGGGACAGGGCGATATTCTTGTCGGGTACCCACAATGCCGCGAGCGCGCAGCCCATGCGCTCGAGCCCGGTCTTCATGATGAGTTCGAATTCGTCCGCGTCGCTCGCTGCCGCCGATTGGTGCGACGAGATTTCGAGCATGAGGTCGAGGTCGCGCTCGCGCACGTCGAGATCGCGTTCGCGAGAGCCCAACTTCGATCGCAGCGCGAGTTCGCGGCGCAGGCACTCCAGGGCCGGCTGCACCAGCTGGCGCACGGTCTGCAGGGGGCGTGCCTCGGTTTGCTTTCCCGACAAGCGCGCGATCAGGCTGACGACGCCGAGCAATTCGATGTGTTCGCCGCGCATCGCAAAGGAATACACGGCGGTGTCGGCGTCGAGGGTGCGCACCAGGCCGGCGAATTCCGCGCTGTCCGTCAGGGCATTCGCGATGGCGTCTTTGATGACGCCGGGCTCATCACCGAGATCCCAGTCGTCCGAGGCCCATACCAGGTTGGAGAAGCCGTCGTGCACGACCACGCCGCGCAAACTGGGCATGAGCATTCGAAGCAAACGGCCGTACGGATCGAACGAGGCGTCCCCGGCGGGGCTCGCGAATCCGTTAGACTTGATCTCCAGCACTTAAGGCCATCCTAGCGGGTTCGTGGATTGGAACTCACGAATCAATGTGCGGCAAACGCGCTTAAAGCTCCTTGATGAGAGTCGCAATTCAACGTAACGCTGACATTTCTTTTGTTATTTTATTAACAAAATCAATTGATTCTTGTGATGTAGATCGCGGATTCAATGCCGGTTGCGGGCGCGGGTGCGGCGCGCCAAGAGCTTCAGCAAATGGCGGCCGCCGGGGATCCGGACCAGGCGGAACACGGTGCGCCAGAAGCGCCTGGCTTTCTCGTCGAGGGTGGCCAGCGGCAAGGCGTCGTACAGCCTTCCCAAGGGCTCATGCACCAGCGCGCTTTGCGCCTTGATGGATGTCCTGCGTTCTGCCAACGTCATCGTCAATACCACCGCCCCGGCGTGCCACTCGATGTCGATATCGCTGAGCTTGAGCGATAATGAGGCTTCCGCGGCCAGGGGTTCCGCGCCGCGCAGAAAGACATCGGCAGGCGCCGGCCCGCTGCGTGACAGCCGCCACGCGCCCTTCCCGGTGGTCCGCGCCAAAAATGTTCCGGGTAAATTGCGTCGCATGTTTGTGTTCACGGGCTCATCCTACCCAAGGATGGACGGTTTGCGGTTGCACACGAGGGTTCACGAGCAAAAATGCGGAAATTAGCGAGACGAGCCATGGTGGCGCTGTTCGGCTGTGCGTGTGCCGGCGCCTGGGCGGCGCCCGGTTCGAGCCTGCCGCCACCGGTGTCGCAGATCTTGGCGGCACAGGGTCTGCCGGACACTGCGCTCAGCGTAGCCGTCATCGATGCGCAAACCGGCCGGCTCCTGTTCAGCCAGAATCCTGAAGCGCCGCGCAGCCCCGCCTCCACCCTCAAAGTGGTGACGACCTTCGCCGCCCTGGATCTGCTGGGACCCAGCTTTACCTGGCACACCCGCGCCTTGATCCGCGGTGAGTTCGACGACGGCGTACTGCATGGAGATCTGATTCTGCAGGGCGGGGGCGATCCCTACATGACCTTGGAGCGGTGGTGGAGTTTCGCGCACGCGCTGCGGGCCCGCGGCCTCACGACGATTGCCGGCGATATCATCATCGACGATACAGCATTCTCCCTGCCTCCCGAGGATCCCGGGGAATTCGACGGCCGCCCGAATCGCCCCTACAACCTCGTGCCGGACGCACTGATGGTCAATTTCCAGTCCATCGAGTTTCGGGTGGTGCCGGATGCAAATGCGCGGCGCGTCAACGTCATCGCGAATCCGGCCCCCGCCAATCTGACCATTGAAAATCGCGTGCGCCTTGCCGCCGGCCGCTGCGGCGGCGCGGCCGGCCGGGTCGACTTCGAAGTGGCCAATGATCGTTGGGATGACGTGGTATTCAAGGGAGCGCTGTCGCCGCACTGTGCGGAACGCGAGTTCACCCGGGTGCTGCTGCAGCCGGCCACCTACGCGTTCGGCACTTTCGTCGCGCTGTGGCGTGAATCGGGCGGCGAATTCTCGGGGAAACTGCGGGTCGAGGCGGCCCCGGCGGACACCCACGTGCTTCTCAGCTTCGATTCCTTGAGCCTGGGTGAAATCGTTCGCCTGACCAACAAATTCAGCAGCAATCTAATGGCGCGGCATCTGCTGTTGACCATGGGCCAGGAGCGTTCGGGCAGTCCCGCGACGCTGGAAAAGGGCGCCGCCGCGATTGCCGATTGGAGCGCCGCAAACCGGTTCGATTTGCAAGGCGTGGACATCGGCAACGGTTCAGGGCTGTCGCGCAGCACCCGGATCTCGGCGCTGCAACTGGCGAGGATCCTGAACGCGGCCTATCACAGCCGCTACGCGCCGGAATTTCTCGCATCGTTGCCGCTGGCGGGCGTCGACGGCACATTGCGATCCCGCATGCGGTCGGCTCCGGCCGGCGCCGTGCGCCTGAAGACCGGGCACCTCGACGGCGTCAGCGGAGTCGCGGGCTACGTCACGGCAGGCAGCGGAAAGACTTACGTCCTCGTCTCGCTGGTCAATCATTCCCGCGCGGACTTCGGTGCCGGCGAACCGGTACATGCGGAACTGGTGAACTGGATACTCGACAGCCTTTGACGGCTAGGCACGTTCAAGGTCCCAGAGGATCGCGGTCACGCCCTTGCGCAGCCAGACGCCGAAGCCCAAATAGCCGAAGTGCCGCTGCAGGCGGCGGCGATACCAATCCCCGGGCCGCAGATGCACGGCGCGATCGGTGCGCGATCGATCGCAATTGGCCCGCCAATCCTCGCGGGTCAGCGCCGATATATAGATGGCGGCGCGGCTGAGCTTGGCAAGATTCGCGATGGCGCGCGCCGCATCGCGATCGTCGAGGTATTGCAGGACGTCGTAGCAGACCACCAGGTCGCTTGGGGAGCGCGCGGCGAAATCGACCACCGACCCCTTCTTCCATTGGTATCGATTGCAGAGGTAGTCGCTCGTCTCCAGGCCCACGTACCGGGCCCGCGGCAGCGCGGCGGCGAAAGGCTTGCGCATCAGCCCAATGCCGCAGCCGGCGTCGAGGATGCTGCGGACCGGAATGCCGCAATGAGCCAGAATGGCGGCGATGAGCCGCGCGCGACCGCGCATTTCGGCCGCGGTCGTGACGCGAGTCGCCGCATCGAAGTAATACCTGCGAAAGTAGGCGGAGTCGAATCCTGCGCGTGTGGGCATGAATTTAAAGTAGCACACCAACACGGGCGCATGGACCCGGAGATCTGCCATAGTAGCCCAACGGCGGAGTGACACAATGACTTCGGATCTATCACAGCTGGGTTTTCTGCTCTTCGTATCCGCGCTGGTGGCGATGTTGACGCGTCGCCTGCGGCTGCCCTACACCGTGGGCTTGGTGCTCGCCGGCATGGGTCTTTATTTCTTTCACGTTTACATCAAATGGCATTTGTCAAAAGACCTGATTTTCTCCGCCTTCTTGCCGCCCCTGGTGTTCGAGGCGGCGCTGTTCATCAACTGGCGCGAGTTCAAGAAGGACCTGCCGGTCGTTGGGCTGCTGGCCACCGTGGGCGTCGTGTTGGCCGGGGCCATCACGGCCATCGGTATGCACTACGCCTTGGAATGGGATTGGGGCAGCGCGATTGTCTTCGGAGTGCTGATTGCCGCGACGGATCCGGTGTCGGTCATCGCGACTTTCAAGGAAGCGGGGGTGCATGGGCGCCTGCGTTTGCTGATCGAAGCGGAGAGTCTGCTGAACGACGGCACCGCCGCGGTCATTTTCGTCGCGGCGCTCGGGGTCTTGTCGGGGGGGCACCAGGATTTCGCGGCGATCACGGGTGCGCTGCTGTTGACGATCGTCGGTGGTGCGCTGGTCGGGGCCGTCGTTGGTTTTGGCCTCATGTTCTTGGCCGGGCGCACGCCGGATTACCTGGTTGAAATCACCTTTACGACGCTGGCAGCGTACGGCTCATTTTTTGTCGCGGAGCATTTTCACATGTCGGGCGTGCTTGCGGCGCTGGCGGCCGGTTTGGTCGTCGGCAATTACCGCTCATCGGCTTCCATTTCGGACAGCGGGCGCAATGCCCTCCGGCCATTTTGGGAGTACGCCGCGTTCATCGCCAATTCGCTGATTTTTCTGTTGATCGGCGCCCAGGAGGCGCAGCAGCGCTTCGGCGGATTGTGGTTTGCCGTGCTGGTGGGCATCGCCTTGGTGACGCTGGGGCGCGCGGTGGGGATTTATTCCTTGTGCGCGGCGTTCGCCCGCAGCCATTTGAAAGTCGAGCTCAGGCACCAGCACATCCTTTTCTGGGGCGGTTTGCGCGGCGCTCTGGCATTGGCGCTCGCATTGGCCTTACCCGAGAATCTTCCTCGCCGCGACGACATCATCACGATTACGTTTGCCGTGGTGGCCTTTTCAATATTCGTCCAGGGTCTGACCATCACGCCGCTGCTGCGCAGGCTTGGGCAAATATCGGACCATTGACGCCGGAATTTTCTCAATGCGAACCGCGTCGTATAAGAAAGTGATACCTGCGGATTCTTGTCGTGATACGTGCGCGTGCGGTATGGCGAAGGTTCGAGGACGCGTACAGACTTGCAATACTGAATTCACACGTATCATTATGCGATACCGATGCAGGGAGGGAGAACTTCATGAAGATAGCGGTTGCGGGTGAAGCTGCGCGGATCATCATGGGCCTGAAGCGCTTGATGAAGGCGCGGGCGATCACCTATAAGGACTTGGCGGCGCGGATAAACTTGAGCGAGGTGTCGATCAAGCGCATTTTTTCGCAATCTTCCCTCAGTCTTGCGCGCCTCGAGCAGATATGCGAGGCACTCGGCGTCAGCATCCAGGAAATAGCACGACTTTCGGGCGAACAGGCCGCGGACGCCACCGAATCGGTCAGCTTGGAACAGGAGGCGGCGCTGGCGGCCGATCCGAATCTGTTTGCCTGCTATTACCTGATTGCCAACGGCCGCACCGGCGTTGAGATCTGCAAGGAACTCGGCGTCGAAGAAATCAAAGTTCGACGCTGGATGGTGAAATTGCATTCCTTCGGATTGGTCGAATTGCGTTCCAAGATGCGCGCGCGGGCGCGTACGGGCTCGGCGATTACCTGGAGACAGGATGGGCCGATGTGGCGCCTGTACGAGGACAAGGTCCGGCAGGAATACCTTCAGTCAACCTTCAGCACGCGATTCGAGGCGATGCATTTTCGCTCCGCCGAAATGTCCGACGCCTCATGTCTGGTGTTGCTGCGAAAGCTCGAGCGCTTGGCCACGGAGTTTCGCGACCTGGCTGAATTGGATCGTTCGCTGCCGGCGCGTGAGAAGCGCAGCATGGGCCTCTTGCTGGCGGTCCGGCCGTGGGTATTCTCGATGTTCGAAAGCCTGCGGCGGGGATCGGGCGAGCGATGAGCCGCTGTTTTCCAGGCGAATGCCCGGACACGGTCGTCCAGGCGTTCGTTGGCGGTGTATGGCGCGTCTGACAAGTTCGGATAGAGCACGGGCTCGCCGGCGAATGCACACGGGCGGAGAGATTTGTCCGCCGTAAAGTGTCCCGGAATCTCCAAGGTCTACCAGACACACCTCGCTGTCGCTGCCGGTCGGAATAAACGCCGCCAGATTCCCCCCGGAGTTTATTTGGGTGCAATCGAGCTGCACCAGA
The DNA here is from genome assembly GCA_035314705.1 of Steroidobacteraceae bacterium. Lineage (GTDB taxonomy): Bacteria > Pseudomonadota > Gammaproteobacteria > Steroidobacterales > Steroidobacteraceae > Bog-1198. The sequence goes on along the minus strand of DATFZF010000092.1, from coordinate 35,100 downwards.
GTTGCAAAGAAACCGTCGTCCACCTGCGCCGTCAACCGTGCGCACCATAGCGTCAACGTTGATGGATGAAAACGGCGGCTCGATTCGTATAGGAATTCGATACTGGCGGATTTGCGAAGCGATACGCGGACGGGTTGTGTTGTGAGTTCTCGCGCGCGACCGGAGACTCAGACGCCTCGAATATTGGAGTGTCTTCATGGTCCGTACGCTGATTTCGATTGTCGGCGCGGCGGTCGCCGCCCACTTGATGGGGTCTTTTCTACAGTCCATGCTGCATCGGTGGCTTGGACACAGAGTGGGGGGGCGTTTCTTTCAGCGTCGACATGTTCTCGATCATCACCGCATTTACTCGGCGCGGCATCTGGTGGCATCCGAGTACAGCGCCGTCGAACGCAGTCTGACGCCCTACTATGCGGTCCCGGCGATTGTATTGATCGCGCTTCTGAGAACGGTACTCTCCCTTGCGCCATTCTTGAGCTTTGCGACGACGATTCTCGTCTCTTTTGTAGCGCACGCTTACATACACAAGCACTATCACTTGCGGCACACCTGGCTGGAGCGTTCGCGCTGGTTTTGTCGGCGTCGCGAGCTGCACTACGTGCATCACCGCGACGCGCGCCGCAATTACGGCGTGATCCACCTGTTTTGGGATCGACTCTTCGGTACCTTCGCAGATACGCCGCACGGTATGGATGACGCGGGGCGGCGGTGGTGACGCTCGCTGACGGTGCCCGAGCAAGAATCCGGCGGTACACTTTGCGCTTGTGTGGTTCAACTTGACGGGGTGGAGAGTCTGATTGTCGATCCAACCATACATTTGGTTGATATCCGGCGCGATCGGAGCGGCTGCCGGCGCCATGCGCACGTGGCGTCTCGGGGCCTGGGAGTGGTTCGCGGGTCTTCTCTTCGGATTTGCGAGTGGTTTGGCTGTAGCTGTGGTGTGCTCCTTACCGTACGTGATGCTGCTCATCTACGTTCAGAAAAACATGCCGCATTTTGAGCCTACCGTGATCAAGGTTTTCTACATTCCCCAGACGCTCCTGGGGATGATTCTCGCTTGGTACCTGCCTTCGTGGTGTATCGGCAGTATTGCGGGTGCGCTCTCGAATTGACATCCGTGCTGCGCCCGCGCGGCGTCCGGCAATCACTCGACCGTCAGGCTCTTCGCCAGATTGCGCGGCTGATCGACGTCGGTGCCCTTGAGCACCGCCACATGGTAGGCGAGGAGCTGCAGCGGGATGGCGAACACGACGGGGGCTTGCAGGGCGGATGCGGGCGCCGGCATTTCGATGATGGTCACTCCCTCTTCACTGTGCATATGCGCCTCTGGATCCGCGAACACGAACAATTTGCCGCCGCGCGCGCGAACCTCCTGAAGATTCGACTTGAGTTTTTCCAGCAGTTCATTGTTCGGCGCGACCGCCACCACCGGCATGTCCTCGTCGACCAGCGCCAAGGGGCCGTGCTTGAGTTCCGCGGCGGCGTAGCCTTCCGCATGAATATAGGAGATTTCCTTGAGCTTCAGAGCCCCTTCCAAGGCGATGGCATGCAGCGATCCTCTGCCCAGGAACAGAGCGTGCCGCTTGTCGACGAACACTTCGGCAAGCGCTTGAATGGCGGCATCCAGTTTCAGGGTCTTCTCCGCCAGGCCGGGCAATTGCAGCAGCTGCGAGACCAGCTCGCGCTCCTGCGCCGCGCCGCCGCCGTGCTTGGCCAGCGCGATGGCCAGCATCGACAGCGCCGTCAGCTGCGTCGTGAACGCCTTGGTCGAAGCCACTCCGATCTCAGGTCCGGCGCGGGTCAGCAGCACCAAATCCGATTCCCGAACCATCGAACTCTCGGCGACGTTGCAAATCGCGAGCGTCGATAGATACTTGGCCCGCCTGGCGTTGCGCAGCGCCGCCAGGGTGTCCGCCGTCTCTCCGGACTGCGATATGGTCACGAACAGGGTGTCCGGTGTGATCACGGGATCGCGGTAGCGGTATTCGCTGGCGATTTCGATGCGCGCCGGTATTCGGCAGATCTGTTCGAGAAAATAGCTGGCGACCAGGCCGGCGTGGTAGCTGGTGCCGCAGGCCGCGATGTGCACGGCTTTGACCTGCTTGAAGATTTTATCGGCTGACGGGCCGAAGGCCGCTTCGAGCAGTCTGCCGCCGGCAACCCGCTCTTCCAAGGTTTGCGCGATGGCGCGGGGCTGTTCGTGAATCTCCTTGAGCATGAAGTGGCGATACTGGCCGCGTTCCACGGCGTCCGCGGGCAGATCGCTTTCACGTATCGGCCGCGTGCCGCGTAGTCCCGCCGCATCCACGATCTTGACCGACTTGCGGCGGATCTCGGCGACGTCGCCTTCTTCGAGGAACATGAAGCGGCGCGTAACCGGCAGCAGCGCCGCGACATCGGATGCCACGAAGTTCTCGCCGATCCCAAGCCCGATGACGACGGGGCAACCCTCGCGCGCCACGACGACGCACTCGGGATCAGCCTCGCTGATTACCGCCAACGCGTAGGCGCCCTTGAGTTCGGCGACCGTCGTGCGCACCGCCTCGAACAGATCGGCAGAGCCTCCGAGGTGGTGATGGATGCGGTGGGCGATCACTTCGGTGTCGGTCTCGGAAGTGAAGCTGTAGCCCAATGCCGTGAGATCGGCGCGCAGCGCCTCGTGATTCTCGATGATTCCGTTGTGCACGAGGGCGATGCCGTCGCGGGAGATATGCGGGTGGGCGTTGTCGGTCGTCGGAACGCCATGGGTGGCCCAGCGGGTGTGCGCGACTCCGACGAAACCGCTGATCGGCGCCGCGTCAATCGCATCCTGGAGGACTTTCACCTTGCCGACGGTGCGCAGGCGCGCCACCCGCCCGCGGTCGAGCACCGCAATGCCGGCCGAATCGTAGCCGCGGTACTCCAGGCGGCGCAGACCCTCCATGAGTATGGGTACCGAGTTGCGTTCCGCGACGACTCCCACGATTCCACACATAGCGGTCTGCTCCGGCAGCGGCGTAAAAAAGGCTGCCTAGTGTGCCCGACCCGGACTGGAAGTCCAGCATCGCCAGGGCCTATCTAGTGCAAACATAACGCTACTGGTTGCCATCTAGTATTATACAATGTATTGTACTAGCCTATGGATGATAGCAGCGCGAGAAAATTCCAAAAAGACCTCAACGGGGGCCTGGTTGGGCTGGTCTTGTTGGCGGTTCTCAATGAATCGGCCGAGGACCTCTACGGCTACGAAATCGCCAAGCGGCTGGCCAGCGCCAACGAAGGCACGTCCATCTTCAAGGAGGGCACCATCTATCCGGTGCTGCGTGCCTTGTCGGCTGGGAATCTGCTCACCAGCCGTATCGTCCCATCGTATTCCGGCCCACCCCGCCGCTACTACCGCATTACCGACGAAGGCCGCCAAGTGCTCGAGCAGTGGTCGGCCATCTGGGCGGGAACGCGCAGCTTCGTCGATCGTTTCATAGAAAAAGGACAGCAGCCATGACTCGCAGCGCGCCACGTTCCATCGATCAATACCTATCGCATCCACCTATGGAGCTCCGGACGAGGTGGCGAGCGCGTACCGCGACACCGAAGCGAAGGTGAAAGCCGCCCTGGCGACACCGCGCAAGATTCCGAGCAGCGGTGCCGGCGCGTTCTTCGGCGTGTTCCTGGATCCGCGTGCCTACACGTCGCTCTTTTTCATGCTCTTGTCGCTCGCCACCGGCGTCATTTACTTCACCTTCGCGGTGACCGGCCTGTCCCTATCCGCGGGTCTGGCGGTACTGGTCATCGGGGTGCCCTTCTTCCTCATGTTCATCGCATTGTCCCGCGTCGTCTCCCTGGCGGAGGGACGATTGATCGAGGCCATGACCGGTGAACGCATGCCGCGGCGGCCGGTGCATCAGAGCAATGCTTCGGGATTCTGGGCACGCGTGGGTGAAATGTTGAAGGATCGGCGCACCTGGACCACGTTCGCCTATTTGATATTGATGCTGCCTTTGGGCATCGTCTACTTCATCATCGCCGTGGTCGGCCTGTCGGTGAGTCTTGCCTGCATATTCGCGCCGCTGGTCGATATAGCGGGCCGCTACGGGTGGTTCGAGCTCGGCGGCGTGCACATGAATCCGGTGTGGCTCGAATCCCCCTGGGTGCAACCCTTCATGGTGTTGGCCGGAGTGCTGTTGTTGACGGTGCTGATGCACCTGGCGCGAAGCATCGGGCGCTTGCATGCGATGTATGCGAAGGTACTGCTGGTGTCGCCGGCGGCGCCCTTGCAAACTGGAGGATAAATGTCTCTGCTGAAAATCATCCTGCTGGCGATCGTGCAAGGTCTTGCGGAACTGCTGCCGGTGTCGAGCTCCGCCCACGTGGTGGTCGCCGAAAAGCTGCTGGGCCTTGATCCCTCATCGCCCGCCATGACTCTGCTGCTGGTCATGCTGCACACGGGCACCATGTTCGCCGTGATCGTTTATTTCTGGCCGCAATGGCGCAGCGCCTACTTTCAAGACGGCGCCGCCTTCAAGAGATTCGCCGTGCTCGTGATCACCGCAACGGCACTCACCGCGGTTGTCGGCGAAGTCCTGATCAAGGTCATCGAAAAAACCCTTTTTCGAGATGTTCCGCATGCCGAGATCGAGGACCTTTTCAGCCACCTTGAATTCATCGCTCCGGCTCTGGCGGCTGCGGGATTGCTGATATTGATCGCCGGTGTCTTCGAGCGGCGCAACGCAGCCGCGATGACTGCGCAAACGAATCCTGCCCAACCCAAGGATCCGGATATGAAACAGGCCGGTCTCATCGGAGCAGTGCAGGGACTGTGCCTGCCGTTTCGCGGTTTCTCGCGCTCGGGGGCGACCATTTCGACCGCGATGCTGCTCGGGGTGGCCAAGTCGCGGGCGGAAGCCTTCAGCTTCGCCTTGGCCGTGGTTTTGACCCCGCCGATCGTCGCCCGCGAGGCGCTGCGCCTCGTCCATTCGAGAGCTGCCGGTGGCGCAACGGATCTAACCTCGGTCGCCATGCAAAGTGTATTTGGCGCCGTCGTCGCGTTTTTTGCCGGTCTCCTGGCCTTGAAATGGCTGAGCCGTTGGCTCGAGGGCGGCCGATGGTACTTGTTCGGAATCTATTGTCTGGCCGCGGCGGCCGCAGTGATGGTGCTCCACCATGCGGGATATTGAGGGCCAGTCCGCTGGGTTCGACCGCACGATCCGTAACTCGTGACCCTGGTCGATCGGTATGGGCCGCGTGTCGTGCTTGCAATGAGTGTGATGTGCGGCCACGCTCCTCTCATGGCGGCCGGCGAGCCCGAGAGCGGTACGCCGCAACCGGCGCTCGAGGAGCGTTTTGCGATTCACGGGCAAATGACTTACGTAAGCCAAGCGGCCGGGTCGTTCACCGCACCCTACAGCGGACCCAATAGTCTCACCCCCGACCGCAGCCGCGAGACGGCGGATGCAACCCTGTTCCTCGGCGCCCGGCTTTGGGCGGGGGCGGAGGGATGGATCGCGCCGGAAATCGATCAGGGTTTTGGCCTCGACGACACGCTCGGAATCGCGGGATTCCCGAGTGGCGAGGCCTACAAGGTAGGCAAGAACCAGCCCTACCTGCGGCTGCCCCGGGTGTTCGTGCGCCAGACCCTCAACTTGGGCGAGGCAACGGAGACCGTCGAGGCCGCCGCCGGTCAGTTGGCGGGTGCTCGCAGCGCCGACCGCTGGGTGTTCACGGTGGGCAAGCTCAGCGTCACCGACATCTTCGACACGAACCAGTATGCGCACGATCCGCGCGGCGATTTCTTCAACTGGGCGGCGGTCGATGCCGGAACTTTCGACTATGCCGCGGACGCGTGGGGTTTTACCGTGGGTGCGGCCGCCGAGCGCTATGTGGGTTCTTGGACGCTGCGTGCCGGGGTGTTCGATCTGTCCGACATTCCCAACAGCCCGCACCTGGATCCCGGATTTCATGAGTTCCAGATCGATGCCGAGATCGAAAAGCGCTACCAGTGGTTCGGGCAAACGGGCCGTGCCCTCATCACCGGGCTCGACAGCCGCGGCCGGATGGGTCTGCTCGATGCGGCCATGCAATTCGCCGCGGCGACCGGCGGCAGGCCGGACCCTGCGGACGTGCGCCAGTATCGCAGCCGGCTCGGTGTGAGCCTCGCTCTCGAGCAACCGCTGTCCGCGGATCTTGGTGTGTTCGCCCGCGTGGGCAAGGCAGCCGGAAACGTCGAAACCTACGAATTCACGGACATCGATCGCTCGGTCCAGGTCGGTGCCTCGATCAAGGGACTTCGCTGGCAGCGTCCCGGCGACACCATCGGCATCGCCGCCATGGATAACGGGATTTCCGCGGTACGCGAACGGTTCTTGAACGCGGGCGGCCTCGGCGTGCTCATCGGCGACGGGAAGCTGCCTCACCCGGGCGCGGAGCAAATCCTCGAAACCTACTACGACTTCGCCGTGCGCTCCTGGGCGCACCTGAGCCTCGACTACCAGTGGGTAAAGAACCCCGGCTACAACACCGATCGTGGCCCCGTGTCGATTGTCGCAATCCGTGCGCATGCGCTGTTCTAAATTGCCTGGAGGCTTGAAGCACCATGAACGAGGAGATCAAGCGTTATCGGGGTGACCTATGGTATCGGAGCGGCTCTTGGCACGTCGCTGTCGTGAGGCGGAACGGCGCCGATGGGCGCAATGGACCCGCCGAGCGCCTGGAACAAAGCGGCGGTGTCGGCGTAGCGGTTGACACGGGCTTGTACGGTTGAAATCACGGCCTGCTGGTAAGCCTGCTCGGCATTGACGAGCGCCAAGTAGCTGACCGAGCCAAGTTCGAGCTGGCGACGCACCACGTCCAGGCTCTTGCCGGCGGCATCCTCCGCGCGGGCGGCGGCGCCCAAAGCGTCCGCATCGGTATCGAGGGCGTGCAGCGCATCCGCGACATTCTGGAAGGCGGTCAACACCGCCGAGCGATAGAGCGCGCCCGCTTGATCGAGAGCCGCGTCCGCCGCTCGCTTGCGGTGTATCAGAGTTCCGCCCTCGAACAGGGTCTGCGTCAGACTGGCGCCCAGGCTCCAGAATCCCGTGCCCCCCTTGAATAGATCCGCCATCGCGGTGGCCGAGCTTCCGGCGTTTCCGGTGATCGTCACCTGCGGCAGAAGATTGGCAATTGCCACGCCGACCTGCGCCGTCGCCGCATGCAATTGCGCCTCGGCAGCCCGAACGTCCGGGCGCCGCTCGACCAGTTCGGACGGCACGCCCAACGGCAGATCGACGGGCAGCCGCAATTCATCCAACTCGAAGCGCACCGGCTTGAAGTCGGCGGGCAGATGCCCCGTCAATACGGCCAGTAGGTCGCGCGACAATTGCAATTGCCGGTGCAGGGGCGGCAGCGCGGCCTCCAACTGCGCCAACGCCGCTTCCTGCGCGAAGACGTCGCCTTCGGCAACCGCGCCCAACGCCAATTCGCGCCGCATCACCGACAAGGCTTGCCGCTCCAACTCGATGACGCGCATCGTGGCGGCGATTTGCGCGCGCAAGCCGGCCTCCTGAATCGCCGTCGTCACCACGTTGGCCGTCAGAGTGAGGTAGGTGGCGTCGAGTTGGAAGTGGCTCACCTCGGCGAGCGCGGCGAGGGATTCAACCTGGCGGCGGTTGGCGCCGAACACATCCGGGACATAGCTCACCGTGACCTGCGGCGTGTACAGGTTGTAAAGCGCCGTTCCTGAGGTCAAATTGGGACTTAGCACGCCCACCGCGTCGCGCTGCCGCGTCGCGTCGAAGCCCGCTTGCACGGTGGGATAGTAGGAGCCGCGCTGCGCAGCGGTGTTCTCCTGCGCCTGCCGCAGCGCGGCCGTTGCGGCCTGCACGCTGGGGTTGGCATGCAGCGCTCCGGCAACCAAGTCATCGAGTTCCTCCGAACCGAAGAGCGTCCACCAATCGCGCGGCAGGTCCTGCTCACTCAGGAATTTTTGCGCGGCTCCGCCGGGTCCCGGCGCCGACGCAGTCTGGGATGGAAGTACCTCCGCCGTGTAGCGGTCCACCCGCGGCGGCGGCGGCCGGTGAAAATTGGGCCCCACGCAGGCGCAAAGGCCGAGCACGGCGCAACACGCGGCCGGGCGCAGCGCTCCGCGAAGCGGACGTCCGTGGTGCCTGGGCTTCACGTGGTCGATTCCCGCGGCAATTCCTGCGGCAGCTCCTGTGCGCGGGAAAATCTCAGAATGAGCACGGGCAACACCAGCAATATCAGCACCGGCGCCAGCAACATGCCGCCCACCACGACCAGTGCCAGCGGTCGTTGCACCTGCGAACCGATGCCGGTCGAAAACGCGGCCGGTATCAAACCGACGCAGGCGACGATGCAGGTCATCATCACCGGCCGCAGTTGTGTGCGGCAGGTTTGCAGCATGGCGCCGGCGCGATCCAGACCGGACTCGAGACTCAGGTGGTAATACGAGAGAATCAGAATGCCGTCCATGGCCGCAATGCCGAACAGGGCTACGAAGCCGATGGCGGAGGACACGCTGAACGGCGTGCCGCTGACCCACAGCGCGAGAATGCCGCCCAACAATGCCATGGGTATCACGCTGGCCGCCAGCAGCGCATCACGCAGGCTGTTGAAGTTCAAATACAGCAGCAACACGATCAGGGCGAGCGACAGCGGCACGGCCACGCCGAGGCGCGCGGCCGCTTCCTGCAAATTGCCGAATTCCCCGACCCATTCGAGCCGGTATCCGCCCGGCAATGGAACTTGCGAATCAACGGCGTGTTGAGCCTCGAGAACCGCGCCGCCAAGATCCCGGCCGCGTACGCTGAACTTGATCGGCACGTAGCGCTGTTGCTGTTCGCGGTAGATGAACGCCGCGCCGGACACCAGACTCACATCGGCAACGTCCTGCAGCGGAACCTGGATGACGCCGCCGCCGGTGCTGGCGGACGCGGCAATCGGAATGTGCCGAATCGCATCGAGGCTTTGGCGAAATGGCGCAGCCAGCCGCACCATCATCGGGAAATGCCGATCGCTGCTGCCTTCATACAGATCGCCGGCGCTCTGGCCGCCGATCGCCGTCTGCACCACGGCGTTCACGTCGCCGGGCGCCAAGCCATACCGCGCGGCGCGCACTCGATCGACATCGATGCGGATGGTCGGTTGCCCGAGTGAACGCAGCACCGCAAGGTCGGTGATGCCGGTCACCTTGGCGAGTACCGCGGCGACGCTGTTGGCGGTTTTTTCGAGAGTCTCCAGATCGTTGCCGTACACCTTGACGGAATTCTCGCCCTTGACTCCCGATGCCGCCTCTTCGACATTGTCCTGGATGTATTGCGAAAAATTGAACTCCACCCCCGGAAACTGCTGCTGCAGTGAATCCGTCATGTCCTGGGTGAGCTTTTCCTTGGTCATGCGGGGCGGCCAGGCGTCGAAGGGCTTCAGGGGCACGAAAAATTCCGCATTGAAGAATCCGGTCGCATCCGTGCCGTCATCGGGCCGGCCGTGCTGCGAGACGACGGATTGCACCTCCGGGTACTTGCGCATGAGCTCGCGCATTCGATTCACATACGTGTCGCTGTCCTCGAGAGAAACGGATTGCGGAAAAGTGGCGCGAACCCACAGGTTGCCTTCTTCCAATTTCGGCAGGAATTCCAAGCCCAAGGATCGCAGCGCGACGAGCGCCAGCAGCGCAATCAACGCGAGCCCTGCGAAGGTGACGATGCGATTCGCCAGCACGAACTCGAGCGCCGGTTCGTAGACGCGGCGCAAACCGCGCACGATGAGGGTTTCACGTTCCTCCACCTTGTCCGGAAACAAGAGCAGGCTCAAGGCGGGTGCAATGGTGAACGTGGCGATCAGACCGCCGGCAATCGCATAGGCATAGGTCTTGGCCATGGGCCCGAAGATATGACCCTCGATCCCGGACAGCGTGAACAACGGCACGAAGCCGGCGATGATGATGGCGGCCGCGAAGAATATGGATTGGCTTACTTCGGCCGCGGCGACCGAGATGGTTCCGGTCTTGCCGCGAAAGCCGCTGCGCACGCGCATGCGGTGCAAGGTGCTGGGGCCGTGGCCCAAGTGGGCCGTCGCCTCGGCGAGATGCCGGTAGATGTTCTCGACCATGATCACGGTCGCATCCACCACCAATCCGAAATCGATGGCGCCGACCGAGAGGAGATTCGCCGACTCGCCGCGCAGCACCATGAGCCCGATCGCAAAGGACAACGCGAACGGTATGGTCATGGCGACGATCACGGCGCTGCGGATGTTGCCGAGAAACGCCCACTGCAGGAGAAAAATCAGCACAATGCCCATGGCCATGTTGTGCAGCACCGTGTGCGTGGTGACGTGGATCAGATCGCTGCGGTCGTAAATGCGCTGGATGCCCACCCCGGGGGGCAAAATTCCGCTGCTGTTGATCTTGTCCACTTCCGCTTCGACTCGTTTGATGGTCGGGATGCTCTCGGCGCCGCGCCGCATGAGCACGATGCCCTGCACGATGTCGTCGACGGCATTGAAGCCGGCGATGCCCAGCCGCGGCAAGTTGCCGATGCTCACCTGGGCAACGTCGCCGATCACGACCGGTGCTCCCTGATTGTTGGTGATCAAGGTGTGACGGATTTCGTCGGCCGAATGAATGAGACCCACGCCGCGCACCACCGCGGACTGCGCGCCGAAATTCACGGTTTGGCCGCCGACGTTGATATTGGCGTTGCCGAGGGCCTGCAACACCTGCGGCACGGAGAGCCCGTAGCCGATGAGCTTGGCCTGGTCGATCGCGATGTCGTACGTCTTGGTCTTTCCGCCCCACCCGGTGACGTCGATCACGCCCGGCACGGCCTTGAAGCGCCTTTCCAGGACCCAGTCCTGGAGTGTTTTCAAATCGGTGACCGAGTAATTCGGGGGTCCGGCGACTCGATACCGAAAGATCTCTCCAATGGGACTGGTGGGCGATATCTGCGGCTGTGCGCCGCCCGGCAGGCTGCCGAGCTGCGACAAGCGATTGGTCACCCACTGCTCGGCTTGGGTGTAGGTGAAATCGTAGGTGAATTGCACCTTGACGTCGGAGAGACCAAACAAGGAAATCGTGCGGATGGCCTGCACATTGGGGATTCCGGCCATTTGAATTTCCAGGGGAATCGTGATGTACCGTTCGATCTCTTCGGCCGATTGGCCGGTGCTTTGAGTGACGATGTCGACGAGCGGAGGCACCGGGTCGGGGTACGCCTCGATATTGAGCGAGAGAAAGCTGGCCGTGCCGGCGCCGAGCACCATGACCAATAGCACGACGATCAGCACACGCTGACGCAGCGCGAAAGTGACAATGGCGTTCATGAAGCGGCGGGAACCGCCACTTGATCGATGAACAGGCCGCCCTTGGTCACCACCTCATCGCCCGGCTGCAAGCCGTCGAGGACCTCGACGAGCCCGTCGTTGCTGCGCCCGGTGTGTATGGCCCGAAGCTCGAGCAGCCCATCGCCCGCGACCACCCACACATGCGCGGCGTCGCCCTCATAGATCACGGCAGCCGCGGGGATTGCCGGGGAATGCGACACATCGCTGGTGAGGATGCGAAAGCTCGCAAACATTTCCGGCTTCAGGGCGCCGTCATGGTTGTCGATTTCGGCGCGCACCGGCAGCCGATGGGTCAGGGAATCGACGAGGGCGGCGACATAGGTCAGGCGCGCCCTGAGGATGCGCTTGGGGTACGCCAGCACGTGCACTTCCACGGACTGTCCGAGCTTGACGAGCCCGGCGTCGGATTCGCGCACATTGGCGAGCAGCCACACGCTCGAGGGATCGGCGATGGTGAAAACCGGAGTGCCGCTGCCGGCTTGAAGATACTGGCCGGGACCGACCTGGCGATCCACCACCACGCCTGCGATCGGCGCGGTCACTGTCGCAACGGGATCGATGCTCTGTGCCGATTCCAGCGCGGCGATTTCCGCGGCCGATTTCCCCAAAATGCTGAGGCGGTTGCGCGCGGAGTTGAGCGCGGTTTCAGCCGTGGTCAAATCAGCCTGGGCCGACTGCCAATCTTGCAAGCTGCCGCCCTTCGCGTCGTACAAGGCATGCTTGCGCGTTTCACTGATGCGCGCGAGTTTGACCTGGGCGGCGGCGGTTCGGAGGTCATTTTGCGCCTGCACGAATTCCGAGGCTTCGAGCCTGGCAAGCGGCGCGCCGACCTTGACGGTGTCGCCCAATCCCGCGATTACTCGAGTGACTCGGCCGGAATAGGGCGAGAAAACCGGCGTCGTGCGGTCGCCGTTGACGGCGATTTTCCCCTCAGTCAATTCTTCGCTGACGAATTCATGTGTTTGCACGCGCTCCACCGTCAAGGTCTTCATTTGCTGCGGGGAAGCGCGAAAGGTGCCGGGGCGCGATGCGGCCGGCGGCGGTGCCTCGTGTGGACCGAAGATCCGGCCGCTCAGCCAGACCGCCAGGATGACAAGAACCACGGCTGCCGCTGCGATTCCGACGGCCCGCCATTGGCGCTCGCGCGGCCAGGCGCGCCGGTCGACGGAGTCCTGGCCCTTCGAGGGCTGTCCCGGATTGCTTGGCACTTCGCTCATGTCATCCCTTCTAAAAAGTCCCGGTTACTCCTGGAGTCGGTCGGCCCTCCAGTCTGCCACACTCACCGAGTAGTCCAAATCATGCTGCCAAGTGCGCTTGGCCGCCCGGGGGGGGGTTGTCACCGCTCATGAGTCGCGAGCGTGCTCGAAGCGAGTCTCGGGGCACGCACGAAGTACGCGTGCTTGATGGCGACCGCGCGTGCCTGCGGCAGTCAATGCCCGTGTTTGCGGCGCAGCTCCGATCCGTCAATCGACGTGATGTGCGCCGCCCGACCGGCTGCCGCGCCATCGAGCCGCCCGTACTTTTGCACAGCCGGGCCGCCCAGGATTGATCGGCTTGCCACCGCTTTCGGACTTGTCACCGGTCGGGCGGGACTACTCGGTGTTGACGGTGACCGCGGCCGGAGGCTCGTGGCGCTGGCTCCCCGGACCCGCACGCCGCCGGCCGCAACCTGGGTCGATCCCAGGCGAGTCGAAGCCTTCGCGAGGCGCCCGCGCGACTTCCCGCTCGGTAGGGAGTGCTGGCGATCCTCGTTGCCGCCCGCGAGTTGACCGGATCTCCGGTACGAAGCAGCCAAGTCGCGGTGTGGGGATGCGGCCACGGCTGCCTCCCGGCCTTTGGGTCCGCCGGCTGCCCGCGAGCTCGCCCGGATCGATTCGGGACCGTGCCTCGCCTTGGAACTCGCGTCGGGGATGAGTGCCGCACCGTCCGGTGGTGCGTCCGCGGCGGCTGAGTTGGCTGCAATGACCAGCGGCCCACACGCCAATATGGCGCACACGATGTGCAACGTTTTCACGACTGCGCCCCGTCCATGTGCGAGAACATCGTGCTGCCACTGTTGGGCACATCGGCGACTTGGACGGTACCGGTCTCGGCTTCGGTGATGTAAAGGCGGCGACCGTCGGGCCCGCCGAAGGCCACGTTGGTGCCGAGAAGTCCGCGACAGAGGTTCACGCGCAACGTCGGCTGCCCCCTGCCATCGAAGAGCCACACCGCACCCAGCAGGGGATGCGCGACCGCAAGTCCGCCCTCGCTGTCCGCGGCGATGCCATCAGGACCTCCGCCGCCGCTCAACTGGATGAAATTCAATACGCGGGATAGATGTCCATCCGCAAGTATCGGGACCTTGATGATGCAATTCGCCCGGGTCAGCGCCACATAGAGCACGCGCCCGGTGGGATCGAGCGCGATTCCGTAGGGACTGGGCAGCTTGTCGAGCAGGAGGTCCAATCGGCCGTCTGCGCCCAATCGGAAGACCCGTCCCGTGGGATTGACCAGATCGGACATGCCCTGGTCGGTGAAATATAGATCGCCTGCCGGCGAGAACACGAGATCGTTGGGGCCTTTGAAAGGTTCCAGCTCGTATCGTTCCAAGATGTGTTGAATGCGCTTGGTGGCCGGGCTGATCACGATGATGCCATGGCGCCGATCGGCGACGAAGAGACGTCCGTCTCGATGGATCTTCAGCCCGTTCGGCGCCCCGTCATACTCCACGACGACGTGAAATTTGCCCTTCGTGTCCACGCAAAAAATCCGTCCAAAGACCAGATCCACGCAGTACAGATTTCCAACACGGTCGAAGGACGGTCCCTCCAGAAATGAATCGAACTCTCCCTCGGCGAACTTTGACAGCTCGTTGGTCCTGTTCCGGATGCGAAGCTCCTCCGGCAGGGTGGCAAAAATCCGTGTTTCGATGACTCGTGGAGCTGCGTACATACTCAAGGTACCTCACGCGGCAGACGCCCGGTGGGCGGCCGGGGTTCCGGCTCGTCGCGCTGCTCTTTACGCAGGAACACCAGCTGAAGCGCCGGTACGACCACCAGCAACATGATCGGTCCGAGGAGCATGCCCCCGACCACCACAGTGGCGAGCGGCCGCTGCACCTGGCTGCCGATACCGGTCGAGAACGCCGCCGGCACCAGCCCGATGCAGGCGGAGAGCGCGGTCATCAGCATGGGCCGCATACGCTTTTCGGCGGCCTGCTCCATTGCTTCCACGGGCGGCATAGCCTGCTGCCTCAGCTGGTTGAAATAGGTAATGACAAGAATGCCGTTCATGACCGAGACGCCGAACAGCGAGATGAAACCGATCGCCGCCGAGACGCTGAAGGGCAGGCCTGTCACAAACAGCGCGAACAGGCCACCGCCGATCGCAAACGGTATTCCAGCCAGGGCCAGCAAGCTGTCGCGCACGGAATTGAACAGGCTGTACAGCAGGATCAAGATCAGGCCCAAGCTCATCGGCACGAAGACCGACAGCCGCTGCTTGGCGAGCTGCAGATCCTGGAACTCGCCGGCCCACTCGAGGCGATATCCGCGCGGGAATTTTACGCTGCGCGCGATCCGCCCCTGCACCTCCGCCACGGTGCTGCCGAGGTCGCGCCCGCGCACGCTGAACTTGACCGGAATGTCCCGGTTCATGGCTTCGTGATAGATGTAGGCCGGCCCGGTGTCCAACGAGATCGTCGCCAGCTCACGCAGGGGAATGTATGCGTTCGCGCCCGAACCTGTCTGATATCCCACCTTGATGTTGCCGATGGCCTCGACGCTGTTTCGATACTGCGGCGCCAAACGGACCGTGAGATTGAAGAAACGGTCGCCTTCGAGCACCTGAGACGCCACTGCGCCGCCCATGGCGGCTTGAACCACCGTATTCACGTCGCCGGTATTGAGCCCGTAGCGCGCCGTTCTGGCACGGTCGATCTTGATGTTGAGGTTGGGTTGACCAAGCACGTGAAACACGCCGAGATCCTGAACTCCCCGGACCTGCGACATTTGCGCCATGACCTGCCGGGCGAGATCCTCGAGCACCGCCAAATCCGGACCGATAATCTTCACCGAGTTGGCGCCCTTGACTCCCGAGATCGCCTCCTCGATGTTGTCCTGAATGTACTGAGAGAAATTAAAGGTCACCCCGGGCAGCGCGGTGCGCATTTCCTGCTCGAGTTCCGCGGTCAGCTTCGCCTTGGTGAGTCCTCTGGGCCAATCGTCGAAGGGCTTCAACGGTACGAACATCTCCACGTTCGAAAACGGAGATGGATCGCTGCCGTTGTCGGGCCGGCCGTGCTGGGAGATGACGGTGACGACCTCCGGATGCTCGAGCAGGATGTCGCGCATTTTGCGCGTCGCCTCCGTGCCGGCATCCAACGTCATGCTGGGCGGCAGCGAGGCGCGAATCCAGAAGTTCCCTTCCTCCAAGGCGGGCAGGAACTCGCTGCCCAAGAACGGAATCAGGAGTCCCGTGAGCGCGAGGAAGCCGACGCCGATCCCGACCACCAGCGTTCGCCGGCTGAGGGCAAATTGCAGCACGGGTTTGTACACTCGATGCAATGCCCGCACCACCAGGGTTTCGACTTCCTTCACGTGTGGGGGCAGGAGGAACGAGGACAGCACCGGAGTCACGGTAAAGGTGGCGATGAGCGCGCCGGCCAGAGCGTAGCCGTAGGTTCGCGCCATCGGTCCGAAGATCTGACCCTCGACTCCCTGCATGGTGAACAGCGGGCCGAACGCGGCGATGGTGATTGCCGTGGAGAACAAGATGGCCTTGTCGACCTGCAACGCTGAAATGTAAATCAGGCGCAATCGAGTCGTCCAAGACATTCCGGTGCGTGTTGGATCCTCACCGTACGTTCCTTCGTGCAAGTCCTCGATCATCTGCGTTTGCTGATGCGCGGGTGCCTGAAGATTGCGGAAAATGTTTTCGACCAGAATGACCGCTGCGTCGATGATGATGCCGAAATCGACGGCGCCCACCGATAACAGGTTCGCGTCTTCGCCTTGCAGCACCAGCAGAATGATGGAGAAGAACAGCGCAAATGGAATGTTGACGCCGACGATGACCGCGCTGCGCAGATCGCCCAGGAAGATCCATTGGATCAAGAACACCAGCAGGCAGCCGAAGATCAGATTGTGCAGCACCGTGTGCGTCGTGACGCCGACCAGGGCCATGCGGTCGTAGAATGAGACGACTTTGACCCCGGGCGGCAGCGTACCATCGCGGTTCATCGC
Source organism: Steroidobacteraceae bacterium (assembly GCA_035314705.1). Taxonomy (GTDB): domain Bacteria; phylum Pseudomonadota; class Gammaproteobacteria; order Steroidobacterales; family Steroidobacteraceae; genus Bog-1198. The sequence goes on along the minus strand of DATFZF010000092.1, from coordinate 18,559 downwards.
GTCGACCTCGTGAGCGATCCGCGGCACCACTTCATTGGTATGGGAGGTTCGGCTGGTCACCACGATCGCCATGGCCACGTCATCGTCGCGGTCCTTGCCCACGATGCCGGTCCGCGGCACATAGCCGACGTACACCCTGGCCACGTCCTTGACCAGCACCGGCGTGCCGTTGCTTTGCGCGAGCACGACATTCTCGATGTCCGAGACACCATACCCCTGGGTGAGATCGTACGTGCCGCCGTCGTCGATGAGACCGACGCCGCGAATGTTTGCCGACTGCTGGCCGATCGCTATTTCCCGGCCGCCGACGTTGACGTTGGCATTCCCCAAGGCCGCGACGAGCTGCGGCATCGTCACGTTGTAAGCCTGCAGCTTGTTGGGATCGGTCTCGACCTCGAACTCCTTGGTCGGGCCGCCGAAGCTATTGACCTGGACCACGCCCGGAACCGTGTAGAGCCTGCGCAAGACCACCCAGTCCTCAACCGTGCGCAGGTTCGTGATCCCGAAATCCTTCGGCCCCGTGACCGTGTAGCGGTACACCTCGCCGACGAGGCTCGACTGCTGGATCTGCGGCACCTGATTACCCGGAAGCGAGACATTCTGCGCAATGCTGTTCAACGTCTGTGTATAGGCGAAGTAATAGTCGACGCCGTACTTGAAGGTGACGCTCAAGAACGTCAGGCCATAGAACGAGGTGGAACGGATGTTGACTATACCGGGGGTCGGATAGATGCCGACCTCCATCGGCTTGGTGTAGTACCGCTCCATCTCTTCCGCGGAGAGGCCCGGCGCCTGCGCGGTAATTTCGAGGATCACCGGCGCCGGGTTGGGATATGCCTCGATGTTGAGCTTGAAAAAGGCGATCAATCCGCCGCCGATGAACACCAGCAGACCCAAGATGATGATCGCCCGGCGAGTGAGTCCGAACTCTAGAATGCCCTTCAACACTAACTATTGCTCCCGCACGAAGTGCAGATCGAATGCGACCATGCGAATGTTGGCTTTGCGCCCGCGGTCAGGATTCACCATTGGCCAAGATGTCGAGAAACACCGCGCCCTTGGTGACGATTCGGGCGCCCGGCCCCACTCCCTCGAGTATCTGGTCGTAGCCCGCATCCTGCAGTCCGACCTTGACCGTTCTCTTCGTGAAGTGATGACCATCGGTTGCGAGCCATACGGTCACGCTGCCGTCGCCCTCTCGAACGACTCCCTCCATAGGGACCGCCACGCCGTTGACCGGGGCACCGGTGACGATGACGAAAGAAGCGAACATCCCGGGCAGAAGCTCGTGCTTCGGGTCATCGATCTCGGCGCGTACCAGCCCCCGATGCAGCTGGGGATCGACGGTTGCACCGATGGTGGAAATTTCTCCGTCGAATATTCGCCCCGGAAACGCCATGACGGCTACGTGCACGTGCTGCCCTTTGCGGACCCGGGGCATGTCGCTCTCAGCGACGCTGGCATTCATCCAAATGCGGGAAATGTCCGCGACTGAGTAAGGAGCGGGCGCGTTGCCCGGTTGCACGAAATCTCCGGGCGCCGCGGTGCGCGCGGTGACGCGTCCCCCGATGGGGCTCGGCACCACCAGGTACGGATCAATGGTGCGCGTCTTCACCATGTGGTCGACCTGCGGCTGCGACTTGCCGAAGACCGCCACGGCATCGCGTGCGGCTTTGAGCGCGCCCTCGGCGGTTTGTTGATCGGAAATCGCTTGCTGCAGATCTTTTTCCGCCATGCCCTGCAGCTCGTACAGCTGCTTCGCGCGCTCCAGTGCATGTGTCGTCAGATCCAGCACGCCGGCGGCTGCGATCAAACTCGATTCCGCCTGGATCAGATCGGGGCTCTCGATGGTGAGCAGAGGCTGCCCGCGGCTGACGTTGTCGCCGATCTTGGCATACAGCGTCACGATGCGGCCCTGATACGGCGGAAATACCTGGGCGGCCATGTCCTCATTGAAGTCGATATTGCCCACGGCCTCTGTCTGGATCGGAAACGAGCGCTCGGATACGGCGCCGATACTGATCATCCCGAGCTGGGCGTCGGCCAGCTCCACCACGTCGGCATTGGTTTTGGGCGCGCCGGCCTTCGGCTTTTCACCATCGTCCGCGTTGGCGCTGAAATGCACGACGACGACCAGTGCGGCGAGCACCAGCACGGCGCAAGCAGCTGCGGCACGCTGCCGGCCGGATCCCAGTCGATGCAACACTCTGGACCAATCAATGCGCATTGCCGTTGCTCCCTCGAGATCCCTCGGGCACCACCGCGCCAAGCGCCGCGGCCTTGGCGCAACAATGGCCACTCGCGGCGCGCGGGGCCACTCGGATATCACACAGTACCTATCGCTGACGGGCGTGCGCAGAATGAGCCCTTATGTCCGCCTCGCGTTTGTCCGCTCTCGTCCTGCTTTCCGCGACAGCGGCGGGCGGGGCCTGCGGCTGCGCCGCCGGACCGAACTTCCACAAGCCTGCGGCACCGGCCGGCGCCGGCTATGCGCCCTCGCCCTTGCCGGAGACGACCGTCTCCGCACCGATTCAGGGCGGCGAGGTTCAGCACTTCGTTCCCGGTCGGGACATTCCCTTCGAGTGGTGGGAGCTGTTTCAGTCACCGGCGCTGGATTCGCTCATCAAAAGGGCCTTTAAGGCCAATCCGACCATTGCCGCGGCGCAGGCAGCGCTGACCCAGGCCCAGGAGCTGGTGTACGCGCAGCGCGGCTTCTTCTTTCCGACGATCTCTGCGTTAGGGCAGGCCGAGCGCCACAAGGTGTCGGGCAACACCAATTCCAGCTCCACCATCGGGGTGCAGGGAAACGGCACGGATCTCCTGCCGAAGGGTCAGGACCTGAATCACTTCCCCCACAACCAGCCTTCCTATTACACGTTTTATACGGCCGATCTCACCGTCGGATTCGTGCCCGACGTATTCGGCGGCAATCGGCGGCAAATGGAGTCGTTGGCCGCGCAGAGAGACGCGCAGCGCTTCGCGCTCGAAGCGACGTATATTACGCTCGCCTCCAATGTTGTCGCCGCGGCCATTCAGGAAGCGTCACTGCATGCGCAGATCGAGGCGACCCGGGAGATCATCGAGGCGGACGAGAAATCGCTGCAAATCCTGCGCGATCAATTTCGTTTGGGATTTGCGATGCGCATCGATGTCGCGGCGCAAGAAGCCGCCCTGGCGCAGGCCAGAACCACGCTGCCGCCGCTGCTGAACCAGTTCGAACAAACGCGCGATCTGATGCGGGCGCTGGTGGGCAAGCTGCCCAATGAGCAAGACCCGGTCTTCGAACTCGATACGCTGCAGCTGCCGCCGGAGGTGCCGCTGAGCCTGCCCGCCAAAATCATCGAACAACGCCCCGATGTCCGCGCGGCCGAGGCGCAACTCCATGCCGCAAGCGCGGCGGTCGGCGCCGCGGTCGCCGCGATGCTGCCGCAATTTTCGATCAGCGGCCAGTATGGCGGCAACGCCACGCAAATCTCCTGGATGTTCCGTCATGGCGGCCCGTTCTGGAGCCTGTATGGCGACGTCACTCAACCGGTATTCCAAGGAGGTACGCTGTTGCATCAGGAGCGCGCCGCCAAGGACGCCTTGAAGCAGGCCGCCGCTCAATATCAGAGCACGGTGATCGCCGCCTATCAGAACATCGCCGACGCGCTGCATGTGTCGCTGTCCGATGCCGAGACTCTCAGCCTGGACGTCGAAGCGGAGAATTCCGCCAAGGTGACCTACGATCTCACGCGCCGGCAGATGCAGGCCGGCTACGTGACCTATCTGACCTTGCTGAGCGCTGAGACCGCTTACGAGCAAACCCTGCTGACGCGCGTGCAGGCGCAGGCGACGCGCTATGGCGACACGGTCGCGTTGTTCCAGGCGCTGGGCGGTGGTTGGTGGAATCGCAAGGAAGTGGCCGCCCAATGAACCGCGGGATGCGTACAGCTCTGCTCCTGTCGTCCACGGCGATCGCTGCGAGCTGCGCCGTGGGTCCGAATTTCCAGAAGCCCGCGGCCCCGGCCAAGGCCGATTACGCGCCGGCGCCCTTGCCGGAGGCAAGCTCGTCCGCGCCGATCCACGGCGGCGAGATCCAGCGTTTCATCGCCGGGCGGGATATCCCCTTCGAGTGGTGGGAGCTTTTCCAGTCTGCGGCATTGAATTCACTGATCGACAAGGCCTTCAAGGCCAATCCGACCATCACCGCGGCGCAGGCCGCGCTGGCGCAAGCGCAGGAGATGGTCTATGCGCAGCAGGGATTCTTCTTTCCCTCGATTGGCGCAACCTACCAGGCCGAGCGCCACAAAATAGCCGGTAACCTCACCAACGACCAGGCCCCCGGCGTGCAGGGCAACGGAGACAATCTCTCGGCGCCGCTGCAAACCCCCGGCGTTGCTCCTTATACCGCGCCTCTCTATTACAACTTTCAAACAGCCGAGCTCACCGTGGGCTTCGTGCCCGACGTGTTCGGCGGCAACCGGCGGCAGGTCGAGTCGCTGGCGGCGCAGGCCGAGGCGCAGCGCTTTGCGCTCGAGGCCACGTACATCACGCTCGCCTCCAATGTGGTTGCCGCGGCCATCCAAGAAGCGTCACTGCGCGCGCAGATCCGGGCGACTCGGGAGATCATCGCTGCGGATGAGAAGGCGCTGCAGATCCTGCGCGATCAATTGCGGTTGGGGCAGGCGATGCGCATCGACGTCGCGGCACAGGAGACCGCGCTGGCGCAGGCCAGCGCCACGCTGCCCCCCCTGCGGCTGCAGTTCGAGGAGACCCGCGATTTGATACGGGCCCTGGTCGGCAATCTGCCGAACGACGACGTGCCGGAGACGTTCGAGCTCGACGCGCTGCGGCTGCCCCCGGAAATGCCGCTCTCTCTGCCGGCCAAGATCATCGAGCAGCGCCCGGATGTTCGTGCCGCCGAGGCGCAGCTGCACGCCGCGAACGCCCAAGTCGGCGTCGCAGTGGCCGCGATGCTGCCGCAGTTCCCGATTACTGGCTCGTATGGCGGCAACGCGGACCAGTTTAGCTGGATGTTTCGCTCCGGCGGACCATTTTGGAACCTGGTCGGCGACATCACTCAACCCCTATTCGAAGGCGGCACGCTGCTGCACCGAAGGCGCGCCGCCCAGCAAGCCCTGAAGCAGGCCGCGGCCCAGTATCAAAGCACGGTCATCACCGCCTACCAGAACGTTGCCGACACTCTGCACGCGTCGCTATCCGATGCCGACGCGCTCGCGGCCCAGGTCGATGCGGAGAACGCGGCCAAGGTGACCTATGACCTTACGCGCCGGCAGCTGGAGGCCGGCTATGTCAACTATCTGACATTGCTCGGCGCGGAAACTGCCTACCAACAGGCGCTGCTCGGCCGGGTGCAGGCGCAGGCCGCCCGCTACGGCGACGCCGTGGCGCTTTTTCAGGCCCTCGGCGGCGGTTGGTGGAACCGCAGCGCGAAGACCGCCGCTGCAAATTCCGCCCACTGACACTTTCAATTGCCTCCCACCGCCTCGGCCTCGATGACGAGCCGGTAGCCGACGCCCAGCTCAGTGAGAATATGCCGCGGACGGCTCGGGTCGACTTCGAGTTTTCTGCGCAGGCTTCCGATGTAGACCCGCAAGGCGCGCGAATCATTGCGATGCGGGCCCCATACTTCCTTGATGAGCGACGCGTGCGTCACGATCCGGTCGCCATGGCGCGCCAGAGTTTCCAGTATGCGGTGCTCGAGCGGAGTCAGGCGCACATCGCTTCCGTCCCGGCGGCGGGCGACCCGCCTGCCGAGGTCGATCGAAACGTCGCCGAGCTCGAGCACGGCCATGGGCAGCTCACCGCGCACGTGCCGCCGGACGATCGCGCGCACCCGCGCCAGCAGCTCGGGCGCGCTGAAGGGCTTCATGACGTAGTCGTCCGCGCCGTTCTCGAATGCGGCGAGGCGCTGTGCTTCCGCGGTGCGTGCCGACAGTACGATGATGGGCACCGGCGACCAGGCGCGAATGGCGGTGATGACATTGAGGCCGTCGCCGTCGGGCAACCCCAAGTCGACCACGACGATGTCGGGCCGATGCAGCCGTGCATCTTGTTCGCCGCGGGCCGCGGTTTCGGCGATCACCACCCGAAAGCCGTTTGCCTCGAACAGCATGCGCAGCACGTTCTGAATCGCCTGATCGTCCTCGAAGATGAGGATGAGATGCATGGCCTCGGTCATGCGGTTTCTCTCATCCGCCGAGTCTCAGCGCAGCTCCGGTGCGGGCGCATCGACCTGGGGTTCCAGAGGCAGAGTGATTTCGAAGCGCGCGCCGCCGCACGCGTTGTCCATCGCGCGGATGTCTCCGCCGTGCAGGCGCGCGGCGGCGCGGCAAATTGCGAGTCCCAGGCCCACCCCGACGATATTGCTTTCGGAGCGGCCCCGCTGGAACTTCTCGAACAAGCGCTCCGAGTCGCCGGGAGGAAGGCCCGGTCCGTCATCCGCGACTGTCAGTAAGACGCTTTTCTCCCGCGCGGTGGCGGAGATGGTGATGGTCGTCCCGGGGGGCGTATATTTCGCCGCGTTCTCCAGGAGGTTGCTGAATATCTGTACGATCAATGTCGCCTCGACCAGGATCAAAGGCAGGTCGGCGGGCAGATTCACGACCGTGCGCCATTGAGCGAGGCGAGCCTCGTTCGTCCGCAGCGCGAGCCCAACCAAATCATCGATGGCGTGCCAGTCGGTACGCAGCGTTCCGCTGCCGAACTCCATCTGCATCAATTCGAGAACATTCGTCAGCAGCTGCGACATGTCGCGGGCTTTGCGTTCGATCAAATTTCCCAAGGTCGTGCGACGGTCGACGTTGAGCGCATACTCCGGCTGTGCGATCAAACTGCCCGCGCCGGCGATTGCGGACAGCGGCGTGCGCAAATCGTGGGAAATCGACGCCAGCAGGGTGTTGCGGAGCAGTGCGCGCTCCGCGGAGATTCTGGCCGCTTCGGCGGCCTCGGCCAGCCGGGCCCTTTGCAGCGAAAGGGCGAGTTGAGCCGCGAACGCGTCCAGAAGATTCAGCTGTTCCGCGGGCAACACGCGAGTCGGCGGCTGCGGTCGAACCACGATCACGCCCTTGACGCGGCGGACGCCCCGCAGCGGCAAATAGATGGCATCCTTGATGCTCCGTTCGCCGCGAGTGACGACGTCTTGGGCGAACTCGAGGTCGAATGTGGGGTCGGCGCTTGGCGGCGCCGGTTGCGTTGACATCGGCGATAGCCGGCCGCGCGCGTCGGCCATCAAGACGACGGTGGTGCCGTGGAAAACGGCGCAAATATGCCGGACCGCCGCCGCCGTCATGGCCTGCGCATCGGTTGCGACCGCGAGCTCGCGGCTCATCGCATACAACACCGCAGTGCGCTGCTCGCGGGCGTCCGCGGTCTCACGATGGCGGCGAATGCTGACCATGAGGTTTGCGATCACCAGTGCGACGACGAGCATCACGCCCAACGTGAAGAGATATTTCGTGTCCTCCACGTCGAAGCTGAACAGCGGCGGTACGAAAAAAAAGTCGAACGCGAGCATGTTGGCCGTCGCCAGCAACACGGAAGGGCCGCGACCCAATCGCAGGGCCCCGACAGTCGTTGCCAATAAGTAGAGCATCACGATGTTGACGAGGCCGAAGTAGGGAGACAGCGGAAATGCGATGGCCGTGGTAATTCCCGTAATGGCCAGCGCGCGCAGGTAGTCGGGCCAGTACCAGGGCGGGTGCGGCTGAGGAGCATCCGTCGCGAACCGACGAATCATCCTCCCAACCCGGTCAAGCGCCGTGAACAGGACATCCGTTGCTTGGCGAAGACTCCGCGCAGTCGAGAAAGACGGCGCCGCAGCCGAAGTGTGCATCGACATTTGCGCTCCTCGCGATCCGCGATTTATCGCCTATGGCAGCGTATTGAAGGCGGTGTAATGATGTCGTAAAAAAACACCGCCGGCCATGGGCAGGGCCGCCAAGGCGAACTCGGCATCCCGAAGGGAGTTTCCAATTTTGGCGCAGCCTCATGGCCGCTCTCGGGTGCGAGCACGGCCATGAGGGTGTGTTGCGCCTAGAACTTGACCAGCACGCCGCCCGACAACACGGTCTGGCGCGTGCGCAAATCCGGGTACCAGACACCGCCATCGTTGGCGCAGGTGGTATTCGTCAAGGTCGATCCGCCGGGAGTGCCATCGTTGCAGGCGTACTGCGCAGGGTAGCCGTTGTTGCCGAACGGAGGCGTCACGCCGCCCTGGCCTGAGAAGTAGGGGATATTCGAATGACGAAATCCCGCTTCAGCCCACCAGGTTATCCAATCTTTGGGCATGTACTGGAAATTGAGCGTGGTGTCCCATTGACGCGCGGACTGTCCGGGGTTTTCCGTGAAATAGGGACTGCCGGATACGGCATCCGCTCCGTTGATGGGCGGCAGCAGGGTCAGATACCGGCCCGGATTGGTCATCGAGCCGCCGCCAAGAGTCACCGCGTAGAGGTCGTGGTCGAACCAGAAACGGTTGTACATCATCCAGCCGAGGAAAGCCGTCTTGTTCGGTCCGCCCGTGCAGGAGAGACCGCCCACCCCGCCCCCATACTCGCATCCCGCGTCAACCGTGATGGAGAAGGCCGCCTTGGACAATCCCGTGCCATTCAGTTTGTTGTCGTACCACTTGTACTCGACGCTGTCGTCGGTGTGGACTCGATTCGCATTGCGTATCGGGTTCGGCGGTCCGCCGGGCATGGAATAGGCGAGATTATCCTCTCCGACGCCATAGTTGTTGAAGACCCATTTGACGTTCTCGTTCGGCTGCCAAAGGATCTGGCCGCCGAAACCAAGATTCTTGTTGAATCTGCCGTAGGACTGCCAGCCGTTGATGATCCAGGGTTCGATTTTCAAGGTATTGGTCGGGAAATACTGGATGCGCAGCCCATTGAAGAACCAGGGCGTGTTCGACGACACGTAGGACGGCTGGTAGGTCCAATTGTCGAAGTTATAGTAGCTGAACAACCCGATATACGAGACGAAAATTCCCGCATCCACATTGAGGCCATGGGCCACGTCGAAATGATAGCCGGCGTTCGCTTCCGAGAGATACCTGTAGGCGTCGCGCAGATCCCATTGGCCGACGCCCTGGCTCGCGTCATTACGCGGCGTAGTCGTGGAAAACAGGCCCATCATGGACAAGAATCGGGCGCGCACGTTTTCCCAGTGGAAATCGCCGCCGAAGCTCACCTGCTCCAACTGGAATTCGCCGGAGCGGAACGACTCCGTCGAACCGACGATGGTATGGTCCTTGGGGTGGTTCAAGTCGTCCATGTAATGCACGTCGAAGCGGATGTCCGGCGTGAAGAACTTGGTGTCGAATACCGGCGCCTTGTTGCGCGGCGAGCCGTTCAGCCAGGTGAAATCCCCGAAAGCAAACGGGGTGAAATTGTCGACACCCGTGGTCGCATCGGGCGAGTGGAGGGCGTCGGGGACCGATTGAGCATCCGGTGCCACGGGTTTGACCGGAGCCAGAAGCGCGGACCAGACCGAGGAAGTCGGTGCCGACGCTTTCGCCGGTGCCGAGGATTGGGCCACACCCGTCGGTTCCGCCTGCACCCCCGGTTTCTGCGCCGCCGCGAGCGCGGGCCCTGCCTGCGCAGCCGCCGGAGCATTCATCACCAGATCATGCCGGGTCGCTTTGCTGGCAAGGACTTGCAGCGAAGGCGCCGTCGCATCGGGATAGCCTTCGACCTGCGCTGTGATCGACCACACGCCGGGCGGAAGGTCCGCAAAGGAATAGATTCCATCGCTGCTCGACACCGTTGCGCGAATGCCGCCGCCGTCCACCCGCAGCGCCGTCACGGTCGCGCCGGCGACGGGAAGCTTCGCCGAATTCGTCACGATGCCGACGATCGCCCCGGTGGACGTCTTGACCACCGGCGGCGGGGATTCTTGAGCTCGGGCAGCGGATAAGGCAAGTCCGGTTGTCATAACGGATATCAGAAAACCCTTCAAATACTTTTGTTTCATGGATGTCATCCCGCACCTCACTTCCACAGGGTCACTTAATTTTACGGACAGGAGCGATTACCGGTAGACCAAAGGCTGTTAAGAAAAGGGGGCGGCACGTAATAAAGGTATTAAGAAAATATCGGGCCGCACATGGACCTAAGCGCATTCCGTATCCGGGCGCGGGGTCGGCACTTCCGCCGCAAGGGCCGGCAAGCGCACCGTGAAGCGGGAACCTTCGCCCTCGCGGCTGTAGAGCGCGACGCCGCCCTTGTGCAGTTCGACAATCGTCCTGACCAGATAAAGACCGACCCCGCTGCCGACGATTCCGGAGGTGTTGCTGCCGCGATAGTAGCGTTCGAACACCTGTTCGCGTTCGACCTCCGGGATCCCGATTCCGTGGTCTTCGATCACGACCGCGGCGTCCGTACCCTGCCTGAGGACGGTCACCTGGATGAGGCCGGCATGCGGCGAGTACTTGACCGCATTCGAGAGGAGGTTGCCGAAAACCTGGCTGAGGAGACTTGCATCGCCATACACATTCAGCGGTTGTGAGGGAATCCGATCGAGGAGTTCGGCGTCCGGAGCCAATTCCCGCTGCAGATGGCAGATCTCACGCACGAGCGCGGCCAGGTCGACCTGCGTCGGATGGTAATTGAGTTCGATGCGGCCGTCGATCAGGCGCGCGGAGCCGATCAGGTTGTCGATCAGCTGCGTCATGCGGCCGACAGTGCTGCGGACCTTGCGCGCCCGCTGGGACAGCTCGTCCGCGGTCAATCGCTCCCGCATCGAGATGAAACGCTGCGCGTGCCCATCGATGATGGCCAGCGGCGTGCGGAATTCATGCGACGCCATGGAGACGAAATTTCGCTGCAGCAGCGTGAGACGCTGCTCCTCGGCGAGTTTTTCCTGCAGTTTCGCCGCCTGCTGCGCCAGGGCATGACGATTCTGCGCGAGGTCAATGGCGTTGTTGCGGAACACCACCACGGCGCGCGCCATTTCGCCGATTTCATCGTGCCGCTGCGTGCCCTGCACGTCGATGCTGGTTTCACTCGCGGCCAGACGGTGCATGCGGTCGGCAAGATCCACGAGCGGTGCGGAAATGGACCGCGTGACGTGCAACATGGCACCCGCGACCAGCAGTCCCGCGAGAATGATGGTGAGTGCGACTCGGCTGCGCCCCTCGGCATAGACTCGATCCGATCGCTCGCTTGCGTCACGGGCGCTCGCAATATTGCGATCGGTGAGCATCCCCAAAGTCTCGCTCGCGGCCTCGTAGGCCGATTTCGACGCTTGTTCATGTAGGCGCACCGCCGCGGCCACGCGTGAATTTGCCTGGCCCCGTTCGAGGATGATCCGGTAGGCGCTCCATTGGGTTTCGAAGCGACGGTAGAGATCGTCCTCGGCCGCGTCATGGCGAATTTGCCCATAGGCTTGCTGCGCAGCGGCAATTCGGTGGTCCAGATCGGCCATCTGCTGCAATGCCGTGGCGCGCTCGCTCGCGCTGTTGGCGCGCAGACTGGCGGCGTCAGCCGCCGGGTAGTCCGTCGTGAAATTGTTGAGATCACCCAGCGCCCGCGTGCTGGGCAGCCAGCGGGTGCGGATTTGCGCCGACGCATCATTCACGTAGCTCAAGCTCCGCAGGCTCTCGAGACCGAAGACGATGACCAGCAGGAACAGAAATAAAAAGACCAGGGACAATCTGACCCGGATCGATTGCGCCCGCCTGATGGAGTGGTATCGCATCGCCCCTGAAGACTAGCAGGGTCGCTCATGGCATGGCACTTGGAATCAGGGTAGTGGAAAAATTTTACCTTTTCTTAATACCGCGGGTGCTAGGGTCCTTGGTTCATGGAAGCGGGATGCACATCGACGGTGATCGAGCCGCGCCGGAAGATCCTTTGCATCGAGGACGACCGCGACACGGCAGCGTTGATCCGTGAGGAGCTCATCGACCGGGGGTTCGAGGTTCGCGCAGCCTTCAATGGCCGCGAAGGCCTTGCCGCCATTCTCAAAGAGCCGCCCGATCTCGTGCTGTCCGACGTGGGCATGCCTGGAATGTCCGGATTCGAACTGCTGCGGACGCTGACGAGCATGGAGCCGCGCTTCGAGAGCATGCCCTTCGTGTTTCTGACGGCGCTCTCCGATCACGACAATGAGCTCAAGGGTTGGCAACTGGGCGCCGACGACTATCTCACCAAACCGGTCGATTACGACGTCCTTGCGGCGCTGATCACGGCGCGGCTCGCGCGCGTGGCCCGCAGTGCGATCTGGCCCAAGCATATCGGCTTGCGCGAACGAGAAGTCGAGACGCTCACCTGGGCGGCCCGCGGCAAGACTTTCTGGGAGATCGGCGAGATTCTCGGATTGAGCAAGCGCACCGTCGAGTTTCATCTCGAAAACGCGCGCAGAAAACTCGGTGTCGCCACGCGCACGCAAGCGCTGATCAAAGCGGCAACCGGACATCTCATCCAGCCCTGAGCGGGCCGCGACGCCGGACGCTCGGGCCCCGTGAAACTCATCGGCCGTCATCTGATTGCTTTCGGGTTCGCGGGCTGCATTTTTCTGGGTGTCACCGCGGACGGCGGTGTTGCGGGGATATGGCGCTGCGACCGGATCCTGGAGAAGGATGCCCGAGTCGCCAGGGACCGGTTGCATTCGGCAAACAATCCAAACCACGAAGACGATTCTTTCTTGAATGCGGTCGGCGCCGTATGGCCTTACGCCATCCATAGAGCGGTTGCGGGGTACGACGCCGCTACCGGCCACGAGGCCGCAACCGGCTTTCTCATCGATCAGTGTCACGTTCTCACGAACATGCACGTCGTGTATACCGGCCCTACGGTGGTGAATCCAGCGGTTGGCAATGTTGTTGCATTCGCGGTCGGTCAAACGGAACGGGACAGGGACAAGGGCGCATTGCAGGGACTCAAGTATCTACATGAGGGAACGGTCGTGGCGCATGGCGACACCATCATCCTGGATCGCGTGGTACGTAATCCTGACAATGACTGGGCGGTCATCCAGCTGACGGCCAATGTGGACAGCACCATCACCCCTATGACGATCGCCGCCGTCGATTTCAAGCGGCTACCAACGCATTTCGCTCTGTCGGCGGCCGGGTTTCCGACGGATCACCGGCAGCCGCGCCGCGACGGATTCAAATTGAAGGATTTGTGGGGGTCGGACGGTCAACTCGTCGGGATTATTTCGGTGAGCACGAGCGCAGGCATCATAGAGACCACGATTCAAACGACGCCCGGCAGCTCGGGAGGCCCAATTTATACAGACCTCAATGGACGCAGGCACATCGTCGTCGGCATGGTCCAAGGCATCCGCGGCAACGGCATCGATGTCACGGAGCGCGTGCCAAATGTCGAGGTCTTGTTCACGCCGGGGACGATAGCCAGAATCGCCGGCGCCGAAGCGCAAACCCCTTGTCGTTGACCCATCTGTCATTGACATGCACGGCCGCGCCGACGCTGATCAGGGTTTCGGCGGTTTCAGCGCGGCGTCGATGGCGCGGGATTTCTCATCATCATCGAGTTTGGCCGGCCGCTGCCATCCTGCGACGGTGGCTTGTTTGGCACGCGTCAGCGTGAGCTCCCCGTCCGGGGCGTTCTGCGTGATGGTCGATCCTGCGCCGATGGTCGCGCCGGCGCCGATGCGAACCGGCGCCACGAGCATGCTGCCCGACCCGATGAAGGCGCGGTCCCCGATGAGCGTCGGCCATTTGTTCTGGCCATCGTAGTTGCAGGTGATGCTGCCGGCCCCGACATTGACGCCGCTGCCCACCCGGGCGTCGCCCACATAGCTCAAGTGGTTCGCCTTGCTGCCGGCGCCGATTTCGCTGCTTTTGACTTCCACGAAATTCCCGATGTGCACATCGTGGTGCAAGGTCGTGTCGGGCCGAACCCGCGCGAACGGCCCGATGCGGCAGTTCTCGGCCACGATCGCCGTGTCGATGATGCTGTTCGCAAACACTTCCGTGCCCGCCCCGATCCGCGAGTGGCCGATCACGCAATTGGGACCGATCTTGACGCCCTCGCCCAACTGCACCTTGCCGATCAGAACCGCATTGATGTCGATGAATACGTCGCGCCCGACCTCGATCTCGCCGCGTATGTCGATGCGCGCCGGGTCCGCCAAGGTCGCGCCCGCGAGCATCAGCTCCTCCGCGCGCTCCCGCCGGTAGCAGCTCTCCACGCTCGCGAGTTGGATCTTGTCATTGACGCCCATGACTTCGGAAGGCTGCGCCACCCGCACCGTTTCGACGCGAGCGGCGGCGAGCACGGCGGCCGCAACCACATCGGTCAGATAGTACTCGCCCTGCGAATTGTGATTTCCCACCTGCAGCAGCCATTCGCGCAAGCGGCCCGCGGGCGCGGCCATGAGCCCCGAGTTGATCTCGCGAATCTGCAATTGGTCCGGGCTCGCGTCCTTGTGCTCGACGATGGCGCTGACACGACCGTCGCCACCGCGCACGATGCGCCCGTAGCCCGCGGCATGGTCGAGTTCCACGGACAGCACGGCCAGAGCGCCCGCGCCGGCTGCGGCTACCAGCCGCTCGAGCGATGGGGCCCGGATCAGAGGCACGTCGCCGTACAGCACTAGCACGACATGATCGTCCGGAATGACATGCATGGCCTGCATCACCGCGTGTCCGGTGCCGAGCTGCTCGGCCTGCAGAATCCACTCGATGCCCTCGTGCGGCAGCGCGTCCTGCACGTGCGCGCCGCCGTGTCCGTAAACCACGTAGATGTTCGCAGGTGTGAGCGCGCGCGCCGTGCGGACGACGTGCTGCAATAGCGGCTGCCCCGCCAATGGCTGCAGCACTTTCGGCAGGTCGGAGTTCATCCGCTTGCCCTGTCCCGCGGCGAGTATGACGACGGAAAGCTGCATGACAGTTCCGTTAGGCCAATGCCCCTAGCGTTTCTTACGCAGGCGTTCGATGGCCCGAAGCTGTGCGACGGCGCGCAGCAGTTCGGCCTGCGCTTCGGCGATGTCGATCTTGTCGGTGCGTTCCCGGACGGCGTCTTCGGCGCGCTGCTTCGCGGCCAGCGCGGCGGCCTCGTCCAGATCGCGCGCCCGCGCCGCCGTGTCCGCGAGCACGGTCACGAGATTGGGCTGAATCTCGAGCGACCCGCCGCCGACATAAAACGATTGTTCTTCCTTGCCTTCCGTCTGCACGCGGACTTCGCCGGCTTTCAATGTGGTCAGCAGCGGCGCGTGACGCGGCGCAATGCCGAGTTCGCCCTGCGAGCCCGGCACGAACACCATGGTCGCCTCGCCGGAAAAGATCTGTCCTTCGGCGCTGACGATGTCGACGTGAATGGTGTGGGCCATGATCTCTCTTAGGTCAGGGTCTTGGCTTTTTCGACGGCTTCTTCGATGGCGCCGATCATATAGAACGCCTGCTCGGGCAGGTGATCGTATTCGCCGGCGATGATGGCCTTGAAACCGCGGATGGTGTCCTTGAGCGGAACGATCTTGCCGTCCTGCCCGGTGAACACCTTGGCCACATTGAAGGGCTGCGACAGAAACCGTTGGATCTTGCGCGCGCGGTACACGCTCAATTTGTCTTCTTCGGACAGCTCGTCCATGCCGAGAATCGCGATGATGTCCTGGAGCTCCTTGGCCCGCTGCAATATGGCCTGCACGCCCCGCGCCGTATCGTAGTGCTCGTCTCCCACCACCAGCGGATCGAGTTGGCGGCTGGTGGAATCCAAGGGGTCGACCGCGGGGTAAATGCCGAGAGAGGCGATTTGCCGCGACAGCACCACGGTGGCATCCAAGTGCGCGAAGGTGGTCGCCGGCGAGGGGTCGGTCAAATCGTCCGCCGGAACGTACACGGCTTGAATGGACGTGATCGAACCCGTCTTGGTCGAGGTGATGCGTTCCTGCAGCACGCCCATTTCCTCGGCCAGGGTCGGCTGATAGCCCACCGCGGAGGGCATGCGGCCGAGCAGCGCGGAAACTTCCGTGCCCGCCAGCGTGTAGCGGTAAATATTGTCGACGAAGAACAGCACGTCGCGGCCCTTGCCGGAAGCCTGCTTCTCATCGCGGAAGAATTCGGCCATGGTGAGGCCGGTGAGCGCCACGCGCAGGCGGTTGCCCGGCGGCTCGTTCATCTGGCCGTAAACCATGGCGACCTTGGAGTTGCCCAGGTTGTCCTTGTCGATGACGCCCGATTCGATCATCTCGTGATAGAAGTCGTTGCCTTCGCGGGTGCGCTCGCCGACGCCCGCGAAAACCGACAGGCCGCTGTATTGTTTGGCGATGTTATTGATGAGTTCGAGCATGTTCACGGTCTTGCCCACGCCGGCGCCGCCGAACAGACCCACCTTGCCGCCCTTGGCGAAGGGCACCAGCAGGTCGATGACCTTGATGCCGGTGACCAAGAGGTCCTGGCCGCCCGCCTGTTCGTCATAGGCCGGAGCAGGACGATGAATCGGCAGGTATTCCGTGGCCTGCACAGGACCTCTTTCATCCTGCGGCTTGCCCAGCACGTCCATGATCCTCCCCAGCGTGCCCGCGCCCACGGGCACGGAAATTCCCTTGCCGGTGCCCTTGACGGTGAGACCGCGGCGCAGGCCTTCGGACGGGCCCATGGCGATGCAGCGCACGATGCCGTCGCCCAGCTGCTGCTGCACTTCGAGGGTCAGGTCCACATCATCGAGTATGAGCGCGTCATAGACCTTGGGGATCTGGTCGCGTGGAAATTCCACGTCGATGACCGCTCCGATGATTTGCACGATTTTGCCGCTGGACATTTGTTAACCCTCTTATCTTAAACCGCTGCCGCGCCGCCGACGATCTCCGAAAGCTCTTTCGTGATCGCGGCCTGGCGGGCCTTGTTGTAAATGAGCTGCAGCTCGTCGATGAGTTCGCCGGCGTTGTCGGAAGCGCTCTTCATGGCCACCATGCGCGCCGCCATTTCGCAGGCGACATTTTCGACGGCGCCCTGGAAGATCTGCGATTCGATGTATCGCATGAGAATACCGTCGAGAATTTCAACCGCGTCGGGCTCGAAAATATAGTCCCAGCGCTCCTGCAGATCGCTCTTGTCGATGGTCTGAAGCGGCAGCAGCTGCGAGACGAGGCCCTTCTGGGTCATGGTGTTGACGAAGACATTGTGCACCAGCAGCAGCTGGTCGATCTTGGCGTCACGATAGAAATCCAGCATGACCTTGCTGGTGCCGATCAACTCGGCCACGTGCGGCTTGTCCCCCAAATGAGTGACCGACGCCGAAATCTCGACATCCGCGAGGCGGCGAAAGAACTGCAGCGCCTTGGTGCCGATGACGCACAAATAGACCTTGGCGCCCTTTGCTTCGGCTTCGCGGATTGCGCCCAGAGTCGCCTTGAACAGGTTCAAGTTGAGCGAACCGCACAGGCCGCGATCGGTGCTGATCACGACGATGCCGACGGCCTTCACCGGCCGCTCCAGGGTGAAGGGATGCTTGTAATCCAGATTCACCTGGCGCAGGTGGCCGATGATCTTGCGGATCTTCTCGGCATAGGGGCGAGCCGAGCGCATCCGGTCCTGCGCCTTGCGCATCTTGCTCGCCGCCACCATTTCCATGGCCTTGGTGATCTTCTGAGTATTCTTGATACTCGCGATCTTGCCGCGGATTTCCTTTGCGCCTGCCATTGTCTTCTCTTGAACCCTTAAGCCAGAGTCGCGAAGAATTCTTCGCAGCACTTCTTCAGTGCGGCTTCCGTTTCCTTCGACAGATCCGGCTTGGCATTGATGCCCTTCAGCAAGTCGGCGTAGGTGTTGCGCGCAAAGGACTGCAGTCCCGCTTCCGCCTCCACCACCTTGCGGCGCTCGACCTTGTCGAAGTAGCCGTTGTTGCCGGCGTACAGCGAGAGGGCCATCTCCGCCACCGACATGGGCGAGTACTGCTTCTGCTTCATGAGCTCGGTGACGCGCTGACCGCGCTCCAGCTGCTTGCGGGTGGCTTCGTCCAGGTCCGAGGCGAACTGCGAGAAGGCGGCGAGATCGCGGTATTGGGCGAGCGCCAGGCGAATGCCGCCGCCCAGCTTCTTGATGATATTGGTCTGCGCGGCGCCGCCGACGCGCGACACGGAGATGCCGGCGTTGATGGCGGGACGCATGCCGGCGTTGAACAGGTCGGTTTCCAAGAATATCTGGCCGTCGGTAATGGAGATGACGTTGGTCGGCACGAACGCCGTCACGTCTCCCGCCTGGGTTTCGATGATGGGCAGGCCGGTAAGCGAACCGGTCCTGCCCTTGATGCGGCCCTTGCTGATTTTCTCTACGTATTCCTCGTTGACGCGCGCGGAGCGCTCGAGGAGGCGCGAGTGCAGATAGAACACATCGCCGGGATATGCCTCGCGCCCCGGGGGACGGCGCAGCAGCAAGGAAATCTGCCGATAGGCGACCGCCTGCTTGGAAAGATCGTCATACACGATCAGGGCATCTTCGCCGTTGTCCATGAAGTACTCGCCCATCGCACAGCCGCCGTAGGGCGCGAGATATTGCATGGCGGCCGGGGTCGAGGCGGATGCCGCGACGATGATGGTGTGCCCCATGGCGCCGTGCTCTTCGAGCTTGCGCACGACATTGGCGATCGAG
>DATFZF010000091.1:0-3758 GCA_035314705.1 Steroidobacteraceae bacterium | reverse complement strand
GCAACGATCCATGCATGTTGAGGGCCCCACGTCGCGGAACTTCCAGCCACGCCTTGTCCAGCATGTAGCGATAGTAAAACGAGAACAGAAAATCGGGGCTCGCGGCTTTCCCTAAGGCAACCCACTCGGGCGTATTGGGATTCTCGGGCGTTTCGACCTTCAGGCCATGGGCCTCGGCCAATTGCCGCACGCTGCCGAACCATTGCTTTTCGCCAGGATCATCGGCATGAGTGAACAGCAGCGGAATCTCGACCCCTTGCGCCAATAGCTCCCGGACACAGCGAACTCCAACCTCGCTGTAGGCGAACACCACCGCGCGCGTCACCGCGACGCAGCCTGAGAGCGTTCGGCCAGGGTCACTGCTAAGGCCTCGAGGGCCGGCTCGCCGCCATCCTCTTCCAGCACCGCCTGGATGATGTAGCGCGGCCGCTCGCGCACCTGGGCGTAAATGCGCCCGACGTATTCACCCAGCAAGCCGATGCCGAAGAGTGCGACCCCGATCAAGAAGAACATGAAGGCGAACAGGGTGAAGAGACCCTCGGCCTCGGAGCCCACCCAGATGCGGCGGATCAGCAGCACCAAGAACAGCAGCGCGGAGATCAAGGAGATCAACATGCCCACCATGGAGAAGAGCTGCAGGGGCACCACGGAGAAGCCGGTGATCAAATCGAAATTCAGGCGAATCAAGCTGTACATCGAATACTTCGAGCGGCCGGCGAAGCGTTCCTCGTGGGAGATGGGCACTTCGATGGGCCGCATGGCGTACAGGGAGGCGAGAGCCGGAATGAAGGTGTTGACCTCGCGGGTCTGGTTGAGCGCCGTGACCACCGAGCGCGCATAGCCGCGCATCATGCAGCCCTGATCGGTGATGCGCACCGGCGTGATCCATTCGCGCACCTTGTTGATGCCCTTGGAGAAGCCGCGCCGCCACCAGGAGTCCTGGCGCTGCTGGCGAATGGTCCCGACATAGTCGTAGCCCTGATCGAGCATGCCGACCAGCTTGCCGATCTCTTCCGGGGGATTCTGCAGGTCCGCATCCAGGGTGACGACGTACTCGCCGCGGGCGTAGGCGAGGCCCGCCATCACGGCCGAGTGCTGGCCGAAATTCGCATGAAACAGCACCACCCGGGTTTCGTGGGGCCGCAGCGAGAATTGCTGGCGCAGCAGCGCGACCGAGCGGTCCTTGCTGCCGTCGTTGACGAACACGATTTCGTACGTCACTCCAAGCGCATCGAGCGCCGGGTACAGGCGCGCAAACAGCGTCGGCAACACCGCCTCTTCGTTGTAGACGGGAATGACGACGCTTAATTTGGGAGTGACAGCCATGGCAAGCTCAGTGATCGGCAGCGACCGCGCCGTGCGAGGTCAGCAAGGCCAGCAGCTCTTGGGTTTTGGCATGCATCAAATCCACCGAGCCGCGCGCCTCGACGTTCAGGCGTATCAGGGGCTCGGTGTTCGAGGTGCGCAAATTGAAGCGCCAATCCTTGAATTCGAAGGACACGCCGTCGGTGCGGTCCAGTACGGTTGTCTGCGGCGCGTAGCGCGTTTCAAAGGCGGCGATGGTGGCTTTTGCGTCGGGCACCCGGTAGTTGAGTTCACCGCTCACCGGAAATAAACCGATTCGCTCATCCACCAGCTGAGACAGCGTCTTGCCGGTCTCGCAGAGGATTTGCGCGACGATGAGCCAGGGAATCATGCCGCTGTCGCAGTAGGCGAAGCGCTGAAAATAGTGATGCGCGCTCATTTCGCCGCCGTACACCCCGTCGACCTCACGCATGCGATCCTTGATGAAGGCGTGGCCGGATTTCGACAACACCGGCACCCCGCCGCTCGCCTTGACCACCTCGATGGTATTCCAGGTGAGGCGCGGATCGTGCACCACTTTGCCGCCGGGAGCCCCACGCAGCAGCACCGAGGCTAAGAGCCCGACGATGTAGTAGCCCTCGATGAAGGCGCCGTGCTCATCGAAGAAAAAGCAGCGGTCGAAATCGCCATCCCAGGCGATGCCGAAATCCGCGCCGTGGCGGCGAATGGCCTCGGCGGTGGGCGCGCGATTCTCTTCCAGCATGGGATTGGGTATGCCGTTCGGGAAAGTGCCGTCCGGTGCGTGGTGGACCTTCACGAACTTGAACGGCAATTGGGGCTCGAGCTGATCGATGATGAGGCCCGCGCCGCCGTTGCCCGCATTGACGACGATTTTGAGGGGCTTGAGCTTCGCCACATCGACATAGGACAACAGATGCGCCACATAGGCGTCCATGGTATCGATGCGGCGGCGCACGCCAATCTGCGCCGGGGCCGGGAACTGCTGGCCTTCCGCGAAGCCGCGAATGTCTTTGAGGCCGTTATCGCCGCTGATGGGCTTTGACTTCTCGCGCACGAATTTCATGCCGTTGTAGTCGGACGGGTTGTGGCTGGCGGTGATCATGATGCCGCCGTCATAGCCGCCGTGAAAGGTTGCGAAATACACACCCTCCGTGCCGCAGACCCCGATGTCATACACATCGACGCCGCTGTCGGTCAGGCCGCGGCACACGGCATCGGTGAGGCCGGCGCTCGATAAGCGAATGTCGCGCCCGACCACAATGCGCTGGGGGTTGAGAAACTGGGCAAGCCCACGCGCGACCCGGTAAGCCACGTCCTCGTTCAACTCGCCGGGAATCCGGCCGCGCAAGTCGTAGGCCTTGAAACAGGTGATCGATGTCACGTGTTGGTCCCTTGGCGGCCGTAGTTATCCTCGAAGCGCACGATGTCATCCTCGCCCAAGTACGATCCCGACTGCACCTCGACGATGTGCAAGGGGACCTTGCCGGGATTCTCGATGCGATGCGTGGCGCCGATGGGAATGTAGGTCGATTCGTTCTCCGACAGCAGGAACGTCTTGTCGTTGCAGGTAATTCGCGCCGTTCCCTGCACCACGATCCAATGCTCGGCGCGGTGGTGGTGCATTTGCAGGGACAGCACGCCGCCCGGCTTGACCGACAGGCGCTTCACCTGAAAGCGCTCGCCGTTGTCGATGCTGTCGTAGCTGCCCCAGGGCCTGAAGACCTCGCGGTGCAGGGAGGATTCGCTGCGGCCGGATTTCTTGAGCTTGGCCACCAGTTCTTTCACGTCCTGCACGCGCTCCTTGGGCGCGACCAGGATGGCATCCTTGGTTTCGACGATGATGTGATCGTCCATGCCGACGGCTGCGACCAAGCGGCTGGTCGAGTGCACATAGCAGTCGTGGGTGTCGTGCACCAGCACATCGCCCTGCAGCACGTTGCCCTCTTCGTCGGCCGGCAAGGCGTCGAACAGCGAGGACCAGGAGCCGACGTCGCTCCAGCCCGCATCCAGGGGCAGGACCACGGCGTCGTGGGTCTTCTCCATCACCGCATAGTCGATGGACTCGCTGCGACATTTCTCGAAGGAGCCCTTGTCGATGCGCACGAAATCCAAGTCGGTCCTGGCCGCCGCAAAGGCGGCGCGACACGCCTCGAGAATGTCCGGGGCGAAGGCCGCAAGCTCGGCGAGATAGCGGCCGGCCTTGAAGACGAACATACCGCTGTTCCAGAAATAATCGCCCGACGCGACGAACTGCGTCGCCACATCGAGGGGCGGCTTTTCGATGAATTGCGCCACCGGATAGGCGGGACCTTCGCCCGCGCCGCGGCGGATATAGCCGTAGCCGGTTTCCGGGGCGTGCGCCACGATCCCGAAGGTCACGAGCTTGCCGCTTCGCGCATAGCCCGCGGCCACCTCCGCGGCCTTCTGGAATT
>DATFZF010000090.1:0-22581 GCA_035314705.1 Steroidobacteraceae bacterium | reverse complement strand
GGCCGAGGCGCTGGGAGGCTCTCTGTGGGTGGTCAAAGCCCAGGTTCATGCGGGCGGACGCGGAAAGGCCGGAGGCGTGACGCTGGCCAGAGATTTGGACGCCGTGCGCGCCGCGGCGAAGGCGATGCTGGGTTCGGTGCTGGTGACCCATCAAACCGGTCCCGAGGGGCTGCCGGTCCATCAGGTCTATGTGGAAACGGGCTCGAAAATCGCGCGCGAGATCTACTTGAGCCTGGTGCTGAACCGCGAGGCCGGGCGCCTTGCGTTCGTCGCCTCGGCCGCGGGCGGCATGGATATCGAAGAGGTTGCCCTGCACACCCCGGAGAAAATCATTCGGGTGAACATTCATCCCACCGCGGGGCTGCAGGATTTTCAAACCCGGCAGCTGGCATTCGGCCTGGGATTGAGCGGCGCGCAAAGACTCGAGTTCGGGAACATAGCGCATGCCCTCTACAAGCTGTATCTGGAATGCGATGCGAGCCTGGTGGAGATCAATCCGCTGATCGTCACCGGCGACGGCGACCTCCTGGCGCTGGACGCCAAGATCAACATCGAAGACAACGCGCTGTTCCGGCACAAGGATTTGGCGGCCCTGCGGGACGACTCGCAAGAGGATCCGATGGAGCGCAAGGCGGCAGCGCATGAGCTCAACTACGTGTCGCTCGACGGTAATATCGCCTGCATGGTCAATGGCGCCGGGCTCGCCATGGCGACCATGGACCTCATCCAATTGCACGGCGGGCGGCCCGCGAACTTCCTGGACGTCGGCGGGGGCGCCACCAAGGAGCGGGTCAGCGCGGCGTTCAAATTAATTCTCTCCAATCCCAAGGTCACGGCCATACTGATCAACATTTTCGGCGGCATCGTTCGCTGCGACATGATCGCGGAGGGCATCATCGCGGCCGTCAAAGAGGTGGGCGTGAGAATTCCCGTCATCGTGCGTCTGGAGGGCACCAATGCGCCGCTGGCGCGCGAGATGCTGGCCGGGAGCGGCCTTGCCATCACCCCGGCGAGCGATCTGACCGACGCGGCGACGAAAGCCGTGAACCTGGCGGGAGCACCTTCGTGAGCATCCTGGTCAACGCGGGCACCAAGGTCATTTGCCAGGGGTTTACCGGCAAGCAGGGTACCTTTCATTCGGAGCAATGCATCGCCTACGGGACCCAAGTCGTGGGCGGCGTAACGCCGGGGCGGGGCGGGCATACGCACCTGGGGTTGCCGGTGTTCGATACCACCCAGGCGGCGGTCGCCGCCACCGGCGCCACGGTCAGCATGATTTACGTGCCGGCGCCGTTCGCGGCCGATGCGATTCTCGAGGCGGCGGATGCCGGGGTCGAACTGATCGTGTGCATTACCGAAGGGATTCCGGTGAACGACATGGTGCGCGTGAAGATGACGCTCGCGAGCTACAAGACGCGCCTCATCGGTCCGAATTGTCCGGGGATCATCACCCCCGGGGAATGCAAGATCGGCATCATGCCGGGATTCATCCACAAGAAGGGGCGGGTGGGCATCGTGTCGCGCTCGGGTACGCTGACGTATGAGGCGGTGTTTCAGACCACCAACAACGGGCTCGGCCAGAGCACCTGTGTCGGCATCGGCGGCGATCCGGTCCGGGGCATGAATTTCATCGACGTGTTGGAACTGTTCCAGGCGGACAGCCAAACCGAGGGCATCGTCATGGTGGGTGAAATCGGCGGCAGCGATGAGGAAGCGGCGGCAACGTACATTCATCGGCACGTGAGCAAACCCGTGGTCGCATATATCGCCGGGGTCGCGGCTCCCGCGGGCAAGCGCATGGGTCATGCGGGCGCCATCGTCGCCGGCGGCCAGGGTACGGCGGCCGCCAAATTCCAAGCGCTCGAAGCGGCGGGGATCACGACGGTGCACTCGCCGGCGGAAATGGGCTCGGCCATCTTCAAGCGGCTCCAGGGCACGGCGGGGAATTGAATTGACTCAAACGCCGCAGTTGCGGTGCGCCCTCGCGCAGCTGAATTTGGTCGTCGGCGATGTCGACGGCAATACTTCGCGCATCGTGGCCGCGGCCGTCGCCGCTCGCGATCAACAGCGGGCCGACGTGGTGCTGGTCCCCGAACTCGCGGTGTCGGGCTACCCGCCGGAAGACCTGCTGTTTCATTCCGGCATGCGCCTGCAAGTGGGGCGCTCGCTCGAACGCTTGAAGCGGGAAGTGCACGGCATCACCCTGGTCGCCGGATATCCGGAGTACGTCGGGACGAAGATCTTCAATTCGGCCATCGTGATTCGCGACGGCGCCGTGCTCGCCAATCACCGCAAGGCCTGCTTGCCGAACTATCGCGTGTTCGACGAAAAGCGCTATTTCACGCCGGGCACGGTACCGACCGTCGTCGAGCTCAACGGCATCAAGGCCGGCATACTCGTGTGCGAAGATGTTTGGGATTCCCAGCCGGCCGTGCAAGCGCGCGACGCCGGCGCGCAGGTCCTGCTGGTGATCAATGCCTCTCCCTACGAAGTGGACAAGCAAACACAGCGCGAGCAGGAGATCGGACGCGCCCGGGTGGGTGAGGCGGGCATACCGCTGGTGTTCGTCAATCTGGTCGGCGGACAGGATGAGCTGGTGTTCGACGGCAATTCCTTCGTCATGGATGCGCGAGGTGGAGTGACCCTGCGGGCGCCGGCATTTACCGAGGGCACGTACCTCGTGGATCTGCAGGTGGATGCCGCGGGGGCCGTCATACCGCTGCCCGGCGACATCGTGCCGCTGCAATCCCAGGAAGAAAGCGTGTATGGGGCGCTGGTGCAAGGCACGCGCGACTATGTGGACAAGCATCGCTTTCCGGGCGTGGTGCTGGGCTTGTCCGGCGGAGTGGATTCATCCTTGACGCTGTGCATCGCGGTGGACGCGCTCGGCGCGGACCGCGTGCACTCGGTGGCCATGCCGTCGCGATATACCTCGCAAATGAGCAAGGACGATGCCGCGCTGCAGGCGAAGTGGCTCAAGGTCAAACACAGCGAGATATCCATCGAAGGAATGTTCGAGGCGACGCTGGCCGCCCTGAAGGACGAATTCGCCGGGCGCGCGCCCGACACGGCCGAAGAGAACATTCAGTCGCGCTGCCGCGGCGTCTTGCTGATGGGCATTTCGAACAAGACCGGCAAGATGCTGCTCACCACGGGCAATAAGAGCGAGATGGCGGTGGGTTATGCCACTCTTTACGGCGACATGGCCGGCGGCTTCGCTCCCATCAAGGACTGCAGCAAATTGCTGGTGTACAGGCTCTGCGCCTGGCGCAATGCGCGGTCGCGGGTGATACCCGCACGAGTCATCGAGCGGCCGCCGTCGGCCGAGCTGCGCTACGAGCAGAAAGACACCGACAGCCTGCCGCCGTATGAAATCCTCGACCCGATTCTCGAGGCGTTCATCGAGGAGGATCTATCGGTGGATCAGATCGCGGCGCGCGGCTTCGATCGGGCGACCGTGGGACGAATACTGGATCTGGTGAAGCGCAATGAATACAAGCGCCGTCAGGCACCCCCCGGCGTGCGCGTGAGCGGCCGCGCGTTCGGCCGCGATTGGCGCTATCCGATTACGAGCGGCTACAAGTCGCGGTAGCGGCAAACCCTCCAGCGCCGCATGTCGCGCCTTCGGCTCAAGTGCCGCGGCCGCGGCGGGCATGAGGCTGATCGCCGCTAGAGGAGGATGTTCCACCAGTGTTTCTTGGGCAGGATGTCCTTGGTGTCCCGCGGGTAATTGTCGGCGTACACGCGCTCGGCATTGGCGGCCAGGTCCATCATCTTGAGGTCGCGGTAGGCATCCACCAGAACCTTGAGGGAGCCCTTCACGGCCGGGGCGCCGTCGTAGTTTTCGACGCAGAACTTGGCGCGATTGATCGCGCCCACATAGGCGCCGCGCCGCATGTAGTACAGGGCGACATGCAATTCGAAATCAGCCAGGCGATTGCGCAGGAAGATCATGCGCTGGCGCGCATCGGTCACGTAAATGCTGTGCGGGTATTTTTCGAGCAGCTGTTGGAAGGCTTCGAAGGACTTCTTCGCATTGACGGGCGGGCGCTGCGATAAATCGACGTTGAATTTTCGCTCCAGCCAATTGGATTGGCGCTCGAAATACACCAGGCCCTTCATGTAGTAGGCGTAGTCCGCCCGGGGATTGGTCGGATTTTCACGCAGAAAAGTGTCGGCGGCGTCGATCGCGGGATCGACTTCGCGATTCTTGTAGTAGGCGTAGATCAAATCCAACTGGGCCTGGCGCGCGGGTTCGCTGAACGGGAAGCGCGATTGCAGCGCCTCGAGCTGTTTGATCGCCTCGCCGTAGCTCGAACTCTTAATGGCCTTTTGCGCGCGCGCATAGATCACTTCGGGGCCGGATTTGGCGTCATCGGCACGGTGGCTGCGGCAGCCGGCGGCCAGCATCGCTAACCCAAGAGCGGCGAGCAGCATGCGGCTCGGATGGACAAGATCACGCAGTCTCACAGGCGATTCCTTACAATGGGTGGGTATTTCAAAGCGCGGCAGTATACCCGATGCCCCGCCGCTTACCTTCGAGTGCCCTATGACCGCAGAGTTCCGAGTGATCGATCTGAAGATTCCGCCGGAATCGGCCGGTCAGCGGCTGGATATCGCGCTGGCACGCTTGCTGCCGGAGCATTCGCGCACCCGGATCAAGGGCTGGATCGAAGCCGGGGCGGTCAAGATCGACGGGCGCGCCTGCAAACCCCGGGATTTGGTGGAAGCGGGATCCCGCGTCCGTGTGCAGGCGGCGACCGACGCAGCCGCGCAACCCCAGGTATTAGCGGAGGTGATTGCACTACGCCTGGTCCACGAAGATGCGGACGTGCTGGTGATCGACAAACCCGCCGGGCTGGTGGTACATCCGGGCGCCGGCAACCCGCGGCATACTTTACAAAACGCCTTGCTCGGCTTGGATTCATCGTTGGCGGCCCTGCCCCGCGCGGGCCTGATTCACCGACTCGACAAGGACACGAGCGGCCTGTTGGTGGTGGCGCGCACGCCGGAGGCGCAGACCTCGCTCAGCCGGCAGCTCACGGCGCGCACCATGTCGCGTGAGTATGTCGCCGTGTGCGTCGGCGTCATGACGGGCGGCGGGACCGTCGATGAGCCCATCGGACGGCACCGCGGCGACCGCTTGCGGATGGCCGTGCGGGTGTCCGGCCGGCCGGCGGTCACCCATTACCGGGTGTTGGAGCGCTTTCGCGCTCACACCTACCTGAGTGTGAAGTTGGAAACCGGCCGCACCCACCAGATTCGGCTGCACCTGTCCCATATCAAGTACCCAATCGCCGGGGATCCGGTGTACGGCGGGCGCTTTGGGCTGCCGCGCGGCGCCAACCAGGGCCTGATCGACACCTTGCGCGGCTTCAAACGTCAGGCTTTGCACGCCGCCACGCTGGGATTCGACCATCCCCGCACGGGCAAGCCGCTGACTCTGCACAGTCCGGTGCCCGCGGATTTCGCCCAATTGCTCGGCGCTTTGCGCGAGGACGCGGCGGAGGCGGAGGTCAAGGCCTTGACGGCGCGCAGGCGCGCTCGATGAGCGGCCCCCGATGAGCGGCGCGTCGGCGGACCTTCGGTGGGTGGAGGCGGACTGGCCGGCCCCTGGCGGAGTACGAGCACTCTCCACATGTCGGACCGGCGGCGTGAGCGCAGCAGGCTATGCCTCCCTCAACCTGGGCGACCACGTCGGGGATGTGGCTGCAGATGTCGCCGAGAATCGGCGGCGCCTGAAGGCGGCGGCAGGGTTGCCGGCCGAGCCCGCGTGGCTCGAGCAGGTCCACGGCAGCAGGGTGGTGGATCTCGATGCCGCGGCTGATCTGATTGCCGCGCGCGTGGCCTTCGGCGCTGACCGCAGACGGCCGGCGGGCTTCGGTCCGGCGGACGCGGCCTTTACTCGGGCTACGGGGCGGGTGTGTGCGATTCTCAGTGCCGACTGCCTGCCCGTCCTGTTGACCGCCGATAGCGGGGATTTGGCCGCGGCTGCCCACGCGGGCTGGCGGGGACTTAGCGCAGGGGTGATCGAGGCCACGGTGCAGGCGCTCGAGATCAAGCCGGCACGGCTGATGGCGTGGCTTGGGCCGGCCATCTCCGTTAAGCATTTCGAGGTGGGGGCGGAGGTCCGCGAGGCGCTGCTGAAGGACGATCCGGGGGCGGAAGCCGCTTTTGCGCCGAATCCACGCGGGCGGTTCATGGCGGATTTAAGTGTGCTCGCGCGCCGGCGCCTCGAGGCCTTGGGAGTCAGCCGCATTTATGGGGGCGGCCAATGCACCCACGCCGATGGGGATCGGTATTTTTCGCATCGGCGCGACGGGGTCACGGGGCGGCAAGCCACGCTGATCTGGCTGGAACCGCGACCTGGCTAGAACCGCGAGCCTTAGGGAATTCACGTAATACGCAGGGGAAAGCCGCCGAACACCGTTGAATTGGCGCGTCCGCACCCCCAGGTAGTGAGCATTCAGAGCGTTTTCTCAAGGCTATTTCTATGCGAATGGACAAGCTGACGACCAAATTTCAGGCGGCATTGGCGGATGCGCAATCGCTTGCCGTCGGGCGCGACAACCAATACATCGAGCCGGTGCATCTCATGGCGGCACTGCTCGACCAACAGGGCGGCACTGCGCGGCCACTGCTCGAGAAAGCGGGTGCCCAGGTGGCCAAGCTGCGCTCGGATCTGGCCGCCGCGTTGGATCGCGTGGCGAAAGTCGAGGGCACGGGCGGTGAGGTGCTGCTCGGCAACGACCTCAACAAGCTCTTGAACGTCACCGACAAGCTTGCGCAGCAGCGCGGCGACCAGTTCATTTCGAGCGAATTGTTCGTACTCGCCGCCTGCGATGACCGCGGCGAGCTCGGGCGCTTGCTCAAGGCCAACGGCGTTGCCAAGGCCGCGATCGACAAGGCCATCGAGGAAGTGCGCGGCGGCGCCAAGGTGGACGAGGCGGGCGCCGAGGAGAATCGCCAGGCCCTGGAGAAATACAGCATCGATCTGACCGAGCGTGCCACCCAGGGCAAGCTCGATCCGGTGATCGGCCGCGACGATGAGATTCGCCGCACCATCCAGGTGCTGCAGCGGCGCACCAAGAATAATCCCGTGCTCATCGGCGAACCCGGCGTGGGCAAGACGGCCATCGTCGAGGGCCTGGCCCAGCGCATCATCAACGGCGAAGTGCCGGAGGGGCTGCGCAACAAACGTATTCTCGCGCTCGACATGGGTTCGCTCATCGCCGGCGCGAAATTTCGCGGTGAATTCGAGGAACGCTTAAAGGCGGTTTTGAACGACCTGGCCAAGCAGGAGGGCCAAGTCATTCTGTTCATCGACGAGCTGCACACCATGGTGGGCGCCGGCAAGGCCGAGGGTGCCATGGACGCGGGCAACATGCTGAAGCCCGCGCTGGCTCGTGGCGAACTGCATTGCGTCGGAGCCACCACCCTCGACGAATATCGCAAGTACATCGAAAAAGATGCGGCCCTGGAGCGGCGCTTCCAAAAGGTGCTGGTGGACGAGCCGTCGGTCGAGGACACCATCGCCATTCTGCGCGGCCTCAAAGAGCGCTACGAGGTGCATCACGGGGTGGAGATCACGGATCCGGCCATCGTGGCCGCTGCCACGCTGTCGCATCGCTATATCGCGGATCGGCAGCTGCCGGACAAGGCCATCGATTTGATCGACGAGGCGGGTTCGCTGATTCGCATGGAGATCGACTCGAAGCCCGAGGCGCTCGACAAACTCGATCGGCGCATCATCCAGCTCAAAATCGAGCGTGAGGCGCTCAAGAAGGAGGCCGACGAGGCCTCGCGCAAACGCCTGAACACTTTGGAAGAGGCGCTGAAGGGGCTGGAAAAGGAATACTCGGACCTCGAGGAAGTGTGGAAGGCGGAGAAGGCCTCGGTGCAGGGCGCCGCGCACATCAAAGAGGAGCTGGAACGGGCGCGCCAGGACATGGACACCGCGCGCCGCGCGCAGGATTTGGCGCGCATGTCGGAACTGCAGTATGGGCGCATTCCCGCCCTGGAGCAGCGGCTCGCCAAGGCGCTCGAAGCGGAGCAGAAGCCCAATCAGCTGCTGCGCAACTCGGTGACTGAAGTGGAAATCGCCGAGATCGTGTCGAAGTGGACCGGTATTCCCGTGTCGCGCATGCTCGAAGGCGAGCGCGACAAGCTGTTGCGCATGGAAGAGGTATTGAGCAAGCGCGTCGTCGGACAGCAGGAAGCCGTCAAGGCGGTGGCGGATGCCATCCGCCGCACGCGGGCGGGGCTGTCGGATCCGAACCGGCCGAGCGGCTCGTTCATGTTCTTAGGGCCCACCGGCGTCGGCAAGACCGAGCTGTGCAAGGCGCTGGCCGAGTTCATGTTCGACACCGAGGAGTCGTTGGTGCGTATCGACATGTCGGAATTCATGGAGAAGCACTCGGTGGCGCGCTTGATCGGTGCGCCGCCGGGATACGTGGGCTATGAGGAGGGCGGGTACCTGACCGAGGCGGTGCGGCGGCGGCCTTACTGCGTGATCCTGCTCGATGAAATCGAGAAGGCGCACCCGGATGTCTTCAATGTGCTGCTGCAGGTGCTGGATGACGGCCGGCTCACCGATGGCCAGGGCCGCACCGTGGATTTTCGCAATTGCGTCGTGATCATGACCTCGAACTTAGGCTCGCAGGTGATCCAGGAGCTGCAAGGCGAGGCGAATTACGCCGGCATGAAGGCGGCGGTGATGCAGGTGGTGACCCAGCATTTCCGGCCGGAATTCATCAATCGAGTGGACGACATCGTGGTGTTCCATTCCCTGGGGCGCGAGCAGATTCGCTCCATCGTCGACATACAGCTGGGCCGCCTGCGGCAGCGCCTGGCGGAGCGCGACATCACTCTGCGCCTGGACGACGCCGCGCGCGACAAGATCGGCGAGGCAGGCTTCGATACGGTGTATGGTGCACGGCCCTTGAAGCGCGCCATTCAAGCGCAGATCGAGAATCCGCTGGCGCAGCAGATCTTGCGCGGCGAGTTCATCGCCGGAGATCGGGTGGTCGCCCGGCTCAAGCGCGAGACGCTGGTGTTCGAGAAGGAGCGATTGCACTAAGGGGCCGCGGGATACTCGAGGACGCGGCGGGGGCTGGCGTTAGCTATACTTCGGCGCGTCGGGGGGATTGGGACAAAACAGGAAAGACATGCCTTTTTACGAGTATCAATGCAAGAGCTGCGGCCACGACCTCGAGGCCATGCAGAAGATCAGTGATCCGCCGCTGAAGAAATGCCCGGAATGCGGCAAGCCGCAGCTGCAGCGCTTGATGTCGGCGCCGGTGTTTAGGCTCAAGGGCGGTGGCTGGTACGAGACCGACTTCAAGGGCGATCAGGACAATAAGCGCAATCTTGCCGATCGCCCCGAGGCGGAGGCGCCCAAAGAGGTGCCCAAAGACCAGCCTAAGGATGCGGTCGCCTCGGGGACGGACGCCAGCCCAAAGGACGGCAAGGGCGCGAAGCCGGATGCCGCCGCCGCCAAGGACACGCCGCCCAAGGATAAAACCGCGGAGAAACCCCCCGAAAAGGCGCGCACGGACTCCGCGAAGAAGGCTGACGCCCCCAAGCGATCGGCGAGGATGCACACTCCCGGGCGCGGCAAGTCCGCCGGAAAAAGACCGGCGAAGAGACCGGTACACAAGGCAAAGCGCCGAGTCTAGGGGTACGCCCCCGCGCGCCGCGGCGCTCGTTTGGCTTAGGCGCAAAGGCGCGCGGCGGCGGCGCGTTGGGCTTGCTCGCGCCGCTCTCAAGCCTTAGCATCCCGCGCTTCCCCTTTTTTGGCTGTTTTCGCGTATGCGTACTCATTATTGCGGTCAAGTCAACGAGTCACTGACCGGGCAGGCGGTCACCGTCGCGGGTTGGGCGCATCGGCGCCGTGACCACGGCGGCGTCATCTTCGTCGATTTGCGCGACCGCGAAGGGCTGCTGCAGATCGTGTTCGACCCGGACAAGGCCGCGGTTTTCGCGCTGGCCGAGCGCGTGCGCAATGAGTTCGTGCTGAAGGTCCGGGGACTGGTGAGACTGCGCCCCCCCGGCACGGCCAACGCCAATTTGAAGTCGGGGCAGGTGGAGATCGAGTGTTTGGAGCTCGAGATTTTGAACCGCTCCGAGCCGCTGCCGTTCCAGCTCGATGAACATGTGAGCGAAGAGGTTCGCCTGCGTTTTCGCTACATCGATCTGCGCCGCGAGGAGATGCGCGATCGATTGTTGCTGCGCCACCGGATCACGCGCGCGATGCGGCATTATCTCGACGAGGCCGGCTTCATCGACATCGAAACGCCGATGCTCTCCAAGGCGACGCCGGAGGGCGCGCGGGATTATTTGGTGCCGAGCCGGACGCATGCCGGCAAATTCTTCGCGCTGCCGCAGTCGCCGCAGATCTACAAGCAATTGCTGATGATTTCGGGTTTCGACCGCTACTATCAGATCGTGCGCTGCTTTCGCGATGAGGACTTGCGCGCCGATCGGCAGCCGGAGTTCACGCAGCTGGATATCGAGACCTCTTTTCTCGATCAAGCGCAGATTCAGCAGCTGATGGAGGGGTTGGTGCGGCATTTGTTCAAGCAGGTGCTGAACGTCGAATTGCCGAATCCGATCCCGCAGATGAGCTATGCCGAGGCAATGCGCCGCTATGGCTCCGATAAGCCCGATTTGCGGGTGCCGCTCGAGCTCACCGACGTGGCCGATCTGGTCAAGGGCTGCGACTTCAAGGTGTTTGCGGGCCCGGCGGCCGATCCCAACGGCCGGGTGACGGCTTTGTGCGTACCGCAGGGAGGCCGGCTGTCGCGCAAGGAAATCGACGATTACACGGCGTACGTGGCGCGCTACGGCGCGAAGGGCCTGGCCTACGTCAAGGTCAACGACGCCACCAAGGGCCGCGAGGGATTGCAATCGCCCATCCTGAAATTCTTGAGCGACGCGGCGGTGAGCGGAATTCTCGAGCGCACCGGGGCGGCCGGCGGCGATCTGATTTTCT
Source organism: Steroidobacteraceae bacterium (assembly GCA_035314705.1). GTDB lineage: Bacteria > Pseudomonadota > Gammaproteobacteria > Steroidobacterales > Steroidobacteraceae > Bog-1198. The sequence continues at coordinate 11,588 of DATFZF010000090.1, read as the reverse complement.
TCGGTGCCGACCGCGGCAAAGTGGTGAGCGACGCCCTGGGGGCGCTGCGCCTCAAGGTGGGCCAGGATTTGAAGCTGGTGGCGGCCGGGTGGCGGCCGCTGTGGGTGGTCGATTTTCCGATGTTCGAGTGGGACGCGGATGCCAAGCGCTGGCAGGCCATGCATCATCCCTTCACGAGCCCGTCCAACTTGGACTACGCCGCGCTCGCGGCCGACCCCGGCAACGCCACCGCCAAGGCCTACGATCTGGTGCTGAACGGCTCGGAGATCGGCGGCGGCTCGGTGCGTATCCATTCGCAGGATTTGCAATCGGTGGTGTTCGATTTGTTGGGGATCTCCGCGGAGGAGGCCCGAAGCAAATTCGGGTTCTTGCTCGATGCGCTCAAGTACGGAGCGCCGCCGCACGGCGGCATCGCGTTCGGGCTCGACCGGCTGGCGATGCTGATGGCCGGCGCCGAGAGCATTCGCGACGTCATCGCCTTCCCGAAGACGCAGACGGCGGCGGATCTGTTGATGGATGCGCCGACGGAGGTCAGCGAGGCGCAGCTCAAGGAGCTGCACATCCGCGTGCGCGTCGCGCCCAAAGTCGAGTGACGGCTCAAGATCGGCCGACGGCGTGAGCGAGCCATCTTTTCGACGCCCGGAGTCGGTGTTGATCGTGATCCATACCGACAGCGGCGAGTTTCTGCTGCTGGAGCGCCGCCGGCCCCCGGGGTTTTGGCAGTCGGTGACGGGGAGCCTGGAGTGGGGCGAGTCGGCGGATAGCGCGGCGCGGCGCGAGGTGATCGAGGAAACCGGCATCCGCCAGGGCGTGCTCGTCAATCTGCAATGGACCCAGGTGTACGAGATTCTGCCGGCGTTCGGCAAGGTGTACGCGCCGGGGATCACGCGCAATCTCGAGCACGCGTTCTCCTTGCGCCTGTCCGCGCGCGTGCCGGTGACCTTGAGCGCGTCGGAACACGTGCGCTTGCAATGGGCTTCGGGCGCCCAAGCCGTCGACAAGGTTTCCTCGAGCACCAATCGGGCCGTCATCGACCGCCTGCGACTGGAGTCGGCGCGATGAGCACCGTGATCGTCTATGTGCATGGGCTGTGGCACAGCGGCGGCGAGGCGCTGTGGCTGCGCCGCCGATTGGCGCAGGCGCTGAACGCCGACGCGCGGGCATTTTCCTATCCATCGGTCGCCGCCGATGCCACCAGCAATGCGCGCGCCTTGGGCCGGTACCTGACCGATCTACGCGCGGATACGCTGCATTTGGTCGGACATAGCCTGGGCGGCTTGATGATCTTGAAGCTCTTCCAGGAGGACGCGGATGCCCACGCACGATTGCCGCCGGGGCGAATAGTGCTCATGGGATCGCCGCTGCGCGGCAGCCGAACGGCGCAGAATCTGGCGCGGTGGCCGTTCGGCAAGAAGATCATGGGATTGAGCGTGGGCGAGGAATTGTTGTCGCCGCGTGAGCGCCGCTGGGACGGGTCGCGGGACCTGGGCGTCATTGCGGGCGACTTGGGGTTGGGTGTGGGCCGGCTCGTCGGGGCGCTGGGCGGGCCGAGCGACGGCACCGTTTTATTGAATGAGACGCAGCTCGACGGCGCGGCCGACCGCGTGGTGCTGCGGGTAAGCCACACGGGGATGCTGTTTTCGCCGGCGGTGGCGCGTGCGGCGGCCGTTTTCCTGAGTACGGGGCGATTCTAGCCGCGGTCCAGAGTCTGCAGACGAAACAGCAAATCCAGCGCTTCGCGCGGGCTCAAGGAGTTCGGGTCGATCCGGCGCAGGGCTTCGAGCGCCGCGGATTGCAGCGGCGCTGCACTGAGTGCCGGGGGGCCGAGGGCGAGCTGCGCCTGCGGCGAGGTGGAGGTTTTCAGGGCGTCGCGCTCGCGTTCCAGTTCGCTCAAGTAACGGCGCGCCTGCGCCGTCACGGATTTTGGAATGCCGGCGAGCGCCGCAACCTGCAGTCCATAGCTCTGATTCGCCGGACCTTCCTTGACGCCGTGCAGGAAGACCAGGCTTTCGCCGTGTTCCACCGCTTCGACATGCACGTTGTGCACGCCCGGCGCCTCGCCGGCGAGGCTGGTGAGCTCGAAGTAGTGGGTGGCGAACAGCGTGAAGGCGCGGATCTTGGCGGCGATGAAGGCCGCGCACGCCCAGGCGAGCGAGAGCCCGTCGAAGGTGCTGGTGCCGCGGCCCACCTCGTCCATGAGCACCAGACTCTTGGCGGTGGCGTTGTTGAGAATGTTCGCCGTTTCGGTCATTTCGAGCATGAAGGTCGAGCGCCCGCCGGCAAGATCGTCGGAGGCGCCGATGCGCGTGAAAATGCGGTCCATGGGCCCGAGCACCGCGCGCCGGGCCGGCACGTAGCAGCCGATGTGGGCGAGAATGACGATGAGCGCCGTCTGGCGCATATAGGTGCTCTTGCCGCCCATGTTCGGGCCGGTGATGATCAGCATGCGGCGCGAGTCGTCCAAGCGCAGGTCATTCGGTACGAAGGGTTCCCGCCCCGCGCGCTCCACCACCGGATGGCGCCCGCCGTCGATCAGCAACATCGGTTCGTCGGTCAATTCCGGCTGAGCGCAATCGAGCGCCGCGGCGCGCTCGGCGAAACACGCGAGCACGTCGATTTGCGCAATGGCGGCGGTGATGGCCTGCAGCGCCGGCAGTCGCGCGGTCAGGTGGTCGAGCAGCGCCTCATACAGCGCCTTCTCGCGCGCCAGCGCCCGATCGCGTGCGCCCAGGACCTTGTCCTCGAAGGACTTCAATTCGGGAGTGATGAATCGCTCGGCGGATTTCACCGTCTGGCGGCGCAGGTAGTCCTGCGGGACCTTCGCGGCTTGACTGCGGCTCACCTCGATGAAAAAGCCCTGGACCCGATTGAAGCCCAATTTCAGGCTGGACAGTCCGCTGCGCTCGCGCTCCCTGCGCTCGAGTTCGAGCAGGAAATCCTCGGTATTGCTGCCGAGGAGGCGCAGCTCGTCGAGCTCGGCATCGTAGCCGGCGGCGATCACTCCGCCATCGCGTAGGTAGTGCGGTGGGGAGTCGACGATGGCCTTGGTCAATAAGGCATGGTCGTGCCGAATATCGTCATCGCGGCGGCCGAGCTCCGCGATGAGCTCTTGCAGCAAGGGGGAGGGCGTGGCGCCGAGAATCGCGTGCAGCCGCGGCAGCACCGCGAACGCAGCCCGCAGCTGCGCGAGGTCGCGCGGCCGCGCCGAGCGCAGCGCAATTCTCGCGATGATTCTCTCCAGATCGCCTATTGCCTTGAGGGGCTCAGCGACGGCCGTGTGCTGGGCGGCTTCCAGCAGCGCCGCGACCGCGTGGTAGCGCGCGCGCAGGATGCCGGGATCGCGCAGCGGCCGGTGCAGCCAGCGGCGCAGCATGCGCCCGCCCATGGCGGTGGCCGTGCGATCGAAGACGCCGGCCAGGGTCAGCTCCGGCTTTCCCGCGAGACTTTCGTCGAGCTCCAAGTTGCGGCGGGTCGCGGGATCCATGATGAGCGCGGCATCGCGCTCCTCGGTGGTGATCGACAACAGATGGGGCAGGGCCGATTTTTGCGTTTCGCGCACGTAGGCGAGCAGGGCACCGGCCGCGGCGATGGCGAGCGGCTTATCGGCACAGCCGAAACCGGCGAGATCGCGCGTGCGGAATTGCTCGGTGAGCGCACGCGTCGCGGACTCGGTGTCGAAATGCCAGGGCGCGCGCAGCCGCCACGGCCGATCCTTGGGCCCTCCCGGGAGCGCCGGGGCGGGATGCGCGCCATCGGGCGCCAGCAACTCGGCCGGACGCAACCGCTCGATTTCCGCCTCGAGCGCCGCGAGGCCCGCGAGCTCCATGACGCTGAAGCGGCCGGCTGACAGATCCAGCCATGCGAGACCAAAGCGGCCGTCTTTTCCGCAGACGCTGGCGAGCAGGTTGTCACGCTTATCTTCCAGCAGGGCCTCGTCGGTGAGGGTGCCGGGCGTCACGATGCGCACCACCTCGCGTTCCATGGGACCTTTGGTCTTTCCGGGCTCGCCGCGCTGCTCGCAAATCGCGACCGACTCGCCCTTGCGGACCAGTTTCGCCAGGTAGGAATCGAGTGTGACGGCCGGCACGCCGGCCATCGGAATCGGCGCACCCGCCGAGGCGCCGCGCTGGGTGAGGGCAATGTCGAGCAGCCCCGCCGCGCGGCGCGCGTCGTCGTAGAACATCTCGTAGAAATCGCCCATGCGATAGAACAACAGCACGTCGGGGTGCTGAGCCTTGATGCGCAAATACTGCTGCATCATGGGGGTGTGGCCGGCAGTCGTTTGGAGAGTGCCCGAGGAGTCGATTGTCTCTGAAGTGTTCAAGACCACGGATACTACTTCGTTCCGCCGCCCTTGTACTCGCTGCAGCGGCGCCGCATGGTCGAGCGTGCGGGTCAGCAAAGCGTTCGGACCAGAAGGTTGACTGCCACGGCCTTTCTTGCTATCAGCGAGCACATAAATAAAATCATAACGCTCGAGGCGCACCATGCATGATCACCATCTTCCCTCGCGAGCGCGCCGTCGGCTGCTGAACGGCTTGGGTCTGGCGGCCGCTCCGGCGCTGCTCGGCCTGCCGCGCTTCGGCTTCGGGCAGGGGGCTCAAGAGCCGGCCCCCGATGCGGCGCCTCTCAACGCCAATCAGGTTCTCAGTGTGGCGGATTTCGAATCCCTGGCGAAGGCCAAACTGCCGCCGGCGCATTTCGGCTACGTCGCTACCGGGGTCGACGATGATCGCACCGTGTTCTTGAATCACGACGCGTACTCGCACATCGAGATCCGGTCGCGCCGCTTCGCCGATGTCAGCAAGCTCGATACGAACCGCGGCATTTTCGGCAGCCTGTGGAAGCAGCCGATTTACTTCTCGGGGGTATCCAGCATGCGCGCCTTTCATCCGGAGGCGGAAGCGGCGGTGGCGCGAGCCGCGGCAAGCCGGGACATTCAGATGATGCTGGCGACCGGCGCGTCGTGTTCCGTCGAGGAAGTGACCGCGGCGCGCAAGGCGCCGCTGTGGCAACAGCTGTACGCCACGGACGACTGGCGAGTGACCGAGGCACTCGTGCGCCGCGCGCAAGCCGCGGGTTGCAGCGCCATTTTCCTCACCGTCGACAGTCCTCCGGGACGGAACACCGAGACATTGCTGCGCACCATGCGGCGCGACACCCGAGTTTGCACGCAATGCCACATCGGAGGCTCGCACGACATGTGGCGCAAGGCTCCCATGTTCACCGGGATCGACGTGTCCGCAGTCACGCAACTCTCGCCGACGGTCCTCAACGTGGCCTTCCTCGAGCGCCTGCGCAAATTGGTGACGGTAAAATTCCTGGTGAAGGGCATCGTGACCGCGGAGGACGCGACACTGGCCATGCAGGCCGGTGTCGATGGGGTCGTGGTGTCCAATCATGGCGGACGGCAGGAGGAGACGCTGCGCTCGACCATCGAGTGTCTTCCGGAAATCGTCGCCGCGGTGGGCGGGCGAATGCCGGTGTTCATCGACGGCGGCATTCGCCGCGGCACCGATGTATTCAAAGCCTTGGCGCTGGGCGCCACCGCGGTCGGAATCGGACGGCCTCACGCCTGGGGGCTTGCCGCCTTTGGCCAGCCGGGGGTGGAGGCGGTGAGCGATATCTTGACGCGCGAACTTCGCACCATCATGCGCCAGGCCGGGACTCCCGATTTGGCGTCCATCGGCAAAGACCACATCGTGTGGTCAAAATACTAGGCGGATGCCGAACACGGATCGTGATCTCGCACGTCTCGCCGCCCGCGTCGGCCGGCATTTGTTGCGCAGCCGGCGCGGCGTCGCAGCGGCGGAGTCCTGCACCGGCGGTTGGATCGCCAAGGCCCTGACCGATATTGCCGGGAGCTCGCAGTGGTTCGTCGAGGGTTTCGTCACTTACAGCAACGAATCCAAGATCTTAAGGCTCGGGGTGCCGCGTTCGGTACTGAAGACCCAGGGCGCGGTGAGCGAAGCCACGGTGCGAGCGATGGCGGCCGGCGCCCTCAAGCGCTCGGGTGCGCAAGTTGCAGTGGCGGTGACGGGGATCGCCGGGCCCGGTGGTGCGGTACCCGGCAAGCCCGTAGGGACCGTCTGGCTGGGCTTCGCGACGCGCCGCGGGCGTGCCATACGTGTTGCCGTGCAGCTGAGGCGCTTTCGCGGCGGACGCGAGGCGGTGCGCCGCAAAACCGTGCGCGCGGCGCTCGAGGGGCTGCTGGATCGCTGAAGCTAAGACTCGGGAATATTCGAGCATGCGGTTATTCTTTGCGCTGTGGCCCGAGCCCCAAATTCGCGCGAACATTGCGGACGCGGCGGCGGTTCTGCGCTTGGGCAGCGACGCGCGGGCCGTACCGCGGGAGAACTATCACCTGACCCTCGCCTTCCTCGGCGAAGTCGCGGATTCTCAACTCGCCGTGCTGCAGCGGATAGGCCGCAGTGCGCAGGCCGCGGGCTTCACGATCAAGCTCGATGCCTACGAGCATTGGCGGGAGCCGCGAGTTCTGGTCGCTGCGGCCTCGGAGACTCCGGCGGAGTTGACCCTGCTGCAGGCGCGCTTGCAGGCACAGAGTCGCGCGCAGTACCGACCGCCGCTGCGACCGCATGTCACGCTCGCGAGGAAGGTCGCGCAAGCCCCTGTGCCGCAAGCAATGTCGCCGCTTTACTGGAGTGCGCGATCATTCAGCCTGGTGTGCTCGGAAACGAGCGGCGCACACTCGGTCTATACAGTAGTCGACACCTGGCCACTACTGGATGAAACACCGAAACCCGAGAAATCTCAGTAATTTCGATGCATATGGGATGAGCGTTGAGCGCTGAATATGAAATAATAGCGCCACACTTTGTTGAGGACTCCCCATGGAAGAGAATCGGAAGAAGGCTCTTGCGGCCGCGCTGAGCCAGATAGAAAAGCAGTTTGGAAAAGGCTCGGTCATGCGCTTGGGCGATGCCGGCGCCACGTACGAGGTGGAGACCATCCCCACGGGCTCGCTGGGGCTGGATATTGCGCTGGGCGTGGGCGGCATTCCGCGCGGCCGCGTCATCGAAATTTTCGGACCGGAATCGTCGGGCAAAACCACATTGACGCTGGCCATCATCGCCTCGGCGCAGAGTAACGGCGGCACGGCGGCGTTTGTCGACGCCGAGCATGCACTCGATCCGGTCTATGCGGAAAAACTCGGCGTCAAAGTCAACGACTTGCTGGTCTCGCAACCCGACACCGGCGAACAGGCGCTGGAAATCACCGACATGCTGGTGCGTTCGGGAGCGGTCGATGTTGTCGTGGTCGACTCGGTCGCGGCGCTCACGCCGAAGGCCGAAATCGAGGGCGAAATGGGCGATCAGCACATGGGGTTGCAGGCGCGGCTCATGTCGCAGGCGCTGCGCAAGCTGACCGGCAACATCAAGCGATCGAACACCATCGTGATTTTCATCAACCAAATCCGCATGAAGATCGGCGTGATGTTCGGCAATCCGGAAACAACGACCGGCGGCAATGCGCTGAAGTTCTATTCATCGGTGCGCATGGATATTCGCCGCATCGGGGCCATCAAGAACGGCGAGGAAGTGGTCGGATCCATGACCCGGGTCAAAGTCGTCAAGAACAAGGTGGCGCCGCCGTTCCGCGAAACCGAATTCGAAATCATGTACGGCACGGGAATCTCCAAGGAAGGCGAACTCATCGAAATCGGCGTCCTGCACAATCTGGTGGAAAAATCCGGCTCCTGGTACAGCTACAAGGGCGAGAGGATTGGGCAGGGCAAGGACAACGCCCGCACCTTCCTGCAGCAGCATCCCGAGATCGCCAAAGACATCGAAGGGCAGATCCGCGCCAAATTGATCCCGGAAAAGGCGACCATGAATCGGGGTGGCGACGTCAAAGAGGCTTAATGCCCTTCGGCCGCCCCGAGGTCGACCCTCTCGATGCACGCGCGGCTCGCGTGGCGGCGCTCGATGCGCTGGCCCGGCGCGACCACGCGTCCGCTGATTTACGCCGCAAACTGCTCGATAAGGGTTACGATGCGGGGGTCATTGCGGCGCTGCTCGATGTGCTGCGCGCAGAAAAATTGCTGGATGATCGACGCTACACGGAGAACTTCGTGGCCTATCGCGCGGCGCGGGCCTTAGGACCGCTCCGCGTCCGCGCCGAATTGCGCCGGCAGGGCTTGGACGGGACTCTGGTCGAGGAATGTCTGGACGCCTATCCGGACTGGATTGTGCACCTGCGAAGAGCTCAGCAGAAAAAATTTGGCGCGAAGCTGCCCGGCAATTACGCTGACAAGCAGCGCCAAGTGCGATTCTTAAATTACCGAGGATTCACGAGCGCTCAGATACGAACAGCCTTAGGCTTTGATATCGACCTGGATGCAGACGCAGAAGGAATATGAAACGCGACGCTAGATTGAAATCGATGACGACCTCGGAAATCCGGGGGAGTTTTCTGGAATTCTTCCGCAAGAACGGACATGCGGTGCTGCCCACCAGTTCGCTCGTGCCGGGAAATGATCCCACGCTGCTGTTCACCAACGCCGGCATGGTTCAGTTCAAGGACGTGTTTCTGGGCAAGGACGTGCGCGACTATTCGCGCGCCGCCACGGCGCAGCGCTGCGTCCGCGCCGGGGGCAAGCACAACGACCTGGAAAACGTCGGTTATACCGCGCGGCACCACACTTTTTTCGAGATGCTCGGCAACTTCAGCTTCGGCGACTATTTCAAGCGCGAAGCCATTCATTTCGCGTGGAATTTCGTCACCGGGACTCTTGGGATTCCGAAGGACCGGCTGTGGGTGACGGTGTTCGCGGAGGATGACGAAGCCGAACGAATCTGGACAGAGGAAATCGGGATCGATCCGACGCGCTGCACCCGCATGGGCGAAAAATCCAATTTTTGGTCCATGGGTGAAACCGGGCCTTGCGGCCCGTGCACGGAGATTTTCTACGACCATGGCGCGGACATCCCGGGCGGCCCGCCTGGCTCGCCTGATGAAGACGGCGACCGCTATGTCGAGATTTGGAACCTCGTCTTCATGCAGTACGACCGCGGATCGGATGGGGTGTTGGTGCCTTTACCCAAGCCCTCGGTGGATACGGGCATGGGATTGGAGCGAGTCGCGGCCGTCATGCAGGGCGTGCACAGCAACTACGACATCGACATGTTCAGATCGCTGATTCGGTCGGCGGCGGAGGTTACGGGCACATCGGACCTGGAATCCTCGAGCCTGCGAGTGATTGCCGACCATATCCGGGCCTGCACGTTCTTGATCGTCGATGGTGTCGTGCCGTCGAATGAAGGCCGCGGCTACGTATTGCGACGCATCATTCGCCGCGCCATCCGTCATGGCTACAAACTGGGCCAGACCCGGCCCTTTTTTCACAAGCTGGTGGCGAGCGTGGTGCGGGAAATGGGCGCGTACTACACCGAACTCGTGAGTGGTGAGGCGCGTGCTGCGCAAATCCTCGCGCAGGAAGAGAACCGATTTGCCGAGACCCTGACCACCGGCATGGCGCTGCTCGATGCGGAAGCCGCAAAGCTCACCTCGACGGTGATTCCGGGCGAAACCGTGTTCCGCCTCTACGATACCTACGGCTTTCCGCTCGATTTGACCGCGGATGTGGCGCGCGAGCGCGGTCTCACCATCGACCAGGCAGGCTTCGATGCCGCGATGGCAGCGCAGCGCGGGCGCGCGCGTGCGGCTAGCAAGTTCGGTTCGGAACTGCGCGACTCGGTCAAGCTGTCGGGCAGGACGAGCTTTTCCGGCTACGATCGTCTGGCCGACGAGGGCGTCGTGACAGCGGTGATATTCGACGGCGCCGTCGTTGATGCGCTGCGTCCCGGCCAGGAAGGTCAGGTGGTGCTAGATCACACGCCCTTTTACGCTGAAAGCGGCGGCCAGATCGGCGATACCGGTGTACTCATCGGGAACACGGCGCGTTTCACCGTGCGCGACACGCAGAAAATCGGTGCGTCGTTTGCACATATAGGAGTGCTCGACGCCGGCGAGCTGCAGGTGGGTGATGCTGTCCAAGCCCAGGTCGACCAAGAGCGCCGAACCGCGGTCGCGCTCAATCACTCGGCCACGCATCTGCTGCACGCGGCCTTGAGAAAAGTGCTTGGGCTTCATGTCGAGCAAAAGGGCTCCCTGGTCGCCGCCGATCGGCTGCGTTTCGATTTTTCGCATACTCAAGCGCTGCTGCCCGAGGAGCTACGCAGGGTGGAGGAGTTGGTGAATTCGGCGATTCGCGACAATGCTCCCGTGGAAACCAAGGTGATGGCGCTTGATGAGGCGGTCGCCGCGGGCGCAATGTCCTTATTCGGCGAGAAATACGAGAGCGATGTCCGAGTGCTTTCCATCGGCGATTTCTCGATGGAACTATGCGGCGGTACTCACGTCCAACGTGCTGGCGACATCGGCTTGTTCAAAATCCTGGCCGAATCCGGTGTCGCCGCCGGAGTCCGCCGCGTGGAGGCGATCACCGGCAAGATGGCCTACGAGTGGGTCGTGCACACGGAGCAGGTGTTGCGCGACATTGCTGCGTTGGTTCGGGGAAGCCGCGAGGACGTGGACGAGAAGGTCCGCGAGCTCGTCGAGCGTTTCCGCAAGCTGGAAAAAGAGGTTCAGCAGCTCAAATCCAAACTCGCGAGCGGCCAGGGCGGCGATTTGACATCTCAGGCAAAAGACGTCGGCGGGATTAAGGTTTTGGCTGCACAAATCGACGGTGCGGACGCTAAATCATTGCGCGATGCGGTCGATAAGCTGAAAAGCAAGTTGGGTTCTTCGGTCATCGTGCTGGCGACGGTGCAAGACGGCAAAGTGGTGCTGGTGGCGGGGGTGTCGGCGGATTTGCTGCCACGGATGAAGGCTGGAGAGATCGCGGGGGCCGTTGCCGCGCAGGTTGGCGGCAAGGGCGGGGGCCGCGCTGATTTTGCGCAGGCGGGCGGGACGCAGCCGGAGAACTTAGGGAAGGCGCTGGCAGGAGTGGAATCCCTGATACGCAACCGCCTGTCTAATTGAACGGTTTGTTTTTTCTGATGACAAGTTGTAACAATTGCCTTCAGGATTCTTGTATTCTTTAGGCTGGTTGGGCTTCCGGTGGCGGTGGGAATCCGCTCCCCGAACCTCGAATGAATGCTTGATGGCGATGCAGTATCGCGGGCAGTGATTGTCGCCGCTGCAATGCCAAGCTAGGAGCACGATTATGTTGATATTGACCAGGCGCGTCGGCGAGACCGTGATGATCGGCAATGAGGTCACGGTGACCGTATTGGGCGTGAAAGGCAACCAAGTCCGGATTGGGGTCAACGCACCCAAGGACGTGGCCGTGCATCGAGAAGAGATCTACGAGCGCATCAAGCGCGAAGAAGACCACGATGCTCGATCCGGCGCACCCGTCGTCAAGATTGTCGATGACGCTTGAGACCGGCCTCTAGACCCCTTTAGCTTTACCTGGACCGCTTCGGACGGGTATCATCCCGCGCTCCGCGCATGGGCTAAAATGTCCCTGACCGGAGAGGTGGCCGAGTGGTCGAAGGCGCGCCCCTGCTAAGGGCGTAAGGGTCAAAAGCCCTTCGAGGGTTCGAATCCCTCCCTCTCCGCCA
>DATFZF010000089.1:0-6207 GCA_035314705.1 Steroidobacteraceae bacterium | reverse complement strand
ATCTGACTTACAAAACCGTCTACGCGCGCTTTACGCCCAGTAATTCCGATTAACGCTCGCACCCTCTGTATTACCGCGGCTGCTGGCACAGAGTTAGCCGGTGCTTTTTCTTTGGGTTAAATCAAGACCACGAAGTATTGGTTCGTAGCTTTTTGTCCCCACTAAAAGTGCTTTACAACCCGCAGGCCTTCTTCACACACGCGGCGTCGCTGGATCAGGGTTTCCCCCATTGTCCAATATTCCCCACTGCTGCCTCCCGTAGGAGTCTGGGCCGTGTCTCAGTCCCAGTGTGGCTGGTCGTCCTCTCAGACCAGCTACGGATTGTCGCCTTGGTGAGCCGTTACCTCACCAACTAGCTAATCCGACTTCGGCTCATCCAATAGCGCGAGGTCTTGCGACCCCCGCTTTCTCCCGTAGGACGTATGCGGTATTAGCTAACCTTTCGGTTAGTTATTCCCCACTACTGGGTAGATTCCGAAGCATTACTCACCCGTTCGCCGCTCGTCAGCATGTATTGCTACACCTGTTACCGCTCGACTTGCATGTGTTAGGCACGCCGCCAGCGTTCAATCTGAGCCAGGATCAAACTCTTCAGTTAATTACACTAAGTCACTGAAGCTATCGAGATCCAGAACTCACATCCGTTCATCGATGCTTTCACATCTTTGAACAGCTGGTCGTTTTGGAAACTCATCATCAATTGCACCAAAGGTGTAATGACGCGAGTCCCCACACAAGTTACCTATTCGAATTTTTAAAGAATGGCCCGGGACGACAGAGGTCCAGGGCGAACTTCCAAGTATAGCGCGATTTCAGACCCCGTCAACCGCCGGGAAGTCTCGGAAATCGCGTTTTGCGTGGAAGGGCGCGCAGTATAGCCCTGGGTTCGGGCCTGTCAACCGCTTGTCATGATTCTTTGCGGCGCTCGAGAATCCTCACGATTTTGCAAGCTTTATTTTTGCGTGCGAGCGCTTGCCCACCGACACGATATAGGTGTTTCCCGCCAGCAATTCGTGGCTGTGGCTCGCGATCTTCTCCTGATCGACCCGCACCGCTCCTTCCTGGATTTTTCTCGATGCTTCCGAGCTACTGGCGACAAAACCCAGGTCCTTGAGGATGGCCGTCAACCGGGCGCTCGAACCGCTGATTTCAACGAGCTGCTCGGTCAAATCCGCCGGAACCGCGCCTTGCGTAAAGCGCGTCGTAAAGTCGCGTTGTGCATGGTCGGCCGCGGCGGCCGAATGGAAACGCGTCACGATCTCACGCGCCAACTCGAATTTGACATCCCGCGGATTGCGACCCTGCCGAATTTCCTGATGCAACGCCGCAATCTCGGTCAAGGGACGGAAGCTCAAGAGTTCGAAGTAACGCCACATCAAGTCGTCCGAAATCGACATCAACTTGCCGAACATGACCTCGGGCGCATCGTGAATGGCGACATAGTTGCCCAGCGATTTAGACATTTTCTGCACGCCATCCAGACCCTCCAGCAACGGCGTCGTCAAAATCACCTGAGGCTCCTGGCCATAGGCCTCTTGCATGTGCCGGCCGACGAGCAAATTGAACTTCTGGTCGGTGCCGCCGAGTTCAACGTCCGCCCGCAGCGCAACAGAGTCATATCCCTGCACCAAGGGGTACAGAAATTCATGTATGGCGATGGGCTGACCGCCGCGGTAGCGTTTTTCGAAGTCATCTCGCTCCAGCATGCGCGCCACCGTATGTTTGGCGGCCAACTCGATGAGGCCCGCGGCGTCCATCTTCCCGAACCACCTCGAATTGAAGTCGATGATGGTGCGCTCCCGATCCAGGATCTTGAATACCTGTTCCTGGTAAGTGACTGCATTGGCCGCGATGTCCTCGGGACGGAGGCGCGGCCGGGTCGCATTCTTGCCGGTTGGATCGCCGATCATGCCGGTGAAATCGCCGATGAGGAAAATCACGTCATGGCCGAATTGCTGAAATTGGCGCAGCTTGTTGATCAACACCGTGTGGCCCAGATGCAGATCCGGCGCGGTGGGATCGAAACCGGCCTTGACGCGAAGCGGCTTGCCGCGGGCGATTTTCTTGCGCAGATCCGCCTCGTGAATGAGGTCGACGGCGCCTCGTTTCAGTTCTGCGATTTGATCTTCCAAGTTCCCGCCCCTCCGCCTGACACGATTCCCCGCGCGCTGCGGGGTCGCCCACTGTACGGGGGCCGCTGATTTACGGCTACTCCCGGCGGCGATCGGCACACGCAGGGCCATTGGCGGAGGAGGTTTTTTGGGAATTGAACTCGGAGCCGGGGCCGCCCATGGCCTCGCGGCCATGGGCGACGACAACGCGAATCCGACTCAATCAAAGTGAAAGGCGAGCGGCTGCGTCCTCAATGGCCGCCGAACAAATCATCCATGACCACCGAGGTCGAATCGCAGGCATGGTTGAGGCACGGCAGACCGAATCCTGCCTCGAGAGTCCGCAACAGCGAGAAGTGATCGTAGGGCGTGTTGCTGACGGCGCCGTTTGCGGCATAGTTCGTCTCGACCAGGAACACCACGTGGTTTGCGGCATTCGAATAGTCGTTCTCGTCCCACACCACCACGATGGCGTTTCGTCCATGTTGCCATGCCGCCGACGCCTTGATTCCGTTCACCAGCTTCGCCAGCTCGGCGTCACCCTGCAAAATGAGAAATCCGCTCTCCGCCGCCGTATTTGCGCTGCAGATCGGAGTTCCGCCCGACACGAAGCCGTGCATGTCGTGACATTGATTGGGCACGATGAAGGAAAAATTCGGCGTCCGCTCATGCGAGTTCAGATCCGCCCATAACCCGTCCGGGCCGTCGAAATCGACCACCCGGCCCAGACTCAAGTCGTCGTTGCCGCCGAGTTCGATGTTCTGAAAATAAGCGAACGGATTGTGCTTCACTGCATAGAGCTTCTGAATGGGTCCCGGCCCGAACACCGACACGGGACTCAGGCTGGAGAACTCACCGTCCGAGTAATTGACGCCGAAGACGCCGGGTTCCACCGCCGGCAAACTTTCCTGATAGCTCTTCCAGGATTTGTTCCTTGCCACCAACTGGTCGGCAATCGATCGCGGGCTGAAGAGTGTCGCCGGGTAATTGCGCAGCGCGCAATTGTTCGGCGCCGGGGGGCCGGCGAGCGTGATTTGCCCATTGCAATCCGTCGACGCCGTGGCGGTCGCCACCACCGCATTGTCGAGTCCGGCGACGGAAATCGGCGTGAAGGCATGGGCGCAACCGGTGCTGCCGGGTGCGTTGTCGACGCACCCGGTGCCGACCCAGCTCGGCCAATAATCGCTGGTCAAGCCAAAATTGGAGCCGCCGACGATTTCCAGATAGTTGGGAGCGCTGGGATGGCCGACGGCAAAATATTGAGTCGCCTGATTCGCGACTTTCGCATACGCGTTGATGAAGGGCGCATTCGGATTGTTGAGAATGTCGGTGTTGGTCTGGTTCTCCATCATGATGAGGAAAACGTGATCAAGCTCCCCGAAACCACTCTTCGGCCTGTCTTGGTCGTGCGCGTTGGCATTGAAAGAAATCAGGGCCGCCGCCGCCAACGCCACCGTCAAAAATGCTCGTTTCATTTGTATTCCCCGTTATTTTTGGTCAAGGGGGCAGTTGATACCATCGGGCGATAACGGCAATGTGGCAGTAATATTGCGAAAAAACGTCAGGTGCACGGCCGGCGGCGCCTTGGCGGTGCCTTTCTGAGGAGTGGTTCCATTGACCTAAGCCCAGCCTCGCGGCTAGCCTAAGCAGCCGCCTCGCTGGGAAAACCACTGGAAAATCACTTGCATCGCAACAATTCCCGACGATCAACATTATCTGGGGCGTCAAAAAGCTGATGACACGTCTCGCGCCCTATGCCGCGGCGGCGAGCGCCGCGCTGATTCTCTGGTATGTCGCCCTCCATACTCCCGCCGGCCCCTCGCCGACCGCCCCCGCGCCGGCCGCTGCGGTCGCGCCGGCCGCAGGGACTCCGCCAACCGCCCCAGCCGGCGCCGCGCTGCACGGCGTCCCGCCCGTCATCGTGCAACAAGCCAGTGTCGTCTCCACGATCGAGGTGATCGTCGGCAGGAACGACACTCTGGACGGCATTTTTCGCCGTCTGGCGCTCGACATCGCCGACCTCGCCGCGATTCGCCATTTGCCGGGCATTCGCCAGAGCCTGGACTTCTTGAAGCCGGGCGACGCGATCAAGCTCACGCATAGCGATGGGGGAATCAAGGAACTCACACGCAAGGTGAGCGAGACCCAGACCCTCAAGGTCGTGCGGGAAGAAGCCGGATTCGCGGCACGGATGATCGAAAATCCGGTCGAGACCCGGATCCGCACCGCCACCGCCACCATTGATTCATCGCTGTTCGAGGCGGCGGAAGCGGCGGACATTTCCGACACCGTGGCGCTGAAACTCGCCAATGTATTTGCCTGGGACATCGACTTCGTGCTCGACATTCGCGAGGGCGATCGCTTTACCGCGGTCTACGAACAGGTCTATCAGGACGGGAAGTACCTGCGCGACGGCGAGGTGCTGGCGGCAGAGTTCGTCAATAACGGCCGGGTATATCGCGCGGTGCGGTTCGTGACGGTTGCGGGCAACGCAAGCTACTACACGCCGGACGCAGTGCCCATGCGCAAGGCCTTGCTGCGCGCGCCGGTCGAATTCACCCGCGTCAGTTCGGGGTTCAATCCGCACCGCTTGCATCCCATCCTGAACCGCATTCGCGGGCACATGGGCACCGACTATGCGGCGCCGACCGGCACCCCGGTGCACGCGGCCGGCGACGGACGAGTCAGCTTTGCGGGGCAGAGAGGCGGCTACGGCAATGCGGTGGTGCTCGCCCACAGCAGCAGCATATCGACCCTTTACGGTCACATGTCGCGCTTTGCCAGGCAGATTCGCGTCGGCACACGCGTGCAACAGGGCGAAGTCATCGGCTACGTCGGCATGACCGGGCTTGCGACCGGCCCGCACCTGCACTACGAGTACCTGGTGAACGGGGTTCACAAAAACCCGCAGACCGTTCGATTGCCGGGCGCCGATCCTCTGCATGTGGAGGACCAAGAGAGATTCCGTTCCCTGGCCGCACCGCTTCTGGCCAAATTGCCGCCGCGGCAGGCCTCGCCCGCGCTCGCAGCCGGTCCGCTCGCCACGGACCCACCCGCCGCCGATCCGGCGGCGATCAGTGTGTTCCGCGTCTCCGCCATTCTCGAGGATTCGACCTCCAACTTTGGCGACGATCACTCGCGGATCTATTGAGCCGTTGCCGCCGCACAGCATGAACGACACGGACCTCCAGCAACCGCAGCTCTATATCAATCGCGAGCTCTCGTTTCTGGAGTTCAACCAGCGAGTGTTGGAGCAAGCCAAGGACAGCCGCATTCCGCTGCTCGAGAGAGTCCGGTTTCTGTGCATCTCGTGCGCCAACCTCGACGAGTTCTTCGAAATCCGGGTAGCCAGTCTCAAAGAGCTGTTGGAGGCCGGCGCGGTGCAGGGAGGCCCGGACGGATTGTCGGTCCCGGAGCAGCTGAAGTCGATTCGCACCCGCGCCGTGCGTCTGGTCGACGAGCAGTACCAGCTGCTGAACGATGTGCTCATGCCCGAGCTCGCGCAGAGCGGCGTGGTGTTCGTCTCGCCCGACATGTGGACCGGCGCTCAGGCCGCCTGGCTCGCCGACTATTTCGCCCGGGAAGTCGAGCCCGTCTTGAGCCCGCTGGCTCTCGATCCGGCGCGGCCGTTCCCGAAAATCCTCAACAAGAGCTTGAATTTCGCGGTGGTGGTCGAGGGCGAGGACGGTTTCGGCCGCAACAGCGGACTCGCGGTGGTCCAGGCTCCCCGCTCCCTCCCGCGCCTGATCAGGTTGCCGGACGAGCTCGGCAGCCGCAACTTCGTGTTCTTGGGCACCATCGTCGAAGCATTCGTCTCGAAGCTGTTTGCGGGTATGCACATGCGCGGCTGCTACCAGTTCCGGGTCACGCGCAACAGCGATTTGTTCGTCGAGCAGGAAGAAGTCGACGACCTGCTGCGCGCCGTCGAAGGCGAACTCGCGTCGCGCCGCTACGGGGATGCGGTGCGCCTGGAGACGGCGCGCGACTGCCCGGATGAGATTCTCAGTTACTTGCTCGAGCAATTCGCGCTCACCGGCGACGATCTGTACAAGGTCTCCGGACCTGTAAACCTGAACCGCATGATGGCTATTTATGA